>JAEUGW010000012.1 GCA_016795565.1 Opitutaceae bacterium | reverse complement strand
ATTTGGCTGAACAGGCTGGCGCATCTTGGCTGGGCGCCGGCCGCGCTGGTGTGGACGGTGGTTTCGTTTTTCATCACCCGCAATCATCGCCCCTCCATCAGCGCGGCTCCACTTTCTTTCACGCTGTTTTGGACAGGCGTGCCGCACATCAGTGCAATCCGTGGCCAAAGGTTTGGGTTGCCTGATACGCGATAACAGCTTTACTGCGACGATATGACGACGCTCTCTCCGACCAAAGCGCGCGCGAACCTCACTCATTGGCTGAAGAAAGCCTCGGCGGGCGAGGACATCGGCATCCTGTGCGGCGACAAAGTTATCGCCCTGCGCCCGGTGCGCGTGTTTGCCGAGGACTCCGATTACGCCAAGCGCGAGTATGGCGTGACCGACGCGGAGCTGGATGCTTTTGTGAAGCGAACCGATGCCGAATTGAAAAGAGACCGCCAAGCCGGGCGGATGACAAAATACAAGGGCGACTTCCATGCCGCCATTAGGGGTTGAATTCTCCGCGCGCTTCCGAGCGGAGGCGCGGGCTTTGCCAACTGAGCGACAAGCGCAAGTGGCGCAAGCTGTGGCGCTGCTGAGCGAAGTATTTGGCCAGCCCCACCTGCACAGCGGGCTTGGGATCCGCCGGCTGAAGAAAAATTATTTTGAGTTCAGGGCGGGGAGGGACACGCGGGTTGTATTTAAACTGGAAGGCAGCATGGCCATGTTGGTGCTGGCTGGCAGCCATGACAATGTGCAGCGGTTTCTGAAGAACGTGTAGCCCGAAGCTGTCCCGCGTTTCGCCTTTCGTTTCGTGTGTTTGGTGTATTTCGTGGTGCCACTTCATGGAAGTCATCTTCATGGGCACGGGCACGTCGCAGGGGGTGCCGATGATCGCGTGTGACTGCGCGGTCTGCACCTCGGCCGACCCGCGCAACCGGCGCACGCGGGCGAGCATCCATGTCGTGATGGACGGGCTGCACATCCAGGTGGACGCCTCGCCGGAGTTCCGGCTGCAGTGTCTGCGCGAGCGGATCCGGCAGATTGATGTCTTCATCCTCACGCACGGGCACAATGACCACATCACCGGCATGGATGACCTGCGGCGCTTCTGCGACCTGCGCGGCGGCACGGCGCTGCCGGTTCACACCACGGACGAAGGGATGAGCCGCGTGCTGGCCATGTTTCCCTACGCCATCGCCGAACGTCCCGTGGCGAAGGGTTACGCGGCGTTCAAGCTGGTGATCATGCCGCCGGTGCTGGAGTTCCCGCAGGGCACGATTCATTCGACGCTGCTGCCGCACGGTGGCATCAATACCCTCGGGCTCGTCTTCACGGAGAAATCATCGGGCAAGAAGTTCGCGTATTACTCCGACTGCAAACGCATCCCCCGCGAGGCCGTCGCCTTGGCGGCGGGAGCCGACGTGGTCTGTCTCGATGGGTTGCGCGTGGAGCCGCATCCGACCCATATGAACATCGAGGAAGCCTGTGCGGCGGCCGCCGAGATCGGCGCCCCGGTCACCTACCTCACGCATCTCACGCATGGCATCGAGCACGAGCCCTGGAGCCGGAAACTGGCCCCGAAGGTGGCCCTGGCCCATGATGGCCTGAGGCTGAATATTGGTTCCTAGCTGTTTTCAACCGGAACGATGCAGTAGGACTCCTTCGCCACAGATAACCAGCTGTGTGATAATAGGAGCCCTCCTGCATTGCCATCGAGGTTCCGTTCACCTTTCGGTGCCTGACTGTGGGAGCGAGCTTGTTCGCGACCTCGTCCCAAAAAGTCGCGAGCAAGCTCGCTTCCACATTTCCCAACTGCATCGTTCGGCTTCAATGGATAAGGCCAAGGTTGTGTTCTCCAAGCCCCGGAGTTCTTACCACTAATGGGATTCATCAACGGATGAATCCTTGGAGGTGTGCGGCGACTCATCGTCGCCGCCGATTGGCTGGGGGGCCTGCTAATCGCAGGCTGTTCTCCCGGTCCGCGATCAGCGGACTCCCCGAAACCCAATCCCGGAGACGATTAGCCGGAGGGTGAACTCGAAAGTTTCGCCCGTTGGCGAAACTCATTAGTGGTTCCACAACTTCAGGGGGGATGGGCTATTCACTGAAAGTAGCGAAGAACCTGAATATTTGAGAATCGAGCCGGGCTGCCGGGCGGTGTCATAGAATACTGTAACACAATGGAATAGCGCTTGCCTTAATTCCCACTAAAGCAGTGTAGTTTGCGTGGCTCGGCTATGAAACTATCCAAACGCGGCGAATATGCCCTGCGCTCCCTGATCAACCTTGGCATCGCCGCCAAGGTGGGCCGGCCGTTGGTCCGTGTGTCGGAGCTGGCCAAGGCCGAGGACTTGCCGGTCAAGTTCCTGGAGCAAGTGATGCAGCAGCTGCGCGAGGCCGGTTTCGTGGAGAGCGAGCGAGGCAAGCTTGGCGGCTACCGGCTCGCCAAGGCATCCAGCCAGATCTACATCGGCGCGATTGTCCGCCTGGTTGACGGCCCGCTGGCCCCGATCGGCTGCGTCAGCCAGAGCGCCTATGCGCCGTGCAACTGCCCGGACGAGGCCCACTGCGGGCTGCGGATGCTGATGCTGGACGTGCGCAACGCCATCGCCGCCATCCTTGACCGCTACACGCTCGCCGACGTTGTCGATGTGACCACCCGCAAGCTGCTCACCAGCGGCAAGCCCCTGCCTTACAGCACCCCGCCGGTCGCCTCCGCGGCTCGCGCCAAGGGCCGCAGGCAACGCTCGCGCGCCGGCACCAGTCCGGCTGAGGGCGTCATTCACCAGCTTTTGGGGGACTACGCCATATGAGGCCAGCGCGCTACCTTCCGGTATTCCTTGTCATGGCCGCCGCCATGTTTGGGTGCACCGTGGCGAGAGCAGAGCGAATCACGCTGCGCGTCGGCTATTTTCCCAACATCACGCACGCCCAGGGCATCATCGGCAGTCACGGCACGCGCGGGAACAACGGCTGGTTTGAGTCACGGCTCGGGCCGGACGTCACCATCCAGTGGTTCCCGTTCAGCGCCGGGCCGAGCGCGATGGAGGCCATCTTCGCGGGCTCAATTGACCTCACCTATGTCGGGCCGAATCCGGCGCTGAACGCCTATATCAGGTCGCGGGGCGAGGAAATCCGCGTGCTGGCGGGCGCGACCTTGGGCGGCGCGGCATTGGTCGTGCCGGGGGACGGGCGCATCGCGTCCGCGGCGCAGTTCAAGGGCGGGCGGATCGCCACGCCCCAACTGGGCAACACGCAGGATGTCGCGGCCCGCGCCTGGCTCGTGAAACCGGGACACCGCGTCACCCTGACCGGGGGGGATGTGCTTGTGGTGCCGACGGCCAACCCGGACCAGCTGGCGCTCTTCCAGCAGGGCAAGCTCGACGGCGTCTGGACGGTCGAGCCCTGGGTCGCGCGCCTGGAACTGGAGGCCGGCGGGCGCGTGTTGGTCGAGCAGGGCGATGCCGTCACGACGCTGCTCGTGGCCCGCCGCAAATTCCTGCAGGCGCATCCCGCGCTCGTCGCGAGATTCAAGGCGGCGCATCTCGAGCTCACCGCCTGGATCAACGGGCATCCGGACGAGGCGCGGGCGCAGGTGCGGGCCGGCCTCAGCGCCGAAACCAAGCGCGAGCTGCCCAATGCCATGTTCACGCGCGCCTGGCCCCGGCTGAAGTTTTCCGCCGAGCTGACGCAGAGGCAGTTGGAGGCGCTGGTGGCCGACGCCCAGGGTGTCGGCTTCCTGCGCAATGCCATCCCCCTTGACCGCCTGTTCTCCGACCAACCATGACCCCTGGCAGCGAAATCTCCGCCCCGCCCTCGGCCCGGCTGGCCATCGAGCAGGTCTCGAAAAGCTTCGAGACCTCGCGCGGCCGGGTGCACGCGCTGGACAAGGTCAGCCTGCAGGTGGCGGAGGGCGAGTTCGTGTGTCTCGTCGGCCCCAGCGGCTGCGGGAAATCGACGCTGCTGAACATGATCGCCGGCCTGGAGCAGCCGACGGAGGGCACCGTGGCGGCGGCGGGCGAGCCGATCCGGGGCCCCAGTCGCGAGCGCATGATGATGTTCCAGGAATCGGCGCTGTTCCCCTGGCTGGACGCCTTGGGCAACGTGATGTTCAGCCTCAAGCGCAAGCCCGGCCTGACCGACCAGGAACGGCGCGAGACGGCGGACTACTACCTGAAGCTCGTCGGCCTGGAGAAATTCCGCCGGGCCAACATCCATGAGCTCTCGGGTGGCATGAAGCAGCGGGTGGCCCTGGCCCGCGCCCTGGCACCCAACCCACGCGTGCTGCTGATGGACGAGCCCTTCGCGGCGCTCGATGCCATGACGCGCGAGCAGCTTTACGGCGACCTCCAGCGCATCTGGGCGCAGCGTCACGTCACCATCGTCTTCGTCACGCACAACGTGCGCGAGGCGGTCTGCCTGGGCGACCGGGTGGTGCTGTTTTCGCCGCACCCCGGTCGCATCCGGGAGGAGTTCCGGGTCGATCTGGCGCGCCCGCGCGACATCAACAGCGTGGAGGTGGCGGGCTACGCCACGCGCATCACCCGCACGCTCAAGGACTATCTGGAGCACGGGGCCGGCATCTGATGAAACGCCTGCTGTCCGCCTTCCTCTTTTTTGCCCTGCTTGTCGCGGCGTGGCACTGGGCCTTCGCGGCCGGGATCTGGTCGCCGGTGCTCGTGCCCTCGCCGGAGAGCGTTGCCCGCTATCTTTGGGAGGTGCTGCGCGACGGCACGCTGTGGGACTGCTCGGTCGTGACGATGAAGCGCCTGCTGGCGGGCTACGTGATCGGCCTGCTGGCCGGCGTGCCGCTGGGCTTCCTCACGGCGCGCGTGCAGGTGTTGCGCGACACGCTGGGCGTGCTGGCGCTGGGCCTGCAGGGCCTGCCGAGCGTCTGCTGGGTGCCGCTGGCGCTGCTGTGGTTCGGCCAGACCGAGGGCGCCATGCTCTTCGTGGTGGTCATGGGCACGCTCTGGTCGGTCATCCTGGCCACCGAGACCGGCGTGCGTAACGTCAATCCCCTCTATGTGCGGGCGGCGAACACCATGGGTTCGCGCGGGCTGCACACCTGGGTGTTTGTCATGCTGCCGGCCTCACTGCCTTTCATCGTGAGCGGCATGAAGCAGGGCTGGGCCTTTGCGTGGCGCTCGCTGATGGCCGCGGAGATCTACGTGACCATCCTCACCGGCTTCGGCCTGGGCCACCTGCTGCACTACGGGCGCGAGCTCAACGCGATGGAGCAGGTCGTCGCCATCATGCTGATGATCGTCCTGATCGGCTTGCTGGCCGACAAAGTCCTCTTTTCTCCCTGGGAAAAATTCCTGCACCGCCGCTGGGGCACCGGCAAATAGGATTCGGCTCCGCTTTTCACTGCAATAACCCATCCGCAACTCAAACCACGACGATCATGGCCAGAATCCACAACGACATCACGGAAACGATCGGCAACACCCCGCTCGTGCGCCTCCACCGCACCGCCGCCGCCCACGGTGCCCACGCCGACATCCTGCTCAAGCTCGAGTTCTTCAACCCGCTTTCCAGCGTCAAGGATCGCATCGGGTTGGCGATGATCGATGACGCGCTCAAGACGGGCAAGATCACCCAGGACAGCGTCATCATCGAGCCGACCAGCGGCAACACCGGCATCGCACTGGCCTTCGTCGCCGCCGCCAAGGGCCTCAAGCTCATCCTGACGATGCCCGAGACGATGAGCACCGAGCGCAAGAAGCTCCTCAAGATCCTCGGCGCGCGCGTCGTCCTCACCGAGGGGGCCAAGGGCATTAAGGGCGCCATCGCCAAGGCCGAGGAGCTCGCCGCGAGGATCCCGCACGGCATCATACTCCAGCAGTTCGTCAATCCGGCCAATCCGGCCATCCACCGCCGGACGACCGCCGAGGAAATCTGGCGCGATACGGACGGCCAGGTGGACATCATCGTCGCCGGCATCGGCACCGGCGGCACCATCACCGGCATCGGCGAGGTGCTCAAGCCCCGCAAGGCCGCGCTCCGGATCGTGGCGGTGGAGCCGGATGCGTCGCCCGTTCTGTCCGGCGGCCAGCCCGGCCCGCACAAGCTGCAGGGCATCGGCGCCGGCTTCGTGCCGGGCGTGCTCAACCCCCGGATCTACGACGAGGTCATCCGCGTGAAGGAGGCGGATTCCGGCGCGGTCTCGAAGCAGGTGAACCAACTCGACGGCATCCCGGTCGGCATCTCCTCCGGCGCCGCGGTCTGGGCCGCCATTCAGTTGGCCAAGCGCCCGGAGAACAAGGGCAAGCAGATCGTGGCGATCATCCCGTCCAGCTCGGAACGCTACCTCTCCACCTGGTTGTTCGCCGACGTCAATGGCGAGAGCGACTCAGTGGACGACCTCATCCCGGCCGGCAGCTGAGGATATTCCCGCAGGGGCGTTCCTGGTGGGCGCCCCTGCACTCAACCGCCGCCCTATCTTTTCCCCAGCGCCGGATGCTTCTTCTCGGTGGTTTGATACCAGCGGTAGAAGCTCACGCCGAAGGCCAGGATGGCCACGCCCATGCCGACGAGCTTCATCATGGCCCCGGCGAGCAACTGGTCGGCCGCGGCGGACAGGCTGGTGATCCGCGGGGCGAATTCGTAGGTCGGATAGAGGACGTCGGGCGAGAAGGTGATGTAGGCGAAGACCGGGGTCATGGCGATGAGCACGGCGGGCAGGTAGAGCATCTGCCAGGCATGGCTGGCGGGCGGAAACTCCCTCGATGGGCTCAGCAAGGGCCACCAGTAGAAGAGGGCCGCGCCGAAGAACATGAAGTGTTCGGCGATGTGCACCGGGCGGTTTTGCAGCGCGAGGTCGTAGAACTCCGGCAGGTGCCAGACGGTCAGCGTGGCGGTGTAGATGGCGCCGCAGACCACCGGATTGGTCAGGATGCGCAGGACAGGTTGCAGGGCCGGGCGGCCGGTGACGGGGCGCACCAGCCAGTCCGGCAGGCCGAGCAGGAAGAGGATGGCGGCCGGGTAGAGGATCAGCTGGTGCTGCAGCATGTGGGCGCTGAGCAGGAAGCGTTCGCCGGCCTGATCGAGGGGGGAACCAACGGCGAGGTAGAAGATCACCAGGGCCGAGTAGAACATGACGGCCTGGCTGCGGGGGTAGGACTGGCCCGGCGCGAGGCGCTCGCGCCACGGCCCCGTCAGAATGGCATAGAGCCACCCGAGGAAGATGAGCCCGCCGATGAGGAAGGGTTCATTGTGCCAGTGGGTCCAGTCGATCATGGATGGCAAAAATCCTTACGGGAAATGAGGGACTCAGGAAATCAGGAAAAAGAAAAGCCGCGCGGTTCGCGCGGCTTGAGAGGGACGGAGGCCGAGGCTCAGGCGACGGCCAGACGGGCCATCTCGAGGGCGGCGGCGGTCAGGGGCTTGCTGGCGTCGGCCGCAAAGAGGTGGAGCAGGGCCCACATGGTGCCGCCCGCGAGCACCAGGCCGATAAAGAACAGGATCGTGCAGAACACCTTGTCCCAGCGCAGGTGCATGAAGTAGAAAATAACCGCCATGAACTTGCCGGCGGAGAGCGTCAGCAGGCTGGTGACGACGAACCACTTGGGGAGCGGCAGGTAAACCAGCACGACCTCGATGCCCGTCACGACGGACAGGATCATCGCGACCTGGATGTAGAAGTGGAACTTGCTCGGCTCGTGGTGGCCGGCGGCGGTAAGAGCAGACATGGGAGGAAGGGGAGTAAGGGAGTGAGGGATTAAGTGGGAGGAGGGTGCCGGGAAGAAGTGGTTTCTACACTTAGTCCCTTATTCCCTCATTCCCTTAATCACAGGTATTCCAGCAGGTAGACGGCGGTGAAGATGATGATCCAGACGATGTCGACGAAGTGCCAGTAGAGGCCGATGGCCTCGACATCCACGGCGTTCTTCTCGCCGAACTCAACCGCCCCGCGGCTGCGGCCGAGCCAGAAAAGCGAGACGAGGCCGGCGGCGCCGACCGCCAGCGGGATGGCGGCGCGTTGGAAGAGCGTGCCGATGGGCAGGCCGTAAACGACCTCGATGAGGCCGGGGACAAACCAGATGAAGGCGACGCCGAAGGTGACGCAGATGGCGAGCAGGTGGGCGAAGTTCATGAACAGCCCGCCGCCGTTCGCCGGCTTGAAGGTGCGGACATACATCATGCCCAGCAGCAGGACGCCGATGGCGACGTGGGTGCCGTGCGTGCCGGTGAGGGTGTAGAAGGTCGAGCCGAAGATGCTGTTGGAGAGCGTCATCTTCTGCGCGTGCACGAAGTGCTCGAACTCGTAGACCTGGCCGCCGAGGAAGATGCAGCCGAAGAACATCGTGCCCAGCAGCATGGTGCGGGTGCTCTTCACGTTGCCGCGCTGGATGGCGTTCACGGCGAGGGCCATGAGCAGGGAGGACATGAGCAGGATGAACGTCGAGAACGACGTGAGCTCGATGTTGAAGACCTGGGTGGGGACGGCGTTGCCCGGGGGCGGGTTCAGCCGGTAGACCATGTGGGTCGAGATCAGCGCCCCGAAGAACATGCAGTCCGAGGCGAGGAAGGCCCACCAGAGGAGCTTCTTGTTGGGAATGCCCGTCGAGGTGGTGTGGTCGTGATGGTGGTCGATGGGACCGGTGGCCGCGTGGCTGCTCATGGAGAAGTGAAAGTGAGAGTGGAAGGGGGAAGCGGGAAAACGCAGAAGTCAGGATTGAAGGTGAGAGCTACAGATGCGGGTTTGGAACACTTTCACTCTTACTTTCACTTTTTCCTCAATGGTCGCCGCGGGACTCGGTGACCTTGCCGTCGGGGCCGAGGTGGAGGTGGTAGCCGCCGGGGCCCTCGAGGGCCCACAGGTAAAGGGCGGCGACCATGATGACGCCGCCGGTGATGGCGAGCGGCAGGTGGGAGGCGGACACCTGGTTGCCGAACAGGACCAGGGGTTGGTGGATCTGGGCGAAGTTGTAGGCACCGACGAGGAGGCCGAAGGCGGAGAAGAGGGGATACCACGACTGGTCGGGCATGTGGATGCCGCCGTGGGATTCCTCGGCCTTGATGTGTTCGGCTTTCTCCTTCGCGATCTCCTCCTTGTGGTGCTTCTCATACCACCAGGCGTCGCGGGCGTGGACGGTGGGGATGGCGGCGAAGTTGTGCTCCGGCGGCGGGGAGGGGATGGACCACTCGAGGGTGCGGGCATCCCACGGGTCGCTGCCTGCGACCTTGCCCTTGAAGTAGCTGTAAATGAGGACGGCGAAGTAGGTAAAGATACCAATGCCGAGGAGGTAGGCCCCGAGGGTGGCGAACAGGTTGCCCTCGTTCCAGCCCATGTTGGAGTCGTAGGTCCAGGTGCGGCGCGGCATGCCGTTCAGGCCGAGGAAATGCATCGGGAAGAAGGTGCAGTTGAAGCCGACGAAGATGAGCCAGAAGGAGACCTTGCCCCAGAACTCGGGCACCATGCGGCCGAAGAACTTCGGGAACCAGAAGTGGATGGCGGCCAGCAGGGCGAAGGTGGCGCCGCCGATGAGCACGTAGTGGAAGTGGGCGATGACGAAGTAGGTGTCCTGCTGCTGCGCGTCGGCGGGGGCGGCGGCGTGCATGACGCCGGAGAAGCCGCCGAGCATGAACATCCAGATGAAGCCGAGGGCGAACATCATCGGCACGCGGGTCATGATCTGGCCGCCCCAGAGGGTGCCGATCCAGTTGAAGATCTTGACGCCGGTCGGGACGGCGATGGCCATGGTGGCGAGGGCGAAGGCGGCGGTGGCGACGTTGCCCATGCCGGTGGTGAACATGTGGTGGCTCCACACGCCGAAGCCGATGAAGCCGATCGCCACGCCCGAGAAGACGACGATCGGGTAGCCGAAGAGCGGCTTGCGGGCGAAGGTCGGGAGGATCTCCGAGACATAGCCCATCGGGGGGAGGATGAGGATGTAGACCTCGGGGTGGCCGAACACCCAGAAGAGGTGCTGCCAGAGGATGGGCTGGCCGCCGCCGGAGACCTCGAAGAAGCTGGTGCCGAAGTTGCGGTCCATCATCACCTCGACCAGGGCGATGGCGATGGCGGGCAGGGCGAGGATGAGCAGGAAGCTGGTGACGAGCGCCATCCAGGTGAACACCGGCAGGCGCATCATCGTCAGGCCGGGCGCGCGCATGTTGATGATGGTGACGATGAAGTTCAGCGAGGCGACGATGGAGGAGAGGCCGAGCACCTGGAGGCCGAGCACCCAGAGGTCGGTGGACAGGTCGGGGGTGAAGGTCCGGGAGGTCAGCGGGGCGTAGCCGAACCAGCCGGCATCCGGCGCGCCGCCGAAACCCTTGAGCGCATCGCTGAAGTGGGAGAGCCAGCCGACGTTCAGGAGGATGGCGCCAACGACCCAGACCCAGAGGGAGAAGGCGTTGAGGCGGGGGAAGGCGACGTCGCGGGCGCCGACCTGAATCGGGACGAGCAGGTTGAAGAAGGCCGCGTTGAGCGGCATCACCGCGAGGAAGATCATCGTGGTGCCGTGCATCGTGAACAGCTCGTTGTAGAGCTGCGCGGTGATGAAGCGGTTGTTCGGCACCATGAGCTGGGTGCGGATCATCAGGGCTTCCAGGCCGCCGATGAGGAAGAAGATGATCGCGAAGCCGCCGTAGAGCATGCCGATCTTCTTGTGGTCGACGGTGGTCAGCCAGCTGACGAGGCCGGTCTTGGCCGTCGGGCGGGCGAACAAGTCAAAGGTCGCCTTCTTGGCCGGGGCGTGCGCGCCGCCGGTGTAAGCGTTTTTAGCCAGTGCTTCTGCCATGGGAGTAGGAAAGAGTGAGGGTGAAGGTGAGGGTGGAGGCGCCTGTCCTGTCATTCTGAGCGCAGCGAAGAATCCATCATGATGGACGCCGGCGGTTGTGCCGCTGGATTCTTCACTTCGTTCAGAATGACGGGAAAATGCATGGCGCTTATTTCAGGCTGTGCAGGTAGGCGACGAGGGCGTTGATCTCCGTGTCGTTGAGCGTGAAGTTCTGCTTCCAAGTGGCGTTGAAACCGGTGCCTTCCTGCACCACGTAGCCGCCGTAATACATCTTGTTGCCGGGCTTGAAGTGGGCGGGGTCGTGGAGCCATTGCGCGAGACGCACCGGGGTGTTCTCCAGCACGCCGGCGGCGATGGTCGAGCGGGCGCCGACGCGGGTGAGGTCCGGGCCGGTGATGCCCATGCCCTCGTGGCCGCGGATGGTGTGACAGGAGACGCAGGTCTTTTCCTGGAAAATCTTGCGGCCCTGGGCGACGAGCGCCGCGTTTTCCCCGGCTTCGGGTGCCTGCATCCGGTGCCAGGCGGCCAGCGGGTTGGCGTCGAACTCCGCCGAACCGGCCAGGGCGTGGCCGTCGTTGATCTGGTAGTTGGCGAACTGGATTTTGGGCTGCTCGGCGCTGGCGGCCGCGCCGGCCGCGACGGTGCGGGCGGGGAGCTTCTGGTTGGCGAGCCACTTGTCGTAGTCGGGCTGGTCGAGGGCGATGACGCGGAACCGCATGATCGCGTGCGATTCGCCGCAATACTCGGCGCACTGGCCGTAGTAGTAGCCGGGGCGGTCGGCCTTGAACCAGAGGAAGTTGGCGCGGTTCGGGATCATGTCCACCTTGCCGGCCAGCTTGGGGATCCAGAAGCTGTGGATGACATCGATGGTGCGCAGGTGCACGCGGACCGGCCGGCCGGCGGGGACGACGAGCTCGTTGCCTGTCACGAGGGGGGCCTCGCCGCCGGCGGGGAGCTTCACCATCTCGGAGGTGTATTCGAACTTGAACCACCACTGGAAACCGGTGGCGGTGACATCCAGGGCGTTGCCCTTTTCGGCCTCGGGGACGTCGTGGGTATACCAGATGTCGCGCACGGTGGGGATGGCGATGAACACCAGCAGGATGACGGAGGCGGCGATGAGCCCGATCTCGATCAGGGGGTTGCCGTGGCCCTGCGGCGGCGGCTCGGCCTTCTCCGCCGCCTCGTCCTTGGCGCGGAACTTGATCTGGGCGTAGGCCAGCACGGAGCCGACCACGATGAAGATGAAGGTCGTCACGTAGACCGTGACCATGAACAGATCCCATTGGGCCTTGGCGACCGGGCCCTCGGTGACCATGGTGGACTGCGGCCCGCTGAGGCTGAAGACCTTGCCGGCCCAGGCGCAGCCTGTCATGAGGAGCAGGCTGAGCCCGGCCAAAAATACGGTGGCGAATCGGAAAACGTTGCGGTGGTCGGAGCGTGTGCGGGTCATGTGTAACATTGGCGGCATCAGCGGGGTGCGCTGCGGCAAGTGTGCAGGGCCAGCGTTTGGAAAACGGAACCCATTTCAACCACAAAACCGCGCCAACAATGCCTCCTTATCCGGGGTATTAACGCGGCTGGCTCCGGCATTAGGGGTCGCACAATCTTGACCTAGGTCATTGCGCCCCGCCGTCGGTTGTGCGATAGTCCCATCCCATGAAAAAATTCCTCTCCCTCCTCCCCGTGTTGGTTGGCGGCCTGCTGCTCACCGGCTGCGGCCAGAAAGAGCCGGCGGCGACCACCGCCGCCACCACCGCCTCGGCGGTCGCGACCTTTGAGGTCACCGCGAACGACGCCATGAAATTCAACCTCACCCGGATCGAGGTCAAGGCCGGCCAGGACGTGAAGATCATCCTGTCCAACATCGGCAGCATGCCCAAGGCCGCCATGGCGCACAACTGGGTGCTCCTCAAGAAGGGCAGCGATGGCAAGGCCTACGCCGATGCCGCCGTCACCGCCCAGGCCACCGAATACCTGCCGGCCGCCCTGGCCGACCAGGTCATCGCGCACACGAAGCTCCTCGGAGCCAAGCAGAGCGACGAGATCACCTTCAAGGCTCCCACCGAGCCCGGCGAGTATCCCTACGTCTGCAGCTTCCCGGCGCACTACCTGTCGGGCATGCATGGCGTGCTGGTGGTGAAGTAAGCCCACCCTCCCGCATCCGCACTCTCAATCAAGCCGGCCGTCAGGCCGGCTTTTCTTTTGCTCAGCTGGCCGGAGCCGCCGGCCACCAGTGGTAGAGGAAGAAATAGACCAGCACGCCGGTCACGGAGACATAATACCAGATGGGGAAGGTGAACCGCGCCCACCGCTTGTGCCTCTCGTAGTCGCCCTTCAGCGCAAACCAAAACGTGCGCGGCACCAGGTAGGCGATGGCGATGGCGAGGAGGATGTGCGTCAGCAGCATCGTGAAATAGACGGCCCGGAGCAGCGGGGCCTCGCCGCCGAAGGGGGTGTGCACGCCGCGCACCAGGATCTTGTGGCCCACATAGCCGACGAGGAAGATGGCCGACACCACCCCGGCGCTCAGCATGGCGGCGCGGTGCAGGTCGCGGCGGCCGCTCCTGATGAAGAGGAAGCCCGCCGTGATCATGACGGTGGCCGTGGCGTTCAGCGCGGCGTTGATGGTCGGGATGTCGGCGACGGTCATGGGAGGGGATTAACCACGGAATGCACGGAACACACAGAAATCAGGACCAAATCACCACCATCTGTCATTCTGAGCGTAGCGAAGAATCCAGAACGATGCCCGTCGGCGGCCATCCTGCCGGATTCTTCACTTCGTTCCGAATGACAAACCAGAAAGCGCATGAATCACAGCCGGAAAAAATACCGGTCGGCCACGAGGAGGGTCAGCAGCAGGGGCAGGTAGGCGATGGAAATGAGGAACAGCCGCCGCGCCTCGGTTTCACGCTTGTCGGGGTCCAAAAAAAGGAACGCCGAGCGCAGGAACCACAGCCCGAGCGCGGCGGCGAAGGCGAAATAATACCACGAGCAGTAGCCGAGCAGGGTCGGCAGGACGCTCGACGCGACCAGCAGGACCGTCCAGATGAAGGTCCGGCGCGCCACCCGGCGGCCGCTCGGGTCGGTGACCGAGATCATCTTCATGCCGGCGGCGGCGTAGTCCTTGCGGTAGGTCCAGCACAGCGCGAAGAAGTGCGGCATCTGCCAGGTGTAGAGGATGGCGAAGAGCGTCCAGCCCAGCGGATCGTTGGACCGCCCCGCCGCCGCCCAGCCGATCATCGGGGGCAGGGCCCCGCTGATGGCGCCGATCTCCGTGTTCCAGCGCGACCAGCGCTTGGCCGGGGTGTAAATCGCGAGGTAGGCCACGATGGTGGCGAGCGCGAGGAAGGCGGACATGCCGTTGACCTCCTTGAAGAGCACGCCGAGCCCGATGAGGCACATGAGCCAGCCGACGATGAAGGCCGAGCCGGGTTGCACGTGGCCGGTGGGGATCGGCCGGTCGGCGGTGCGCCGCATCCGCGCGTCGAGATCGCTCTCCATCCACTGGTTCAGCGCCGCCACGCCGCCGGCGCACAGCGCCGTGCCGAGCATGAGAAACAGGGTGCGCGACCAGTCCCAGTAGGGCAGGGCGGCCAGGTAGCCGACCATCGCCGTGATGACCGACAGGAAGCTCAGGCGGGGCTTCGTCAGCTCCAGATAATGCCGCCAGGTCGTCCGGCTGGCGGGCACAGTCGCGAGGCCGGTCGGGTGCTGTTCCTTGGTTTGGGTCATGCAGCGAAAGAAGCCAATGATGTCATCTTGCTTTCGAACCTGTCATTCTGAGCGTAGCGAAGAATCCACGCGTTTGCGGGTGGCGCCACGTTCGTTGCCGTGGATTCTTCACTTCGTTCAGAATGACGTGTCTTTGGCGTCATGGGCGGGCCCGTTCAATCGAGCCGCGCTGGGTGGAAAAAGCCACCCCGAACGTCACGGCCAGCGTCAGCGCGCCCAGGATGACATGACCCGTGGTCATGGCGACGCTGCGGCCGGTCCAGATGATCTGGGCCCCGAGGTAGATCTGGCCGGCCACGAGGCCGACCAGCAGCAGGCTCGCCGCCCGCAGCGGAGGGATCAGGGTTTTCTCGCGCCAGAGGAAGTGGGCGTAAACCAGGACCACCACCCCGATCACCGCCGCCATGACCCGGTGGGCAAAATGCAGGATCACCTTGTAGTCCCAGGCCGCCGGGAGCAGTCCGCCCTCCGGGGTCGAGAAAGGAAAGGTGGGTATCGCCAGGCCGGCATAGTTGTGCCGCATGGACACGGCCACCCCGAGCTGCACGAACAGCAGGACGACGCACCACCAGCCCAGGCGGCGGACGCGCTCACTTGGCGTGCCGAGGGTGTTCTCCACCCACCCGCGGGACAGGCCCACGACGATGGCGAACAGGATGCAGACATAGACCTGCGCCAGCATGCCGTGCGGCAGGCGCAGCATCTGCCCGAAGCTCATGTCAAAACCGGGCACGTTGAGGGAATTGAGCAGCACGCGCTTGCCGCCGATGAGGCCCTGCACGATGACGATGCCCAGCGCCCACCAGCCCAGCCGGCGCAGCCAGCGCCGTTCCTCGCGTCGGTGCAGCCAGACGGCGAGGATGATGGTGATGCAGCCCATCACGGCGCCGGACAGGCGGTGCGAATGCTCGGCAAACTTGTCGATCTCCGTCAGCCAGCCGTGCGGGTTGACCGAGCCATTTGAGAGCGGCCAGTCCGGGAAGGCCATGCCCGCGCCGATGCTGGTCGTGAAGGCCCCCAGCGCCACGAGCACGAAGACCCAGCCGCTGCTGATGGTGGCGAAGGCGGCAAGCGCGGGCTTGAAGGAGGACGTGCGGGGCATCAGGTGGCGTTTTGGGCGGGAATGGGCAGGTGATACTTCGGGCTCGGGCAGCGCAAACCTTTTGACAATTCCCCGGCGTGGCAAATGTGTGTCTGCGATGAAGCCGAGTTATTCGCCACCCGTGCGGCTGGCCGCGTGTTTGCTAATGGTCGCCGCCATCGCCGGTGCCCCCGGCTGCAGCCGGCAGGAGGCGGCGCAGGAAGCCGCGGTGACGGCGGCCCCGGCCGAAAAGCGCTTTCCCATCACGGGCGAGATCGTGAAGGTTGACGCCGCGCGCGACACGCTCCTCGTCCACCACAGCGAGATCAAGGGCTACATGCCCGCGATGACGATGGAGTTCAAGGTGACCAAGGGCGACCTCGCCATCGCGAAGGAGGGCCAGCACATCCGCGCCGAGCTCGTGGACCGGCCCGACGCCTTTTACCTCGAGAAAATCTGGCCGGATGACGCCGCCACGCAGCGCGCGCTCGAGGCTGCGGCCAAGGCGCTTGCGCAGGACACGACCATGCGCGGCAAGGAGGCCTACCGGGAGATCGGCGAGACCCTGCCCGAATTCACGCTGCTCGACCAGGAGGGCCGCGCCGTCGCGGGCAGCCGGTTCCGCGGCAAACAGATCGTGCTCAACTTCATTTTCACCCGCTGCCCGATCGCCACGATGTGCCCGGCCGCCACCGAGCGGATGGCCGCCTTGCAAAAGGCCGCACAGGCCGCCGGCGCGAGGGACTTCGAGCTGGTCTCCCTCTCGCTCGACCCGGAATACGACACGCCCGGCGTGCTGAAAGAATACGCGCAGAACCGCGGCCTCGACACCTCCAACTGGTCGTTCCTCACCGGCCCCGACGCCGCCGTGCGCCACCTGCTCGCGCAGCTCGGGGTCATCCGCGAGTTCGAGGGCGCCACGATCAAGCACACCCTCGCCACCGTGCTCATCAACGCGGAGGGGAAGATCGCCTACCGCGCGGATGGCAGCATGTGGCAGGTGGAGGATTTTGTGCGGAGGCTGCGGAAGGGATGAGGGAGTGGAATACAGTGTTCTTTGCATGTCATTCTGAGCGAAGCGAGGAATCCATCATGATATGCGCCGGCGGCCGTGCTGATGGATTCTTCACTGCGTTCAGAATGACAGGGAGCGTGAGTCGATGACCCCGCGCACCCAGATATTCCTCATCACGGCCGTCGCGCTGGCCTTGTATGTTTTCGTCCGCCTCCTGCCGACGGGCACCAATCTCAACCACATGGATTTTCGCGTGGAGGGGAAGGGCGCGCTGGAATTCTGCGACCCCGCCAACCCGCAGTTCATCCCCGTGATCGCCGCGCGGTCACCGGTGGTGGCCACGCTGAGTGTCGACCGCGAGCCGGCGCGCGATCAGCCGGTGCAATTCACCCTCCGGCTGGCCACGGCCAGCGGCAAGCCGGTGGCGCCGGAGGACCTCCTCGTCGCGCACACCCGCAAGCTGCACCTGCTCATCGTCGATCCCACGCTCAACGACTACCAGCACCTGCATCCGGAGCCCGGCCGCCGGCCCGGCGACTGGGTGTTCACCCTGACGCCGAACCGCAGCGGGCTCTACCGGGTGTTTGCCGACTTCACCCCGGCCGCGACGCAGCGCGGGCTCTACACCTCGGCTGATTTCACCGTGCCCGGCTCGGTGGCCAGGGTCGTTCGCGAGACCAACACGACGGCCCAGGCCATGGGCTTCAATTTCGAGCTCGTCACGCCGCCGTCGTTCCAGGCCGGCAAGGTCGCCGACCTGAAGTTCCGGATCGAGACCCAGGGGCGCGAGAAAAAGCCGGTGCCGTTGCAGCCCGTGATGGGGGCCTTCGCTCACCTCGTGGCCTTCGACGAGGCCCGCAGCGGCTTTGCCCACTTGCACCCGAACGAGACGGATCTGAGCCAGATGCCGGACGCGCTGCGGCCCGAGCTGAACTTCAAGGTCACGATTCCCGCGCCCGGCCGTTACGTCATCTGGGCGCAGGTGAATCTCGCTGGCCGCGAGGCCTTCGTGCCCTTCTGGGTGGATGTGACGCCCTGACGGGCGAAGCTCCAAGCGCCAACATCCAAGGTCCATTGAACTCACGATTGGGCTTTTGAGTTTCTTGTTTCTCTGGAGCTTGGAGGGTGGAGGTTGGAGCTTTGCCGCTCACGCCGTTTCACCAGAGAGTTCCAGCACGTCGCCGCCGTCGGTGTTGAGGTAGCGGCCGAGTTCGGTGCCGGGGAAGCTGCCGAAGGTGCCGGGGTGGCAGCGCAGCAGGCCCTCGCGCGCCAGCCGCACGATGCTGCGCTGGTTGCGGGCCGGGTCGTTGCAGAAATAGTGTTCGCGCGCCTTGTTCGGCCACACGAGGCTGCCGCGCAGCACGTCGCCGATGAGGGCCTCGCCGTTGGCGAGCACGACGGAGGCGGAACCGGCCGTGTGGCCGGGCGTGGGCAGGACCTTGCCGCGCAGGCCGTAGGGCTCGAGCGCGATGCCTTCCTGGAAAACCAGGTCGGGCTCGAAGGCCTCGAACGGCTCGTCCACAAACGGCCGCAGGATGCGGCCGAGGGTGTCCTGCACGGCGATGACGCCGTTGCGGCCGGCGCGGACGAGGCCGGCGTCGCCGGCGTGCATCGCGATCTGCGCGCCGCTGCGGCGTCTCAGCTCCGCCGCGCAACCGGCGTGGTCGCTGTGGCCGTGCGTGAGCAGGATGAGGGCGAGATCCCGGGGGGCCAGTCCGCGGCGTTTGAGCGCGGCCAGGATGGTGCGCAAGTCGCCGGGCGCGCCGGTGTCCACCAGCACGGGCTTCTCGCCGAGCAGCAGGTAGCAGTTGGAAATCGCGCCTTTGATGCGGATTAGCATCGGATGGGTCGGACGACAGTCATTTGACCACGGATGGCACGGCTTAGCTTGGAAAAATTCAAGAATCCCCGCCGGGTTCGTCCTGCTGGTGATGCTGGGGCGAGACGTTCGCCCGTTCGGGTTTGGTCAGCTGAAAAACAGGCATTCTAAACGCGGAGGGCGCGGAGTTCGCGGAGGGAATCAAGCGGGATCACTCCTACTCCGCGCTCTCTGCGTCCTCCGCGTTAAAAAAGGATCTGGGTTTCATCCTCGTTTATTCCTGTCGTCCGCCGCAGGGAATCCTGTTTCGCCTCAGAACTTCAGGTGCTTCACCGTGACGCCCTTGTTGATGAGCTGCTTGAGGGAATCGATGCCGATGCGCAGGTGCATGGCGACGTGCTTGTCGTCCACGCTCTTGTCGCTCTCGGCGGTCTTCACGCCCTCGGGGGTCATCGGCTCGTCGGAGACGAGGAGCAGGGTGCCGGTGGGGATCTCGTTGGCGAAGCCGGTGGTGAAGATGGTGGCGGTCTCCATGTCCACGGCCATGGCGCGGACCTTCTTCAGGTATTTCTTGAAGTCGGTGTCGTGCTCCCAGACGCGGCGGTTGGTCGTGTAAACGGTGCCGGTCCAGTAGTCCTGCTTGTGGTCGCGGATGGTGGTGGAGATGGCTTTCTGCAGGGCGAACGAGGGGAGGGCGGGCACCTCGGGGGGAAAATAATCGTTGCTCGTGCCGTCGCCGCGGATCGCGGCGATGGGGAGGATGAGGCTGCCGAGCTTGGCGCGGTGCTTGAGGCCGCCGCACTTGCCGAGGAAGAGCACCGCCTCGGGGTGGATGGCGCTGAGCAGGTCCATGATGGTGGCGGCGGTGGCGCTGCCCATGCCGAAGTTGATGATGGTGATGCCGTGGGCGGTGGCGCTCGACATCGGCTTGTTGCGGCCGTGGACGGGCACACGGTGCCAGTTGGCGAACAGCTCGACGTAGCGGTCGAAGTTGGTCAGCAGGATGTAGCGGCCGAAGTTCTTGAGGGGCACGCCGGTGTAGCGCGGCAGCCAGTTCTCGACGATTTTCTTCTTGGTTTCCATGTCAGGTGCTTTGCCGACAAAAGATTAGCCCCGGTGCGCCTTTCTGCGAGGGAAATCTCGCGGTGGCGCGCTCAGGGCGTGCGGCGCCGGGGCGGGACGTAGCCGAGGTCCGTGGCCTTGACCGTGTGCGTGAAGCGGGTGGCGCCCTGCTTGTCGGTGCAGGTGAGCGTGAGCGCGCGGTCGGCGCCCTGGCCGGTGACGGCGACGGTCACGAAGTTCTGGTCGCCGACCAGCGTGCCCGGGATGACGTAGGGGTCCTTCGCCTTGTCGCTCTTCTCGACCGCCCAGGAACTGCTGGAGAGTGGGGAGGACGTGATTTCGTAGATCCACGGACCGCTGGCGGAGAGCTGGCGGCGGTAGAGGGCGGAGTGGTGGACGTCGCCGGTGAGAAAGACGACGCCGGTGATCTGGTTCTCGCGGATGAAATCCATGAGCTCCTCGCGCTCGCGGCGGTAGAGCTCGTGGGGCTCGCCGCGCGGCTCGGTCTGCAGCATCTGGTTGCCGGTGGCGATGAACTTGAAGGTGAAGTGCTTCAGCGCCTTGGCCTGAAGGAGCGACTGCTTGAGCCACTCAAGCTGGCGGCGGCCCCACTGGGATTTCTCCGGATGCTTGTCCTGGTCGAGGCCGGCGGCGTCGCGGTGATAATGGTTGTCCATCAGGAAAAACGCGGCGTCGCCCCAGTAGAACTTGGAGTAGACGCCGGGGTTCTCCGGCTCGCCGTAGCTGTGGTTGCCCCAGTAGGCTTGGAAAATCTTCAGGGCCTCGGCCTTGTATTCGTAGGACCAGTTGGAGTCGTTCGGGCCGAAATCGTGGTCGTCCCACACGGCGTAGTGGTGCATCGCGCCGAGGAGCTTCTGCATCTCGGGAATGGCGCGGTCGTGCGACGGGCGGTGCCAGAGGCCGCTGACCGAGTCGAAGTCGGCCTCGCGCCAATACCAGTTGTCGCCGAGCCAGACCATGAAGTCGGCGCCGCTGTCGCCCATGAGCTTGAAGGTGTTGACGGTGCGACCGTAGGGCTCGCCCGGCCGGTCGAGGACGGGCTCGTTGATGTAGGCGCAGGAGCCGGTGATGAACTTGAAGTCGGGCGGCGGCGTGCGCCATTCCCAGAGCGGGTGGGTGCGGAACTTCGCCGGGGCGGCGGTCTGCTGCGCCACGCCGTCAATGCTCAGCGTGTAGTCATAGGTGGCGCCCGTTTCCAGCAGGCCGGGGCGGAACGTCGTGATCTGCCCGCCGGCCGGCGTGGCTGCGGGATTGGTGTGTTCGAGCGTCTTCTTGGTTTCGGGCCGGCCGGCGAGCCAGTAGTCGAGCGTGACTTTTTGCGCGTCCTTCGTCTCGACCCAGAGGAACACCTCGCGGTGGGCCTGGTAGCCGAGCATCGGGCCGGAGACGAGCGTGCCGGCGGCCAGGCGGGAGGACAGAAGACAGATGATCGAGAACAGCAGGGCGGGAGCGAGGCGGAGCTTCATCCGCCCAACCAAACAATCTTCCGCAGCGGCGCAACGCCGCAAACGTCACGGTAGTGGGTCAATCTGAGCAAGAATTTGTAGCGGCGGTCTATGACCGCCGAGCGAAAAACACGCCACGCCCGTCGGCGGTCGCAGACCGCCGCTACAGCAAACAGACCCACCACCCACGTCACGAAACGGTCAGGCCCGCGCGAGGGTCGGGTTCGTGTTCAGGTGTTCCTCTCCGGTGTATTTCGCGGACTGCTCGTCGGCGTGGTAGCTGGAGCGCACGAGCGGGCCGGATTCGACGACGCCCAGGCCGACGCCGAGGGCGAACTCCTTCCAGTGCCGGAACTCCTCGGGTGTCACCCAGCGGTCGATCTTCCAGTGTTGCGGGGTGGGCTGCAGGTATTGGCCGAGCGTGAGGATGTCCACCTTCTCGGCGGCGATGTCGCGCAGGCATTTTTCGACCTCGGCCGCCGTCTCGCCGAGGCCGAGCATGATGCCGGTTTTCGTGGTGAAGCCGCGCGACTTGGCGTGGCGGAGCACGGAGAGGCTGCGCTCGTAGCGGGCCTGCACGCGGACGGGCTTCTGGAGGCGCTCGATGGTCTCGACGTTGTGGTTGAAGATGTCGGGCTTGGCGTCGAGCACGGTGTCGAGGTCGTGGGTGCGGCCCTTCCAGTCGGGCGTGAGCACCTCGATGGCGCACTGCGGATTGCGGTGCTTGGTGGCGCGGATGGTGGCGGCCCAGACGCTGGCGCCGCCGTCCTTCAGGTCGTCGCGGGCGACGGAGGTGATGACGCAGTGGCGCAGGCCCATCTTGGCGACGGCGTCGGCGACGCGGGCGGGCTCGCCCAAATCGAGCTCGGTGGGGCGGCCGGTCTGGATCGCGCAGAAATTGCAGGAGCGCGTGCAGATGTTGCCGAGGATCATCACCGTGGCCGTGCCGCGGGACCAGCACTCGCCGATGTTCGGGCATTGGGCGCTCTGGCAAACCGTGTGGAGCTTGTTGTCTTCCACGAGGCGGCGCGTGGCCTGGTAGGCCGGGCCGGAGGGCAGCTTGGCGCGGAGCCAGTCGGGTTTGCGGGAGGTGGGCGTCATGGACGGGGACAGAAAGTGGCCGGAATTGACCGCTAATCCACGCTAATCTTCGCCCAGCAGCAGCCTAGCTGGCGGGATGATTCGGTGCATTAGCGGAGATTAGCGCAGCTTAGCGGTTTGCGAAAAACTCGGGCAGCAGCCGCCGGAATTCCGCCGCCAGCACGCGCTTCACCTCTTCGGGTGAGGGTGCCGACCCGAGCTCGGCGGCCATGGAGGTGACCGTGCCGTCGGTGATGCCGCAGGGCACGATGCCGCCAAAGGGCGCGAGGTCGGCGTCCACGTTGAGGGCGAAGCCGTGATAGGTCGTCCACTTCTTCACGGCGACGCCGATGGCCGCGATCTTGCGCGGACCGAGCCAGATGCCGGTCTTGCCTTCGCGGCGGGCGGCGGCGAGGCCGAAGGTGCCGACCGTGTTGATGAGCACCTGTTCGAGCAGGCGCAGGTAGGCGTGGAGGTCCTTGCGGGCGGCGAGGTTGACGATGGGATAGCCGACGAGCTGGCCCGGGCCGTGGTAGGTGATGTCGCCGCCGCGGTTGGATTTGTGGACCTCGATGCCGCGTCTCGCCAGTTCGGCCTCGTCCCAGATCATGTGCTGCTCGGCGCCCTTGCGCACGCCGAGCGTGTAAACCGGATTGTGCTCCGTGAAGACCAGCGTGTCGCCAACCTCGCCGGCGTTGCGGCGGGCGACGAGTTCCTCCTGGCGCTGCCAGGCGTCGGCGTAGGCCGTGCGACCCCAATCGAGGGTCGCGATGGCTGGGGCGGTGGCGGTGGGGACGGACATGCCGGCCAGTGTGCTCAAGAGGAGGCCTGGGGCAAGTGCGGGGGAAAGGAGTGGGCGGAAGAGTCGGGAAAAGGCGCCCGCGTGGGGTCGCGCTCGGCCTCCTGGGCGAGGATGACGGCGCGAATCTCGGGCGAGTGCTCCAGCAGTTGCTGGAAATGCTGGCGCTGGAGCGTGAGGAAGGTGGCTTTACGCCTTGGGTTTTTGGCGGATAATTTGATCCGCCTTTTTTTCACATGAACGCATGAATTCCTCGAATTCACCGTCAAACTGACAGCACAACGAGGCCCATGCATTCCGGAATGGGGCACGCTTCATATATTCCACGATATATGCCTCCCATCCTATCCATTGCCGCTGTCTCTGTTTTCCGGTCGCGTGCCGATAAATCAGAAAAGCCTGTTCGGCCATGGAAATAAATTGGTAAACATGATGGATTCCCGCCGGAGATCTTCTGCAGTGGTCTCTACTGAGGAAGAATCATCTGTTTCATTCTCCCATACTCGTGCGCGGGGATTATCGAGGCATATTTTCAGGTATTCGAGATATTGGCCATGAACCTCGAGATACGTTCCGTGTTCTCGTTCGATCCGTTCGCGGCGTTTTTCGCGAAAGAATAAGGCAATGGCGATTGGGATTCCTATCAAGCTGACAATCCCCACCAAGGCGCTGATGCCATCGTTATACTGAGCCAGTTTCGTCAGCATTCCCACATATTGAGCTGCGCCCTTTGGCAGTCACGCAATTTTTTGCCGCAACCATTTGGGACAGCAATCGGCCAGCGTCGGAAAAGCCCTCGAATTTTCATCCTCATTCATGTTGCACCGACCCGACCGGTGGGCGGAATCGGGACCATGCCTGTTCCGCTGCCCTTCTCCGATGTCGTTCCGGCTGGTGACCTGCAGCGCCGCTGCGCGTTGAATTTTTCCCGGCTGCATGACGAGCCCTTCCGGTTCGACGCCATGGTGAAGGCCAGCACGGCCGCGGAGGCACCGGGCGACTGGATCGGGCGGGCCATGCTCGGGTTGTCGGTGCTCGGGCAGACGCTGCGCTTCGAGCCGCTTTACCTCGGGGAAATCATGGCGAAGCTGCCGTCGGCGCTGAACGCGCGCGGCTACATCGGGCTGCTCCACGCGGCCGGCACGGCGGACGAGAACCAGGTCGGCGGCCACAACGGCCTGCTCCGCGGCCTCTGCGAATATTACCTGTGGAAACGCGACCCGCGCGCGCTGATGGTCATCCGGTCGGTCGTGGCCAACCTCATGGTGCCGACGCGCGACCTCTACGCCGCCTATCCCGACGAGAAGCTGGCGAAGCTCGCCGACGGCCGGCCGATCGGCCTCACCGTGAAGAACGAAGGCGCGTGGATCGGGCTGTCCACGGACATCGGCACGGTGTTCTTCACCCTGGACGGGCTCACGCAGGCCTACGCGATCGAGCCGTCACCGGAGTTGCGCGGGTTGATCGAAACGATGATCGCGCGTTATGCCCGGCTCGATGTGCGGAAGATCGGCGCGCAGACGCACTCCACGCTCAGCACGCTGCGCGGGATTTTCCGCTGGTGGGAGGAGGTGGACCCGCGGCCGGAGCTGCTCGCGCTGGTGCGGGAGCGCTACCGGCTCTACCGCGAGATCGCCGAGACGGAGCACTACGCCAACTACAACTGGTTCGGCCGGCCCGAGTGGACGGAGGCCTGCGGGGTGGTGGACTCCTTCCTGCTCGCGGTCCAGCTCTGGCGCGCGACCGGCGAGGCGGACTACCTGCTGGCGGCGCACCGCATCTATTTCAACGCGCTCTGCTACGCCCAGCGGCCCAACGGCGGATTCGGCTGCGACCTGTGCGTCGGTCCCGACGGCCGCGTGCAACTGGCGCCGCACCCGAAGATCTTCGAGGCGCCGTGGTGTTGCTCGATGCGCGGGGCCGAGGGGCTGGCCCGTGCGGCGCAGTTCAACCTGATGACCGACGCCTCCGGCGGCGCGGTGTGGGTGCCATTCTATTTCGAGGGCGATTACACGCTGCGCTTTCCCGACGGCGAGATTGCCGTGCGCTGCGCCAGCGAATATCCGCACGCCGGCCAGGTGCGGTGGACGGTCCTGCGCAGCACGGTGGGCGCGGCGAAGGCCTGGCATTTCCTCGTGCCGCCGGGCGTCGCGCCGCGCGCCCTCACACTGACGCAGGCCGGCCGACCGGTGGAGCTGCGCGAGTCCGCCGGGTTCATGACCGCTTCCCTGGCCCTGGTGGCGGGTGAGGTGCTGGCGTTGGACTTCGCGCTGGCCGTCACGGTCAGGCAGCCCGCCACGGCGGCGCTGCCGGCGGGCTATCATCGCTTTTGCCACGGCCCGCTGGTGCTCGGCGCTGAGCGCGCCGACGAGGTTCGCCTTGAGACAGACAGTGAATTTGCCGCGCTCGGCCGGGGCCGTTACCAATGCCGGCGCACGGGCACCCTGCTGGCTCCGATCGACGACCTGACCTACCGCAGCGAGGCCGGGGCGCGGGCGCACCGCGCCCAGCTGGTCTTTCGTGACGGCCCCGCCTGAGCGGGGCCGATTATGAGAGAAACCATCCGCCGGCCACGCCCGCCAAGGCGGTGGCGATCAGCACCCCGCCGGCCAGGCGCCGCAATTCGGGTGAGCCGAGGCTGGCGGCCAGGGCGGCCTTGAGCAGGGAGTTGGCGATGGCGGCCACGAGGACGCCCTGGGCCGCGAGCGAAAGGGGAATGGCGCCGGAGTTGAGGTTACCGACGAGTGAGAGCGAGATGGCGTCCATGTCGGTCAGGCCGGAGATGAAGCTCAACGGCAGGAGACCGCGGTGCAACAGCTCAAGGCCGGCGGCGGCCTTCACCAGAAACGTGATCCCGGTGTAGAGCAGGGCGAACTTGATTGCGGTGGACAGGCTCAGGGGATTGGTGATGGCCGGGGTCGTCACGGTGTCGTGGCCCGGTCGCCGGCGGAACCACAGCCACGTCCCGTAAGCCGCGGCGGGCACGGCCATCAGGGCGAAGGGCGGGACCAGACGCCAGGCGAGAGTGGGGCTGAAGACGCCAAGGGTGACGAGCACGCGCGGCAGCATCGTGCTGCAGGCCGTGACCACCGCCAGGGCGTAGTGCCGGGAGAGAGCCGGATCCTCGCGGCTGCGGCGGCTGAAGGCGAGGGTGCTCGCCGTGCTTGAGGCGAGGCCGCCGAGCAGGCTGGTCAGCACGAGCCCCGCCGACGCGCCGAGCAGGCGCATGGCCACGTAACCCGCGAAGCCGAGGCCGGAAATCAGCACGACCAACAGCCACGTCGAATAGGGATTGAAGCCGTCGAAGGGCCCGAACGCGCGGTTGGGCACCAGGGGCAGGATCACCCCCGTGATGGCGACAAACTGCAGGGCGGCCCGGATGTCCGCGTCGGTGAACGCGCGGGTCAGCGCATGGAGCCGGGACTTCAGGCCGAGGAGCACCGCCGCCGTGGCGGCGATGAACACGGCTTCCTGGTGGTGGCGCCAGTAAACCAGCGCACCGATCAGCACCGTCAGCAGGGAGGCGGCGAAGGTCGTGCTGCCACCCGGCCCGCCGGTCCGGGCCCCCCATTGCCGGGCGGCGAAATATCCGCCGATGATCGCCACGACCACGGGCAGCACGGCCGGGGAATATTCCGCGGACAGGAAGGCGGCGACACACCCGAGCACGCTCCAGAAGGTGAAGGTGCGCACGCCGCTGTATTCGGCCCCCGGGGGCTGCTGGTTCTGCTCGCTCCACTGCCGGATCAGGCCGATGAGGGCCCCGAGACCGGCACTGGCCATGAGCGCGAGCAGGAAGGGATGCATTTTTTCACGATGCGCCATCGCCAACGGGGCGCAAGCCGGCTCTGCCGGCGCTAATTTCCGTTTGCTCCGGCCGGGCCGGGGGCCAAGCCTTGGCCATTCCATGAGCGACACTCCCCCGGACATTTCCCACGACCAGTATGCCGTGCGGCTGAAGAAGCTGCAGGACATGCGCGCCGCCGGCACCGATCCGTTCCGCGCCAACGCGGCACAGACGCATTTCTCGGGCGAAGCGCTCAAAGCCTACGTGGACGGCGCGGACTACACCGTGCCCGTCAAGGTGGCCGGCCGCCTCGTCGTCATCCGCGACATGGGCAAGAGCCAGTTCGTCAAGATTCTCGACCAGCAGGGCCAGCTCCAGCTCTACGTGAAGAAGGACCTGGTGGGCGACGAGGCCTACGCGGCGTTCAAGAAGCTCGACCTCGGCGACATCATCGGCGCCGAGGGTGTCCTCTTCAAATCCAAGAGCGGCGAGATCACCGTGCGCGTGGACAAGTATGTCCTCGTGTCCAAGGCCCTGCGCCCGCTGCCGGAGAAGTGGCACGGCCTCTCCGACATGGAGCAGGTCTACCGCCAGCGTTACCTCGACCTCATCGTCAACGGGGATTCGCGTGATCGACTCATGAAGCGCAGTCGCATCGTCGCGAGCATTCGCTCCACGCTGGCGAAGGGAAAGTTTTTGGAAGTCGAGACGCCCATGCTCGAGGGCGTGGCCGGCGGTGCCGCCGCGCGGCCCTTCACCACGCACCACAACGCGCTGGGCTCGGACTTCTTCCTGCGCATCGCGCTCGAGCTGCGCCTGAAGCGTCTGCTCGTCGGCGGCTACGACCGCGTCTTCGAGATCGGCCGCGTGTTCCGCAACGAGGGCGTCTCCCGCAAGCACAACCCCGAGTTCACCATGCTCGAGGTTTACCAGGCCTACTCGGATTTCCGCGGCATGATGGCGCTGCTCAAGGCGATTTTCGCCGACCTCTGCCGCGACGTCATCGGGGCCACCGAGATCAAGCACGCCGCGAGCGGCCAGATGATCAACTTCGCCGGCGAGTGGCGCGAGGCGCGCTACTTCGACCTCATTGACGAGGCGGTGGGCTCCAAGCTCAGCGCCGAGCGCAACTCGCCCGACTACCGCGCCAAGGCCACCGCCGCCGCGCAAAAGCTCGGCCTCGAGATTCACCCGGGCTGGGAGACGCACGAGATCGTCAACGAGATCTTCGGCAAGAAGATCGAGCCGACGCTCATCCAGCCGACCTTCGTCACGCACCTGCCCAAGGAACTCTGCCCGCTGGCCAAGCTCAACGCCGAGGACCCGGGCCTGATCGACGTCTTCGAGTGCATCATCGGCGGCATGGAGGTCGCGCCGGCCTATTCCGAGCAGAACGACCCGTTTGTGCAGCGCGAGATGTTCGAGAAGCAGGTCGGCGACGAGAAGCAAAACCTCGACAACGACTTCCTGCTCGCGCTCGAGCACGGCATGCCGCCGGCCGGCGGCATGGGTGTCGGCATCGACCGCCTCTGCATCCTGCTCACCGGCGCCGAGAGCATCCGTGACGTGATCCTGTTCCCGACCTTGCGCCCGGAGGGCGCAAAGTCGCAGGCATAAGGTTTAAGTTGTAAGCTGTAAGCCAGACCTTCGGGCGCTCGACCTTAGAGCTTAGACCTTACACCTTAAAACTCACCGCCATGCCCTGGCCCGTTTACCTCGCCTTCAAGCAGCTCTTCCCCTCGGGCCGGCGGGTGCCGTTTTTCACGCTGATCTCCGTGGCCGGCGTCGGCCTCGGCGTGGCTCTGATGCTCGTGACGATGAGCGTCATGGGCGGCTTCGGCCACCAGATCAAAAAGATGATCATCGACACCCAGGGCGAGGTGCAGGTGAAGGCCCGCGTGCTGCTGGACCAGCCGGCGGCCGCGGCGGTGGAGAAGGTCCTCGCCGCCTCGCCCGACGTGCAGGCCTTCGCGCCCTACGCCTCGGGCATGGTGATGCTCGAATACCAGAGCCGCCCGGCCTTCCCCGCCATCCAGGGTTTCGACTACGCGCAGATGAAAAAGGTCGTGCCGCTGGAGCGTTACCTGACCGCCGGCTCGCTCGACAACCTCGACGACGATTCCATCATCCTCAGCTCCCTGCTCGCGCGCTCGCTCGGCGTGCGGGTGGGCGATGTTGTCAGCCTCTATTCGCCGCTGGCGTTGGAGCGGGCCCGTCAGAACGAGCTGCTGCTGCCGCGCGACGTCCTCGTCGCCGGCATCTTCCACGTCGGCCACCAGCAGCTCGACAGCTCCACGGTGCTCTGCTCGCTGCGGCTCATGCAGGATCTCTATGGCCTCGAGCAGCGCGTGCACGGCTACAACGTCCGCCTGAAACCCGGCGCCGACGAATACGCTGCGGCGGCCGCGCTCAACCGCCAGCTGCCCGCCGCCGCGCGCGCGCTTACCTGGTTCGAGGCCAACGCCGACTTCCAGGCCGTCCTCGCCTTCGAGCGCAACATGATCTTCTTCCTGCTCACCTTCATCATCGTCGTGGCGGCGTTCTCCATCACCAGCTCGCTGCTCGTGACGGTCGTCCGCAAGACCCGGGAGATCGGCCTGCTCGGCGCCATGGGCGGACGGGCCCGGCACGTGGCCGCGTGCTTCTGCGTGCAGGGCCTTTTCATCGGGGTGGCCGGCACGGCCCTGGGACTGGCCGGCGGATTTGCGCTCCTGCATTTCCGCGATGACCTCGTAGGCTTCATCGCGCGGCTGACGATGGGCCCGGAGGCCTTCGCGAAGTTCTACCAGTTCAGCTCGCTGCCGGCGCACACCCTGCCGTTGGACGTTATGATCATCATCGTGTTCTCCGTGCTCGCCTCGACCATCGCCGGGCTCATCCCCGCCTGGCGCGCGGCCAAGCTCCAACCCGTGGAGGCGCTCCGCAGCGAGTAACTCGCTGCTGAACGCCGAACGCTGAACTTTTAACGCTTAACTCTGAAGTTCGACCCGATGCCACCTCCTGAATCAGTGTCTGGACCCGGTTCCTTGGGCGTTGAGCGTTCGGCGTTATGCGTTGAGCGTTCGGCGCCAGTCCTCCGCGCCGTGAATGTCCGCAAGACCTACCCGAGCGGCGACCGCACACTGGCCGTGCTGCAGGGCGCGGATTTTTCCATCAGCGCCGGCGAGACCGTCTCCATCCGCGGTGAATCCGGCTCGGGCAAGAGCACGCTGCTCAACATCCTCGCCGGCCTCGACCGGGCCGACAGCGGCGAGCTGTTCTGGGGGGCCGAGGCCGCACACAAGCTCTCGCTCGGCGAGCTCACCGCCCGCCGCGGCCGGTTCCTCGGCCTGGTGTTCCAGTCGTATTATCTCATCCCGGAGCTCGACGCGTTTGCCAACGTCCTGATGGGGGCGCGCATGATCGGCGGGATCGGCGCGGCGGAGAAGGCCCGGGCGGAGGCCCTGCTCAAGCGCGTTGGCCTCGCCGAGCGCGCGACCCACCTGCCGACTCAGCTCTCCGGCGGCGAGCGCCAGCGCGTCGCCGTGGCCCGGGCGCTGATGAACCGCCCCCGGGTCATCCTCGCCGACGAGCCCACGGGCAATCTCGACGAGCGCACCGGCGAGGAAGTCATCTCCCTGCTGCTCGAGGTCTGCGCCGAGGAGCAGACCGCACTGGTGCTGGTGACGCACAACCCGGGGCATGCCGCGCGTTGCGCCCGGCACCTCCTGTTGCAGGCCGGGCGTTTTGCCTGAGGTTCACATTCCCGGGGTTGCTTTCGGTGCGGGCCGACGTAGGTTGGCGGCACTATGATGCACACCTTCAAGCGGGCCCTCCTGGCGGGAATCGGGGCGGCAGTCATCACCAAGGAAAAGGCCGAGGCCTCCCTGCGCGATTTCGTCGCCCAGGGCCGGGTCAACGCGGCGGATGCGCGCCTCCTCGCCCGCCAGCTGGCGAAGGATGGCAAACGCGAGTTTGCCGCCGTCCGCGCCGAGGCCGGGAAACAGGCGCTCAGCCTCGCCAAGCAGGCCGACGCCATCGCCAAGGAGCGCATCGCGGCCTTGGAGAAGCGCATCGCCGCCATGGAAAAACAGCAGGCGAAGCCGGCCGCGAAAAAGACCAGGCGCCCCAAGGCCAAGGGCGCATGAAGGGCTTCAATCTCCTGAGCCACGCCACCCGCGCCAAGGAGATCCTCGGCGTCCTGGCCAAGCACGGTTACGCCGACCTCATCAACCAGGTCGACCTCCCCGAGAGCGTCTGGCAGCGCCTGCCCCATCCGGGCGGCGACCTCACCACGCCTGAGCGCCTGCGCCGGGCGGCCGAGGAACTGGGCCCGGCCTTCGTAAAGCTCGGGCAGTTCCTCTCGATGCGGCCGGACGTGCTCCCGCAGGCGGTCATCCTCGAACTGCGCAAACTCCAGAGCAACGTCCAGCCGCTGCCGTATGAAGTGATGAAGCCCGTGCTGGTCGGGGCCCTCGGCGGCGACCCCGCTGAGATTTTCGAGGAGTTCAACGAAGTGCCGCTGGCGGCGGCCTCGCTGGCCCAAGTCTATACCGCGACGCTGCGCGAGGGAAACAGGCAGAAGGTCGCGATCAAGGTCCTCAAGCCCGACGCGCGCCGCACGATCGAACTCGATTTGGATTTCGCACAGTGGTTCGCGGAGCAGCTGCACCAGCGGGCGGCCACCCTCAAGCCCTTCAACCTCCCGGCCGCCGTCGCCGAGGCGCGCCAGAGCATGCTCGCCGAGCTTGATTTCCGCCTGGAGGCCCGGAACCAGCTCTTCTTCAACCACAACAATCCCGACCCCGCCAAGGTCTTCGCCCCCGCGGTGCACGAGCGCTATTCCAGCGAGCGGGTGCTTGTGATGGATCTTGTGACCGGCGAGAACGTCGCACATTGCAGCGCCCCGCCGGAGGTTCGCCGCGACATCGCCGGTCGCGGCGCGGAGTCCCTCGTGCGGCAGGTGCTGATCGACGGCTTCTTCCACGCCGATCCCCACGCGGGGAATGTTCTCGTCACGCCTGACCTGCGCCTGTGCTTCCTCGACTGGGGCATGGTCGGCCACCTCACACGCCGCCTGCGCTTCGGGCTGGCGGAGTTCTGGACCTCCGCCGTGGAGCAGGATCCCGAGCGCATCGTGCAGATCGCCGCCTCGCTCGCGCCTCCCGGCGTCGGGACCCCCGACCTCCGCCAGATGGAGAAGGAGGTCACCATCGCCCTGCGCGAGGAGCTGAACTTCTCCGTCGGCCGCCAGGAACTCGGCCGGGCGATGATCCGGCTCCTCAACATCTTCGGCCGCCACGGCATCTCGCTGTCCGACGACTACTCCATGATGGCCAAGGCGGTGCTCTCCATTGAGGAGGTCGGCCGCGAGCTCGATCCGGGGTTCGACCTCCGCGAGCACGCCAAGCCCGTGCTCAGGGAGCTCTTCCGTGGCGAGACCGGCCCGCGCGTGGTGATCCGCCGCCTGCGGGAGTTGCTCAAGGACACCGCCGAGGGCCTGCGCAGCCTGCCCGGGGAGCTCCATCGCATCGTCCGCCGCCTCGAGCGCGATGATTTTACGATCAACTTCCAGCACCGCGGCCTCGAACAGATGGACCAGTCGCTGAAATCAGCGGCGAACCGCGTGACGCTCGGCGTCATCATCGGGTCGCTCATCATCGGCTCGTCGATGATCGTGACCACCGGGATTGAGCCGCACCTCCTGGGTTATCCCGCGCTCGGCATCGTCGGCTACCTCATCTCGGCCCTGCTCGGCCTCTACGTGATCTGGGGCATCATCTGGCGCGACGGCCACCGCTAGCGGGGGCGTTTCCCGCGTTGCAACCGGCGCGGGATTTCCCTGCCATGCGGCCATGTTCTCGCGCAAACCCGGCAAGATTAAGTGCGGCGTCGCCGGCGTCGGCTCCCTTGGCCAGCACCATGCCCGCATCTACGCCACGCTGCCGGGCGTCGAGTTCGTCGGCATCTTCGAAACCAGCGACGACCGCGCGGCGGAAATCTGCGCCAAGCACAACTGCCAGCGCTTCGCCACGATTGATGAGCTGGGCAAGGCCTGCGAGGCCGTCAGTGTCGTCGTGCCGACCGACAAGCACGCACAGGTCGCGCTGCCGCTCCTGGCGCAGGGCTGCCACCTGCTGATCGAGAAGCCGCTCTGCGCCTCGCTGGAGGAAGCCGAACAGGTGCTCGCCGCCGCGCGCAAGGCCGAGCGCATCGTCTCGGTCGGCCACATCGAGCACTTCAACCCGGTGATGAGCTACCTCGAGAAGCACGCCGGCCGCCCGCAATACATCACCACCGAGCGCCTCGCGCCCTACACGCCGCGCGGCACCGAGGTCGGCGTCGTGCTCGACCTGATGATCCACGACATCGGCATCGTGCTGGCGCTCGTCGGCTCGCCCATCAGGAAGATCGATTCCGTCGGCATCAGCGTGCTGTCCAAGACCGAGGACATCGCCAACGCGCGCATCGAGTTCGAGAGCGGCTGCGTGGCCAACCTCACGGCGTCGCGCATGAGCATGAAGAAGAACCGCGAGATCCGCGTCTTCCAGGACAACGCCTACCTGTCGCTCGATTTCATGAACCAGAAGGGCCACCTCGTGAAGAAGAGCGACATCATCGCCTACGGGGTGAAGCTGAAGGTCGGCCTCGCCAAGGCCGGCGACGCCTCGTCCATCCCCGTGCACGAGATCCCGATCGAGAAGGGCGAGCCGCTGGCCATCGAGCTGGCGCACTTCGTCGAGAGTGTGCGCGAGGCCAGGCAGCCCAAGGTCGGCGCCGCGCTCGGCAAGTCCGCGCTCGAGGTGGCCATCGCGATCACCGAGCAGATCCGGAAGGCGCAGAAGTGATTCCGAGATGAACCACGGAATGCACGGAACACACGGAATTGGCCGAATGATTTTCGTCTGCGTCATCCTGAGCGAAGCGAAGGATCCATCAGGACCCTGGCCGGCGCTCCGGTGCGGGAGTGCAGCTCGATTCTTCGCTGCGCTCAGAATGACAGGGGAGGGTGGTTGTGAGTGATTCCGCGCATGCTTCCGGGCTGCCCGCCCCCGCGTCCGGTCGCGTTGACCTGCTGGTCGTCGCCGGCGAGCACTCCGGGGACGAGCACGCGGCCCGCATGGTGCGCCAGTTGCTCGCGTCGCAGCCCGGCCTGCGCGTCTGCGCGCTCGGCGGTCCGCGCCTCGCCGCCGCGGGAGCGCAATTGCTGCGGGATCTGACCGTGGGTTCGGCCATGGGCTTCGCGGTCGTTGCCAAGCTGGCCCACTATCGGCGGCTGATCGCGGACATCGTGCAGTGGATCGGCCGGCACCGGCCGCGCGCGGTGTGTTTTGTCGATTCCTCGGGCCTGAACCTGCGCATTGCCCAGGGCCTGATGGACCGCGGGTTCGCCGCCAAGGCCGGCGGCCCGACACGGTTGCTCTATTACATCAGCCCGCAGATCTGGGCCTCGCGGCCCGGGCGACGTTTCCAGATGTCGCGGCACCTCGACGGACTGGCGGCGATCTTTCCCTTCGAGCCGGCGTGTTACGCCGACACGCGGCTGCCGGTGGAGTTCGTCGGCCATCCCTTTGTCGCGCCCGACTATGCCGCACCGGTGGCCTTCGACCCGGCGGGGCCGGTCCTGCTGCTGCCCGGCAGCCGGCGGCAGGTGGTGGCGCGGATTTTCCCGCTGCTGCTGGAGGCCTTCCGCCAATCCGGCACCACGCGCCCGGCGGTGGTGCTTTACCCCGGCGAGGAAATCCGGGGCGTGCTGCAGGCGGCGGCGCCGCCGCCGAATGTCACCCTGTGGCGCACCGGGGGCGACTCCGCTCCGGTGCGGGCGGCCGCCGTGCTCACGGTCAGCGGCACGATGTCGATGCATTGCGCGCTGGCGGGCATCCCGGGGGCGCTGACCTACCGGACCGACGCGCTGACCTATGCGCTGGGCCGGCTGCTGGTGAACGTGGACCACATCGGCATCGCGAACCTGCTGCTCGGCGAGGCCATGTATCCCGAGTTCATCCAAGGCGCGGCGACCCCCGCGGCGCTGGCCGCGGAGCTGCGCGCCTGTCTGGAAAATCCCGCCCGGCGGGAACGGACCCGCCTGCTGGCGGAGCAGCTCCGGGCCTTGCTCAGCCGGCCGGCCGGAGCCTCCGCCGCCGGATGGCTGGAGAGGCAGTTGCGCGCCTGAGTTCGGACGGAGCGCGATCGCTCGCGGCGGCCGCTCCCTATTCCCCGCGTCCCAGCGTCTGCGCGACCTGCGGCCACAGCGCCGCAGTGCGCTCGGCCACGATGGCGCGGCCTTTCGCCGCCTCGGCCTCGCGCCGGGCGAGGTTGCCTTCCGCGATCACGGCGAGGTCGTCGAGGTTGTAGAGAAACACGTTGGCCACGGCGGCGGCGGCGGGGTCGATGTCGCGGGGGAGCGCCAGATCGATCAGGAACAGCGGGCGCGCGGGCCGGTGCTTCAGGGCGGTGGCCACGAGGTCGGCGGTCAACACGTGGCCGGGGGCGGCAGTGGCGCAGGTGACGATGTCGGCCGCGGCGAGCAGCTCCGGCAGCTCCGCTAGGCTGGCGGCCCAGCCGCCCGTCTGCGTGGCCGTCGCCTCGGCGTTGGCGAGGGTGCGGCTGGCGACCGTGATGGCCCCGGCGCCCCGGCTCTGGAAAGCCTGCGCGGTCTTCAGGCCGATTTCCCCGGCGCCGACGACGAGCACGCGGGTGGTGGCGAGGTCCCCGAAGATGCGGCCGGCGAGGTCCACGGCCACGGTGGCGACGCTGACCTGGCCCGCCCCGATGGCGGTGTGGGTGCGGATGTGCTTCGCGGCCTGGAAGGTTTTTTGGAAAACGCGGTTGAGCACCGGGCCGGTCCAATGGCGGGCGAGGGCGCCGTCGTAGGCGGCCTTCACCTGGCCGAGGATCTCCGCCTCGCCCACGAGCTGGGAGTCGAGGCCGGCGGCGACGGCGAAAAGATGCTCCACCACGCTGTGGCCGACGCGGGTCTGCAGCACCCCGGCCAGTTCCGCGCCGGTGCAGCCCGTGATCTCGCCAAGGGTGGCCGTGAGCTGCGCCACGCTGGCGGCCGGGGCCACGCCGTAAACCTCGACCCGGTTGCAGGTGTTGAGCAGGGCGAACTCGCGCAGCCCCGGGGTCGCCTGGAGCCGGGTGGAGAGCGTGGCGGCGCGGGCCTCGTCCAGCGCGAGTTTTTCCCGGACGGCCAGCGGGGCGGTATGGTGGCTCGCGCCGAGGAGGAAGAGGACGGGCAGGGAGGACTCCATCGGTCAGCGTTCGGGGGTGAGGGTGACCTGATGGCTCCGGCTGGAGTTCACCGGGCCGAGCGACAACAGCGCGAGGAAGAACAGCACAAGGCAGACCCAGGCGAAGCGCACCGCCACGAGCCTGGCCCGCCAGCGCAGGAGCCCGACCACCAGATAGACGAACCACACGCCGAGCGTCACGATGAGCTTGGGCAGGTCCACCGAGGCGCTGTCCCGCAGCCACCAGGCCGCCCCGACCCCGAGGGAAACGGTCAGCAGCAGCACCCCCAGCGCCAGCAGGCGGGAGTTGATCTGGTCGAGCTGCACGACGGAGGGGAGGAACCAGAAGAGACCGTTGAGGCGCTTGTGGCGCAGGCTCCAGTTTTGCAGCAGGTGCATGAGCGAGGTCAGGGCCAGCAGCCCGAACACCCCGTAGCTGAACACGGCGAGCGCGGCGTGCAGCTCGATCCAGGGATTGTTGCCGAAGAGCTTCGACCCGTGCCCGGCGTCCCAGGGAGCGATGAGCAGCGAGACCAGGGCCAGGGCCGCCGCATAACCGGCGGCGAACAGCCCGAGAAGGCTCACGCGGAACGCGGTGCCGACGAAGAAATACACCACCATCGCCGACCAGGCGACGAACTGGACAATCTCAAAGGTGTTGCCCAGCGGGCAGCCGCCGACGGCGAGGCCGCGCACATAGAGGCCGGCCATCTGGAAGCACCAGCCGCCGACGAGGAAGGTATTCAGGATCGTCCGCTGGCCGGCGGAGGCCTGCCGCCGGGTGAGCGCCACCAGACCGGTCAGGAAACCGGCGAGGTAGAGCAGGGCGCCGAGCCACAGGAGGGCGCGGTCGGTGAGCAGCGAGGACATGGTGGCAACTTGGCACCCGGGGCGGGACGCGGCAAGCCCGGCGGCGGAGGAATTAGGGTAAGGTGTGGAAGCCGGGCGCATGGCTTATCGGGAGCTCTGTAGCGGCGGTCTATGACCGCCGTCGGGCAACGGCGCTCATAGAGCGCCGCTACAGTTGTTTCAGAGTTGGCCGCGGGGGACTGAAGCACATGCTGGCGCGCATGCCCCCGGTCTTCGATCCCCAGCCCATCCTGCTCGCCGGCCGTCATGTGCGGCTGGAGCCGCTCACGCCGGCGCATGCCGTCTCCCTGTTTGCCGCCGCCACCCCGGAGGTTTTTCGTCACCTGATCATCCCGCCGTTCCGGGCCGTGGCGGATGCGGAAAAATACGTGGCCGATGCGCTCGCAGCGCAGGCGACGGGTGCCGAGGTGGCGTTTGCGACCGTGCGCCAGGGCGACGACCGCGTGGTCGGCACGACGCGTTACCTCGACATCCGCCGGCCGCACCGCGGTCTGGAGATCGGCTGGACTTGGATCACGCCCGAGGCGCAGCGCACCGCCGTCAACACCGAGGCGAAATACCTGATGTTGCGGCAGGCTTTCGAGGGCTGGGGCGCATTGCGGGTGCAGCTGAAGACCGACGCGAACAACGCGAAATCCCGCGCCGCCATCCTGCGCATCGGTGCGTCGTTCGAGGGCATCATCCGCAAGCAGATGCTGCGGCCTCACGACGGCTACCAGCGCGACTCGGCCATGTTCAGCATCATCGAGTCCGAATGGCCGGCGGCGAAGGCGGGGCTTGAGGCGATGCTGAACCGGTAGGGCGGCTTGTCCCCAAGCCGCCGTCGCGGCGCGGACGGAGTCCGCGCCCTACCGCCGCGCCACCCAGAACGTGCAGTTGTCGGAGAAATTGCGGACCTTCGGCGTCTCGCTGGCGAGTTCGTTGCGCGTGGCGCTCTCCACGTAGGTCCAGCCGGTCGCGGCGAGATCCGCGAGCACCTCCGGCCGGTCCGGCAGGTGCATGAAGGTGTTGCCGTTGTCGTCGGTGAAGTAGCGGTCGCCGAACTCGACGAGGCGCGGGTTCTGCTCGCCCCGGGCCCAGAGTCCGGCCTCCTTCGCCCATTCCTTGGTGTCCTTCGGGTCGTCGCGGTCGTGCGTGGTGAAGATGAAGTGGCCGCCGGGCTTGCACAGCCGGTGCAGGCCGCGCAGCGCCGCCCGGCGGTTCTCGCGCCCGGGAATCTGCATCAGGCCGTTGAACAGGAAGAGCACGCCGTCGAAGGACATGTCACTTGATAGGTGACATTCCGCCAGACGCGTGGCGTCGGCCTGCAGGAAGGTGAGGCCGGTGATGCCCTGCTCCTGGGCGAGGTTGCGGGCCTGCTCGACCAGTTCGGAGGCGAAGTCGAAGCCGGTGATATGGCGGTAGCCCTGGTGCCAGAGGCCGACCGCCACGCGGCCGGCGCCGCAGCCGGCCTCGAGCAGGCGGGCGTTCCGATCGGGCAGATGCCTGGTGATCATCGCCAGCTCGGACTTCCACAGGCCGACAAAGTGCGCCGCCCGCGTGTAGTGCAGGACGGTGTTGATCGCGTTGAAGTCGGCGCGGACGGTGGCGCCGTCGATTTTCTGAAACGCGGAGGACGCGGAGTCCGGCGAAGGCGAATCCTCCGAACCCTTCGCGAGTCCCGCGTTTATTTTTTCCTTCTCCATGTTGCGATGAACATGCCGTTCGCGTTCAGGTCCTGCGGCCAGAGGGTTTGAACGGAACCGGCTTCAAACTCCGGGTATGCCGCGGTGAAGGCGGCGGCCACCGCGGTCGTCTCGGCGCGGGTGAGCGTGCAAACGGCATAGACGAGGCGGCCGCCGGGCTTGAGCGCGCCGGCGGCGTGGTTGAGCAGGCGGGTCTGCACGGCGGCGAGTTCCGCGACGTCCTTGTGTGTGGTGGTCCAGCGGGCGTGCGGGTTGCGCTGCCAGGTGCCGACGCCGCTGCACGGGGCGTCGAGGAGCACGCCGTCGAATTTCGTCTGCGTGGGCAGCGCGGCGCCGCCGTCCCAGGGTGCGGCGCGGAAGTTGAAGGCCTTGGCGCGAGCGGCGCGCTCCTTGAGCTTGGAGAGGCGGCGCTCGGAGCGGTCGCTGGCCCAGATGAGGCCCTTGTTTTGCATCAGATCGGAGAGATGCATCGTCTTGCCGCCTTCGCCGGCGCAGGCGTCCCACCATGTCTCGCCGGCCTTGGGCGCGCAGGCGAGGCCGACCAGCTGCGAGGCGAGATCCTGGATCTCGAATTCGCCGCCTTGGAATTCGGGAGTGCGGTAGAGATCCTTGATCCCGGTGTATTGAAAGGCGTCGGGTGAGTGCGGGGTGGGGACGCAGTTGCCCAGTCGCTTGGCCACTGATTCCGCTGAGCCTTGCTTGGCGCGGATCCACAGGGCCGGTTCGCGCTGCCATTGGCGGAGCATGTCCACCGGCACGGAGTCCATCTCGGCCTTCAGCCAGTCGGGCACGGCGCGGGCGGCGAGGGCCTCGGGCTTGATGGAGGCCGGGTTTTTGTCGAACCGGGCCTGCAGGTCGAGAGCCTCGGCCAGCTGCTTTTGCAGGGAATCCTTCGGTGCGAGCCAGCGCCACCAGCGGAAATAGGTGAAGACGGCGCGGCTGATGCCGCGGCGCTCCGTCGGCGCGGTGAAGTGCCGCGACTGGGTGAGCGAATCGCGCAACGCCTGGTCGGCGGGCATGCCGGTCTGCACCAGCTTCAGGATGCGGGCGGCGTGGTTGAGGATAGCGGAGTGAGCCACAGCCGCAGCAGAGCCGGTCAGAGGTGCTTCTTCAAGAACGACTCGATGCGCTGGTAGAGTTCGACCCGGTTCTTGAGGCTGGCAAAACCGTGGGCCTCGCCGGACGCGAACATCTTCTCATGCGGCACCCCCGCCTTGGCAAGGGCCTTGGCCAGGCGGTGCGACTGGCTTGCGTCGGCGACCTGGTCCTCCTCGCCGTGGGCGATAAAGACGGGGATCTTGATCTGCTCGGCGGAGAGGATCGGTGACATGGCCTCGAATTTGTCCTGCTGCTTCTTCGGGTCCCCGAGGTCGCGCAACAGCTGGTCGTAGCGGGAGGAATCCGGATCACCGGCGCGGGCCTCCTTCATGACCTTGGCCCAGTCGAAGATGCCCGCGATGGTGATGGCGCATTTGTAGAGGTCGGGCTCGAAGGCGGCGCCGCAGATGGCGAGGTAGCCGCCGAAACTGCCGCCGCAGATGGCGATGCGGGCGGGATCAGCGATGCCCGACTTGATCAGGGCGCGCACGCCGTCGGTGACGTCGTCGTGCATCTTCCGGAACTCCATGCGCGGCTTCAGGCTGATCTCCGCATTGTAGCCGCTCGAACCGCGGTAGTTCGGGCGGAAGACGACATAGCCGCGACTGGCGAAAAACTGGCTTACAGGATCGTAGCCCCAGTTGTCGCGGACCCAGGGCCCGCCGTGGGGCAGCACGATCATCGGGGCGGGTTTGCTCGGTTCGTGGTTCAGCGGGAGCGTCACGTAGGCGTCGAGCTTCAGGCCGTCGCGCGCCGGATAGGTGACGAAGCGGACCGGGCCGAGGAGCTGCTCGGGCAGCCACGGGGCGAGGTCGCCGACCACGGCCGCGGAATTGGCGCGGGGTTCGACCAGGTAAAGGGTGCCGGGGTGGCGGTCGGAGCTGCTCTGGACGAGCAGGCGGGCACCGTCCCGGCTGCGGCTGACGATCAGGTTTACCCGCTCGGGCGGCAGGGCCTGGTCGACCGCCTTCTGCAGCGCGGCTTCCTCGTCGCGCAGCCACACATGGGTCACGGCATGGCGGGAATAAGTGAGGCCGATCACTTCCTCTTCGCTGGCGGAGTAGGAGATGCTGCCGGTGCCGAAATCGTATTTATCGTCCTTGTAGAGCACCGGGCCGCTGGTCCCGTCGACGGTGTTGTAGCGCACCAGTTCGCGCAGGCCATCGGGGGTGAGCCGGGCGACGAGCAGCTGGTTGGGATCGGCGTCGACGGCGAGGGGCTTGAGTTCATTCAGCTCCAGGTTCACCAGCGTCCATTTCTTCGAGTCGTCGCGCCGGAAGAGCTGGGGCTTGCCCTTGTTGATGGACACGGCATAGCGGATCTCGCCCTTGCGGTCCTGCATCCAGTTGCGGACGCTTTCACCCGGGGGAAACTCCAGGGAGTTGACCACAAGGTCGATGTCCTGGTCGAAGGGCTTCCGGTTGCGGCGGGAGACATCGATTTCCACGAGTGGTCCGGGACGTCCGTCGTCCCGCGCCGACCGTCGCACCCAGACGAAGAGGTGGTTCGGACGCTCCTTGGGTGAGCCGACGACCTGGACGGCGTCCCACTGGTTCAGCAGGGTTGGTCGTTCGATCAGGTCCCATTGCGCCACATAGAGTCCGGAGGCGTAGATGTTGTCCTTGGTGGCGGAGAAGACCAGGCGGTCGTCGCCGGACCAGCGGAAGTTGCGCAGGTCGTAAACCTTGGTGCCGAGCAAGCCGGAGGTTTTCCTGGTTGCGAAATCGAAGATCCGGATGCCGGTCGAGTCGGTGCGCTCATCGTAAACCAGCACGCCCATGCGGGCGCCGCCGGGGCTCAACCGGGCGGTGCTCAGCGCGGGCGGGCGGAAGAAGTCGGTGGCGCTCAGGGCCGCCGGCGTGGTCGCAACCGGCTTGGCAGGCGGAGCATCGGCGGCGAGAAGGGATGTCGTCAGGAACAGCGCAGCGGCGGTGCAGGCGCGTAATAAGGTGGGGTTGAACATAGTAGGCGGCCCGTGCACGAGAGCACAGGCGATTGCTCGAAGCGCGTCAACCACGCGACTTTGGCCCGGCCTCGGGCGCGCTCAGCCGAATTTCCTGCCCCACTTGCGCACTTCCTTGAGCTCGGGGCGGCGGGCCTCGGCGAGGAGGCCGGCGACGGCGGGATGGGCGCGCAGTTCGTGGAAGGCCGCCGGCGCCACGCGCCAGTTGAGGCTGGCCGGGGCCTCGGCGATGGGCGCCGCGCGGTTCTCGAACACAAAGGCCAGTTCGACCCGGGTGTCGCCGCTGGCGCTGTTGATGGTAGAGCGCAGTTTTTGGAGAAAGTCGGGGAGCTCCGGGTGCGCGGGTGACAGCACCCAGGTGACTTTCCGGATGTTGTTCTGCACGTAGGCGTCGAGCGGGTAGAGCTCCTTCACGTTGAGGCGGGCACCGTCGTTGCCCTTCATGACGGTGCCGAGGACGACGACCGGGAGGTTCTCGGCGAGGGACTTGCCGTAGGCCTCGTAGGCGTCGGCATACATGTTGACCGAGATCGTGGCGCGCTTGCTCGCGAGGTTGAAGAAGGCCCAGGGGCGGTTGTCCTTTTTCGAGAGCTTCTTGTTGATGCCGCTCATGAGGCCGGCGAGGCGGAACTCGATGCGGTCGCCCTCAAGCAGCACGGATTCCTCGGTGTGGGTGCAGAGCGCCTCGGCGAGGCCGGCGTAGGCGTTGAGCGGGTGGCCGGAGACGTAGAAGCCGAGGAGTTCCTTCTCGAACTGCAGTCTTTCGGCGGCGGTGAAGTCGTTTGCGGTGGTCGTGTGCTGCGTGCTGCCGTTGCGGGGTGCGGGCACCCCGCCCACACCCTTCTTTTTCGGCGGCTCCTCGGCGAGGGCGTCGAGGAACGAGTGCTGGCCGGCGGCCTTGTCGCGGGCGTGGGCTGCCGCGCCGGCGATGGCGCTGTCGATGCTGTCGAAGAGCTGCTTGCGGGGCGCGCCGCTGAAGTCGAAGGCGCCCGTCTTCACGAGGTGCTCGAGCACGCGCTTGTTGAGGGCCCGCGCATCCACGCGGGCGGTGAAGTCGGCGAAATCCTTGAACGGTCCGTTGGCCTCGCGTTCCTCGAGGATTTTCTGCGCGGCCTGCTCGCCTACGCCCTTGATGCCGGCGAGGCCGAAGCGGATGGCGTTGAATGTAGGGGCGTCGCTTGACGACGCCCGGGCGCCGTCAAGCGGCGCCCCTACAGGGGTGAAGTTAGTGCGCGACTCGTTGACATCAGGGCCGAGCACCTTGAGGCCCATCGCCTCGCACTCGGCGACGAAGTGGGCGACTTTTTCGGAGTTGCCGAGCTCGGAGGTGAGCATGGCCGCCATGAACTGCACCGGGTAGTTGGCCTTGAGGTAGCCGGTCTGGTAGCTGAGCACCGCGTAGGCGGCGGAGTGGGACTTGTTGAAGCCGTAGCCGGCAAACTTGTTGAGGATGTCGAAGATCGAGTTGGCCGTCTTGGCGTCGATCTTGTTCACCTTGGCGGCGCCCTCGACGAACTTGGCGCGCTCCCTGGCCATGGCCTCGGCGTCCTTCTTGCCCATGGCGCGGCGCAGCATGTCGGCGCCGCCGAGCGTGTAGCCAGCGATGATCTTGGCGGCCTCCATAACCTGCTCCTGATAAACCATCACACCGTAGGTCTCGCGGCAGACCTCCTCGAGGAGCTTGTGCGGGTAGGTGACGGTGCTGGGCTCCTTCTTGCCGCGCACGTAGTCGGGAATCCACTCCATCGGGCCGGGGCGGTAGAGCGCGATGAGGGCGACGATCTCGTCGATCGAGGACAGGCCGATTTGGCGGCAGAGCGCCTGCATGCCGCCGGATTCCAGCTGGAACACGCCGGTGGTGCGGCCGGAGTTGAGCAGGGCGTAGGTCTTTGCGTCGTCGAAGCCGACGGCCTCGATGTCGAACTTCGGGTCGGCGGTGCGGCGGACGTTGTCCACGGCGTCGGCGATGACGGTGAGCGTCTTGAGGCCGAGGAAGTCCATCTTCAGCAGGCCGAGCTTGCCCACGGCGTTCATGTCATACTGCACCGTGATGTCGCCCTCCTGCAGGGTGAGCGGGACGAACTCCTCGAGCGGGCGGTCGGTGATGATGATGCCGGCGGCGTGCTTGCCGGTGTTGCGGACCATGCCCTCGAGCACGAGGCCCTGGTCCATGATCTTCCGCGCGACGGGGTTCTTCTCGTATTCGTTCCGCAGCTCGGCGGACTTGTCGATGGCGGCCTGGAGCTCGATGTTGAGCTCGTCGGGGATCATCTTGGCCAGTCGGTCGGCCTCGGCGTAGGGCAGGTCGTGGACGCGGGAGACGTCGCGGATGACGGCCTTGGCGCCGAGGGTGCCGTAGGTGATGATGTTGGCGACGCACTCGTGGCCGTATTTCTGGCGGACGTAGTCGATGACCTCGCCGCGGCGGCGCATGCAGAAGTCGATGTCGAAGTCGGGCGGCGACACGCGCTCGGGATTCAGGAAGCGCTCGAAGAGCAGCTTGAAGCGGAGCGGGTCGAGGTTGGTGATGCCGAGGACGTAGGCGACGAGGCAGCCGGCACCCGAGCCGCGGCCCGGGCCGACGGGGATGCCATGCTCGCGAGCCCAGTGGATGAAATCCCAGACGACGAGGAAGTAGTCCACGAAGCCGGTCTTCGCGATGATGGATATCTCGTAGTCGAGGCGCTCGCAGAGGATTTTCGCCTGCTCCTGGTCCGGCGCCTTCTCGGGTTTCGCGTAGTCCACGCCGTAGCGCGACTGGAGGCCCGCGAGGCAGAGTTCCTTGAGGTAGCCGGTGCGGTCGGTCTTCACCTCGGGCGGCAGCGGATACTTCGGGTAGCGCTCGGAGCCCTTGGGGAAGGGGATGGACAGGTCGCACATCTCGGCGACGAGCCGGGTGTTGGTGACGGACTCGGGCACCTCGGCGAAGGTGCGGGCCATCTCCTCGCGCGACTTGAGGAAGAACTGCGTGCCGGAGAATTTCATCCGGTTCTCGTCGGCGATCTTCGAGCCGGTCTGGATGCAGAGCAGGGTGTCGTGCGGGCCGGCGTCGGCGGCGTTGACGTAGTGGACGTCGTTCGAGGCGATGACCGTCAGGCCGAATTCCTCGCCGAGCTTGAGGAGGCCGGGGATGACCTTGCGCTGCTCGGGGATGCCGTGGTCCTGGATTTCGACGAAATAATTCTCGCGCCCGAAGATCTCGACGAAGCGGCCGCAGGCCTTGCGCGCCTCGGCGTAGTTGTCGTTGAGCAGGTGCTGGGGGACGAGCGAGGCGAGGCAGCCGGTGAAGCCGATGAGGCCCTTGGCGTGTTTGGCGAGGGTCTCGAGGTCGGTGCGCGGCTTGTAATAGAAGCCCTTGAGGTGGGCGTCCGAGACCATCTTGAGCAGGTTCTGGTAGCCGGTGAGGTCGCGGCACATCAGGCCGAGGTGGAAGATGCTCTTGCCCTCGTCGGAGCGGCCGGTGCGGTCGAGCCGGGAGCCGGGGGCGAGGTAAAGCTCGCAGCCGACGAGGGGCTTGATGGCCTTCGCCCTGGCCTGGTTGTAGAACTCGATCGCGCCGTAGAGATTGCCGTGATCGGTGAGGGCCAGGGACTTCATGCCGAGCGCGTTGGCGCGGTCCAGCAGGCGGTCGATGCGGCAGGCCCCGTCGAGCAGGCTGTAGTCGCTGTGGACGTGGAGATGGACGAAATCTGAGTCGGGCGACGCCAAGGTTCGTGTATGGGAAGCCCTCGGGGACGGCACGCGCAAGTCCTAAACTGGCATGGGGTAGGGCAAATCCTTCCGCCGTCGCGCAGGCCAGGGCGGACAAGGCGGTTGAACGCTTGAAAATATGGGTTGACGGTGGCCGGAGCGGCTGGCTTCGTGCTCGTTTTCGTCAACACCAACCTGTCCATTTCCCATGTCTATTGAGATCAAGATGCGCAAGAACGAGCCGATCGACCGTGCGCTGCGCCGCATGAAGAAGAAGCTCGAGCGCGAGAACATCATCAAGGATGTCCGCATGAAGCGTTACGCCGAGAAGCCCTCCGAGCGCAAGCGCCGCAAGAACAAGGTCATGGCCTTCACCGCCATGCTGCGCCGCCGTTACGCCGAGTAAGCCTTGGCCCAGCCTTTTTCTTTATGACCGGCCGGACATCGCAGGATGTCCGGCCGGTTCATTTTCTGCCTGGGTTTCGCGCCGCGAGAACCCGGGACAGACACCGGGCACCCAGCAGGGCGCAACGGTGCAACCCCCCGGCTTGATTTCGCCTCCGTCACCTGTCCTAGTGCAATTCTCCCGCATGAAGCCGATCATCGCCATCTCCAGCTGCTGGTGTTCGCACCGTCATCAGGACGGTTACGCGATGCTCAAGGAGATGGCGGCCCTGGGCTTCGACCATGTCGAGCTGAGCCACGGCATCCGGATCACGCTGGTGCCGGGCATCCTCAAGGCCGTCGAGGAAGGCGTCGTCAAGGTGGCCTCCTGCCACAACTTCTGCCCGCTGCCCACCGGCGTCACGCACGCCGCGCCCAATCTCTACACCTGCTCCTCGGCCGACGCCCGCGAGCGCGACCAATGGATGCGCCACAGCAAGCGCACCATCGATTTCGCGCAGCAGGTGAAGGCCCGCAAGGTCGTCCTGCACCTCGGCGCGGTGGAGTTCTTCTGGTTCAACCCGGCCGGGAAGCTGGACGCCTACGTGGACGCCCGCCCCGACACCGACCTCTCGGCCGATGCGACCTACCAGAAGCTCCTCGCCAAGTCCCTGGCCAAGCTGAAGGGCCGCATGGCGCCCTACTGGGCGAACACCCAGCAGGGCCTCGCCGAGTTGCTGCCCTACGCCGAGCAGAAGGGTATCTTGTTGGGCTTTGAGAATCGCGAGGCCTTTGACGAGCTGCCGCTCGACGCCGACCACCCCGACCTCATTGCCGCGATGGCCAAGCCCAACGCCTGCGGCTACTGGCACGATACCGGCCACGCCCAGATCAAGCAGCACATGGGCCTGCTCAACCACCGCGAGCACCTGGAGAAGAACGCGCCCAACGCCATCGGCTTCCACCTGCACGACGTCAGCGCCGAGGGCCGCGACCACCAGCCCATCGGCTCGGGCAAGATCGATTTCGACATGGTCAGCCGCTTCTGGCGCCCCGAGCACACGCTCGTCATCGAGCTGAGCCCGCGCCTGACGCCCGAGGAAGTGCTGGCCTCGAAGCAACGGGTGGACGAGCTCGTCGCGAAGCAGTTTGGAGGGTAGGGCGGCTTGTCCCAAGCCGCCGCGGCGCGTTAAGGATAACGCGCCCCGCCACGGGACTTGACGCCGCGCGATTCTCCGATGGCCTTGGCGCCTCATGCAATGGCTCAAGACCAGCATCGGGCGGCTCCGCTTCATCGGCTTCTGGGAGGGCGTGTCCTTCCTCGTGTTGCTGTTGGTCGCGATGCCGTTGAAATATCTGTGGCACGAGCCCGACGCCGTCCGCGTGGTCGGCATGGCGCACGGCATCCTGTTCCTGCTCTACGTGTGGGCGGCGGTCCAGGCGGCGCTGGAACACGGCTGGCCGTGGAAAAAGACCGTCCTGGTCCTGCTGGCCAGCGTGCTGCCGGCCGGGCCGTTCATCGTGGACGCGAAGCTGCTGCGCGAGCCGCCGCGATAAGGTCAGGGCGACAGCGCTCGGTCATGCCAGCAACTCCCTTATCCACCGCCGGTGCGGGCCGGAGAGGGTGAGGCGATCCAGCCGTTGCAGTGGCACCCATTCGAGTGCCTTGTCCTGCGCGATGCGCTTGAGCAGGGCGGCTGACGCTTTCACGGCATAAATCGATTCCGTGATCTGGAAGCGCGTGATGGCGCGGCGTTTCACGGCCAGAAGGTTTGTCCCGGTCTTGTCATCGCGAGGTGCGCGAAGCGCGCCGTGGCGATCCAGTCCCTCGGCAGGCTCGGGACCTTGAGCCGGTCGAAACGGCTGGATTGCTTCGTCGCCCTGACGGGCTCCTCGCAATGACGGTATTTTAATCCCCAGGTCGGCCGCCTCGGGCAGTTCATACAGGCCGGCGAGGCGCTTCGCCTTCGCGTCGCCGCGGTGGAGCAGGAGGCGGCCGCGGTGTTCGCACCAGACGCGGGTGACGGTCTTTTGTTCGATGACCTTGGGCTTGAGGCGGGGGAATTTCTCCGGCGTGCCGGCTGCGCGGGCGGCGCAGAATTCCGCGACCGGGCAGACCGGGCACCGGGGATTGGCCCGGAAGCAGACCGTCGCCCCGAGTTCCATCATCGCCTGGTTGTGCTCGCCGGGGTTGTGCGCCTTGTGGCCAGCGGAAGCCGGCCGCGGCGCCCTGCCAACAATCAATGCGTCGGCGAGCGGGGTGAAAAACTTCACCGCCTCGGTGCCGTCGCGGAAGAGCCGGCCTTCGCCGCTGAGGCGGGCGAGGATGCGGACGACGTTGCCGTCCACGACGGCGGCGGGCTCGGCGAACGAAATGCTCGTGATGGCCGCGGCCGTATATGGGCCGATGCCGGGCAACTCGCGCCACTCGGCCGGCGTGCGCGGTTTTGCCGGGGCGGCTACGTAAGCCTGGGCGAGCTTGTGCAAGTTGCGGGCGCGGGAGTAGTAGCCGAGGCCCTCCCAGAGTTTCATCACCCTGGCCTCGGGGGCGGCGGCAAGCGCGGCGAAGCCTGGCAATTCGCGCAACCAGCGCTCGAAATAGGGGAGAACGGTCGCCACCTGCGTCTGCTGCAGCATGAACTCCGACACGACGGTCTTGTAGAGCGACGGGGCGTCGCGCCACGGCAGCTTCCGCTGGTGCACGCGATACCAGGCGTGCAGGGCGGCTTGGAAGGCCGGACGGCGGACGACAAGTTGCTCGGTTTGGGCCACGGGAAACCAAAAAGACCGAGCGGTCGGGCGGCTGCCACTTTTTTGTGTGTTTTTCCTCCTTTTTGTGGCCATCTAAACCCATGCCCAAACGGTTCGACGACGCCGAAGAGAAGCCCAAGGCGATCACCACCTACACCATCAAGCTCGACGACGCGCAGATGGAGAAACTGCGCGCGGCGGTCGCCCGGAAGAACTGGGAGGAGACCGAGGTGCCGTATGCCCGTTTCGCCTTCAAGGGCCCGAAGGTCAACGTGACCGCCTACACCAGCGGCAAGGTCGTCGTGGCCGGCAAGGAGACGGAGGATTTCGTGCAGAACGTCATCGAGGCCGAGGTTACCGGCGCGCCGAAGCTCGGCTACGATGAGGTGCTGCATCCCGACTGGTTTGAGCCGCACGCCGGCCTCGACGAGAGCGGCAAGGGCGACCTCTTCGGACCGGTCGTGGCCGCCACCGTCATCGCCGGCAAAGAAGCCGTGCTTGCCTGGCAGGCCGCCGGCGTGCGCGACAGCAAGACGGTCGTGGACACGCAGATCCTCAAACTCGACGAGCTCATCCGCGCGACGCCGGGCGTCGTTGCCGAGGTGCGCTACATGGAGATGGGCGAATACAACCGCGTCATGGCCCGCCCTTACGCCAGCCTCAACCGCCTGCTCGCGCAGCACCATGCCGACGCCCTCGACGCCGCCCTGAAGCGCAAGTGGGTGCCGCGCGGCCTGCTCGACCAGTTTTCCAAGGAGCCGCTCGTCCAGCGCGAGCTGAAGAAGCTCGGGCTGGAGCGCTTCAACCTGGCGATGCGCACCAAGGCCGAGGAGGACCCGGTGGTCGCCGCCGCCTCGATCGTGGCGCGGGCGGAGTTCGTCCGCATCATGCGCGACCTGTCCCGCGAGTTCGGCGACAGGCTCCAGAAGGGCGCCGGCGCCCCGGCCAAGGCGCAGGCGCGCGTGCTCATCGACAAGTTCGGCGCGAAGGCGCTCGGCCGCTTCGCCAAGCTGCATTTCCGCACCTGCTACGAGGTCGTGTCCGAGGCGGGCAAACTCGACGAGTTGCCGCTGCCCGTGCCCAAGGAGCGGACCGAGTGGAAACGGTGAGGGCGGGTGGATCCAGACGATGGCCAAACGCCGCCAGCTCCGCGGATACGACCTGAAGCAGATCTATGGCTTCAGTGGCCTGATCGGCGTGGACGAGGCCGGCCGCGGGGCCCTCGCCGGACCGGTGGTCGCGGCCGCGGTGCTGGTTTCCCAGGAATTTCTCGAGAGTCGCTGGGCCGTGACCAAGTCCGGGCGGGTGAACGACTCCAAGCAGCTGAACGCCGCCGACCGCGGCGAGCTCTACGCCGAGTTCGAGGAACTGGTGGCGCAGGGCCAGATTCACGCCAACTACGGCGCGGCCACCGTGGCTGAGATCGAGACCGTCAACATCCTCGGCGCCACCAAGCTCGCGATGCGCCGGGCGCTCGAGGGCATCTACCCGCCCGACGCCTTTGTCCGGAAGGCGGAGCCGGATCTCTTCGCCAGCGACGCCGAGAAGGCGGCCTTCCGGCCGACCGTGTCGGCGCAGATCCTGATCGATGGCCTCCCGTTGCGCAGCTTCCCGTATCCGCATCAGGGCATCGTCGGCGGGGACGGCCGCTCGCTGTGCATCGCGATGGCGTCGATCATCGCCAAGGTCACGCGCGACCGCCTGATGGACGAGCTGGACAAGGTGCATCCCGGCTATGGGTTCGCCCAGCACAAGGGCTACGGCACCGAGGAGCACCGCGAGACCATCCTCAAGCTCGGCCGCAGCGCGGTGCACCGCGACAGTTTCCTGCGCAAGCTCTTCGCCCAGCCGCGCGACCTCGAGGGGCAGATGATTTTGTTTGATTGAGGGGTTTCTTGGAGGCGGGGAGCCCCGCCTCCAGTCAGAAATGAATTGGAGGGTCGGCCTCCCGGCCGACCGCGGCCGGGCAGGAGCCCGGCCCTCCACGCAGAACCGACCGGCAGGAGGATTGCATTGCAGCGCGTCCCATCCTTTGGCCAACTGGGCCCGCATGGCCGCCAAGAAACCCAGCTCGCTCGACAAGGTGCTCGACCGCCTCGACCGGCTCGACGCCGCCGGCCTGCGGACGCTTGTGCAGCGGCTGGCCCGCGAGCGCGCGCTGCTCGACACCGTCTTCAACACCCTCCAGGAGGGCGTGCTCGTCATCACCGAGGGCGGCGAGATCGACTACGCCAACGGCGCGGCGGCGCGACTCATCGGCTTCCAGGATGAGGCCGGCGCGGAAAAGACGCTCTGGCGGCTGGTGCCCGGCCTGCGAGCGTCGCTCGAGGGCACGACCCCGAACGGCAAGCCCGCCGGCGGGCCCGTGGTCACGCGCGAGTTTGAGCTGACCTATCCGGCGCCGCGCGTCGTGCGGCTCTACATGGTGCCGTTCAGCGAGGGGGAGGGCGGGGCGCCGCGCTCGGCCATCATCCTCACCGACATCACCACCGAGAAACGCTCCACCGAGGAGCTGATCGAGAACGAGAAGATATCGTCCATCCTCCTGCTCGCGGCCGGCGTCGCCCACGAGCTGGGCAATCCGCTCAACTCGCTCACCATCCACCTCCAGCTCATCGAGCGGAAGCTGAAGAAGCTGAAGGCCTCGAAGGAGGCCGACGCTCTCGGCGACTCCATCCGGATCTGCCAGGACGAGGTCACCCGGCTCGACGGCATCATTCGCAACTTCCTCGAGGCCATCCGGCCGCGGCCACCCGACCTCGCGGAGCTGAACGTGGTCGAGATCATCGAGGACGTGCTGCGCTTCCAAGGCCGGGAACTCGCCGATCGCGACCTGACGGTCGAGGCCGACCTGCCGGCCAGCACGCCGCTGATCATGGCCGACCGCAACCAGCTCAAGCAGGTTTTCTTCAACCTCGTGAAGAACGCGATGGAGGCGATGCCCGCCGGCGGCAAGCTGGCCATCCGCGTGCGCGCGGACGATGACTCGGTGTTCGTCCGCCTCGCCGACACCGGGGCCGGCATCAAGACCGAGGATCTGGCGAAGCTTTTCTCGCCCTACCACACGACCAAGACGGGCGGTCACGGCCTCGGCCTGATGATCGTGCAACGCATCATGCGCGACCATGGCGGCCACATCGGCATCGAGAGCAAGGAGGGCGTCGGCACCGTCGTGACTCTGCGGTTTCCCCAGAAGCACCGCCGCGTGCGTATGCTGCCGGGGGCGTGAGAGGGCATAATCGTTCTCGTTCTCTTACTCGTTCTCATTCTCGTGCCTGAAACCCGAGAGAACGAGAAAGAGTAAGAGAACGAGAACGATATTACGACTGTCGCACCAACTCCCGATAAAGCTGCTCGACCTTGGCGCGCGCCCAGGGCGTGCGGCGCAGGAACTTCAGCGAGGAGGTGATGCTCGGGTCGAACATGAAGCAGCGGATCTCGACCCGCGCCGCGAGGCCGTGCCAGCCGTGGTGGGCGACGAGCGCCTCTAGGATTTTCTCCAGGGTGATGCCGTGCAGGGGATCTTTCGAGGCATGCATGAGCCGCTCAGCAATTCTGGTATTTCCAGTGGCGGGTCTTGCCCTCGGCCACCCATTCGATGGTCGTGAGCAGGCGCGACTCGCGCGTCTCGGGCCGCTTGGCCTCGGTGATCCATTCAATGTATTCCCGGCGGCGGCCCGGGGAGAAGCCGGCCCAGGTGGCCGCCGCCTGCTTGCTGCGCTTGAGCGCGTCAGCGAGGTCGGCGGGCGCGGGTAGCTCGGGGCGGGCCTTGGATTTCGGACGCGCGGCGGCGCCGGAGTCGTGGAGCGCGACGGCCGTCTTGAGATAGCGCAGCATGACCTTGTCGGCGGGCAGGTCGTCGAGGCTCGAGATTTTGCCCAGCAGGCCCATGGCATCGTCCAATGGGCCGAGCTCCTTCTTCAGCAATTTTTCCATGCCTTGGTGCCAGAAGCCAAAGGTCGCGTGCGCCTTGAACGCCGCGAAGCCGCACAGGATTTTTCCCCGATACTGGAACGAGGGCATGCCCCACTTGATGTCCTCCGCGATGTCGGGGCAGGCCTGGTGCGTGAGCTTGCGCAGGTGTTGGAGGATTGGTCGGGCAAACGGCGCGGCCTTGGCGATGTAGGCGTCGATACGGGCGTCCTTCCTGGTGGGCATGGCGCAAATCTGGCGCGGCGAGCGCGGCGGGGCGACTGAAATTTCAAGGCATTCGCCCTTGCTTTCACATTTTGCGGAAGGCACCGAATGGCCGTCTCATGCGTGCCCTGCGTTATCCTCAGTTTGGACGGCTGGAAATTGGCGAGGCGGATTTGCTTCCGCTGCGCCCCGACGAGGTGCGCCTGCGGGTCGCAGCCTGCGGCATCTGCGGCAGCGAGCTCGAGTCCTTCGCCATGCGCAGCCCGCGCCGCCCGCCGCCGTTGGTGATGGGGCATGAGTTCTGCGGCACCATCGCCGAGGTTGGCGGCGAGGTGCGGGAGTGGCGGACCGGGGTGCGCGTGGTCAGCAATTCCCTCGTGCCCTGCGGCCGTTGCGTGCGCTGCGCCCGGGGTGACACCCATCTGTGCGCGGACCGGCAGATCTTCGGCATGCACCGGCCGGGAGCCTTTGCGGAATTCGTGAACGTCCCGGCGCGCTGCCTCCTGCCCTGGCCGGAGCATCTTCCGGCCGCCGCCGCCGCGCTGGCCGAGCCGATGGCCAACGGCCTGCATGTGGCCAATCTCACCCGGCATCTCCCGGTGGCGACCGCCCTCGTGATCGGCGCGGGCCCGATCGGGCTCTTCTGCCAGCAGGCCTTGCAGGTGGTGCGGGGCGCGCGGGTGATCGTGGCCGACCTGAGCCCCGAGCGTCTTGCCGTGGCCCGAAAACTCGGCGCGGCCCGCATCGTCAACCCGCGGGAGGAGGACCTGGTCAAAATCGTGGCCGCGGAAACCGGCGGCGAAGGCGCGGATCTCACGGTTGACGCGGTCGGCTCCGCGCTCACGAAGCAGACCTCGCTCGACGCCCTGCGCGCCGGCGGCGCCACCGTCTGGATCGGCCTGCACGGGAACACCGTCACGCTCGACACCTACGGCATCACGCTGCCGGAGAAGCAGGTGCTCGGCACCTACGCCGCCAAGCTTGATGAACTGCGGCTCGCCCTCGAACTGATGGCCTCGGGCAAGGTGGACGCCCTGTCCTGGGTGCAATCCTTCCCGCTGTCGGCGGGGGTCGAGGCCTTCCAACGCATGCTCGCCGCCAAGGGCTCCGATATCAAGGCTGTGCTCTGCCCGTGAACAAACCGAACAGTCACCACGGAATACCCGGAACCCACAGAAATGAAGACTCTGGATCGGGCGTCCCTTCTGTGTGTTCCGTGTGTTTTGCGGTTAATCCCATCCTGACTTTTCTGCCATGACTCCCACCCGCACTCCACTCACCGACCGTTTCACCGGCAAGGTCGCGCTTGTCACCGGCGGCACGCACGGCATCGGCCACGCCATCGCCCTCGAATTGCTGCGCGAGGGCGCGGCGGTGGTCGTCAGCGGCCTGCCGGCCGACGCGGAGGACGGCCGGCGCGCGTTTGCCGCGGCGGGCTTCGCCCCGCTCATCGTGGCGGGGGACCTCGCCGACGAGAAATTCTGCGCGACCCTCGTGGCGGCGGCGCGGGAGCAGCACGGCCGGCTGGACTACCTGGTGAACAACGCCTTTTCGTTCGTGGCGAAGGGCCTCGACGCCACGCGCGAGGATTTCCTCCGCAGCTTCAACGTCGGCCCCTTCGCCTTTGCCCGCCTCACCCAGCTCGCGGCCGAGGTGATGAAGGCGTCGGGCGGCGGTGCCGTCGTCAATGTCTCAAGTATCTCGGCCTGGGTCGCCCAGCCGAACCGCTGGACCTACAACATGGCGAAGGGCGCCGTGGCGCAGTTCACGCGCTGTGCCGCGCTCGACCTCGCGCCGCACCATATCCGCGTCAACAGCGTCAGCCCCGGCTGGATCTGGACGCGCGAGGTGGACAAGGCCGCCGGCGGCGACCGCGCCGCCTACGACCCGGTGTGGGGCCAGTTTCACATGCTGGCGCGGATGGGCCACCCGGTGGAGATTGCCGGCCCCGTGCTGTTTCTGCTGAGCGACGATGCGTCGTTCATCACCGGCACGGACCTCCCGGTGGACGGCGGCTACAACGGCCTCGGCCCCGAGGGCCTCGGCCAGAACACCAAGATCGCCGGCAGCCGCTGAATTACTCCGACCATGCCAAACTTCCCCATCGTTGACACCCACCTGCACATTTGGGACCTCGACCGCCTGCTCTACCCGTGGCTGGCGAACGTGCCGCTGCTGAACAAAAACCACCTCATCGGGGACTACCGCCGCGCGTGCGGCCCCGTGGCGGTGGCCAAGATGGTGTTCCTCCAGTGCGAGTGCGACTTCGCCCAGTTTCAGCAGGAGGCCGATTGGGTGACGGAGGTCGCCGCCGCCGACCCGCGCATCCGCGGCATCGTGCCGTGGGCGCCGCTGGAGAAAGGCATCGCCGCCGAGGCCGCGCTCGCCCACCTCGCGGCCAACCCGCTGATCAAAGGCATCCGCCGCATCATCCAGTTTGAGCCCGACCAGGAATTCTGCCTGCGCCCGGATTTCGTGCGCGGGGTGCAACTGTTGCCGGCCTACGGGTTGAGCTTTGATCTCTGCATCAACCACACCCAGCTCGCCAACACCATCAAGCTCGTGCGGCAGTGCGAGGAGGTGAGCTTCGTCCTCGACCACATCGGCAAGCCCGACATCAAGTCCGGCCGCCTCGATCCCTGGCGCGCGGAGCTGAAGGAACTCGCCGCGCTGCCCAACGTCCACTGCAAGCTGTCGGGCCTCGTGACCGAGGCCGACCACGCGAACTGGACCCCGGCGGACCTGCAGCCGTATATCGATCATGTCATCGCCTGCTTCGGCTTCGACCGCGTGATGTTCGGCGGCGACTGGCCGGTCGCGACGCAGGCGAGCGACTATCCCCGCTGGGTGGACACGCTCGATGTGGCGCTCAAGGGCGCCGCGCCGGACCAGTTGCGCAAACTCTACGTGACCAACGCCGAGGCGTTTTACCGGATCTGAAGGTGGAACCCGGCCTCTGGCCGGGTTTTCAGGACAGGCGGATGGAACCGGGGCCACCGGTGAACGTTCCAGCCAACCTGCGCGGAGGGCAGGTTCCACCTTAAGAATTCCGCGGTTGCCGCCGACGCGATCCTGGTTCCTTTCCTCGGCCATGCACGAACTCACCTCCACCGCCGGCCTGCCGAAGCCCGAAGCCTACCGCGTCATGCACGCCCAGCTGGCGGCGGTGCTGGCCGGAGAGCGCGACGGCCTCGCCAACACGGCGAACATGGCGGCGCTGCTCTTTCAGGCTCTGCCGGGGCTGAACTGGGCCGGGTTTTATTTCCTGCGCGACGGCGGGTTGGTGCTCGGGCCGTTCCAAGGGAAGGTGGCTTGCATCCGCATCCCGCTCGGCAAGGGCGTCTGCGGCACGGCCGCGCAGCAGCGCGAGACCATCATCGTGCCCGATGTGGAGAAATTTCCCGGCCACATCGCCTGCGACCACGCCTCGCGCTCGGAGATCGTCGTGCCGCTCATCAAGGACGGCCGCCTGTTCGGCGTGCTGGATCTCGACAGCCCGCACCTCGCCCGCTTCGACGCCGACGACGCCGCCGGCTTGCAGGCCGCAGTGAAGCTGCTGTTGGACGGTTCCGACCTCATCCGGCTGGCAGATTGAGGGAGAGAGGAATAAGCCGCGCCAGCTCGAAGGCTTTCAGCAGGGCCTTCTAATCTTATCTTCGGCGATCTGTGTTAGTCGGCCTCACCGGGTATGACGGCTGGGCCGATGCTGGATAGGCAAGAGCAGGGGCTCGCGTTTGGCAACGGCGCAATCCTGCGAAGCAGGGCCGGCTTGGACACTGAACGACGGGAGGAGGCGAAAAACATGGGTGGAAATATGTAACGCATTGTATTACATATTTCCTCATGCCTACCCTTCGCCAAGCGGTGTTCGGGCCGACGCCATTGCCGTTGCGCCTCGTGGAAGACTTGATCGCTGCGGCCGCTGAGTCGGTTCGCCGGGCGCGGATGCCGCGGGTTCCGCGGCGGCCGTTGTGCTCCCAGCGGACCTTGCGGCCGGGACCGGATACGCCGTTGTGGAACGAACTCGTGCGCCAAGTCCGGCCGCATCTGAGAAAGCGCGGCAGCAAGGCCCAACTCGCGCGCCTGCTCGGGCTGCCGCGACAGCGCTTGCAGGATTGTCTCAAGTCCGGGGCCGCTTGCCTCGACGCCGAGCGCACCTTGTTGCTGCTCGGCTGGCTCGGCTTTTTCCAGCGCGGGGGTTGCTTGGTTCCGATGGTTCGCCCCGGCCGCCCGCCGGAAAAGGGGAAGCCTGCGCACCCTGGGAATTTGTAACGCATTGTATTACAAATTACCGAGAGGGTGGTTTTGACTTTTCTGGGATGAGTAGGGTGAGAGGTTGATGCGGGCTGTGTCACCTCGTCTCATTTCCCGTTGACCGGGGCGGAGGCGGGCGACTTCATACGGCCATGGTGCCGAGCGTATTGATCGTCGATGACGAGAAGCACACCCGCGAGGGGCTCCAGCTGGCGTTGCAGGAGCACTACGATGTTTCGGTGGCGGCGAGTGCCGATGAGGCGTTCAATCTGATGGATGCGCAGGAGTTCGAGGTGATCGTCACCGACCTCCGCATGCCGGGCAAAAGCGGCCTCAAGGTCATCGACAAGGCCCTCGCCCTCGCGAACAAGCCGGCGGTGATCATGATGACGGCCTACGGCAGCATCGACTCGGCGGTCGAGGCCATGAAGCGCGGGGCCGTGGATTTTCTGACCAAGCCCGTGCAGATCGAGCGGCTGGAGATACTGATTCAGCGCGCGCTCAAGACCAAGACTCTCGAGGTCGAGGTGAAGCAATTGCACGAGCGCCTCGACGAGAAGTTCAACGTCGAGGGCATCGTGGGCCACTCGCCCAAGCTGGCGGAAGTCATCGAGCGGGTGAAGCTCGTGGCGCCGTCGAAGGCGACCATCCTCATCGAGGGCGAGACCGGCACCGGCAAGGAGCTCATCGCGCAGGCCATCCACCAGGCGAGCCCGCGGGCTCGCGCGCCGTTCGTGCCGGTGCATTGCGCGGCGCTGCCGGCGCAACTGCTGGAGAGCGAGCTCTTCGGTCACGAGCGCGGGGCGTTCACCGGCGCGACGGAGCGGCGTGAGGGCCGCTTCGAGGCGGCCGACGGCGGCACGGTTTTCCTGGATGAGATCGGCGAGATCGGCCCGGAGATCCAGGTGAAGCTCCTGCGCTTCCTCGAGACGAAGAGCTTCGAGCGCATCGGCAGCTCGAAGACGATGACGGTGGACGTACGCCTCGTGGCGGCGACCAACCGCAACCTCGAGCAGATGGTGAAGGAGGGGAAGTTCCGCGAGGACCTGTTTTTCCGGCTGAACGTCGTGCGCATCACCACGCCGCCGCTGCGCGAGCGGACGGACGACATCCCGGTGCTGCTGGAGCACTTCATCAAGGTTTACTCGAAGGAGAACGCCTATGAGCCGGTGACCGTCGAGCCCGGCGCGATGCGCCACCTGCAGGCCTACCCGTGGCCGGGCAACATCCGCGAGCTGCGAAATTTCGCCGAGAACGCCGTGGTGCTCCGCCGCGGCGGCAAGTTGAGCGAGTTCGACCTCGAGGCGAAGTTCCGCGGCGAGGCGCCGCCGCCGGTGGCGATGGTCACGGCCACGCCCGCCAACCCGTATTCCGTCGAGGACAACGAGAAGCGCCTGCTCAAGGAGGCGCTGATGAAGGCCCGCGGCAATCGCACGAAGGCGGCGAAGCTGCTCGGCATCAGCCGGCGCACGCTGCATCGCAAGCTCGCCGAGTGGCCCGAACTCGACGTGGTGGACCGGGGATGAAGGGCGATTTCTTCAGTTGGTGTAGGCGGGGTGCCCTCACCCTGCACAGGAAACCGCACAATATGCCCAGCAGGGTTAGGGCACCCCGCCTACACCACCTGAAGACCTCGCCCTTCATCCCCGGTCCACCACGTCGAGTTCGGGCCACGCGGCGAGATTGCGATGCA
>JAEUGW010000011.1 GCA_016795565.1 Opitutaceae bacterium | reverse complement strand
CGAGCAACTCAAGGACGGCTACTTACGGCTCCACGACTGGATCCGCACAACTGCGCCGCAGTTGAAAACCGCCACGCCCTTGCCCGCGTAAACGCGACACCCCTATCCCAAAAACCGCCATCCAACTGCGGAATTTAGGATCATGTCCTCTCCAGCCAATACCGTCCGCCTTCACCGCGTCCTCAAATCCACGCCAGAGAAGGTTTACAAGGCCTTCCTCGACGCCGACGCCCTCGTCAAATGGATGGCGCCATACGGCTTCACCGCCAAGGTCCACAGCCTCGACCCGCGGGTCGGCGGCGGCTTCCGCATGTCGTTCACCAACTTCGGCACCGGCCACAGCCACAGCTTCGGTGGCAACTACCTCGAACTGATCCCGAACGAAAAGCTGCGCTACACCGACAAGTTCGACGACCCGAACCTGCCCGGCGAGATGACCATGACCGCGACAATCCGGAAGGTGGTCTGCGGCGTGGAACTCACCATCCTGCAGGAGGGCATCCCCGCCGTCATCCCGACCGAGATGTGTTACCTCGGCTGGCAGGAATCGTTGGCGCAACTGGCCAACGTTGTGGAACCGGATATCCCGAACGGCTGAGAGCCTAGCCGAATAACCTCTATGCCCGGCAGCCTGGTTTTCTGTAGCGGCGGTCTGTGACCGCCGTCGAGCGTGGGGTGGCGAACGTTCGGCGGTCATAGACCGCCGCTACAGGACAGGCCGTTATTCGGATAGGCTCTTTGCGGCCGGGATTCCCGCCGCCCGGAACGCATGGCGGCCCCCCGGTGCCGTCAGCTGACGCCCTTGGCTTTCAGCAGGGCGGCGAGTTCGACCGGGTCGGCCGTGCCCTTGACGGTGTTCAGATGGCTGAGGATGACCATGCGGTCATCGGGGCCGCAGCTGGAGATTTCGAGCATCCAGTCCTCGGGCGTGGCGGCGGTGACGACCACCTCGTCGGACCACGCAATGACCTCGGCGGCTTCCACGAAGCCCTGGGTGATGCCTTGGATAAAGTATTCGGCCTTGGTCCGGTAATTCATGGGCGGAATGCTCCGGCCCGGACGGGCGCAGGCAAGGGTGAAAACACGAACCCGGACGGCCCGGCGCATTTTGCCTCTGGTCAAAGGGGTGGTTGCGAGGCAATCGTTGCCCTTCCGATGAGGAAGATGTGCTACAAATGTTTCTGGCCCGAGGCGCTCTGCTGGTGCGGATCGATCACGCCCATGCCGACGCGCACGAAGTTCGTGATCCTGATGCATCCGCATGAGTTCAAGCGCATCAAGGCGAACACCGGCCGCCTTACCCACCTTTGCCTGGCGGACAGCGAAATCCACATCGGGGAGTGTTTCGGCACCCACGATGCCGTTCAGGCACTGATTGATGATCCGGGAAACTTTCCAGTGCTGCTCTACCCAGGCAAAGACGCCCGTGATCTCTCGAAGGGCGAACTGCACGCCACCGATTTCGCGGGCCGCCGGCTGGTGGTTTTTCTTCTGGATGCGACCTGGCGCCTGGTCCGGCCGATGCTGCGGCTGAGCCCCAACCTGCAAGGGCTGCCGAAGATCATGTTCTCGGGCGCCGCGCCGAGCCGCTACCGCATCAAGCGCCAGCCGGAGCCTGGCTGCCTCTCGACGCTGGAGGCCGTCCACGAGTTGCTCCTGGCCCTCGATCGCTCAGGTCTCGACCGCTACGCGCTGCCGGAGCAATTGCTGACGGTCTTCCAGCGGATGCAGGATATCCAGATCACGCGCACCGCCGAGAACCGGCGGCTCGGCATCAAGCGTCATGCACCCAAGCCGCGCCGCACCGCACCGCCGACGCCGGTCCAGCCGGGCAAGAGGCGGAAGCGGATATTCCCGGTCGCTCCGGAGGTTTGACCGCGCCGTCTTTTCGGCGTCCGGGGAGCGCGCAGCAATTGCGAGAAAAGACGGCGGGATCGTTCAGAGCTGCGCCAGGACGGCGTTGAGCGTCGGGCTGGGCCGGAGAGCGTCTACCCTCTACTTGCGGCTTTTGGAACTGCCGCTGATGTAAGGAGCCTGGGTTTCCTGCACCAACACTTCGGCGGGGATATTGAGCCCGTGATGGAGTGCGCGGATCATACTCAGGCTGAGTGGCCGCTTGCGGTTCATCACCTCCGAGACCTTGCTCTTGCTCTGGAGGAAAGGCTGCAGGTCGGCCGGAGCCAGGCCAGCCTGTTCCATGCGGAAGCGAATCGCTTCGATGGGGTCGGGTGTCGCGATCGGGAAATGTTCCTCCTCGTATTTCTCCACCAACAGCGACCACAGCTCCAACTCCGCCGTGTCGGGGGATGATCTGTCCATCAGCGCCTCCAGGTGGGCGAGGGCCGCCTTGTATTCACGTTCGGTCTTGATGACTTTGGGTTTCATGGAGGTGTCAAACGACGGTGGCGTCGATCTTGGCGTATTCGGCGTGCGTGCCGATGAAGCGGATGAAGACGATGCCGGTGTTGTAGTGGAGGCGAACAATGAGTCGGTAGGTATTGCCCTTGATGTTAAAGACGATGCGCTTGCCGGGCAGGGCGTCGGCGGTGCGGTGGCGGACTTTGATGTCAGTGAATGTTTTCCATTGGGCCGCTCTGGTCTCGTGGAACCAGGCCTTGAGCGCCTGCTCCGAGTCTGCGTGCCGCTCCCAGAAATCTTTCAGTGTCTTGCGGGAGATGACGCGCATGAAGCTCCCACACAGTTCCCGATATGGGAACCATGTCAAGGCCGGTCTGTGCGGCCGTGTTGGGCGGATCAAGCGGCTGGCTCGTATTCCGGCTGACCGCACCGCGACTGCGACCAGGGTGCGAAACAGGTAAAGCCCCGCCGCTGCATGGAATCCTCGGGGATTACTGCGGTGGGCCGGCCGGGTTTTCGGTCTGCGTGGCGGGTTCGGCGGAATAGGCGAGACATGCAATTTTCCATCCCGTATCGGTCTTGAGCAGCGTGAAGCAGTCCGTCCCATTGTGGGATAATTTGCCATCCCGATGGAAATCGTAGCGCGTCCAGACGACCGCGATGCGGCCGTTGAGGTGCACCGTGGGTGACCACATGCGCTCCAGCCAGACTTCCTTAGCCGTGGCGAGCTGGGCGATGTCGACCTCGATTGAACGCTGCCGCAGGGCATAACCGCTCTCGGTGAGCCGCCCTGCGGTAACCTGTGCACCCGGCTGGCAGGTGGCCCGCAGTCCTTCGCCGTCCCGGGTATGGAGAGCGTCAAAAAACTGTTGCACCACCGCAAGCACGGCAGCCTTCTCCTTCGCCAGTTCAGATGTGGTTATGTCCGCGAGTCCTGCGAGCGGGAGCACGAGAAACACAAGAACCAACAGCAGCATTTTCATGGCCGAAGCCAACCGCTCGGCCAAACGCTTGGCAACACCGGTCGCAGCGCCCTGGGAGTGGAGGCAGAATCAGAAGGACGGTGGAGATCGAAGCGGCGCGTTGGCACGCAATCGAACCGACAAATGCCACGAACCGAAGCTTGGCGTCGGAGGTGGTTCCGCATACTCAATACTCCATGCCGGACTGGTTTTATCGCACGGTCGCGCAACGGGTGCTGTTCAGCCTGCCCGACGAGACGGCGCGTAGCGTTGCCCTTGGAGTCATTAGCACCTTGGGCAAAAGCACGCCGGGTCGGGCGGTTATTGAGTTCATGGGACACATGGCACCGGATGACCGGCTGGCTATCACGGTTGCCGGCACCCGATTCGCTTCCCCGATCGGCCTTGGCTGGCGCGTGGATCCGGAGCGCCGGGCAATCCGCGGCCTATCGTGTTTCGGTGTGGGCTGCCTGGAAATACATGAAGGGTCATATCGCAAGGTGCAACGGGCAGCGGGTGCGGCATTGGCCGATGGCCCCATGGGCGCGTCCAAGGCAAACAAGGACGACGACGCTTTTCCCTTGCTGCGGCGACATCTTGATGCGGACGGCAAGGAGTGGGTCCGCCTGCCAGCTGGAGGGGAATTGCCGGTGGTCGCGTGGGACCAGCCGGTGCCTGCGTCCGGCGCTGATTTCTCCCTGGGTGTGGTCCTGCAAGCCGGAGTCCGGGATAGCAGCGGCGGTTGGAACGTGCCGGCGGCCATGCCGGCACAGGGGCCGGAAAAAATCCGAGCCTGGCGGCAGGTGTTGCCGCCGGGAGCTCCGATCATTGTTTCAGGCGGCATTGACCGACCGAAGGATGCCGCTGAGTTGGTGACGGCCGGAGCCGATCTTATGCTTATCGACGCGGGTTTGGTCTATCGCGGACCGGGCTTGGTGAAACGTTGTAACGAGGCCGTGTTGGCCCGATTGCCGGAGATATGCAAATCATCGCAACAGGTGGGGCTTTTCCGGCGCTCATGGTTCTGGATTGTGGCCCTCGGCGCGGCGTTGGTGGCGGGAGGCCTGGCTGCACTCGGTCTGGCGCTGACTCGCGTGTTGTTGCCTTACGATGAGCATTATCTGGGGCTGAGCTCGGGTGTGTTGGAGAAGACGATGCCACGAGTGTTCGACTTCATGGCTCATGACCGAGCGACCCTCGCCGGAGTGATGCTTGGCTTGGGTTGGATGTATGTATACCTAGGCTGGTATGGCGTGCGAGGTGCGCGCCCTGGCATGAAGACCGCCGTCATTGCCTCGGCCCTAGTGGGTTTCGCGAGTTTCTTTGCTTTCTTCGGTTTCGGGTATTTCGACACACTGCACGCCTTTGTGGCGGCGCTGCTGTTTCAGTTCACCGTGCAGATCATGGTAGGAGAAGAAGGCGGGGTGCGAAGCCCGATGGATCGCTGCGATGAAGAGGATCGCAGTTGGCGACTGGCACAGTGGGGCCAGTTGTGCTGGGTGGTTCATGCCGGCGGCCTGTTCTTTGCTGGATGTCTGATCCTTGGCATCGGCATGACCTCGGTTTTTGTCAGCGAGGATCTCGGGTTCCTATGCATGACGGCCCAGCAAGCGGAGGCATTGGGCGAGCGTATGATTGGCGTCATTGCCCATGATCGAGCGAGCTTGGGCGGAATGCTGCTCGCCTGTGGCGTGGCCATGCTCCTGCCGGTGTTATGGTGTTTCCGGCGCGGCGAAGCATGGCTATGGTGGGCCATCGCCGGATTGGGATCATTTGCTTATGCGGCTGCCCTCGGGATGCATTTCAAGGTGGGCTATACGGACTGGCGCCACATGGTGCCGGCGATTGTTGGACTCGGTCTATGGCTAGGTGGCCTGGCTTTCACCTGGAGACATCTGATCAAAGAAAAAACGGCAAGCGAGAGCTGAGGCTCCGGCTTGCCGCTTGGAAATTCTGGCTTCAGACGGCCGCCAGTATGGCGTTCAGGGTCGCACTCGGGCGCAAAGCAGCAGACGCCAATTTGTCGTCCGGTTGATAGTATCCACCCACATCCGCAGGCTTCCCCTGAACCGCCAGTAATTCGGCGACGATCTGCTTCTCGGCGGCGGTGAGCTTTTCGGCGACAGGCTTGAAGAGGGCTTGCAACTTGGCGTCCGTGTTCTGCGCCGCCAGGGCCTGCGCCCAGTAGAGGCAGAGGTAGAAGTGGGAGCCGCGGTTGTCGATCGTGCCGAGCTTGCGGCCGGGGGACTTGTCGTTCTCGAGGAACTTGCCGTTGGCCTGGTCGAGCGTGTCGGCAAGGATCCGGGCCTGGGCGTGCTGCTGCGTGATGGCGAGGTGCTCGAAGGAGGCCGCGAGGGCGAAGAACTCGCCGAGGCTGTCCCAGCGGAGGTAGTTCTCCTGCACGAACTGTTCGACGTGCTTCGGCGCGGAGCCGCCGGCGCCGGTCTCGAACAGGCCGCCGCCGTTCATGAGCGGGACAATCGAGAGCATCTTGGCACTGGTGCCGACCTCAAGAATAGGGAAGAGGTCGGTGAGGTAGTCTCGGAGAACGTTGCCCGTGACGCTGATCGTGTCCTGCCCGGCCTTGAGGCGCACGAGCGTGGCCTCACAGGCGGCGGCCGGAGCGAGGAAGCGGAGGTCGAGACCCTTGGTGTCGTGTTGGGCGAGGTAGGTTTTGACCTTGGCGAGGATATGGGCGTCGTGGGCGCGCTTCTCGTCGAGCCAGAAGATGGCGGGGGTGTTGGAAAGGCGGGCGCGGTTGACGGCGAGCTTCACCCAGTCCTGCACCGGGGCGTCCTTGGTCTGGCAGGCGCGCCAGATGTCGCCCTCGGCGACACTGTGCTCAAGGAGAACCCTGCCGGTCTCGTCCACGATGCGGATGGTGCCGGCGGCGGGGGCGACGAAGGTCTTGTTGTGCGAGCCGTATTCCTCGGCGGCCTGGGCCATGAGGCCGACATTGGGCACGGAGCCCATGGTCTTCGGGTCGAAGGCGCCGTGTTTTTTGCAGAACTCGATCGTGGCGTGGTAAACGCCGGCGTAGGAGCTGTCGGGGATGACGCAGAGGGTGTCCTGCTGCTTGCCGGCGGCGTTCCACATCTGCCCGGAGGCGCGGATCATCGCGGGCATGGAGGCGTCGATGATGACGTCGCTCGGGACATGGAGATTGGTGATGCCCTGGTCGGAGTTGACCATGGCGATGGCCGGGCCAGACGCGTAGGCAGCCTGGATGTCGGCCTCGATCGCGGCCTTCTCGGCGGCGGGGAGGGTAGCGATCTTCTCGACGAGATCGCCGAAGCCGTTGTTCAGATCCACGCCGAGTTTCGCGAGGGTGGCGGCGTGTTTGGCGAGCAGATCCTTGAAGAACACTTTCACGGCGAGGCCGAAGAGGATGGGGTCGGAGACCTTCATCATCGTGGCCTTGAGGTGGAGCGAGAAGAGGGTGCCGTCAGCCTTGGCCTTGGCGATCTGGGCGGCGTAGAAGGCCTCAAGGGCGGCCCGGCGCATGACGGTGGCGTCGAGGATTTCGCCGGCCTTCAGGCTGAGCTTGGGGAGGAGAATCTTGGTCTGACCGGGGTCAGCGACCCCGGCTACAGTTGGAACGAACTCGATCTTTGCGGTGGCCGCGGCGGCGAGCGTGACGGACTTCTCGTTGGAGTAGAAGTCGTCCTTGCCCATGGTGGCGACGGAGGTCTTGGAGTCGGGTGACCACTTGCCCATGGAGTGGGGGTGGGCGCGGGCGTAATCCTTGACGGCCTTGGGGGCGCGGCGGTCGGAGTTACCCTCGCGGAGGACGGGATTGACGGCGGAGCCCTTGACCTTGTCGTAGCGGGCCTTGGCGTCCTTCTCGGCGTCGGTCTTGGGCGACTCGGGATAATCGGGCACGGCGTAACCGTGGGCCTGGAGCTCGGCGATGGCCTCCTTGAGCTGGGGGACGGAGGCGGAGATGTTGGGCAGCTTGATGATGTTGGCCTCGGGCTTGAGCGTCAGGGCGCCGAGCTCGGCGAGGTGGTCGGCGACTTTCTGGTGGGCCGGCAGCTTGTCGGCAAAGGCGGCCAGGATGCGGGCGGCGACGGAGATATCGCGCGTCTCGATGTTGATCCCCGCGTGCTTGGTGAAGGCCTGCACGATCGGCAGGAGGGAATAGGTGGCGAGCGCCGGGGCCTCGTCGGTCTTGGTGTAGATAATCGTGGGCTTGCTCATTGGATAAAAGTTGAAGGGCGAAAGTTGAAAGACTGGGGCGACCCCGGTCAAAGGCATTGTGGGTCGGGGCGGACGTTGCAGCGGGGCTAATCAGCTCCTGAAGCCAGTTGGCAGTCTGGAAGCCGGACAGGCGGTGAAAAATCATTCCGCGCCCACGGGGCGGACGGCAAGAAAACGGAGCACCGGGCGGCTTTCCTGGCGGGACTCCGTCAGCGAGAGCTCGAAGCGGGCCTCCCAGCCGTTCAGCCCGTCCACATCCGCCAACACCTGCGCGATGCTCCAGACTCCCGGCTCCATGCCCCCCGCGCCTTGCTCGTGAATATGCGTGTGCTTCAGCGCGCGGCCTTCGGGATCGAGGCGGAAGCGGCCGCGGGCTTCGAAGTAGGCGGCGAACTCCCTTTCGATGCGGCGGGCTTCGGCGAGAGCGGAACCGGGGTCAGCGACCCTGGCCACGGCGACGCGCTCGGCAGCGCCTTCCCAGTCGCGGGCGGCGACGTCCTGCAGGAAGCCGAGGAGCGCGGCGCGCACAAGCCGGTGGAAGGCGGCGGCATCGCGCGTGAGGTCGAAGCTGGCCGGACGCGCGGGCTTGGCGTCGGGTTCCGCCGCGATGAATCCCGGATTCTGCAACCGTTCCCACTCGTCGAGCAGGCTGGAGTCGATGCCACGGATGAGCTCGCGGAAATAGTCCTCCATCTCGACGACCTCGGGCGTCTTGGCGGAATCGGGCACGGTCTGGGCCAGCACCTTCCAGGCCTGCATCAGGTGGCGCAGCAGGAGGCCCTCGCTGCGCTCGAGGCCGTATTCGCGAACGTAGTCGGAGAAGGACTGGTAGCGCTCGAACATTTCGCGGGCGATGGACTTGGGCCGGACGTTCTCCTGCCCGACCCAGGGGTGGGCCGCGGCGAAGGTGTTGAAGGTCTCGTAGAGGAAATCGCGGAGCGGCTTGGGGTGTTCAACCTCCTCAAGCTTGGCCATGCGCTCGTCGTAGGGGATGCCGGCGGCCTTCCATTCCTCGATCTTGCGGCCTTTCTCCCGGTCCACCTGCCGGCGCAATATCTGGTCGGGGTCCTCGACGATGGCCTCGCACAGCGTGAGCACGTCGAACGGGTAGTCGGGCGACTCGCGGTTGAGCAGCGGCAGGGTGTCAATCAGGTAGAGCGAGAGCGCCTGGTGCAGGGAGAAGTCGTCCTGCAACTCGACGTTGACGCGAAGGCGGCGGCCGGAGGGCTGGCGCGGGACGATCTCGACGATCTTGCGGTCGAGCAGGGCGCGGAAGAGCTGCCAGGCGCGCTTGCGCAGGGCGCGCTTCCTGGCGGTAGGCTCGTGGCAGTCGTTGATGAGCTGCCGCAGCGCGCGGCAGCCGTCGGTGTCGCGGCTGAGCACGAGCAACAACATGCCGTGGGACACGTCGAAATGGGACGACAGCTCCTCGGGCGAGGCGGTCCGGAGGCGTTCGAAGGTCTTGGCGTCCCAGCCGACCGAGCCCTCGGGCGCGCGGGCCTTGACGAGTTTCTTCCTCTTCGCGGGATCGGCGGCGGCCTTTTCCTCGGCGCGCTTGTTTTCGATGACGTGCTCCGGCGCCTGCACGACGACGTAGCCCTGGGTGTCGTGGCCGGCGCGGCCAGCCCGACCGGAGACCTGGCGAAAATCGCGGACGCTGAGGATGGCGGCCTTCCGGCCGTCGTATTTCCACAGCTGGGTGAAGAGGACGGTGCGGATCGGCACGTTGATGCCGACACCGAGCGTGTCGGTGCCGCAGATGAGCTTGAGCAGCCCCTGCTGGGCGAGCGACTCGACGAGGATGCGGTATTTCGGCAGGAGACCCGCGTGGTGCACGCCGATGCCGTGGCGCAGCCAGCGCTTCATATCCTTGCCGTAGGGGCTGTTGAACTTCACGCGTTCGAGCGCGGTGGCCAGCGCGGCCTTCTCGTCTTTCGTGCAGACGGGCAGGCTCATCAGCGCCTGCGCGGCCTCCGAGGCGGCGCGCTGGGTGAAATGCACGAGATAGACCGGGGCGCGGTCCTCGGCCAACAGCGCGGCGACGCGCTCGGCCTGCGGCGTTTCGGAATACTCGAAAGCGAGCGGCACCGGCCGGCGGTCGCTGCGGACGGTGAGGGTGGGCGCGCCGGTCAGGCGGGTGAGCTCCTTCTCGAAGAAGTCGGTCGAACCCAGCGTGGCCGACATGAGCAGGAAGCGGGACTGCGGCAGCGTGAGCAACGGCACCTGCCAGGCGTAGCCGCGCTCGGCGTCGGAGTAATAGTGGAACTCGTCCATGATCACCGCGGCGACGTCGGCGTGTTCGCCGCGGGTGAGGGCGATGTTGGCGAGGATCTCGGCGGTGCAGCACAGAATCCTCGCCTGCGGATTCACGGAGGCGTCGCCCGTCATCATGCCGACGTGCTCCGGGCCGAAGTCGCGGCAGAGGCTGAGGAATTTCTCGTTCACCAGCGCCTTGATCGGGCAGGTGTAAACCGAGCGCTGGCCGGCGCAGAGGGCCTTGAAGTGAAGCGCGGCGGCGACGAGGGATTTGCCCGAGCCGGTGGGCGTGTTGAGGATGACATTGCGACCAGCGAAGAGCTCGAGGATCGCCTCCTCCTGCTCGGGATAGAGCTCGAGGCCGCGCGCCGCCATCGCCTTCAGGAAGGCGTCGAGCACCGTGTCCGGATCGGGGGAGCCGGGCAGCGGGGCGAGGGGAGCGGGCGGGAGCGCTGACACGCGGCCACAACGAGGCTTTGTGCGCGGCGAGACAAGACTGATGAAGCGGCCGCCAAGACACATAAAATGAGCCACTGGCACGATCCATGGGTTGTCATTCTGAGTGCAACGAAGAATCCATCGGGATTCAATTCGCGTGGCCGGGAAACGAACTCCAGCTGGATTCTTCGTTGCACTCAGAATGACAGGTTTCGGGTGTTGACGGGGTAGGCAGCAGATCAATTGCGATGTGCGGGCCGGAGGATTTTTGTGCTTTTTGTGGCCAAAATCTCGGCGGGCTCCCAATCTCGATCGTCCATGAAGCCGAACATCACCCTCGCCGAGACGACCGCGCCGAACGGCGCACGCATGACGCTGGTGGAGCACGACGGGAGCTACTGCATCCGGGTGAACGGGCAGCAGCTGATGCATTCCTCGGTGGCGCATTCCGAGATCGAGCTCGGCCGGATCGGAGTCGAGCGGCTGGTGAACCGCAGCCGGCCGGCGAAGGTGCTGATCGGCGGCCTCGGCCTGGGCTTCACCCTCAAGAGCGTGCTGGCGCACACCGGGCCGAAGGCGGCGGTGCAGGTGGCGGAGCTGTTTCCCGAGATTGTGGCCTGGAACCGCACGTTCCTGGCCGACCTCAACGGCGGGGCGCTCGCCGATCCGCGCGTCAGCGTGCTGGCGGAAGATGTGCGCGGGATCATCCGGCGGGCGGCGCAGGCGCCGCTCGATGCCATCGTGCTCGACATCGACAACGGCACGACGGCCATGGTGAAGGACGAGAACAACCTGCTCTACGGGGAGCGCGGCATCCAGCAGATTGCGCTGGCGCTGAAGCCCGGCGGCCGGGCGGCCATCTGGTCGGCCTGTGCGGATGCGCGGATTGAGCAACGGATGAAGCGGGCAGGCTTCACCATGCAGGCGGTGCCGGCCCGGCTTTACGCGCAGGCGAGGCGCAGCACCTACATGATCTACGTCGGGGACAAGCCCGCGCCGGCGGCTGGGGCCAGGTCCTTCGCGAAACAATAGGAGCGATAGGACAGACGGTCCTCCTTCAGGGCGTTGTAGATCCGTGAGCCGCGGATGCCGGCGAAGTCGCGACCAAGGGACTGCATCCACGCCGGCAGGTAGCGCACGAGAAGCGTCTGCGAGCGCGCGGAGTTGAGGTCCATGCCGCGCAACACCTCGGCGTTGATGACGCGCGTCCCGACCTGTTTCAACGGAGCACCGGCGAGCGCCTGTTCCCAGTCGGCCAGGCCTTCGTTGAACCGGAAATCCGCGTAGAGGAAATGTCCGCCGGGCCTCAGCACGCGCGACACCTCGGCGAGGAAGCGCGGGAAATCCGGGTAGCAGTGCGAGGCCTCGACATTGATGACGGCGTCGAAGCTGGCGTCGGCGAAGGGCAGCTTCCCGGCATCACCCTGCACGAAGTCGAGACCGGCGACGCGGTGCCGTCGGCGGCAGAAAGCGATGCCGGTGGGATTCAGGTCGAGGCCGGTGTAGTGTGCGGGGTGCAGCGTGCGGGTCAGGAACGACGCGCCGCCGCCGTGGCCGCAGCTCACCTCCAGCACGCGCTGGCCGGCGAGGTCAGCCTGCGTCGCGACGTGGTGATAGAGCTGGATGCAGGCGCGGTTCGGTTCGTCGGCGGGTTCAAGTTTCAGGCCGACCGGCGGATCAGTCTCAAACGCGTAGTTGAGAAACAGCACCTCCTCGTCGCGCAGCCGCCGCGTGAGGAACGGATACCACAGCTTCCAGATGGCTTTCCGGATCGGGCAAACCCCGAGGAGGTGGTCAATCAATGGCATCGCGACCGCAGGCGCTCACGGCAGCTTCGCCTGGACGAGTTTGCTGGCGGCACCGAAATCGATGAGCGCGGCCTCGGGGCGCTGCTTGAGGGCGCCGATGACCTTGCCCATCTCCTTTTTGGAGGTGGCACCGGTGGCGGCGATGACCTCGGCCACGATCGCCTCGAGTCTCGCCGCGTCGAGGCCCTGGGGCAGGTATTTCTCGAGGATGGCAATCTCGGCGCTGTTGGCGGCGACGAGGTCGGCGCGGCCGCCTTTCTCGAATTCGGTGCGGGCGTCGGTGAGGTTCTTGACGGCCTTGCGGAAGGTGGCGACGACGAGGGCCTCGTCGATCGGCTTGCTGGTGTCCATCGCGGCGCGCTGGATGGCGGCATCCATGGTGCGGAGGGCGGTGGCGGTGGCCGTGTCACGGGCCTTCATGGCGGCGATGATGTCGGCGCGGAGGGTTTCGTAGGTGGTGGGCATGGGAAGATGCGTGGGGGTTGGGAATCAGGCCACGGAGGAAATCAGGACTTCGCTGCGCTTGCCGCCGAGGTCGAGCTGGAGGCGGTCGCCCTGCTTGCGGCCCATGAGCTGGCGGCCGAGCGGCGACTGCGGGGTGATGACGAGCACCGGGTCGCCGCCGGCATCCACTTCGGTGCCGCCGGCGCGGGGGCCGATGAAATAGCGGTTCTGGCCGCGGCCCTCGAGGCGCACGAGCGCGCCGAGGCTGATGGGTTCGCCGGCGCCGAAGTCGCGGGCGGGCAACGCCTGGAACTGGGCGACGGCCTGCGCCGCCTCCTCGGCGGCCTTGGACTGGCCGTGGGCGAGGTAGGAGGCCTCGAGGCCGCGGGTGTCGTATTTGTCCTCGGCCTTGTTCTCGTCGTCGGTCGCCTCGGCGTGCGTGGCGAGGGCGGCGTTGGTGATCTGCTTCAACTCGGCGGCGAGCTGGGCGATGATGCGGGCGAGGAGGTCGCGCTTGGTCATGGCGTCAGCGTGTGGCCTCGTCGCCATAGATCGCGACGACCGATGGCTGGTTGGATAGGCGGGCGGCGCGATACATGCCCGGTGAGTTGAATTCGAAGGTGTAGTTGCCTGCGGCGTCGAGGGCGATGACGCCGCCGTCGCCGCCGAGCCTGCCGACCTTGGCGATGGTCGCGGCCGCCGCGTCGCGAAGCGCCGTGCCCTTGTATTCCATCTGCGCGGCGATGTCGCGGGCCACGCCGACCCGGATGAAGAACTCGCCCCAGCCGGTCGCGCTGACGGCGCAGGTGGCGTTGTTGGCGTAGGTGCCGGCACCAATGATGGGGGCGTCGCCGACGCGGCCGAATTTCTTGTTGGTCATGCCGCCGGTCGAGGTGCCGGCGGCGAGGTTGCCCGCCTGGTCCAGGGCGACGCAGCCGACGGTGCCCCAGCGCAAGGTGCGGGTGAAGTAGTCGTCCGGTATCGCCGCAGTGCGCTCCTTGCCGTCCTTTTCCTTGGCCTGGGCCTTCTTCAGCTGCTCGCGGCGCCAGTCGGTCTGGAAATATTCGTTCGGAACCAGCTCGTAGCTGAGACCCCGGGCGAACTTCTCCGCGCCGTCGCCGACCATCATGACGTGAGGGGATTTCAACATGACGTCGCGCGCGAGATTGATTGGGTTCTTGATGTGATGGACACCGGCCACGGCGCCGGCGGCCTGGGTGCGGCCGTCCATGATGGAGGCGTCGAGCTCGCAGATGCCATCGGCGTTGAACACGGCGCCCTTGCCGGCGTTGAAGAGCGGCGAGTCCTCCATGACGTTGATGGCGGCTGTGACGGCCTCCAGCGACGCCCCGCCGCGCTCGAGCACCGCGTAGCCGGCGTTGAGCGCCTCCGCGAGGCGGGCGCGATACTCGGCCTCGCGCTCGGGCGTCATGGTGCTGCGGGCGATGACGCCGGCTCCGCCGTGGATGACCAGGCCGTGGGGGCGGCCGAGATCGCGGGCGTGGCTGGCAAGCGTGGAGAGGAGAAGCAGGACAAGGAGGCGGGGCATCGGGGACGAGGGGTAAGCGCGAAGACTAGCGGGGTGTTTCCGCGGACTGCAACCAAGTCCGGCGGCCGCGCCGCACTTTAGCGGCCTATCCAAATAACCCATTCCCGGCAGTCTGGTTTTCTGTAGCGGCGGTCTATGACCGCCGTCGAGCGTGGGGTGGTGATCGTTCGACGGTCATAGACCGCCGCTACAGGACAGGCCGTTATTCGGATAGGCTCTTAGCGGCCTGCGGGCGGAGCCGGGAAGACGAGCCGTCCGGCCAGCTCCGTGAGCCGGGTGGTCAACCGGGCGTTTTCGGCTTCGGCGGTGGCGGAGTAGGTGGTGCGCTGGGTGGCTCGTTCGGCGAGCTCGGTGCTCACCACAAAGACATGCTGGTTGCGCACGAAGAGCAGGGTGCCGCGCTTGGCGGTGACGGGAGCGGGCGGCGGCGCTCCGAGGGCATTGGCCTGGGCCTCAAAATAGGAACCGCCGGGGAGCAGGGCATAGGCGATCAGTGCCCCACCCATGAGTTCGGGGACAAACCGGGCGCTTTCAATCGCGGAGCCCGGGAAGCGCCGCGCAAAATCGGCGAGCACGAACTCGGTGAAGAAATACAGGAGGTAGTCCCGCGGGCCGCGCGTCTCCAGCTCCCACCGTTGCAGGGCGTCCTGCGGGAAGCACGCGATGCTGAGGTGCGTGTTGTAGCTGTCGGAGAAGGTGACGACGTTTGCCGTGTCGGTGACGGTTCCGCCCAATTCACGCAGCACCGGCAGGGGCAGGCTGAACTCACCGGTGGCGGAGAAATAGGTGTCGCCCTCGATTTTTCCGGCCAGGATCGCGCTTTGGGCGGACAGGACGGCCGGGAGCAGGGCAGCGCTGCCGATGAGCAGGAACACGCGGAGCATGGGAACGGAAACTAGGCGGACCGGGATTTTTTTCAAGGGCTCCGGCTCAGACCTTCAGCCGCCGCCAGAGTGCCACGGGGATTTGCTCGGGGCGGGTCTGCGGGCCCAGGCCGGCGGCAGACAGCTCGGCGAGCCAAGCCGCGCCCCCGTCGGGGAGCTTGTGCCGCAGGAGGCCGCCGATTTGTTTCCGCCGCTGCTGGAAACAGGCGCGGATGACGGCCTTGACGGCCGCCGTGAACACGTAGGGATCCGGCAGGCGCGCGAGGTGCAGCAGGTAGGACTCGATGTCCGGCTGCGGGTAGAAGCACGAGCTGTCCACCTTGTGGCCGGGGGCGACCGCGTAGGCGGACTGGATGAAGATGGAGATGGCGCCGAAGTTCTTGGTGCCGGGCGGGGCGACGTAGCGTTGGGCGGCTTCCTGCTGGAGCATGAGGACCATGCGGTCCGGCAGCGGGCCGGCAAGCACGCCGTCCAGCCAGGGCGTGGCGATGGCGTAGGGCAGGTTGGCGACGATCTTGAAAGCGGCGGTGCGGTCGGCGGGCAGTCCGGCCAGCGGATGCTCGACACCGTCGCCTTCCATCAGGTGGAGGCGGGGATTCGCGGCGGCAAGCGTGGCGGCGAGGTGTCGGTGCAGGCCCCAGTCGCGCTCGATGGCCCAGACCTCCGCGCCGGCGGCGAGCAGGGCGCTGGTCAGCGTGCCGAGGCCGGGCCCGATCTCGACGACATTGTCGTCGGCGGTGACGCCGCCGAGTTCGAGGGATTTGCGGACGATGTTGCCGTCCACGAGAAAGTTCTGCCCGAGAAAATGTTTCGGCTCGTGCCCGAGCCGGGCGAGCAGCTCGCGGGTGGAGGTCGGGGTCAGCGGCTGGCTCATACCGCGTGAAAGCTGCGGATCACTGCGGCCGGATCGTCGGCGCGCATGAGGGACTCGCCGACCAGCACGGCGTGCGCGCCGGCGGCCTTGACGCGGGCGGCGTCGGCGGCGGTGGCGATGCCGCTCTCGCTGACGGCGATGACATGCTTTGGGAAAAGCGGGATGAGCCGTTCGGACAGGCCGAGGTCGGTCTTGAAGATGGCGAGGTCGCGGTTGTTCACGCCGATGATTTTCGCGTCGTGGCGGACCGCGCGTTCGATCTCAGCCTCGTTGTGTATCTCAAAGAGCGCGTCGAGCCCGGCGGCCGTGGCGGCGTGATGCAGGGTCTCTATCTCCCCGTCGGCCAGGGCGCGGACAATGATGAGGATGGCACTGGCGCCCGCCAGCCGGGCCTGCAGGACCTGGATCGGGTGGACCATGAAATCCTTGCGCAGGCAGGGCAGGGCGGGGCCGCGCGCGGCGAAGTCACCGGTCACCTCCTGCAAATCCTCGATGCGGCCGCCGAAGAACTTCTCGTCGGTCAGGATGGAAAGGGCTGCGGCCCCGGCGGCGCGGTAGCGGCGGGCCTGATCGAGGGCGGAGACGCCTTCCTTGATGGCGCCGGCGGAGGGCGAGCGGCGCTTGATCTCGGAGATGACCGCGAGCTTTCCGTCCGGTCGGCGGAGGGCTGACCGGAAGGAGGGCGGGCGCGGCAGGTCGCGGTCGAGGGCGGCCAGTTCTTCCGGGAACACGGGCCGCAGCAGCGGGGCGATTTCGCGCCGCTTGTGGGCCATGATTTCGGTCAGCTTGTCCATGCCGGGGCACCACGAAACACACGAAACACACGAAAGGAACAGGAAAATCCCGGGCTTTTTTGGTGTATTTCGTGTTTTTCGTGGTTACCTCCAACGCCATGACGCCGATCGAAGAACTCCGCCAGACCATGACCCGGCTCCGCGCCCCGGACGGCTGCCCGTGGGACCGCGAACAGACCCACCAGACGCTGGCCCGCTGCCTGATCGACGAATGCAGCGAGCTGCTCGACACGATCGACCGGAATGACATCCCGCACATGCGCGAGGAACTCGGCGACGTGCTCATCCAGGTGGTCTTCCATGCCCAACTCGCGGCGGAACGCGGCGATTTCAACTTCGACGACGTGGCCCGGGAGATCAACGCGAAGCTCGTCCGCCGCCACCCGCACGTCTTCGGCACGGGCCAGGCGGACAATGCCGCCGAGGTCATCGAGGTGTGGGAGAAGGTGAAGGCCGGCGAGAAGGCCGCCGCCGGCAAGACCGAGTCCACCTTGTTCAAGAAACTGCCGCCGCGCCTGCCGGCCCTGATGTTGGCCGAGGAGGTCGCCAAGCGGATCGAAAAGCAAAAGCTGCCTGCGGCCGAGGTGGTGGATGGCGCCCGCGTCGCCGCCCTGGCCGCCGGGCTGACCGAGGCCGCCGCCGGGCGGCAATTATACGAACTGGCCGCGGCGTGCCGCGCGCGCGGGCTCGATCCCGAGACCGCCCTGCGCAAGGAATGCGACCGGGTGATGCACGATGTCGAAGCCCGCCACCAAGCCCGCGCCTGAGCCGCTGCCGGCGGACATCGCCGGCGCGTGGCTGCAGCCGTTCCTCGACCACCTGCGCAAGGAGCGCCGCTACTCCGCCTACACGGCGCGCAACTACGGGCAGGCCTTTGCGGATTTCTTCCGCTGGCTCCGGCACAACGGGCGCGGCGAAGGCGGCTTTGACGTGCTGACGGCGCGCGACGTGCGCGACTTTGTCATCGAGGCCCAGCGGCGCTTCGACCGCCGGACGTTGCACAACCACGTGTCCGGCCTGCGCGCGTTCTACCGCTACTGGATGCAGCGCGGCCGGCTGGAGCGGAACCCCTTTGCCGGCGTGCCATTGCCCAAACTACAGAAGAGCCTGCCGAAGTTCCTCACCGAGGCACAGGTGACCGTGCTGCTCGACGGACCGATGAAGCTGCTGGGGAACCAGGCCATCACGGCGCGCGATGCCTGGCGCGACCGGCTGGTGCTGGAGCTGCTCTATGGCGGCGGCTTGCGCGTGAGCGAACTCGTGGCGCTGAACTACGGGGCGGTGGATTTTGGCGACGGCAGCGCCCGCGTGCTCGGCAAGGGTCGCAAGGAACGCGTCTGCCCGCTGGGGACCACCGCGATGAAGGTGCTGCGGAAATTCCGCGACGACTTTGCGCGCGAGTCAGGGCCCGGCGACCCGGTGCTGGTGACGACGTCCGGCCAACGCCTGACCGTGCGTGCCGTGCAACTGCTCGTGAAGAAATACCTGGCGCTGGCCGACCTGCCCATGGACCTCACGCCGCACAAGCTGCGGCACTCCTTCGCCACCCACCTGCTCAACTCCGGCGCCGACCTGCGCACGGTGCAGGAACTGCTCGGCCACGCAAACCTGACCACGACCCAGATCTACACCCACACCAGCGTGGCCCGGCTGAAGGAAATCCACGCCAAGGCGCATCCGCGGGCGTGAAGGGCTGCGGAACGCTGAGCGCGGAGGGCTGAGGGCCAGACAAGCCAGCCGGACATCAGAGGGTTGACCAATCTCCGGCGCTCCGCGCTCCGCATTCCGCGTTAAGCCGCTATTTCAGTGGCACGCGGGCTGAGGCGGCGTTGCCGGCGCGGTCGTAGAGGATGACCTCAGCCGAGGTGGCACCGGCGGTGCGGGCCTCGGGGATCTCCGCGACGAATGTCTCCTGCCGTCCGTCGAGGATGCCGTCAGCGGGATGGGTCACGGCGAGCTTGTATCCGTTGTTGAGCGAAAATTCGGCACCCTCGAGCAGCGACAGCGCGTCGCGACCGGACACGGTGATGCGCAGCAGACCGCCGCTGCGGGTGAACTCCGGGGCGGCAAGCGCGGGCGGGGTGCGGTCAATCAGCAGGTGGTCGGTTTCGAAGGTGTAGTTCAAGCGCTGCGTCGCGGGGCGGGGAGCCTGTTCGCTGACCGTGAGGCGCGTGAAGTAGAGGCCCTCGGCGAGGCCGCCGGTCTCAAACTGGATGTAGTTGTCGGGTGAGTTGACGGCGAGGTCGGTCCAGGTGTCGGCATTTTCGGGGCGAAGGCTGAAATCGTAGGTGAGGTTGTCGCCATCCGGGTCGGTGACGGCCCAGAAAACAATCTGGGCGCCGGGCTGGGGCACGACCTGGCTGCCGAGCAGGGCGTCCCGGCGGCGGTCGCTGTCGTCCTTGGTCTCGCGCGCCGGCGCAAGGAGCTGGCCGAGGGTGACCGTGGCGGCCGGTGCCCGCTCGCCGGCCGGAAGCAGGCCGAGGTTGGGCGCGAGGATGCGGAATTCGGTGAGCGCGGGCCGGCGGTTCTGCGGCAGGTGATAGAGGGTGGCCTTGTCGATCTGGAAATCCGCCGCGTTGCCGGCGACCTGCAGGCGGAATTTGACGTAGCGGCCGCGCAGGCCCCCGGCATGGAAGGCATCGTCGCGCGGGGTCATCAGCGTCCACGGCGTCCAGCCCTCGATCTCGTCGCTGCCGAAATTGGCGCGCACCTCGAGCTTGATATCCTTGGGGGAAACGCAGCGCAGGCGCGCAAAGCGCAGGTCGCCGAGTTCGGTCGCGGTGCCGAGGTCGAGGCGCTTGGTTTCGAGTTCGCGCGCCGGAGCGGCCGCGAAGGTCAGCAGCGCGAGACCGGGTGCGTTGTTGCGGAGCAGCAGAAAGCGGCCGCCACCGAGCGGGGCGATGTCATTGAGCTGGCTGGAGGCGCTGCCGGCAAAGGTGAGCGAGCGCCGGGCGGCGGGATCATAGCCGAAGGTGTCGCCCTGTTCGCCGGCGGTGAGCAGGAGCCAGTCATCGTGCCGGGCGAGGCGGTAGAGCGCGACGTTGGGCCGGGTGAGCACCGCCTCGGGGAAGCCGTCGGCCGGGAAGCGCACGACGCTCGAGCGTCCCGTGAAGCCGGGCTTCTCCTCGATGACGGGCGGCTTGTCCTTGTTGTCGGCCGCCTTCGGGTCGGGCGGGCGGCTGAGGCGGCTCGTGGTCTCGGTGGTGAAAACGAGCGCGGCGTAGAAGCTGCCGTCGTCCATCGGCAGGAGGTCCACGACCTCCGCATCGCGGTTCTCCTGCCGGATGAGAGGTGCGCCACCGGCTGCCCCGAAGGCGTAGATGTTGCCCTTGGGGGAGGAGCCGGCGAGCACGCGGCCGTCGGGCAGGCGCGCGAGGCGGCGGACGTTGCGGTCGCGGATCTCGCCAAAGAGGGTGACTCCGCGGGCGGCGAGTTGCGGGTCGTCGCCGGCTTTGCCTTCGTTGAGTCCGGCGACGGCGAGTTTCTTCAGGTCGAGGCGGTAGATCCGGCCCGGGTTGCCGGTGGCGGCGAGGACGCTGCCGTCGGGCTGGAGAAGGAAATCAAAGACGGAATCGGCGGGCAGCGGCACACGGGCGACCTGCTTGCCGTCCTTGAAGAGATAGAGTGCACCGGTCGGCGAAGTGCCGATGAGGAGCGAGCCGTCGCTGAGCGGGAGCAGGGCGATGGCCTGGGTCTCGGCGACGTCGGCCACCTCGCGCACGGTGTAGGTGTTGTCCTTGGAGTTGAACGCGACCTCCTGCACCTTGCCGTCGGGCCCGGTGCCGACGAGGAACTTGCCCGGGCCGGCGGACTTCAGCACCCAGAGGATATCGCCGATCCTTGGGCCGGGGAGATCGGTGAAGACGGGCCCGGGGAGGATGCGGCCGTCGGAGCGGGTCGCGAGACCCTTGAGATTGCGGCTGGCAACATCGCGGCCGAAATCCACCTCGAGTTGGCGGGTTTGCGGGTCGGCGAGGAGACCGAGGCCGGTCACCACGAAAAACACGAAAGACACGAAAGACACGAAAAAAGCATAACGGTGGGCTGGGCCGGCAAAATGATTCATTTCGTGTGTTTGGTGTATTTCGTGGTGATTCAGTCCGTGATCTTCAGCGGGCGGCGGACCATGATGTTGAAAAGGCGACCGGGCAGCACGCGTTGCTCCCACAGCGGAGTGAAGGCGTCGCGGCGCTGGAAGCGCGCCTCGTCGGCGCTGCGGGCGATGCGCTCGAGCGAGCCGGGCATGTCCGGCGTGGTGGCGCGCTGGTCGGTCAGGAGGCGGGCCTTCTCGACGACGGCGAGGTAGAGGCCGTCGGTCTCGCGGAACTCGCGCAGGGCGGAGATGTATTCCTCAAAGCTGCGGAGCTGGGCGATGGGCACGGCATGGGTGCGGCCGGTCAGTTCGTCGAGGGCGGGACCGGTGGTGAGGATGACCTCGAGCTCCTTCCCGGCCCAGTCCGGCGGGATGGAGAGGCTGACAATCTCGCTCGCGGCCTCGCGCTGGTAGGCGCGCCAGCCGACGGTGAGATCCACGCGCTCGCCGGGCGCGGCGGAGGTGCGTGAGACCAGCAGCTGCTCAATCGAGCCGGACGGCGTCTCGGGCGTGTCCTCGACGCTGAAACGGATGTGGTCGGGGAAGACGCGCGCGTAGGGGTTGAAAAGCCAGAGCGAGAGGTCGCCGACGAATTCGTTGATTCCCTGCCGGAAGCCCTGCGGACCGGGATACAGCTGGCTCATCTCGACCGGCGCGGTGCCGGGGAAATGCACCGTGGTCGTGACCTTGAAGCCGTGGGCGAAGCCGGATTCATTCGAGCCCATCACGGCCTGCGCGAGGCCGGTGGCGGCGATGGCCGGCAGGAGTTGCTCGTGGCGGACGACCTCGAAGTGGAGCGAGCGGCGGTTGCTGCGGGTGGGAAAGACGACGTCCACGGCGACCATCGGGGCCTTCCGGCCGAGTTCGCCGTAGATGCCGGAGAGGCGGTCCTGGCTGAACGAGCCGATGATGCCGCCGGTGTTGGCGACCTTGATGGAGTTGAGCTGGCTTGGGAGGATGGTGACAACCTCGGCGGAGGCCATCGGCAGCTCGGTGGCCCCGAGCGAAAGCATCGGGTGGCCGAAAGCGAGGATGCGGTTGCCGTCCACGTGCGAGACGGTGCCGGTGCCGGCGAGGCTGATGTCGCCCGTGGCCAGAGCGACGGCCACGACGCCGCCGGGGCGGAGCGCCGGGGGATTGGGCAGCGCGGAATCCGGATGGTCGGAACCGGAGTCATTGCCACCCAGGGCGGTGACATTCAGCCCGAGGGCGCTGAATTGCGGTTCCAGCAGCGCGGCGACGTCGGGGGCGAGGCCGCCAATCGAGAAGGCCGGGGCCATCGGGCTGAAGCCCGAGCCCGAGCCGTCGGTGCTGCGGGCGCCATGGCGGTCGCCCTTGATGGGAATCGGGGTCGGGGCGAAGCCATTCTTGGCGGCGGGCAGCGTGCTGATTTCCAGCATGTCGCTGATCGGCGTGAAGCCGGCGTAGCGCACGGTCTCGAAGCGCTGGATTTGGTAGGCGAGGACGCCGGCGAGCCTGCCCCCGATGTAGAGCGGGCTGCCGCTCATGCCCGCGACGGCGCCCATGCCCTGCACGCGGGGATCGGTGAGTTCGCAGAGGATCATGCTCTTGCCGGGGCCGAGGGCGTTGCGAAGGATGCCGGTGACCTTCACGGCAAACGGCTCGGGGTCGCGCCCCTGGAAGACCGTCCAGACCTGGCCCGTCATGCCCGGCTGCAGTTCGGCGAGCGGCAGGACCGGGGCATCGGCCGGTTGGGCGAAGGCCTTCAGCACCAAGACCGCAAAAGCCGCGAAGCAGACAATCGGGGAGGGTGGTCGCATGGTGGAGTAACGAAGCTGTCTTGGGGTTCTTAGCGAGATTTCGTAAACCTAGAGAGTTTGAATTGATTTCGTGATGACATCGCAAGCCCGGGCGATGGCCGGGCCCTCGTGGGCGGTGCTCAGGAACCATGACTCGTAGGCGCTCGGCGGCAGGTAAACGCCGCCGTCGAGGCAGGCGCGGAAGAAGCGGCCGAAGAGCTTGGCGTCGGAGGCGAGAGCGGTGGGCATGTCGCGCACGGGGTTCGGCGTGAAGAAGAGGCTGAACATCGAGCCGGCCTGCGGAGCCTGGAGCGGGAGGCCCTTGGCCTTGGCCGCCGCGAGGGCGGCGGTGCAGACCTGCCGGCCAAGGGCGTCGAGCCTGGCGTAGGGTTTTACCTCGTCGAGCAACTGAAGGGAGGCGATGCCGGCGGCCATGGCGAGCGGGTTGCCGCTGAGCGTGCCGGCCTGGTAGACCGGCCCGAGTGGGGCAAGCTGGTCCATGATGTCGGCGCGCCCACCGAAGGCGCCAACTGGCAGGCCGCCGCCGATGATTTTGCCGAGAGTGGTGAGGTCGGGCGTGATCTTTTCTATCTCCTGCACACCGCCGCGGGCGAGACGGAAACCGGTCATGACCTCGTCGAAGATGAGCACGGTGCCGTGTTTGGTGCAGGCCGCGCGGACGTGCTGCAGGTAGCCGGCGTCGGGCTTGATGAAGCCGACGTTGCCGATGTAGGGCTCGAGGATGACGCAGGCGATCTGGCCCGGGTTGGCGGCGAGGGCGGCATCGAGGGCGACCGTGTCGTTGTAGGGCAGGACGACCGTTTCGCGCGCGAAGGCCGCCGGCACGCCGGCGCTGTCGGGATTGCCGTGCGTGAGCGCGCCCGAGCCGGCTGCGACGAGCAGCGAGTCGCTGTGGCCGTGGTAGCAGCCGGCGAACTTGATGATCTTGTCGCGCTTGGTGAAGCCGCGCGCCAGGCGGATGGCGGACATCGTCGCCTCGGTGCCGCTGTTGCACATGCGGACCTTCTGAATGGAGGGAAAGAACGAGACGATCAGCTCGGCCATCTGCACCTCGTAGGGATTCGGCGTGCCGAAGGAGGTGCCGGCGTCGAGGGCGGCCGCGATGGCCGCCTTGATGCGCGGGTGGTTGTGGCCGTGGATGGCCGGACCCCAGGTGCAGACGAAGTCGATCAACTCGCGGCCGTCGGCCGTGGTGAGCGTCGCGCCCTGCGCGGACTTCGTGAAGAACGGCGCACCGCCGACGGAGCGGAAGGCCCGGACGGGCGAATTGACGCCACCGGGAATGAGTTGCTGGGCGCGTGCGAAGAGGTCGGAAGAGGAAGACATTTTGAACCACTGATTAGCACTTATCGGCACTGATGAAATTCAGTCAGAGAACTCGGCGACGCCAGTCGAGTTTTGGGAAAGCTCCGAAATTCACCAAGTAACCGACTTTGCGTCTGGTGGCCTTAAGATAGTTGATAAGCTGGGCTTCGTGCTCGGGCAGCAGAGCCTTTACGGCTTTCAGCTCGACGATGATTTTGTCGAAAACGATCAGGTCGGCCTCGTAGTGTTTCCGCAGCAACCGGCCCTTGTAGTGGATAGGCAGCTTCGGCTGGGTCGCATACGGAATGCCGCGGTCTTTCAGTTCAAGCTCAAGGCTCTCCTGATAGACATCCTCAAGGTAGCCATTTCCCATTTCGTTAAAGACTTCAAAGCAGGCCCCCATTAGCGCATAGCCATCCGCATCGTGATCCGTCTGGGTTTGAATATCAGTGCTCATAAGTGTGCATCAGTGGTTCGAAACTCTGCCAAGCTGCGGCCATGAAGTCGTAGCCCTCCTGCTGCATCGGTTCGGTGCTCATAAATTAGCGCCAATTAGCGAAGATTAGCGGTTCCCGGTTTTCTCAGCTCACGTATTTCTGCACGATCGGGATGCGGCGGCCGACGCCGAAGGCCAGCGGCGTGATCTTCAGGCCGGGGGCGGCCTGCTTGCGCTTGTATTCGTTGAGATCGACCTTGCGGACGATGTCGTTGACCACGGCTTGGTTGAAGCCCTGCGCGACGAGGTCGGCGCGGGACAGGCCCTCCTCGACGTAGCCCTTGAGGATGGCGTCGAGGGTCTCGTAGGGCGGCAGGCTGTCCTGGTCGGTCTGGTCCGGGCGCAGCTCGGCGCTCGGCGCCTTCTCGATGCTCGAGAGCGGGATGATTTCCTTTTCCCGATTGATCCACCGCGAGAGAGCATAGACCTGCATCTTGAACACGTCGCTGATGACGGCGAGGCCGCCGCACATGTCGCCGTAGAGTGTGCAATACCCGACGGCCAGCTCGCTCTTGTTGCCGGTGGTGAGGAGGAGCGCGCCGAACTTGTTCGAGATCGCCATGAGCAGCAGGCCGCGGGCGCGGGCCTGGATATTTTCCTCGGCGATGTCGCGCGGCCGTCCGGCAAAGAGGGGCGCGAGGGTTTTCTCACCGGCGGCGACCACCTCGGCAATGGAAAGCGTGTGGTATTCGATGCCGAGGTTTTCTGCTAGGATGCGGGCGTCGTCCTTGGAGTGCTGGCTGGAGATGACGGACGGCAAGGAGACGCCAACGACATTCTTCGGGCCGAGTGCTTCGGCGGCGATGACGGCGGTGAGTGCAGAGTCGATGCCGCCCGAGAGGCCGAGCAGCGCCTTCTTGAAACCCGATTTGTGGACGTAGTCGCGCAGGCCGAGGACGAGGGCGTCGTGGATGTCGGCGAGGTCTGACTGCTCAAAGGTCGGATGGCGGTAGGGCGAATCCTCCGGATGAGCCGTGTTGGCGGAGCGGTTCGTCGGGACGACTCGCCCTACCTCCACGACCTGAAGCTGCTCGCGGAAGGCGGCAAGGCCGCCGATGACCCGGCCTTGGGCGTCGCAGACGACGCTGCGGCCGTCGAAGATGAGCTCATCGTTGCCGCCGATGGCGTTGACGTAGGCGACGGGGCAGCCGAGCTGGCGGGCGGTGTCGGCCACGAGCTGGTGGCGCACGCCGCCCTTGCCGTGGTTCCACGGGCTGGCGGAGAGGTTGACCATCACGTCACAGCGCTGCTGCGCGAGCTGCTGAACCGGCGACACGCCGTTGTAGAGACGCCGCGTTGAGATCATCTCGTGCGTCCAGATGTCCTCACAGATGGTGATACCGACGCGCTTGCCTCCCACTTCGACCGTGCGGGGCGCGGTGGCCGGCTCGAAATAACGGTCCTCGTCGAACACGTCGTAGGTCGGCAGCAGGCACTTGCGGGCGGAGACGACGAGTTTGCCGTTGTGGCAGAAGGCGGCGGAGTTGAAGGCGGCGCGGCCCGCGCCGGTGGTATTGGCCTCGGTGTAGCCGATGAGGGCGGGCACGGCGCCGATCCGGGCAGCGAGGTCGCGGGTGGCTTTTTCGACGTCGGCCACGAAGCGCTTCTTGAAGAGCAGGTCGCGCGGCGGATAGCCCGAGACCACGAGCTCGGGGTAGATCACCAGTTCAGCGCCTTGGGAGACGAGGGTCTGATAGGCTTCGAGGATGCGGCGGGAGTTGCCGGCGAGGTCGCCGACGATGGTGTTGATCTGGGCCAGGCCGATGCGCATGGGAAAATTGGAGTAGATAACTTGCGGGCAAGCCGCCGGACTGCAACCTCAAGCCTCAGATTCCACCGGAGTTTGTCATTGCGAGGAGCTTGGCGACGAAGCAATCCAGCTGGATCGCCACGGCCCGCAACGGGCCTCGCGATGACAGCCTGTGGAAACTGCCAGCACCCACCGTCTCATTCTCGCCTCCGCCTCGCCTCGCCGGAAGGAGCTGCTCGCGTCGCTGGGCGTGACCTTCGACATCATCCCGGCGGATGTGGTCGAGCACGAGGCGCCCGACGCCGACCCGCGCGAGATGGTGAAGCACAATGCCGCGCTCAAGGCCGATTGGGTGTCAGCGCGACATCCCGACGCCACGGTCATCGGCGCGGACACGACGGTGTTCATTGACCGCACCGTGCTCAACAAGCCCCGCGACGCCGCCGAGGCCCGGGCGATGCTGCGGATGCTGAGCGGGCGGACGCATACGGTGTTCACCGGACTGGCCATCCGGCGGCAGCGCGACGGCCTCAAGCTGGACCAAGGCGTGGCCAGCGAGGTGACCATGAAGGCCTACGACGAGGCCACCATCGAGCTTTACCTGCGCCGCGTCCACACCCTCGACAAGGCCGGCGGCTACGCCATCCAGGAGTCGGGCGAGCTGATTGTGGCGGGCTTCACCGGGTCGCTGACAAATATTGTGGGTCTGCCGGTCGAAGAAATGAAACAACTTTTGACTAGGGCGGGTCTGACGCGTTGATATCCGCCCTGTGACGACCCGGTCCGCCCAGTTAAATCAGATTCCGCCGCCGCCCGAAAGGGAGGCGGCGGATCGCTCCATTGCCATCGGCCTGGCCTGCACGGTGCTGTTCCACCTGCTGCTGGTGTGGCTGTCGCCCCGGTTCGCCTTCGACAAGTTCACCGGCGTCCACAGCGGGATTTCGGTGACGAGCGCCAACAAGGGCAAGTCCTTCGACTTCGAGCTGGCCCAGCCGCCGGTGAGGGAGAAGGAGCGGGACCCCTTCCGCTTTGTTGAGACCAACTCCGCCGCCCCGGAAAACACCCCCGACGAGACGACCAATTTCAGCAACCGCAACCAGCAGTCCGCCCAGGAGGTGGCCGCGCTCGAGAAGGATCCGGAAAACCGCCCGAGCGTGAAGGGTCAGGACAAGATCAAGAACGACACGGCCATCGTCTCGGGGGACATGGCTCCGCCCCAGCTCCCGACCGCCCGCAGCGCGGAACCCACGAAGGATGACGCCCAGGACCAGACCGAGCAACGGGCGCGCGCCGAGCAGGTGCCGCTGAGCGGATTCGACAAGACCGAGGGCAAATCCGAGGACGGCATCGCCACCAACATCGCCAAATCCAAGAACCCCACCAACCACGCCCAGGAGGCGCTCGAAGGCGCGCCGGACGCCAAGGACCCCACGGGCGGCCTCGTGAACGTGGCGGCGACCCAGCGTGTCCAGCCCAAGGAGCGCCCGCGGCTGGCCTCCGCTTCGCTCAATCGCTCGACCATCCTGTCCAACCGCGTCACCGGCGTCACCAATATCGGCATCGTCGGCATGGATGCGCGCTGGAGCGAATACGGCGAATACCTGAACGAGCTCATCGAGATCGTGCAGCAATCCTGGTATAACATCCTCCGCGAGAGCCGGGTCTCGCCCCCGCGTGGCTCGCACGTCATCGTGACCTTCAAGATCAACCCCAAGGGCGAGACCGAGATCGTCAAGGTGGAGGACACCGACGCGGGCAGGCAGGGCGTGTTCTCCTGCCAGAACGCCATCACCTACCCGCAGCCCTACCGGAAGTGGTCCGACGCGATGATCGCCGTGCTCGGGGATTCGCAGGAGCTGACCTTCAGCTTCTACTACCAGTGAGCGCCCTGCCCGGAGATTTCTGGGAGACCCTGCCGCTGGGCGAGGGCGTGGCGCCCCTGACCCGTGATGCCAACGGACTGGCGGCCTTCAACAAGCCCGCCGGCCTCCTCTCGCACCCAAACGGCTCGGAGGACGAGGCCCGCTCGCTGCTGACCTGCCGCTACGACAAGGAGGCGCAGTGCTTCAGCTGGAAGGCCGACGACGGCACCGAGCGCCGCCTGTGGCTGCTCAACCGGCTCGATTCCGCCACGTCCGGCGTGATCCTCACTGCCGCGAGCGAAAAACTGGCCTTGGCCGTGCGGGACCACTACGCGAAGCAGCAGGTGCGCAAGGCATATCAAGCGCTGGTCTTCGGCCGGCCGCGCAAGAATTTCGAGCTCTGGCTCGATCAGCTCGCCGTGCAAAAGAAAGGCGGACAGATCCGCACGGCGACGGTCGGCAACGTGCCGGCGCAAACCAGCTTTCAACTGGTGAAGCACACGCAGAAGACCTTCTCGACTTCGCTGGTGCGGCTGGAACCCCGCACCGGCCGCAGCCACCAGTTGCGCGTGCAGTGCGCCAAACGGCAGCTGCCCATCATCGGCGACCAGACCTACGGCGACTTCGCGCTCAACCGGGAGTTTGCGAAGCTGCACCAGAACAAACGCCTCTTCCTGCACTCGCTGGAGACCGCGTTCACCTACGAGTTCGGCGGGAGGAGATGCGACTTCAAGGCCGTCGCGCCGCTGCCGCGCGAGTTCACGGCGGCGTATTGAGGGGGGCATTGTCTGGCTTGGTTGGATTGGGTGGAGGGCCCAGCTCCAGCTGGGCCGCCTTCAGGCATCATGCCACCTCAGGGCATTCAATTCCCCTTGATACGGCCAGTCCTCGGCCCTCACCACCAGCCCGTGTCGCACCGGATTGTTTCTCACATATTCCCATTTTGCGGTGTAGCTCTCGCCGCTGCGCAATTGGACATCCCAGAAATCTTTCTCCCAAAGCGAATGTGGACCGGCGCCGGTTTCTTTCGAGACCAAGCCTTTCCAATACTTCACCCACGGCGTTAGCGATTCAGCCGGATACACAGCCGGTGCGCAGAATAGGTGAATGTGATCCGGAAGAATCGTGTAGCGTCCGACCAGCCAGTGGCTCGCTGCGACCCAAGCGTTAACGATGGAGACATGCATGGCCGGCGTGGCCAATATGGGAACGCGTTTCCGAGTGCAGACCGTCACGAACACGATGACGGCATGATTGCCGGACGTGACCACCGGTTTGTGGACGGGGTGTTTGCGAAGCGGGCGCGCGGTGGATTCGGATTAGTGCATGGCAGGCGGCCCAGCTGGAGCTGGGCCCTCCAAGAAACCGACGGCAAGACCAAACCCGCCCCTACAGCAAATCCATCTGCGAATCATCCGCCGCCTGCACGGTGATCTTCCTCTTCGGCTTGGCTTGCGGGGCGGCGGGCAGGGTGACGCTCACGTCCTCCGACTCGAGCTGCGTGAGAATGGTCTTGGCCCGGTCGATGACCGACAGCGGCAGGCCGGCGAGGCGCGCGACCTGGATGCCGTAGCTGCGGTCGGCGGCGCCCTCGACGACGCGGCGCACGAACACGATGTCGTCGTTCCACTCCTTCACCGCGACCGAGTAGTTGCGCAGGCGGGGCAGATGCTTGTCGAGCTGCGTGAGCTCCTGATAGTGCGTGGCGAACAGCGTGCGCGGGCCGCGCTCGGCGGAGCGGTGCAGGTGCTCGACCACGGCCCAGGCGATGCTCAGGCCGTCGTAGGTCGAGGTGCCGCGGCCGATCTCGTCGAGGATGATGAGCGAGCGGTCGGTCGCGTTGTTGAGGATGTTGGCGGTCTCGTTCATCTCGACCATGAAGGTCGAGTTGCCGCGCGCGAGGTCGTCGCTCGCGCCGACGCGGGAAAAGATGCGGTCCACGAGGCCGATGCGGCAGGCCTTGGCCGGCACCCAGCAACCGACCTGTGCAAGGAGGGTGATGAGCGCGACCTGTCGGATGTAGGTGGACTTGCCCGCCATGTTCGGGCCGGTGATGAGGAGTATCTGGGCGTCGTCGGCGGAGAGCGCGGTGTCGTTGGGGACGAAGGTGTGGCTGCCCGCGAGGCCGAGGCGCTCCTGCTTCATCATCTGTTCGACGACCGGGTGGCGGCCGTCGGTGATGCTGAGAATGTCGCCATCGTCGAGCTGCGGCCGGCAATAATCCCATTCGCGCGCCAGCACCGCCCAGCCGGCGAGGACATCGAGTTCGGCCAGGGCGTCGGCGGTGCGGGTGAGGGTGGCCGCCTCGGCGAGCACGGCGGCGATCAGTTGGTTGAACAGCTCCAGCTCGCGCGCCAGGGACTTTTCCTCGGCGGAGAAAATCTCCTTTTCCTTCAGCTTGAGCTCCTCGGTCACATAGCGCTCGCCGCCGACGGTGGTCTGCTTGCGGATGTAGTCGGCCGGGACGTTCGCCAGGTTGGCCTTGGTGACTTCGATGTAATAGCCGAAGACGGACGTGAAGCGGACCTTGAGACTCTTGATGCCGGTGCGCTCCTGCTCCTTGCGCTCGAGTTCGGCCAGCCAGGATTTGTTGTCGGTGGTCAGGCTGCGCAGGCGGTCGAGCTCGGCGTCGTAACCGGCGCGGATGTAGTTGCCGTCGGCGAGGTCGTTGGGGAGTTCGTCGGCGAGGGCGGAGCCGAGCAAGTCGCGCAGCTGCGGCAGGTCGGCAAGGCGGGCGCGGACCTTGGACGTTTCGCCGCCGTGCGAGCCGACGAGGTGCGAGTCGAGCAGGTCGAGGCAGGCCATGATGGCCGGTATCTGCGCGAGGGTGTCTTTCACGCCGCCCAGTTCGCGCGGGTTGCGGAGGCGGTTCTGAAGACGGCCGAGGATGCGCGGGATGTCGCGGACTTTGTTGAGCAACTCGCGCAGCTCGGCGAGGTCGCTCGGCTGGGCTATGAGTTCACCGACGGCAGCCTGACGGCGGGCAATCTCGGGCAGGTCGAGGGTGGGCGCGGCGAGCCAGCGCTCGAGCAGGCGCGAGCCGGCGGCGGTGGCGCTGCGGTCGATCGCGCCGAGCAGCGAGGCGTCGCGCGTGCCGCGAGTAGATTGGAATATCTCGAGGTTGCGCAACGTGGCCGGGTCGAGGAGCAGCGTGCGCTGGCTGCGGTATTCCTGGAGCGAGCGCAGGTTCTGCGGCTTGGCACAGAGATTCTCAGTCGCGTAGTAAACCACCGCGCCCGCCGCGCCGAGGGCTGGGTGGCTGTTGGCGAGGCCGAAGCCCTGCAGGTTGAGGACGCCGAGGGCGTCCATCACGGTCTTGGCGCCGCCGGTGGCTTCGAAGTGGTAGCCCGGCAATTCCGAGATGAGACGCGGAGCGCAGAACTGGTGCAACGCATGGACGGCGTGCTGCTCGTGCGGGGCCGCCTGCCACTTGGCGAGATCGCCCTCGATCAGCACGAGCTCGGCGGGGTCGAGCGCGGTCAGGACGGGCAGGAGGTTCTCCGGGTGGGCGTCGGTCGCGACGCGGAACTCACCGGTGGAAAGGTCCAGCCACGCGGCGTGCAGGCCAGCCTTGTCGAGGTTCAGCGCGCAAAGGTAGTGGTTCTTCGCCGCGTCGAGTTGGTTGGCGGAGAGGGTGGTGCCGGGCGAGAGGATGCGCGTGAGCTGGCGCTTCACGAGTTTGCCGGCCTGCGCCGCCTCGGCCTGGTCGCAGATGGCGACCTTCTTGCCGGCGGTGAGGAGCTTGGTGACGTAGTTGTCGGCGGAGTGGTGGGGGATGCCCGCCATCGGCGTGTCGCCGCGCTTGGTCAGGGTGATGCCGAGGAGGCGCGCGCCCATCTCGGCGTCAGCGAAAAACATCTCGTAGAAATCGCCGAGGCGGAAGAGCAGGAGCGTGTTCGCCGGGAGGCCGCGTTTGACCTCGAAATACTGTTGCATCATTGGGGTCATGGCCATTATACCACTATTTTATACCACCCCGAAAATGAGCGAGAAAATCCCCACATGGCAGCCGTCGGGTCCAGAAGGCCTCTACCTGAATACGCGGTCGGGAATGTATTACTCGCGGTATCAAATGAATGGGGCTCGGACATTCCGGTCATTGAAGACAAAAGTCTTCACCGTCGCAAAGCTCAAACACGCCAAGCGCGAACTGGAGGTTGAGAAGGACCGGCAGCGCGGTGCGACCCTCGACAGCAATCACCGGACGTTGGGTGGACTCCTCGCCGAGGTGAAGGCGCGCCTCGACGCAATTCCGGTCGCGGAAAACACCAAGATCGCCCGCGCGGGCAATATCGAGCGTCTCAGGTCCAACTGGCAGCGGGGCAACTTTGACACCTTCCAGGCTCGCAACGTCACGGCCGATGTCGTGGCGGAATTGCGCGAGCACCTCCTCCACAAGGCCGAATGGAAATGGAAGTTTGGGAAATCGAAGCGCCGTGGGTTCAAGCCTCCCGTCGTCAACCAGACCCTCTGGGTTCTCCGGGTCATGCTCGACGTCGCGGTGGAGAAACTGGTGCTGATCGAGAACCCGTTCTCGGTCTCCACCACGCTCCGCCAAGGGCTGTATGCGAAAGGCAGGGGACAGAGCGGGAAGGGTGGATCCAGACTCCAACTGCCCGACCGGGCGGACATGCTGCGCATCTTCGCGGAAATGCGTCGCGTGCCGGAGGAGTCCGACACCTTCAGCCCCAACCCCGAGCAGCGGGTCTATCTTGAGATGATGGCAACCGAGATGGCGGACCATGCCGAACTGCTGGCTTACTCCGGCATGCGCAAGGAGGAGGCCACCAAGTCGACCGTCGGCGACGATCACGGTGACGAATTCAATATCTGGGGGACCAAGTCCGCCTCCGCCGAACGGACCATCCCGGTGAACGCAGCATTGCGCACGGTGCTGGACCGGATCAAGAGCCGCCGGGTCGGACCCAAGACCAAGCTCGTCATCATGGCCGAACCGCGCACCGCGATGCGCCGTGCCTGCGAGCGCCTGAACCTGGTGCCGCTGCGCAACCATGACCTGCGCCATTTCTTCGCCTCGGTGTGCATCGCCAGCGGCGTGGACATTCCGACCATTTCCCGGTGGCTGGGCCATGCGGACGGTGGGGCCCTCGCGATGAAGACCTACGGCCATCTGCTCAAGGACCATAGCCAGGCCGCGGCCAAGAAGGTGGACTTCAACGCGCCCCGGGTCGGCGCGCAATCCAGCGTCGCGTAGGATCATTTCAGCTCGCACCGTCGCTCAATCGACCTGCGAGTGACGAGCACCCGACGCGTGCCGGGGAGACGCTGCAAGCGGCCGGTCGCGAGTTCCGCATAAAGCGTGGTGCGCGATATACCCCCAAGAAGGTAGCGGGCGGTTTTCTCGTTATACGCCTCGGGCAGCGGAGCGGGGGATCCCCCGGAGAATGAGGCTGCTTCACCCTCGATGCCCACGCTCCATTTTTCGGCGAGCTGTCTCGCTTCATTGATGTCCCTTGCCTCGTAGACGACACGGCGGATTTCTCCGGCAGCCACGTAGATCCCGGAAAATTTCTTGAGCGGGGAGTCGGCCTGCATGCTTCCCTCCGTCGGTCACATCCCCATCCGGGGGCCCTGGCGGCGCGGATTGTCCGGACGGTTTACAGCTACGCTCGGGGACGGGGGAGAAGCGACCGCGGACTCCGAAAGCAACCGGTATTGCCACTCGAACGCCGCGCGGACACGCGGGAACGGGGATTCCGCAAATTCCACGGGCATCAGCGTGGCCGGCGCGATTCCCTCGGCATGTAGCGTCTGCGCCGTTCTTGCCTGTTGCAGGGTCTTGAAAGCACGGCTGATCACCGCCAGCGATTCCTTTTCCGTGTCGGGATTGCTGACCGCCAACGCATGCACTTCGCGCAGGTAGGGTGGCACACACTGCGCGATCAAATGCAGATGTGGCCGGTCGTGACGCGGCGCGGCTCCTCCCTGATCGATGTCCCGGACGTTGGCCGCCTTGGCCTTCAACATCGTGACAGGGTCCAGCGCCCGGTAGAGGACTCCGTCCATTTTGACATAGGCCGCATGCTTCAGATCGGTTTTATCCAATCCATGCACGGAGTTCAGAACTTCCACCAGGAGCGGCCGTCCGTCGGGGCTCGTGCTGCGTAATGCCCCCAGCCGTGAGTCCATCCAGTTTCTCGTTTCGCGGGGCTGAAAGACCCAACCTGGGATGCGCCGGAACTGCGCCAAGCCGTCCTTGGCGATGATGATGTCGAGGTCCTTGCTGACCAAGTTGGACCGGGGAACCTGGGGCAGGTAGTTGATTGCCCAAAGATTCACCGCCTGTCCGCCGACTACGGTTGGCGCGGGCTCCCACTGGCACACGACGCGATAGTCGTGCGGGGTTGTATCTGGCCTGGCTGGGGTCACTCGAACCGGACGCCGTTGAAACCGACGAGTTTGCCCTTGGCCCCTTCCCGGATGCCCATCAGGCGGCGATTCCGCGCCGCGATTTCATCCCCGCGGCCCTGGGCCAGCAACTCCCGGTCCTCCCGGCGGAACTGATCCTTCAGGGCAGCAACTTCCCTGTCGGCTTTGGTGAGATTAAGCCGGCGGAGTTTGCTGATGAAGTGACGCAGTTTCACAGGGCCGAACCTAGCCATTCCGGTTGATGGGTCAACGTCGATCACAGGCGGGCGAATTTGCGCCAGAAGACCGCGTGGCATCGACACTTGGGCGGTCTTGAGGGCCTCGGGGGCAGGGGGCTTGGCGCCGGGGACCGGAAGCGGAGGACGATTTCGGGGGAGCAGTGACATGATGAATTCCTTTGGTGCAGTCATTCTCCACAATTCACGGCCAACCGCGAGGGTCGGCAGCGCACAGCTGCCGGAGGTAATGTGCGCTGCGGCACGGGGGCTGGGGCGCCGCAGCCCCAGATAGGCGTGCCGGCCACCGGGGCCGGACACGCCGTGGCAGCGCATCGGGGGCCGATGCGCGGAGGTCCGCCGACTCCCTGCCATTCTCGCCTCAACCCCAAGTAGCCCCTTCAAAAGCCCTCAGGAATTTCAGCGGGCGCCACCACCAGCCGGTGCGATCCATTTGGCTGAATTTCCGACCTGTGCTATAATTGCGCCGTTTTGCATCCAATGCTTCCGCCCGGCTTTTATTCCTGGACCCAAGTTCTCACCGACTGGGGAGTGAGTCGCGCCTTTTCGCTTTCCGGGCTGCCACCTTGCTTGAAGGACCGACCCGAACTGGCGGTGCCGTTCGCAGCGGAGATTGGCGCCGCCATTCGCAACGGGCAACTGCACCGGCGCGCCACCGAAGCCGCGCTGATCGCACAGCAGGTCACCGAACCGACTTACGACGAGGCCGGCGGCCACCGCTATCAGGAAATCCGTGCCTTCATGGAAAAGGCGCAGGAGCGTTTTTTTGCCACCTGGCTCGCCGAGCGAAATGTCAGCCCGGCTGATTCGCCGGAGCTAGTCTCGCTCCATGCCGAGAAGGAGCGCTGCCAAGCCGCCTTCGAACGCATCCGTCAACTCCAGGAACCCGCGGTGCAGGCGGCGCGCGCAGCGGCGGTCCGGGTCCACTGGACGGGACAGGAGCTTCGCGGGATTCCGGACACTTTCTTTGCCAATGTCCCGGCCCACACCGTCATGGCCCGTCTCCAGCGCATCCATCCGCCCTGGTGGGGCGCGTTCCTCGGCCGACTGCAGCAGCCTTTTGCGCACGGCCATCCGGCCGAAGGCTTCCTGCTTGATGCGCTCCCGGCCCTGCGTGCCGCTGCGACCAAGAAAACGCTCGCCGCCCTGATCGACGAGTGGCGCGCCGAACAAAACGACAAGTGGGGCTGGTATGGAAAAACCCACTACCGGATGCTGGCCCGCCGGGCCGCCCAAAAAGCCCAGCAACTCACGCGTTGGTGCAATACCCACGCCCCCGGCTATCTCGAAAATGAAGCCATCCGGTTCAGTCTGCACGCCGATCTGGCCGTGCTGCTGACAACGGTCGATCCCTGGTCCGTGCCCCGACCACGGGAGACGCCGGGTGCTTTTGCCAGCGCGCACTGGCGAAACTAGACCGAGGTAACGCCTTCCCGCCTTACTCCAGCGCACACCCCTTGTGGGCAGTGTTCGCTCCCGGATCTCCCATTTCGGCACCCGCTCGGTCAGGATGTGGGCATGGACATTTGCGTAGCCGAAGATGCGTTCCCGCGTTTCGACCTCCGGGCGCCCCGTTGCTGGAGAAGCCATCGTCGCATGGTTTCGCGGCCGATCTCGATTCCCATGAGCCGCAGGCCGCCGACCAATGACTCGACCGAGGCACCGGCGCGGCTCAATCGCAGCAATTCCTCACGATGCGGTTCCAACCGGACGGTCGCGTGGTTGCGCGGATGCCGCGCCTGCGCCACGGCTTGGGCAAGCGTGGTGGGCGGCGTGGCAACGGATGGGGAATGGCCGGGTAACGACATGGGAGCGAATGGGTCACTGTATGCGTGGTGGTCGGGTGGTGCAAGGGGAGCGCCTGGGGCGCACTCTAAGCGGATACGCTTGGACGTTGGTGTCCTCCCTTACTTCTTTGTTTTATTTTTGTTGGGTGAATCAGTCCATTCATTGAGTTCATTCATTGGTTGGTTCATCAGGTTGATTGATTTCTTGGACTTTGTTTTCGGTGTTTTAGTTGAATCGGTTTCTTTGAGATTCGGTTTTCCTAGTTTCTCGGTTCATTTTTCAAATGAGATTACCCTTGGTTCCTTTGATCCAAGTTTGTTTGTAGGAGGTGGCGGATGCTGACGATCCGCACCTGCAAGGCCTTCAGCAAAGCCCTCGGCGAATACCTTCGCCAAGCCGACTACTATGCCCAGGGGATGAAGGTCGAAGGCACCTGCCACGGCCAACTCTGCGCCGCCGTGGGCCTGACCGAGGGCACCACCATCACCGACGAGGCCTTCGAGCGGGTCGCCTCCAACCACCATGCCCTGACCGGGGACAAGCTTACCGAGCGGATGGCGGCCGGCCGCCGGGCCGGCTACGACGCGACCTTTAACGCCCCGAAGTCTGTTTCCATCCAAGCCTTCCTGGGGGGCGACGACCGGCTCCTGGCCGCCCACCAAACCGCCGTCGCCGAGGCCCTGCGCGAACTCGAATGCTCCGCCTGTCACCAGACCGGGCGGGGAGTCAACAAGCGCTACGCCACCTCCGGCACCATAGCCGCTGCTGTCTTCCTGCATGGCGAAAGCCGGGCCCTCGATCCGCACCTGCACTCGCACGCCTTCATTTTCAACGTGACCCGAAGCGAATCGAAAGGGGGCCGGTTGCTCGCCCTCGAAAGTTCACCCATCTTCGACCGCACAAAGTATCTCTCGGAGGTTTACCGCAACGCGCTCGCCCGGGAGGTGCAGCGGCTGGGCTATCATATCGAGCGCCGTCCGAACGGCTTTGAGCTGGCTGGAATATCCTCCGAACTTCTGGAGCGCTTTTCCAAGCGCGCCCAGGAGCGCGACCAAGCCATTGCCGCCCGCGAAGCCGAACTTGGCCGCGCGCTCTCCCGCGATGAAATCGCCGTCCTCGTCCGGGAAAACCGGGCGGCCAAGCAATACGAACTCACAACGGAAGAAGTCCGCCAACGTCAGTTCACCCAAATCAGCACCGGCGAACTTGAGCAGCTGCGGGCGCTCAAAGCCGGCTCGCTTCGCACTCCTGCCGAGCCCGCCAACCTGGCGGAGGCCATGGCCCGCGCTTCCGAACACCTGTTTGAACGCCGGACGGTTGTGCCGGAACATGAGTTCATCGCGACCGTGTTGCGCGAAATCTACGGCGCCCATGCCCTCGATGCCGTGAAGGCGGCCATTGCAGCCGATTCCAATTTGCTGCGTGCCAACGGCGAGATCTCCACCCGAGCCGCACTCGATCTCGAACGCGACCTCGTTGGGCAACTTAATGCCGGAGTGGGACGGCACGACTCCGGCATCGGCTTCGTAGCCCGCTCCGAATGTGGCCACCTCAGCAGCGAACAGCGGCAAGCCGTGGAAACCGTGCTCGCCACGCACGATGCCGTCACAGTGCTCCGTGGCCGGGCGGGCACCGGCAAAACGCAGACGCTTTCCACCGTGATCGAAGGCGCCACGCGTTTTGGCGGTGAGGTCGCCTGCTTCGCTCCGAGCACGCAGGCGGTGGAGGTCCTGCGGCGGGACGGGGCGGAGCAGTCGTCCGCCGGCCGCGTTTCCGCAGGTGCGGTCCTTCAGGCTGCACAGACCGTCCAGCGACTGCTGGTCGATCCTGCCTTGCAGAAAGCACTCCGCCACCAAGTGGTCATCGTTGACGAATACGGGCTCCTTTCCACTCCGCAGCTCAAGCAGTTGGTGGACATCACCACGGCCCAGAAGGCTCGGCTGTTGCTTGTGGGAGATTCGGCCCAGCATAAAAGCGTCGAAGCGGGGGATGCTGCCCGGATCATCGAAAAAGAAACCCGTGTGCGGGTGGTGACCCTCCGCGAAGTTCACCGTCAGGCAGCCAATCCGGTCTACCGAAGAGCCGCCGAGGATCTGGCGGCCGGCCGGCTCACCGCCGGCCTGCGGAAGCTGGACCGGATGGGCGCTATCGTCGAAATCGAGTCTCCTCAGATCCGCCGCCAGCGCATGGTGGAGGAATGGCTGAAAGCCTCCGCCGAAACCAAGTTGGTCCGCATCCGTGGCAGCATCCACGAACGCACCAAATCGGCTCTGATGGTCGCTCCGACTTGGGTGGAAATCGATCACCTCAACAGGGAAGCCCGCCATCGGCTCCGCGCCGACGAGAAATTAACCGGGCCGGATTGGGCCTTCAGCGCCCTCCGCGCCAAGGACTGGACCCGGGCCCAGCGCAAAGATCACCGCAACTACCGGCCCGGAGACATCTTGGTCGCGCACAAGGCGACGAAGCACTTCGCGAAAGGAGACGAACTACGGGTTCTGCGCAAGGAAGGGGGCAGGGTGATGGTGTCACGCCGGGGGCAGGAACTTTCGCTTTCACCCCGGCAATCCGGCCTCGCTTGGACGGTTTGCGAGGAACGGGCGACACCCGTCGCGGCCGGCGACCGTTTGCGATTACAGGCGATCGCCCACATTGAAACCCCGGCCGGCCAGACTCGACGACTGGCGAACGGCACCACGGTCACGGTCCAATCCGTGAACCCCTCCGGGCAACTCGTCCTCACCGACGGGTCCACGCTCCGCTCCCGTCAGGTGGCCTATGGCTATGCGCTCACCTCCCATGCCTCGCAAGGCGTTAGCGTGGACAAGGTATTCATGGCAGGGGCCGCCTCCCACGAAGGCCTCTACGTTTCGGCCACCCGCGGCCGCGAGTCGGTCCGCATCTTCGTGCCTGACCGCGAAGCGTTTCTTGATGCAACCGGCCTCCGTTCTGAAAGGCGCATCTCCGCCCTCGAATTCACCCGGACGATCCGGCCAGCAATCCGGACCCATCTGGCCAGTGCCTGGCGCTACCTCGAACTCGTGCGCGCCAAACTTCGAGCTTACGTGGCGGCGTTCCCGGACGCCCGGTTTCTGCCGCCGCCGGAGGTCCACAGAATTCCGGTGTTGGCGGCGGCGCGTGCACCGTCTCATTCGACTTCCGAAAACTACTCCCCGAATCACCGCCATTCCGAAGCACGGGGCCAAGGCACGCGGATGCGCCGATGAGCGGACTCAAACCCAAGAATTCCAGTGCAACCGCTCCGTTCCAGTCGGGCTGCCTCGCCGTCCAAGACGTCCCGGCTGTATGCCTAAGGCTGCATGCCAAGCGACAGCGCCTGGCTTTGCCCTATTCATTGCTACTTCGGGCCGAGTTGTCCGAGGACGAGTCCAATTGCCTGATCACCTTCGCAACTCACGAGGTCAACGTGCGCGGTCGTCACCTGCAGCTAGTTTACCTCGCCGTCAGTCAAGGCCAGGCCGCCGAGATTTCCGTCGGCGCATCCGCGAAGATTTTGGAAGGCGATTCCTTCATGGGCCCACTAGTTACTGACATCCGGATCGAACCGACCGAGGAGTCAGACCGCGTCCGCCGCTAGCAATCCAGCCGGGCCAAGCAACGCGTGCGAGCTGCGCGAGCCGTTGGTTGCAGAAATAGATGCGTGCGGCCCTCGACCGAAAACAAGCTGATATGAGGGCTTCAAACCAAAGCGCGGGGCCAGGCGCCTGGCCCCGCTAGTCCGAGGCGCGCAGGTAAGAGCAATTCGTAAAGGAAAGCAGGATCACCAGATATGTGGGGCGTTTCTGGTCTTCGACCACGAGGATGTTCATGGGACGGGGTGGGCGGCCTGCCTAAAAGGATGCGAGCCGATCAACCCTGCGCGAGAGCAAACTCGCTGAAAAAAAATTCAGGCGGGTTTCAGCATCGCTTCAGGGCCCCGACACACAATGGATGATGCCCGGTAATGTCCTGATAACGTGCGAACCCCTAGTGTAGCATTTCCATGAAAAACATCCGTTCACTCTTTTTCTGTTCGTTGTTCCTCGTCGCGCTCGTCCCCCTTTCCGCCCAAGGCGCGCCCACCGTGGAGGAGCGCCTCAAGGCGCTCGAACAGCAGGTGCAGGGACTGGTGAAGGAAAACACCGCCCTGAAGAAGCAGCTGGGCTGGAAGGACACGACCGCCCCAGTCCTGCCCCAGCCGGGCGGCAAGGAGACGAAGCTCACGGTGGGCGGATTCCTGCAGGGCCAGGCCGAGTTCGGCAGCGCCTCCGATTCGCGGTGGGGCGGCGTGAAGGATCGTTTCTTCTTCCGCCGCGCGCGCATCTACCTGGCCGGCAGCTTTGCCGAGGACTTCGACTTCAAGGCCGAGCTCGACCTGCAGGGCAACACGCTCGGCGCGAGCACGGGCAACCTGGCCCGCGCCAACGAGATTTTCATCAACTGGCACAAATATCCCGCGGCCAACCTCCGCTTCGGCCAGCTCAAGCCGGCGTTCGGCGCCGAGGCGCTGCTCAGCGACACCAAGATGCTGACCATCGAGCGCTCGCTTTCCAGCGACAGATTGACGGACGGCCGCCAGTTGGCCGTGGGTGCGCTGGGAGAACTCTTTGAAAAGAAGGTCAGCTATTACGCGGTCGTGGCGCAGGGCAACGGCGCCAATGTCAGCGCCAATGACAACAGCAAGTTCCAGAAATCGGTTCGCGCGGTCTTCACACCGGTTGCGACCACCCACGACAAGCTGACCGTCGGGGTCGACGGTCTGTGGACGACCGACACGGCGGTCTCCAAGAGCGACCTCGGATTGGCCGGCAACCTTTTCACCGGTTCGCGCAGCATGGTGGGATTCGATGCCCAGTGGGTGCACGGCTTGCTGGATCTAAGCGCCGAATGGCTCCACGGTAACTTTCGCCCGTCGGGCGGCGCCTCGTTCAAGGCGGAGGGCTGGCATGCGACGGCGGCCTATTTTCTCATCCCCGCGAAACTCCAGGCCGTCTTCCGCGAGGAATCGTTCGACCCCAACACCGCGCTGGCTGGCAACACCAGCCGCACCCATCTCTTCGGACTCAATTATTTCGTGAAGGGTGACGACATCAAATTCGGGGTCGACTATCTCGATGGGCACCTCCCGGGTTCGTCGGCCGACGGGGGACGGGTGCTGTCGCGCGTGCAGATCATTTTTTGACGATCCTGAACGGATATTAAGGCACGCTTCAGCTTCCTTTCAGCCACCCGGTCGATGATGGGCCCTTGACGCTGCCTACCCCATGAGCACCACGCTGCTTACGTTCTACGCCTATGCCATGATCATTGTCTTCATGGCGCTGATCATGACGAAGCGCATGTCGGTGCTGACGGCACTGGTGCTGGTGCCGATCCTCTTCGGTGTCCTCGGCGGATTCGGACCCAAGCTCGGCCCGATGATGCTCCATGGCATCAAGGCGCTCGCACCGACGGGCGTGATGCTGACCTTCGCCATCCTCTATTTCGGCATCATGATCGATGCCGGCTTGTTCGACCCCGTCGTGCGGTTGGTGGTGCGGCTGGTTCACGGCGACCCGGTCAAGATCGTCGTCGGCACGGCGGCCCTTGCGCTGTTTGTGTCACTGGACGGTGACGGGTCGTCGACCTATCTCATCTGCACCACGGCCATGCTGCCACTCTACACCCGGCTTAAGATGGACCGACTGGTGCTCGCGAGCGTGATCATGCAGGCCGGTGGAGTCATGAACATCCTGCCGTGGGGCGGCCCGACCGCCCGGGCGGCGGCGGCGCTCAAGCTCGACATGAGTCAGGTCTTCCCGCCGCTGGTGCCGGGGATGATCGTGGGGGTGGCCTGGGTGCTTTTCGTGGCCTGGCTGCTGGGCCGGCGCGAACGCAAACGGCTCGGGGTTCTTTCCGAATCCAAGTTGGGTGACATCCATGCCTCGATGGATGAAAGCGGCAACAGCGACGACGCTTCCATCCGCCGCCCCAAGCTAGTCTGGGTGAACATGGTCCTCACGGTAACGCTGCTGGTTGCGCTAATCATGGGCCTGCTTCCGCTTCCGGTGCTCTTCCTCATCGCCTTCGCCGTGGCGCTGGTGATCAACTATCCTTCCCTTGAGCAACAGAAGGCTGCTGAGTTCTTTTGCGCAGGCCTGGTGCTGGCGATTCCGGCCTTATCCCGCAAGCGGGCGGTCACATCAGTGTAAGCATGGGCTTCAAGGATCACTTCTCGTCCAAGGCGGCCATTTACGCCAAGGCCCGGCCCGGGTATCCCGCGGCATTTTTCGCTGAATTGGCCGGGCTGGTTCCTAGGCACTCCCTGGCGTGGGATTGCGGTTCAGGCAATGGCCAGGCGGCCGTCTCACTGGCGGCGCATTTCGATCGCATTGTGGCCACGGAGCCCAGCGCCGCGCAATTGGCCGAGGCCGTTGCGCACCCGAAGATCACGTATCTTCAAAGCGCGGAACTGGCCACGGGCGTCGCCGACGGTTCGGTGGACCTGGTGACGGCAGCGTGTGCCGCTCATTGGTTTGACTTGGCGGTATTTTACCCCGAGGTGCGCCGGGTGTTGCGTCCGGGAGGATTGCTGGCCGTATGGAATTATGGCCTCTGCACGGTTAACCCGGCGGTTGATCAGCTGCTCGACAAATTTTATCGGGAGACGGTCGGCCCCTACTGGCCGCCGGAGCGAAAGCACGCGGAGACGGGCTATCGGTTGCTCGAATTTCCGTTTCCAGAAATTCCGTTTCCATCGATCCACCTCGCGGCGGAGTGGACGGTGGAGGACTTGGCCGCTTACCTCCATACTTGGTCGGCGGTCACCCGTTACACCAATGCCATCGGGGTTGATCCGGTGGCGGGATTCCTGCCCGAATTGCAGCACGCCTGGGGAGGGGGACGGCGTCAGGTGGTCTGGCCGCTTGGCGGCCGGCTGGGGCGACTATGAGAGGCCCCTGACCCTGCTGTCGGCAAAAGCGGAGAATTGCCGAAAGGCCGGGTTGCCGCCATGGTCGGAGCATGAGCTGGATATTCTGGGCGTTGTTATCGGCTGTTTTCGCGGGTCTGACCGCCGTCCTGGCGAAGGTGGGAGTAGCCGGCGTCAGTTCGAACCTAGCAAACGCGATTCGCACCACGGTCGTGCTACTGCTCGCGTGGACCCTGGTGTTCGCGACGAAGGAGACTTCCGGGATCACGTCGCTGGCCAGGCGCACCTGGGTCTTTCTGGTGCTTTCCGGCGTGGCGACCGGGCTTTCCTGGCTGTGTTACTTCCGGGCGCTCCAACTGGGCGAGGCGTCGCGGGTAGCGCCGCTGGACAAGCTGAGCGTGGTTTTCGTCCTGATTTTCGCCGCATTGTTTCTGCACGAGCCGCTCACGCTTAAAAGCTGTTTGGGGGTCGGACTGATTGTTGCCGGGGCGGTGTTGCTTGCGTCCAAGTAGCACTGCGCAACGGCGCAGCCGAAGTCGCGCCTCACCGCATCCGGCCAAAAAAGTAAGTCGCGAGGCCGGTCATGGCCAAGTTGGGAATGAGGGCGGCCCAGACCGGATTGAGCACGCCATTGCCCCCGAGCAACGTGGCGAGGGTCACCAAAAGATAATACATGAAGAAAAGTCCGATGGACTTGGACACGCCGACCGCGGGGCTGACGCGCACGCCCGACATGGCAAAGGGTATGGCGATGGCGATGATGATAAGAGGACCGAGAGTGTCGAACAACAGGCTATAGTAACGCGTCTCGTAGCGGGCCAGCTTAGGATCGTCCTCGCTGCTGAAGTGCCGGGTAATCCGGCCCAGTTCATTGAACGACAACTCGCCCGGCCGGCGGTCGATCAGGAGCATCAGGGCCGGATCCTCATTGAACTGAGGAAAGGTCTTTTCCGTGAAGGTGGCGATGTGCTGCAAATCTCCCTGTGCGGGGTCGAAATGCATTTCGCGGCCGTCGCGAAAGGTCCAAGCGCGATTCGTGGCGTCATAGGAAGCCGCGCGAGCGAAAATGCGGTTCTTCTCCTGGCGCTTGCTGGTGAGTTCCGAGACACTGACGCCATGGGCAATTCCTGAAAAGCGGCTGTAGCGGTTAATGAACCACATCCGATTTTGCCGTTGGGTGTCGAAGGTTACCGATGAGGTAATTCCGATCATGTCCGATGGAGCAATCCGGGATTCGGCGCGGAATTCAAAACTCTCCCGCAAGCTGCGCGCGGTCTCGACCGACCACGGAACCACATGGGCATTGAGCAGGAGTGACACCCCGCACAGCAGCGCGCCTGCCAGCCATAGTGCCCGGGTCGTGGCAAAGATGTTCAGTCCCGCAGCGCGCATGGACAGCAGCTCGTTGTTGCGATGCAGCTTGCCCAGCACGAACAACAGTGAGAGCAGCATGGCAAGCGGCAGCACGACGGAGAGCTGGCTGGGCATCAGGGTGGCATAATAGAGCGCCACATCGCCTAGTCCGACGCCGATCTGGATGAAGTCGCGCAGGTTGTCGTAGAGCGCTGCCATCGTCAGCAGGCCCATCGTGGCGGCGAGCAGTAGCCCGAGCATCTTCAACCACTCGCGGAGCAGATAGCGGTCGAAGAGATTCAAGCGGCAGCGGGGCGGCCGCGCTCCAAAAATACCAGGAGCGCCGAGCAAATAATCGCACCAATCGTGCCGGCAGCCCAACCGGCCAGCACATCGGTGGGATAGTGGACGCCCAGGTAGATGCGGCTCAGGCCGATCAGGAAACTCAGGAAAAACGCGGCAGCCACGATGGCCGCCTGCGACCAGGGGCTGGTCATCCGCCGGGCGAGCAGCACGCCCAAGGAAACGTAAATCATCGCAGACATGAACGCATGGCCACTGGGAAAGCTCGCGGAACTCACCTCGGCCAAGGGAGTCACAATGTCCGGCCGAACCCGGGCGAAGTGGAGCTTGAGCAGGGACGAACATACCTGGGCCAGGGGGATCGCTGCGGCGAGCACGCTGAAGGCCCGCCAGCGGCGCTGCCGGGCGAGCCAGATCACGATGCCCACGGAAACCGCGGCCAACCAAAACGTGCCGCCCAGAAACGTGATTCCCTGGGCCAGGGTGACAACCGCCGGGGAGCCTTGCAGCGCACCCGGCTTACTGCGGAAGAATTGGATCGTCGGGGCATCCCACGCCGCAAATTCCCCCTTGGGCGTGTCGCCGGCCATCTCGATGAAAACCCAGGCCGCCAGCCAAAGCATGGCGGCGGCGATCAACACCACGAAAGCGGGCCAGCGTTTCCCCGGTTGATTCATGAGTGGTCTTCGGTTTCGCGTCAGGGATGCGTGGCGAGCGGCTTGATGACCGATTGCTGCTGGCCTTGGGCGGTGTAGCGTTCGAATTCTGCGGAGGTCAGCTCGCGATAAAGGCCATGCTTATACATGTAGCTGGCGGCCTCGTAGAAGGCGATGGCGTCATTCACGTAATGGACATCCGTGGATTTGGCGGACATCACCCCGGTCTGAAAATCATAGCTGTAGGAAGATGAAGCGCGCTGCGGTTTGAGGATGACGAAATCGCCGTTCTCGATGTGCCCGAGCTTCTGGTAATTACCCAGAAGCACATGGGCTTCCGCCGGATCGATCTTGCGCACATCATGTCCGAAGAACCGGCTCGGATAGCTCCAGTTGAGGAGGCCGAGCAGCGTCGGGGCATAATCCATCTGGCTGGTAAGCGTCTTGATGTGGCCGGGCGCGATGTGGCCACCGGGTGAATAAATGATAAGCGGAATGTGATAGTTCTGGACCGGCAGCTCGGTCTTGCCGGCGCTCGAGGCGCAATGGTCGGCCACGATCACGAACACGGTGTTCCTGAACCAGGGTTTCGTCGCGGCATCACGCAGGAACTTGCCGATGGCGTAGTCGGTGTATTTCACGGCGCCGGCGCGGCCCGAGACCTTCGAGGGCAGATCGATGCGGCCCTCGGGAAAGGTGTAAGGCCGGTGGTTCGACGTGGTCATAACGAAATGATGGAAGGGCTTGCCGGCGGCGGCGCAGGCATCGGCCTCGCGCATCGCCCAGCGAAAGAGGTCCTCGTCACACACGCCCCAGACGTTGGCGAAGGTGATGTCCTCCTTCGGCACGCCGGTCCGGTCGATGACCCGATAGCCGTTGTTGCCAAAAAAATAGTTCATGTTGTCGAAGTAGCCGAAGCCGCCGTAGATGAACGCCGTGTCGTAGCCCTTCGCGCGGAACACCGACCCGAGCGTGAACAGGTTCTCATTCCGCGGCCGCTTGACGATCGAACGGCCGGGCGTCGGCGGCACGGAGAGCGTGAGGGCTTCCATGCCGCGGTCCGTGCGCGTGCCGGTGGCGTAGAAATTGTCGAAGACCAGGCTTTGCGCGGCGAATTCCGCCAGGTTGGGCGTGAGGTTCGACGCGCGGTTGAAGATGCTCAGGAAATCCGCGCTCAGGCTCTCGACGGTGATCTGGATGACGTTGGGCTTGAGTTCGGGCCCGTGATTGTGGACGTAACGCAGCGTATCGAACTGGTCCGCCTTCAGCAGCAGGGAGGCGTCCTCGATTAACTCGTCATTCAGGGTCTTGAAGGATTCGGCCGGGCTGCGCGTGAGGTAGAACTGCTCGTAATCGAGCTCGTTGTTCTTGAACGCGGCGAAGAGCGACCAGAGGCCGTTCTTGGCCAGCTCCCGGTTGAAGTTGTTGCCGAAGGCTGGCAGCTGGCGTTCGTTCAAGGCCAGGCCGACGGCGAGCATGACGGCCAGCCACCCGGCGCCGGCGGCAAAGCGGGCCCGCAGGGATTCCGGGGCGGGACTCGCGAGCCAGCGCCCGGGCAAGCCGGTTCGCGCGAACAGCCAGTGGATGACCGCGGCGGCCGCCAACAGGCCGCCGAAGATCAGCGGCAAGTTGTAGGACTCCCGAATGTTGCCGATCACCTCGGTCGTGTAGACGAGGTAGTCGACCGCGATGAAATTGAAGCGCACGCCGAACTCGTCCCAGAAGGTCCATTCCGCCACGGTGCCGAACAACAGGGCATAAGTTATTAAAAAGCCGACCGCGTGGACGCAGCCCTGTTGCCAGCGGTATTTCAGCCAGCTTGCCGGCAGCAGCGTCAACCCGACCAGGAGGGGTAACCCGGCCCAGCACGCGGCGCCGAGATCATAGAGCAGGCCCCACGCGAAGGACGCCAGGAGGCCGGGCGACCAGGTGACATCGGCAGCCGCCTTGGTCAGCAGAACCAGGCGGGTGAGCAGGGACAGGCCCAGGAATGTGCCAAAGAACAGCAGGAGGCCGCCATGCCGACGCTGAAGCTGGGCGGCTAGGAATTGACGGATGGATTGAATGATGGATTTCACGATGCGGGCGGATGGAGGCTGTGAATCAGGGCGCGTTGTCGAATTGGAGGTCGTCTTTTGGCTTCTTCGCGGACGCCTTGCCGAAGTTATAGATGAGGCCCACGTAGAAGATGCGGGCGGTTCGCCGGCGCGTTGATTCTTGCCGGAGGGCCGCAGTTTCGATCAGGGTGCGGTCCTTGAGGGAATCGAGCAAGTCCGAGCCCGTCAGGATGAGGGAGGTTTTCTTGTCGGCAAAATTGTGCCGGAGGCCGATGTTGAGCACGTAGGTCGGGTAGCGATAGCCTTGGGGCGTCAGCCGCTTCGCCGAGTAATTGGTGTTGAACTGCACGACGGTGTTCTTCGTCGCGTTCCAGTTGGCGTTGAGTTTGGCGTCCCACGCGAGGGTGGACCGGCGCTCGCTGAAGCCCAGGTTGCGGGCGTCGATCTCATTGCGGTAGACGTTGCCGCTGAAGTTGAGCGAGACGGATTTGCCGAGGGCGGTGGTCGCCGCCAGTTCCAGCCCGCCGGAACGGCTCGTAGCGAGGTTTTCCTTCGTGGTGAGCAGCGTCGTGCTGTTGATGTAGCGCGTGACCGAGGTGATGCCGTTGCTAAGCGACCGGTAGTAGAGCGCGGCGAGGAAGGTGGTGTCGCCCTGCTTGTATTGATAGCCCCCCTCGAAGGAGTGGATGTCCTCGGGCTTGAGGTCGGGGTTGCCGGCGCGGAGGTTAAACGGGTCGAGGAATTCCGGATAAGGGTTCAGGTCGTCGCCCTCGGGCCGGTGCACGCGATGGCTGTAGTTGAGCTGCAGCTGGTGGGCGTCGGCGAGGTTATAGCTCAGGTGCAGGGTGGGGTAGAGTTTCAAATAGACCGTGCGGTCGGTGACCTGCGTGGTGCGCTGGTCGGTGTCGATCGTGGCGTGTTCGAAACGGAGACCGCCGAGGACACCGAAATGGCCGAAGGGCCGGCCCGCGGTCGCGTAGACCGCGTGGATGCCGGATTCATAGAGAAAGCGGTTGGTTCTCAAAGGGTCGGTGAGCCAAGTGTTGCTGACGGGATCGAGGAAGGTGCCGCGGAAATCCAGATCGGCGCTGCTGTCCTGCCAGGAGTAGCCGGCTTCAATCTTGGAAGTTTCGTCGAGATTGTAGACACCCTCGGCGATCGCCTCGATGTTCTCCTCCGTGGCTTTGATCACCGCGCGGTCGAAGGTCGTGAGTGCGGCGGGCAGGCGTTGGACATTCATGTAATTGTTGTCCTCTTGCTCGACCGTGCGGCCGTGCTGCACCTCGAGGTTCAGTTCGTTGTCCAGCTTGGGCCAGGTATGCTGGAGGGTGGCGGCAAACTCGACGTCGCGCTCATACTCGGGGTCCGTGCGGATGCGGTCGTAATCACCGGTAATGACGCCGGTCGCATTGCGGAAGAGGTTGGTCTCGGTGCCGGTGCGGACGAAGTCGCGGTAGTTGTAATTGAAGGAGGCGCCGACCTTCGTGTCTTCGGACAACTTGTAGTCCACGCCGGTCTGGACGATGCGGGAGAGGGGCCGCGACTCCTCGCTGACGTGCTGCGAAGTGAAGACCATGACGCCGGCCGCGGCGTCGAAGTGGCGGCGGTCATCGGTGGCGGTGCGCGGCCGGTCATCCTGGCGCACGGCCACGGTGCCGAAGAGATTGAACCGGCCCGGATTGTAGTTGGCCGTGACGCTACCATTGTAGCGGCCGCCGTTGCCGACGCTGGCGCGGGCGCTCGCGGAATAGCCCGCGTCCTGCTTGCGCTTCATCGTGATGTTAATGATGCCGGCGGTGCCGTCGGGTTTGTATTTGGCGGATGGGTTCGTGATGACCTCGATTTTCTCGATACCATCGGCCGGCATCTGCTCAAGCACCGCGGCGCGGTTGCGGCCCATCAGGGTGGAGGTCTTGCCATTGACGAGGATGAGGACGTTCGAGGACCCGCGGAGGCTGACGTTACCCTCGACGTCAACCTGCACGGACGGGACGTTCTGAAGGAGATCGCTTGCCGAACCGGTCGTGCTCTGGATGTCCTTGCCGACGTTGTAGGTCTTGCGGTCGATGGTGTTGTAGAACGTCTCGCGTTTGGCGGTGACCTGCACGCGTTCCAGTTGGAGCGCTTCCGCGATGACACGATCATGGGGATCGATTTCCGGGTGTCCCTCCGCGGCAGGGGCGTTCGTGGCAGCCTGATCGACTTCGGTCGGGACCTCCTTGGCCTCTTGGCCGACCGGCGCGATTGCGGCGGGCGCGAATGGGGCGATCACCGAGAGAATTGAAGCGACCGCCAGTGGCCGCATGGATTGGGAGTAAATAGGCACGAGAATGGGTTTTACTCTAGGTGAGCACGCATTGGGGGAACATTACGCGATTGTGACCAATTGGAGCCGGGGCGTAATCGCCCGGTAATGTGTTCTGGGGTAGGCTGGGTATTTCCTGCTTTCCCCGGTCCCGCTTAAACCCAACCTGACATCATGCGTCTCCTGCTCGTCGAAGATTCGCCCCGGCTGCAGCGCAGCGTGATGACAGCGCTGAAGCGTTCGGGCTATGCGGTCGACGTGGCGGGCGATGGGGAGCAGGGGCTCTGGCTCATCGAATCCAACCGCTACGATGTGATCATCCTCGACATCATGCTGCCGAAGATGGACGGACTCACCGTCCTGCGAAAGATGCGCGAGGCCGGGCGGAAAGATCACGTGCTTTTGTTGACGGCGCGCGACACCGTGGCGGACCGCGTGGACGGACTGCGACGGGGCGCGGACGACTACCTTGTCAAACCTTTCGCCCTGGAGGAATTGCTGGCGCGGGTGGAGGCGCTTTGCCGGCGGGTCTATGGCGACAAGTCCGTCGTGCTCAAGGTCGGCGACTTGAACGTGGATACGAATGCCCGCCAGGTGACCCGCGGCGGCCAGCCCGTGGACCTGACGGCCCGGGAATACAGCCTGTTGGAATACCTGGTGCGGCGGAACGGCGAAGTCGTCACCCGCCCGGAAATCGAGGAGCACATCTACGACGGCGACGTGGATCCGATGAGCAACGTGGTGGATTCCGCGATCTGCGTTTTGCGGCGCAAGCTGGCGATCAAGGAATCGGCCCCGCCGCTCATCCACACCCGCCGCGGCCAAGGTTACGTGCTGGGGGACGCCGGCACGTGAACTCGATTCGCCGGCAGCTGACGCGCAGCCTGTTGCTCATCCTGATCCCGTTGCTGGGTGCGGGCCTGACGGCCATTTATTTCCTGGTCCGCTCGGAGCTGATCGAGAGCTTCGACCAGACGCTCAAGACCAGGGCGGAGGCGATCAGCACGCTGGTGTTGTTGGATGGCGACCGGTTGACCTTGAATTTCAGCGATAAGTTCATGCGGGGATTCGATGATGACGAGGCCAAGGAGTTTTATGAGATCTGGGATGACCGCGGCAATTCCGTGCAGGTCTCGGAGAGCCTGGGGTCCAGCCACCTGCCGAACCGGGTCGGTGACTTCAAGAATCCGAAGGTGTGGGCTCTGCAGCTGCCAGGCAAACAGCCGGGGCGCGCGTTGGGCGTGGAATTCGTCCCCCGGGGCACCATCAAGGATTCCACCAAGGCGAACAAGGCGCGTTATCACCTCGTGGTGGCCGCGCGCAGCAGGGGGGTGGACGGGGAGCTGCGCGAGATTCTCATGGTCATGGCCCTGGGTGGCGGGCTGATGATTGTGCTGACGATCCTGGTTGTGCCACTGCTGCTGCGCTCCGGCCTGCGTCCGCTGGAACGGCTCGCGGGCGAGGTCGAAAAGGTCAATGCCGAGACCCTGACCCTGCGCCTGCCCGAGGAAAAAGTGCCACGAGAACTGGTGGTGATCACGGCGCGCTTGAATGCCCTGTTCGCCCGGTTGGAGGAAGCCTTCGAGCGGGAGCGCCGGGTCAGTGCGGCCATGGCCCATGAATTGAGGACCCCGATTGCCGAATTGAGAAATCTGGCTGAATGCGCGTTGAAGTGGCCGGAGGCGCGCGATCCGGAGGCCGATCGCGATGCGCTCGCCATTGCCCGCCAGATGGAATCGATGGTTACCCACATGCTGACTCTGGCGCGCAGCGAAACCGGCCAGTGGAAGCCTGACTTCGAGCCGGTCGACCTGCCGCGGGCCGTCGGACAGGCATGGAAGCCGCTCGAAATACCCGCAGCGCTAAAGAACATTCAATTTGCGCCGGAACTGGGTCCACTGACCGTCATGGCCGACCCGGTCCTGCTGAGCTCGATCCTTGGCAACCTGCTCGAGAACGCGGTGGAATATTCACCGGCGGGCAGCGTCATTGGCGTGAGGCTTGAATCCAATGGGGCGGGCTTCTCGCTGACGGTATGTAATCCGGCGCCCGATCTCGCTCCGCAGGACCTTGCCCGCTTTTTCGAACGTTTCTGGCGGAAGGAAAAGGCGCGCAGCGGTGGCAGCCATATCGGCCTGGGGCTTTCGCTTGCCCACGCTTTCGCCGGTATCCTCGGGTGGAAAATGACTCCCCGCCTGGAGACCGGCAGCTTGGTCATCACACTCGCCGGGCCCGTTGCAGCTTCGACTCCCGGATAAGCCGCCCCGCTGAAACCACCCGGGATTTTGCCCGGGGATCTGGGCGCAATCGATGCCACTCTGGATTTGGCATTCTCGCTTCCACCGTCTCTGCTTCCACCTACCCCGAACATGAACGTCCTTGTCATTGAAGACCAGACAATGGTGCGCGAACTCCTGGCCCTGGCCTGCGGCGAGGTCCTGCCGAAGGCGAAGGTGAGTGCCGCCGGCACCCGCGCCGCCGCGCTGGCCTTGTGCCGGCAGGCGCCGCCCGATCTCGTGCTCCTTGATCTCGTCCTGCCGGACGGGGACGGACTCGATCTGTTGCCGGACATCTTTGCCCTGGCGCCCGCGGCCAAGATCATCGCGCTCTCCTCGCACATCGACGAGTTCACCCTGCACCGCGCGGTCAGTTCGCGGGTGCACGGCATCCTCGACAAGAACGAGCAGCCGGTCCGCATCCTGCGCGAGGCCATCACCACCGTGCTCGCCGGCAAGCAATACGTCTCCTCGTTCGTGCAGCGGTTGAAGGCCTCGGTGCGCGCCGATCCCGCCGCCTTCGACAAGATCCTGTCCACGCGGGAGCAGGAAGTGTTGCGGCTGATCGGGCAGGGACTGGCCAACGACCAGATCGCCACCCAGCTCAAGATCAGCGCGAGCACGGCGAAGAATCACCGGCTGAACATCATGGCGAAGCTCGACCTGCACAGCACGCCGCAGCTGATCCGCTACGCGATCGAGAAGGGTTTCACCCGCCTGGGCGGGTGAGTGGGGGCGGAGACGCCGCCGGGTCCCGGTTGGGCGAGCGGCACGCGGACAAAAAAAGTGGCGCCCGGGCCCGGCCAGCCGCGCTCACGCGCGATCTCGGAGGGGCTTTCCACACCCACGCTGCCCCCCAGCAGCCGGGCCATGGCCCGGCACATCGCCAGGCCGATGCCGGTGCCGGGCACGCGATCCGCTTGGGCCCGGCTGCCGCGGATGAAGCGCTTGAAGATCACCTCCTGTTCATCGGCTGGCACCCCGGGCCCGCCATCGGCGACCTCGATCAAGACCGTCGCCCCGCCGTCGGTGAGTGGGGCGGCGCTGACGTTGATCTCGACCGGGGCTCCCGGCGCGTGGCGCAGCGCGTTGGCCGTCAGGTTTGCCACCATGATGCCCAGCTTGGTGTCATCGCCAACGAAGCCGTCGGTGAAATCGGGCGGCCAGTGCACCGCGACCGTCTCGGAGGCGCCGCATTCGGCCAGCACCCGCGGCAACAGTTCCCGCAGAAGGAAAGTCCGCTCCTCGACCGGCGCGCCTCCGGCGTCCACCTCGGAAAAATTGAGGACCTCGTCGCAAAGCTTGAGCAGGCTGCCGGTGGCCAGGTGGAGCAGGCGGGTCTGCGCGCGTTGGGCGGGGGACAGTTCGCCCGCCTCCAGCTTGCGCACGACGGAGTCCAGCCCGTTGGCCGGGCGGCGGATCTCGTGGCCAAGATTGTCGAGGAACTCGGACTTGGCAGTGTTGGAAAGCGACAGTTCGCGGGTCCGGTCATTGACGAGTTGTTCCAGCCGGGCCGATTCCTGGCGCAGTGCGCGCAGCCGCCATTTGTGCGCCGACCAGGCCAGCGCGCCCACCATCGCGATCCAAAGCGCGACGGCCCAGCCCTGCCAATACCACGGGGTGGCGATGACAAATTGCACCTCCAGGGCTGGCCCGGCCCGGCCGAACCGGTCCACCCCGCGCGCCAGCAGCGAGTGTGGCCCGGCCGGCAGGCCCGAGAACTCGCGCAGAGGTGAGGACTGCGGGCGGGACCACCCGGCCTCGGCTCCGAGCAGCTGGGTCTGGAACCGCACCGCCGGGTCTTCGGCGAGGGCATGGGCGACCGCAAAGGTGAATTGCAGCCGGCCGGTGTCGGCGGGGAAACGGGTCGCCTCGCCGCCGGGCAGGGTGCGGCGGGCGGAATCGACCACAAGGCTTTGCAAGGTGACCGACGGCGCCCCCGCCGCGGGCCGGATGACATGGGTTTCAACCCGCAGCAGCGCGCTGTCGCCGCCAATCCAAAGCACGGTGCCGGTGCCCCCGGCGGTGACGCTGAGATGGTTGATATCGCCGGCCTGATCCAAGCCGGGCACGGTCAGCGGAACCCACTGCAACCCGGGCAGTCCGCCCTCCGCCCGCCGCACCTGCAACAGCGCGTTGGGGGAGTCGGGCTCCGCATCCCGGGGGCGCACGCTCCAATAGGCACCATCTGCGCTGAATGGAACGGAGGCCAGCACCCGCCAGGCGGCGAAGCCCGGCACGGAAACGAAGCGTTGGGCGGCCGCGTCCCAAGCCATCACTTGTTCGCCGTTCCAGGCACAAACCAGGTCGCCGACCAGGGTGAGCGCGAATGGTTCGGATGGCAGGGGATCGGCCCGCCCCAAGGACCGCCAGCCACCAGGTGCGGTGGCATCGCGCTCCAGCCTCAACACCACGCCGCGGCGGGTGGCCAGCCAGAGGTGCCCGGTCGTGTCCTCCAGGGCGGAGATCACGGCATCGCCCGGTTCGAGGGGCAACGGTAGCGCGATCCGTTCGCGGGAGCCTTCGCGCAGCAGCAGCGTGCCATCGCTCGAACCGATGAGCAGCGAGGGCCGCGTTCCGGGCAGCGGCAGGAGTAGGGTGGCTTCGCGCACATCCGGCGTTTTCGTCGTGGAACCGTCCGCAGCCATGGACCAGAGGCCATCGGCGCCGCCAAACCAGAGCCGGTCGTCGAACACCGCGGCGCATTCCAGGTTCGCCCAGAACGGTTCGAGCACCTCGAACTGCCCCGGCTGTTGCAGGGTTGATTTCGGCAGCGTGAAAACCCGGCGCTGCGATACGATCCGCAGCCGGCCGGCCCATTCGGCGACGAGGCGCAGCGGCCGCGGGGTGAGGCGCATGCGCCGGTCCAGCACCGTGGCGGCGCCAGGGCCGGCGACCCGGACCACGCCCCCGCTGATCGTCCCGATCCAGATCTGGCGATCGGGATCGATGGCGAGCGTGTTCACATGGTCATCCGGCAGGCCGGATTGGGTGGTCACCAGTCCGCGCAACTCGCCGGCAGTGCTGGTGAGCACCACGCCGCCATAACCGGTGGCGATGGCGAAGGTGTCGCGGCCGGCGGGGACGACTTGGAGCGCGCGGCGTCCCCGCAGTTCGTTGGAAACCGGATCGAGGCGGGTCCAGCGGTCACTATGGCGGCGATAGACCTCCTCGTTGAAAATAAACAGCTCGCCACCATCGGGCTGGGGGATGTAGCCGACCACCGCCTGGCTCGAGGGCAGGGTGGCCAGGGGCAACCAGAGACGCGGTCCGTCCCGCTCCATCCGGACGAGGCCCGTGCCCGGCTGATAGATCATCAGCTCGTTGCCGGCCATGAATCCGTAAATGCGGGTGTGCGACACTGGCAGGTCCCAGAGGGTGAACCGTTGTCCGTCCCAACGCATGATTTTCGTGCGGGCCACGAAGGTTGCGCCTTCTCCGGAGGCGGCGGCGGTGTAGAAAATGAAGTTCACCGGGTCGTCAAACCCCGCGGCCCGCAATTCCTTCTCCAGCGAATGGAAGACCCATTCCCCGGTGTCCGTTCGCGCAATCCAGCCGATGATCCCCTCGCCGCCGACCCAGACGCGGTCCCGGCCCACGGGATGCAGGGCGACAATGCCGACATTGTTCGGCACGAGGATGCGCTGCCAGTTGAGCCCGTCGAAAACCGCCAGCCGGCTCGAGCCGACGAAGAGCAGGCCGTCCTGATTGCGCGCCAGCCCGGTCACCTGCCCGCTGATGAAGGCTCGCGAGGACTCCGGAATCTCCAACGCCGCATAGCCCGTGACATCCACCGCGGCGCGCAACGCCGGCGCGGCGCACAGCCAAAGCAGGCAGGCGAAGAAAGCGGCTGGCCGGCAGCGGGGCATGGACGCAACGCTAGGAGGGCGGGGCGGAGGCGCCAGCCGATTAACGGCTAGGCCTATAGGTCTAGTCCCGGTCGTTGCCGGGCGTTCCACGATGCGTCACTGCTCGCCCACCAGTCTGGCCTCGCTGCCCGGCCGGTGCACCTCCGCCACCCCAAACCCCGACCCCATGACCCCGAACCTGCCAGCCACTTGGCGCCGCTTTGGCGCGCTGTCCCTCTTCGCATTGACCGTTGCCGCTCCCGGGTTGCTCCGGGCCCAGGAAGCCGCTCCGGCCGCCGCTGCGAAACCCGATGCCACCGCGGTGGAACTGGAAACTTACACCGTCACGGAAAAACAAAAGGGCGGCTTTAAGGCCGAACGCGTGCAGGTGGGCTCGTTTCGCGACATGAACCCGGTGGACGTGCCGGTGACGGTCAACGTGGTGTCGCGCGAGGTGCTGGACGCGCAGGGCGCCCGCTCGATCTACGACGCGCTGAAGAACACGGCGGGCGTGACGCGCGCCAACAGCAACGGCAACGCCGCCGACAACATCGCGATCCGCGGCATCACGGTGGAAAACCGCGGCAACTACCGCCTGAACGGTTCGCTGCCGGTGATCAACCTCATCGACCTCACCTTGGAGAACAAGGAGCGGGTCGAAGTGCTGAAGGGCGGCGCGTCGCTTTACTACGGGTTCGTGCCTCCCAGCGGTATCGTCAATCTCGTCACCAAGCGCGCGACCCCCAAGCCCCTGACGGCGTTCCTGGTCACGGCCAACAATTATGGCGGCGTAACCGGGCAGGTGGACATCTCACGGAGCTTCGGCGAGAAGGACCAGGTTGGCGTCCGTATCAACGCGGCGGCCGGCCAGGAGGACATCGGCATTGACCATCACTCCGGCATGCGCCGCTTCGGGTCCATCGCGGTGGACTGGAAGGCGAGCGACCGGCTGCTGTTCCGCTTCGACGCCGAGACCCTCCGCAAGAACACCGTCGAACAGACGAACATCCGTTATGTCGCGGCCGGCGGGATCATCCCGCTGCTGCCCATGCCCCCGCAGGAACGCAACCTGGGCGGCGACTGGCAGGAGAACAAGGGCTACATGCGGTCCTATGTGCTGCGCACCGACGTGTTGCTTTCCCGGTCCTGGACGATCGTGGCCGAAGCGGGCACGGCGGTCACCCATCGCTCCCGCCACTCGTCTGACTTTCGGAATTACAACCTGACCACGGGCGCCGGGCAGGTTGTCACCACGTTCAACCCGTCCATGTATTATTCCAACGACAACGCCCGGGTGGAACTCTTCGGCCGCTTCCTTCTGGCGAAGATGCAGCACAACCTCTCCATCGGCTACGCCTACAACGAGCGGGCCGCGCCAGCTTACAACAACGGCAACGTCACCCAGACCCAGAACTACTTCAACCCGGTCGCGCTCCCGCGGCCCACCTCGCCCACGGCGACCACGGTTCTCACGGACAACACCATCGAGGACATCGGCAAGTATGTCTTCGACCGCGTGGTGATGTTCGATGAACGGCTCCAGCTCATCGGCGGCGTGCGTTACGCCGATTACGACAGCAGGAACATCGTCACCACGACCAACAACACGACGGGCGTCTCCACCGCCGTCACGACCCTCTACAACGTGAAGAACAAGGTCGCGCCGATGGCCTCACTGGCCTACAAGCCCACGCCGAAAACTTCGGTGTATTTCAGCTACACGCGGGCGCTGGAGCCGGGCGCCACCGCCCCGACCACGGCCGCCAACCCGGGCTTCGTGCTGCCGCCGCTGGAATCGCGCCAGTTCGAGGTCGGTGCCAAGGCGGACTTCCGCGGGATCCTGTTCCAGGTGTCTTATTTCGACATTGAGCGGCCGAGCGCCTTCACCAATGCCGCCAATTTCCTCACGGCCAACGGCGTGGCGACCTACCAGGGCACGGAGGTGTTCATCACCGGCGAGGCGGGCGAGCATGTCTCGCTGATCGCGTCGGGCACCATGTTGGACGCCGAACAGACCAACGCCGCCAATACCGCCACGTTTGGCAAGATCCCCGAGGGCACGGCGAAATACACCGGGTCGTTCTTTGCGGAATGGCGGGTGCCCCAGATCAAGGGGCTGAACGTGTCCGCCGGCGCCTATTACATCGGCAAGCGCCCGCTGGATAACTCCAACCTCGGCTTCGTCGGCGGCTTCACCACGTTTTCCGCGGGCGTTTCCTACGTCTTCAAGGTGTCCGACAATCCCGTTACCGTCCGGCTCAACGCGGACAACTTCTCGAACAAGAACGCGTGGGCCGGCATTGGTGGCAGCCTTATGAGCGCGCTGGCGCCCCGCCTGGTCAAGGGCTCCGTCTCCGTGAGATTCTGAGTGGATGGCCCCGCGCTGGGCGCGGGGCCGTTTGTCGTTTTCATCCAAATCCCTGCTCCTAACGCCCATGAAATTCTCCATTGTCGGAATCCAAGGATCTCTCCGTTGCTTGCTCGCGCTGGCTGGCGCCGTTGCCGCCATCGCGCAGCAGCCCGCCGTCGAGGTCTCGCCAGAAAACCACCTTGACCGCGAGGCCAAGGATACCGCCGGCCAACTCGCCCTGATGCTCCAGGAAGTCTACCTGCTCAAGACCGAGGTCATCATCACCAATTTCCGCCTGGAATACGGCGACCGCGTCCGGATGAAGCGCGTTCTCTTTCCGACCAACGCCCCGGAGCGCGAAGCCATCCCGGGCTACCTGTTCACGCCCAAGGACATGCCGGCCGGGAAGAAATATCCCGGACTCGTCGTGGTGCACGGCGGCAATCACACGCAGCTTTCCGCCAGCTGGTTTCCCCTCATCGAGGAGGCCGTGCGGCACGGCTACGTCGTGATCTTCCCCGAATACCGCGGCAGCTCGGGTCACGGGGAGTCCATCTACCAGAATAACTATGGCGTCTCCGATTTCGCGGACGTGCGCTCGAGCGCGGCCTATCTCGCTGCGCAACCGTTCGTGGATCCGGATCGCATGGGCATCTTCGGCCACAGCCGCGGCGGTATGCTGAGCATGCGGACCCTCCAGGAGGAACCGAAGCGCTTCAAGGCGGCCGTCGATGTCGCCGGTCTCAAGGACATGGTCGCGTTCATGAGCTACAAAACCGACGCGCGCCGCCAGCAGATCGCCGACGATCCGCATTACGGCGGCAAGCTGCCCAACCGGAATCTCGCGGCCTACATCGAGGTCTCACCCGCCTTCTTCGTCGAAAAGATCGAGACGCCGGTCCTCGTGCTCTCCACCACCGGCGACACCGTGGTGCCCTACCAGCTGCACAACAAACGCTTCGTCGAGGCGCTCAAGGCCTACGGCAAGACGCATGAGGCAGTGCTCTACGACAATGCCATCGGCGACCATAGCTTCATCTTCAGCGACAATCCCGACGCCCACGATGCGCGCCGTCGCATTTTCGAGTGGTTCGGGAAATATCTGAAGCCCTGAGCGCCATGCACGCGCGCCTTCATCTGGTCCTTGGCCTGTCGCTGCTGGCGGTTTCCGCATCGCTGTGCTCGGCCGAAGCGCCGCTGCCGCCGGGCCTGTCGGACTTCACGCTGCCGAACGAGGGTGAGCCGCTTCGTGTCTTCGCCTACAAGCCGCCCACCTACACGGACGGGCCGCTGGTGGTGGTGGTCCACGGTTCCGACCGCAATGCCTCCGAACACCGTGATTGGGCCATCAACCTGGCCGAGCGTTTCGGCGTCCTCGTGGTGGCCCCGGAGTTTGACAAGGAGCGTTTCAACGACGAGCGCTACAAGCGCACGCTCGGGGTGCTGCTGGCCGGCGTGCCGCAGCCGCGTGACAAGTGGACGACCAACGCGATCGTCCGGCTCGTGGCCGCGGTGCGCGCAAAGGAGAGCCGGCCGGGATTGCCCTATTACATGATCGGACACTCGGGCGGCGGACAATTCGTGGTGCGGATGGCGTTTTTCATGCCTCATGAGGCGAAGGGCTTCGTCGCCTGCAATCCAGGTTCCTACCCGTTTCCATGGCGCGACGTGAACTATCCCTATGGCATCGGCGGGCTTCCGGCCGAGCTGGTCAACGACACCGCCCTGAAACGGTTTCATGCCGCTCCGCTCACGCTCTACCTCGGCACGGGCGATGTCTGGCAGCACGCCTCCGACTACTTCGACCTTAGCCCCGACGCGATGAAACAGGGCCCGGTGCGGCTCGCGCGCGGGCAGAACTTCTTCGAGACCTCGCAAAAAATAGCCGCCGAACGCGGCTGGGTGTTCAACTGGCGCATCGTCGAGACCCCGCGGATCGGCCATGATGGGATGCGGATGCTGGCCGCGCGTGAGGTCGAGGAGGCGCTGTTCGGCGCCAAGCCCCGCTGAGCGTGTGCCGGGCCGAACTCGCCATCGGGGGCCGGAGCCATTGCTACACCAACGTGGCGGCCTGCGATCCGCGGTTCGAGAGGTTGCCGAAGTGCCTGCTGGTTCTTGCGGCGAACGTCCTCGAACACTCCCCGGCGTCGGCCGCGGCTTTCCGGTCCTGGCTCGATGAGGGTGGCAAGGCCGGGGCAGTCGTGGAATTCCGGCCTTCGCGGGTCATCATGCACGACACCACCTGCGTGCCGGCGCTGGTCGACATCGCTACTTTGCGCGATGCCGTGGCGCAACGCGGCGGCGATCCCGCGCGGGTGAACCCGGCCATCGCCGTCGACCTGGTGATCGACCATTCCGTCATGGTGGACGCGCAGGGCTCGGCGGAGGCGCAGCGCATCAACCTGGAGCGTGAGTTCGAGCGCAACCATGAGCGCTACCAGTTCATCCGCTGGGCCCAGCAGAACCTCGCCAATTTCCGCGTCGTGCCCCCGGGCGCCGGCATCATCCACCAGATCAACCTGGAACACCTCAGCGAGGTCGTGTGCGTTGCCGGGGAAGGCGGCCGGCAAGTCCTGCGGCCGGAAACGCTGGTGGGGACCGACAGCCACACGCCGATGATCAACGCGCTCGGCATCCTGGGCTGGGGCGTGGGCGGTCTCGAGGGGATTTCCGCGGCGCTGGGCGAGCCGCTGCTGTTGCCCATCCCTGACGTGGTGGGCGTGCGTTTGAATGGCCGCCTGCGGCCCGGGACGACGGCCACCGACGTGGCATTGCGGTTGACGCAGCTGCTCCGCGAGCGCGGGGTCGTGGACAAATTCGTCGAATTTTACGGGCCGGGTGTGGCGGCCCTTTCGGTGGCCGACCGCGCCACGATTGCCAACATGGCGCCGGAATACGGCGCCACCTGTTCATTCTTCCCGGTCGACCAGCGCACGCTCGATTACCTGCGGATGGTCGGGCGAGCGGAGGAGAAGATCGCAATCGTGGATGCCTACGCCCGCGCGCAGGGCCTCTGGCATGATCCGGAATTGTGCGCGCAGTTTTCCGACCGGATCGAGGTGGATCTTGCGGCCATCGAACCGGCGCTCGCCGGGCCGAACCGCCCGGAGGACCGGCTGGGCCTGGCGCAGGTGCGCCCGAGCTTCCTTGGCATCCTGCCGGAATTGGCAACAGGCGTCACCGTGCCGCGTCGGGCGACGGCCGAGCCCGGGGGCTTCGAATTGCAGGATGGCGCGGTGCTGATCGCGGCCATCACAAGCTGCACCAACACTGCGAACCCCGCGCTGATGATCGGCGCCGGGTTGCTCGCGCGGCGCGCCCGGGCGGCGGGCCTGCGGGTTCCGCCGTGGGTTCGGACTTCGCTTTCGCCGGGCTCACGTGTCGTCACGCATTACCTGCAGGCCGCTGGTTTGCAGGAGGACCTCGATGCGCTTGGCTTTCACGTGACCGGTTACGGCTGCATGACCTGCATCGGAAACTCCGGCCCGCTCGCGGCCCCGGTCAGCGCGCTTACGTCGGCCGGAAAAATCGCCGGTGCCGCGGTGCTTTCAGGCAACCGCAATTTTCAGGGCCGAATCCATCCCGGGATCGGCGCCGCCTACCTGGCGTCACCCGCACTGGTCGTGGCCTATGCGCTGGCCGGCTCGGTCCTGACTGACCTCGACCGGGAGCCGATCGGCCGGGACGCCCGCGGTGAACCGGTTTTCCTGCGCCAGCTCTGGCCGACGGAGGCGGAGATCGAGGCCATCCTTGCCGCGGTGGTGACGCCCGCGGCGTTCCGGGCCCAGGCCGGGCGCGTCTTCGCCGGTCCGCCGCAATGGCAACGCATCGCGGGGGCCGGCGGGGTCACGTTTAGCTGGAACGAGCACTCGACCTACCTACGCCGGGCGCCGCATTTCGGTTCGAAGACGGGGTTTCCCGTGGACCGGATCAGCCTGCACGGGGCGCGGGCGCTGCTGGTGCTCGGGGATGACGTTACTACCGATCACATCTCGCCCGCCGGTGCCATTCCACGAGACAGCCTCGCCGGCCGCTACTTGGAACAGCGCGGGGTGCCCGTGTCCGAATTCAACCAGTATTCCACCCGGCGCGGAAACCATGAGGTCATGTTGCGGGGGATCTTCAGCAATCCTAACCTCCGCAACGAACTGGCCCCGATTGGGACAATCCAGACGGTTTACGAGGCCAGCGAAAGTCACCGCCGGGCGGGCACTCCCTTGCTCATTTTTGCCGGGAGAAATTATGGCGCCGGTTCCAGCCGCGATTGGGCCGCCAAGGGCCCCGCGCTGCTCGGGGTGCGCGCGGTGATCGCCGAAAGCTTCGAGCGCATCCACCGCAGCAACCTGATCGGGATGGGTGTCCTGCCGCTTCAGTTTCCATCGGGGATGACCCGTGCCGGGATCGCCCTCACCGGCGCCGAGAGCTTCGATCTGTCCGCCATGGAGGGCCCCATTCGTCCGCACCAATCCGTCCCGTTGCGGATCAACCGGCCCGACGGGCGCAGCGAGGAAATCGCGCTGCACTCGTGCGTGGCCACGGAACGGGAAGCCGATTACATCCGGCAGGGTGGACTTCTGAATTACCTGCTGCCCAAATACACCCCGTAGCCGGCCCCATGCACGCCCATGCTTTTTCCACCGCCGACCTGTGCGATGCGCACGGCAGCGATTGCCAGGTCTGCATCACACCGTTGCGGCAATACGGTGGCCGGCGCATTTTCTGCGGCCAGGTTCGCACGATCCAGTGCCGCAATGACAATGTCCTGCTGCGCCGCGCCCTCGAGCAACCGTCGCCCGGCGAGGTCCTGGTGGTTGACGGCGGCGGCTCGCTCGAAGCGGCCCTCATTGGCGATATCGTGGCGGGGCTCGGTCTGAAAAACGGTTGGAGCGGCGTGATTATATTTGGCGCCGTGCGCGACGCGGTGGCGCTTGGCGGGCTGGCCTTCGGGGTCAAGGCGCTCGGCACCAATCCCCGGAAAAGCGGCAAGGCGGGCGCCGGGGCCGTCGATGTCGTCGTGCAACAGGGCGGGGCGGTCTTCGCGCCGGGATCGTGGGTCTATAGCGATGACGACGGGGTGGTGGTTTCCCCGCGGAAGCTCCGGTGACTGGCGGCGGGGACCGCCGTTAGGCCTATAGGACTAATAACGGCGATTGCACGGGGTTGGGCGAACGGGTGACATGCCTGCGCCGTCGGTGGAGTCGATCCGACGCAATCCCATCGCCGCATGCCCCTCCGTCGATTCCTGCCGTCCCTGTTTGCCGTGCTTCTGATGCCATCGGTCATGCACGCCGCCGTTCCCGGCCGCACCATGCCGGACGACACGCCCTCAACCGAGGCCACGCTGGCGCGGCCCCTGGTCACCGGCCGGCATGGCGTGGTCACCTCACTGCACCCACTGGCCTCGATGGCGGGCATGAAGATTCTGCTCCAGGGCGGGAATGCTTTCGACGCCGCGGTCGCGACGGCCATGGCGGTGGCGGTCGTGGACCCGAAGAACTCCACGATCGGCGGGCAGGGCTTTGCCACGATGTATGTGGCGAAGGAAAAACGCGTGCGCGCCCTGAACTTCTTCGGCCCGTCGCCGAAGCTGGCTACCATCGAAGCGGTGCAGGGCAAAAACTACGAGCACGGTTATCTTTCCCCCGTGGTGCCTTCCTGCCTGGCCGGCTACGCCGCGATGCACCGGGCCTATGGCCGCCTGCGTTGGCGCGAGGTCGTGCAACCGGCGTTGGAACTCGCCGAGCAGGGCTTCGCGGTCACGGAGGATTTCGCCGGCGTGATCGAGCTGATGCGGGGTGAGATGGATTTCCCCTCGACGCAGGCGGTGTTCTTTCCGGGCGGGCGCGCCCCACGAACCGGCGAACTCTTCCGCCAGCCGGACCTGGCGGAGACGCTGCGCACGGTGGGCGAGAAGGGCGCCTCGGCTTTCTACTCGGGCGACATCGCCCGGCGCATCGGGGCGTTTTTCGAAAGGAACGGCGGCCTGCTGCGCTACGAGGACCTGGCCGGCTACGAGCCGCAATGGGTCGAGCCGCTTTCGGTCAATTACCGCGGTTACCAGGTGTTCACGACGCCGCCGAACAGCAGCGGCGTGGCGCTCCTGTTCCAGCTCAACATCCTGCAGGGTTACGACCTGAAGGCGCTCGGGCACAACAGCCCCGATTACCTCAACCTGATCGCCGAGGTGCAGCGGCTGGGCATTGCCGACCGCAACCGCTACGTTGCCGACCCGGAGGCCATCGCGGTCCCGGTGGCGCGCCTGTTGAGCGAGGAATATGCCGCCAGCCGGCGGGCATTGATCAAGCTGGGGCGCGCCATGCCCGGCGTGCCCGACCCGAAACTCGCGGACGAGAAACCCGCGCGCAGCAACACCACGCACCTCACGGTCGTCGACGGCGAGGGCAACATGGTGTCGCTCACCCAGACGCTCGGGGCCTGGTTTGGCTCGGGTGTCGTGGCGGCCGACACGGGCGTCGTCTTCAGCAACCAGATGCGCCACCTGCACACCATCGCGGGCAGTCCCTCGCAGCTCGGACCCGGCCGGCGGCCGCGGTCGAACCAGTCGCCAGTCATCGTGCTGAAGGATGGCGAGCCCGTGCTGGCCCTCGGCACGCCCGGCACGGAGGGCATCTGGCAGCGCCTGGTGCAGGTGCTGGTCAATGTGATCGATTTCAAAATGGACATGCAGCAGGCCGTCGCCGCCCCGCGCCTGTTGCACGGCGGGCCGACCCGCGTGGTGCTCGATCCGCCGCCTCATGTGAAAATGGAGGATCGGATTCCCCCCGCCACCGCCGCCGCGTTGCGCGCCCGCGGTTACCGGGTGGATCTCATTCCTGACGACGAGGGCAGCGTCAACGGCGTGCAACGTGATCCTGTCACCGGCCTGCTCTACGGCGGCGCCGACCCGCGTCGCTGGGGCCATGAGCCGGGGTGGTGGGGTCCGGCGAACTCGGTTTACGCCGTCGGCTGGTGATCGAATCCGTTCGCTACTTGGCGGGATACACTATTTGCCCTCCGAGGATGGTGTAATCCACGCGCGTCTGGAGCAGGCCTTCCGGCGGGAGTTTGAGGATATCCTGCGAAAGCACGACCAAGTCGGCCAGCTTGCCCGGGGTGATGGTGCCCTTGAGTTTTTCCTCGCGTGAGGAAAAGGCGGGGTTGGCGGTATAAGCCTGAATGGCCTCCGGGAGGGTGAGGGCCTGTTCAGGGTGCCACGCGGGATCACCGGGCCGGTGCGGGTTGCGGCGGGTGATGGCGGAATACATGTTCTCCAGCGGATTGAACGGAGAGATGGCGGTCCGGTTGAAGAGGCCGGGCAGGTCGGACACGATATTGATGCGCACGCCGCGCTCGATCATGGTGCGCCACGCAAAGGCGGTTTTCGCACGCTCGGGGCCGAGCTTGTATTCGAGGGCGGGCAGATCCTGGTCGAGCAGCTGGTGCGGAGTTACGTCGGCGGCCAGCCCGAGCCGCCCGGCGCGGGCGAGATCGGCGGGGGTGCCATACCACGCGTGGATCAGGCGGAAGCGCCGTTCGCGCGGGCCGTTCGCGGCGATGGCGTTTTCATACCAGTTGAGCAGCACGTGCAGGGCCCGGTCGCCGATCACATGGATGCCGAGGTCGAAACCGGCGCGGTCAGCTGCGGTGATGTTGCGCTGCATCGCCACTTCGCCCTTGAAGCGGAAGGTGAAGTTGCCGGTCCGGCCCTCGAGGGGTGCGAACATCAGGGACCCGTCGACGAAATCCTTGAGCGTGCCGAAATTCAGCAGCGTATCGCCGGATTGTGGCGTGACGCCGATGCTGGCGAGTTCGGCCCAGGTTTCCAGCGGAGTGAGCGCATGCACGCGCACGGTGAGTTCGCCGCGCGCCTTCAGGTCGCGGAAGATGCCGGCGTCGGTGTAGCTCCGCTCCACAAACGTCGGAAAGGTCTGCCGCTGGGAGATCTCGTCGAAACGTGCGATATCGTGGATCGAGGTGAGACCGGCCGCGTTCAATTCCCGCAACACGCCGCGGGCGCCGATGAGCTTCAGGGCGCGGGTGGGCGGGGGCAGGAGCTTCTCAATCTGCTCGCCCACGGCGGGGCTGAGCAGGCCGGTTGGCCGGCCGGTGGCCGGGTCACGGTCGGCTTGGATGGCGCTGGTTGTCCGATCACCGATGTGGGCGAGTTTCATGCCGGCGCTGTTGATGAAATAGCGGTGGTCGAACCGCCGCAGCAGCACGGGGTGGTCCGGAGTCACGGCATCAATGGCGGCCAGGTCGGGCGCAAAGGCCGACCAGCCCGTGGGGTTGGTTTTTTGTGCCGCCTGCCACGCAAAGGTGCTCCAGTCGCCGCCAGTGATCCACATACCCGCTGGCACCCGCTTGGTCGCGGCGCGCAGCTGCGCCAACAGGTCCTCCTCGGTGTTCACCGCCATGACCATGACCTGGAAAAACCAATTCACCGCGTTCTCAAAGTGCGTGTGGGCGTCATTGAAGCCGGGCAGGACGAGCCGGCCATTCAAGTCGATCACCTTCGTTCCGTCGCCCCGGAGCGCGAGCACCTCGGCGTTGCCGCCGACCTTGACGATGGTCTCGCCGCGCACGGCCACCGCCTGCGCTTCGGGGTGGCTGGCGTCGACCGTCCAGACGCGGCCATTGTGCAGGATGAGGGTGGCGGCCTCGGCGCCCGGGGTGCTTTGGGCGACGCCGGAGGCGCAGCCGGCGAGGCAGCCGGCCAGCAGGACTCGCAGCAATTTCATCCTGTCTCGTTTGGCGGGCCGACGCGGGGTGGCAAGGAGGATGGCTAGGCCAAAAAGCCCATTCTCCATGTTGGCCTTATTGCGGCCGGGAGTTGTGCTCGGAGCGGTTCGCAACCCTGAACGCCTCGTTACCCCATGAAACTCCGCCTGCTTGCCGTCCTCCTGCTTGTCCTGTCAATTCCGGCCGCCCTGTGGTCCGCCGAGGCCGCGGTCAACGGCCCCGTCAGCATCGTCCTGACCTATAAGGCGCGCCCGGAGTCCCGGGTCGAATTCCGCACGTGGGTTGAGACCACGGGCGCCGCGCGTTTCGCCGCGTGGAAAAAGGAGGGCGTCATCGCCGACGCCCAGCTGCTGTTCTCCACCTTCGCCTCGCTGGCCAATCCGGACCTCGTCGTCGTGTTGGATTTCGCGAGTTTCACCGACACCGTGCGCTGGCGCGAGGTCGAGCGCCGTTCCCCCGGCGGCCTCACGCCTGAAGCCCTCCGGCTGGCGAGCGTCGAATCGGGCAATTACGGCGAACCGCTCGCCCGGGCGGTCGCATCGAAGCGCGACCCGGCGAAGGCCGCCTACCTAGTCGTGACCTATGCCACCCACGTCTCCGCCGCCGAATACGCCAAGTATGTCCACGGCTACACCGTGCCGCAGATGAAGGAGTGGATGGCCGTGGGCCCGCTGACCGGCTATACGATGCTTTACAACAACACCTCCTTCAACACGCCGTGGGATTCCATGCTCATCATGGAATCCGCCGACCTGGCCGCTTTCGCCCGCCGCGACGAGATCAAGTGGGCCGCCCGCGCGAAGCTCAACGCGACCGACAAAGTCTTCAAGTCCTACACCGATTCAAAGGCGAGCATCCGCGACGACCGCGCGATGTTTCATGCTGATGCCATCCCGCTGCCGAAGTAATCCCGGTTCATGTCACCCGTCTTCCGCCAGCGGCTCCTGCAACTCCACCTGCTGGCCGGGTTGACCGCGGGTTTGGTGCTCGTGGTCATGGCCCTGGCCGGGGCTTGGATGGTGTTCCGGCCGCAGTTGGAGCCACTGGCCTATCCGGGGCTGATGGTCGTGACACCCGGCCGCGAGCGGGTGCCGCTCGACGTCCTGGCGGCCAACGCCGCCGCCGCGTATCCGGGCCGGAAATTCAACCAGGTCCGCTTCTGGTCCGACCCGGCGCGCTCCGCAATGATCCGCTGCAGCAACAGCGACCAGATCTACCTGGATCCATGGACGGGCCGGGTGCTCGGCCTACAGAGCCGCTATGGCGGTCTGTTTGGCAAGGCGGAGGACATTCACCGCTTCCTCGGCCTGGGCATCAACGTCGGGACGCATGTCACGGCGGTGGCGGCGTTCCTCTTCATCTTCATCATTCTCAGCGGGGTGGTGCTCTGGGTGCCGCCGGCATGGCGCGCGGTGCGCGGCGCGCTCACGCTGAAGTTCAACCTGTCCGGCCGGGCCCGCCTGCTGAACTGGCACCGGACGCTGGGCGCCTACACGGCCGGTTTCGTCCTGCTCAGCGCGCTCACCGGCCTGCCGCACGCCTACTCCTGGTATGAGCACGGTGTCTATCGCGTGGCTGGATCGCCACTGCCGGCGGCGCCCGCGGCTTCACCGGCGGCACCGGATTCGCCACGCGTGCCAATGGAGAGCCTCTGGCAGCGCGCGCAGGCGGAATTGCCGGACTATGATTCGGCCAACGCCTATTTTCCCAAGGCCGGCGACAATGCCACCCTGGTCTGGATCGTCGGCCGAGGCGCGCCGCATCCGCACGCCCGCAGCGAGTATTACGTCGATGCCGGCACGGGCACCTTGCTGCGCGCCACGCCCTATGCGGCCAGCAGCTCCGGGCACAAGCTGTTCTACTGGATGCTGGCCTGGCACCTCGGCCAGGCCGGCGGGCCGGTGACGCAGGTGCTCGTCTTCCTGGCGACTCTCGGGGTGCCGGTGCTGGCCGTCACGGGCACATGGTCTTATTTCCGCCGCCGACGCGTCCCCGCCGGGGCCTGAGGCCTCTCGCCATCCCATGAGCCTCACGCTGTTAGCCTACGCCATGATTGTCGTGTTCATGACGTTGATCATGATGAAACGGCTGTCGGTGCTCACGGCGCTGATCGTGGTGCCCATTGTCTTTGCGTTGCTCAGCGGGTTTGGGCCGAAAATCGGGCCGATGATGCTCGATGGCGTGCGGGCCATCGCGCCGACGGGGGTGATGCTGATGTTCGCCATCCTGTATTTCGGCCTGATGATCGACGCGGGCCTCTTTGATCCCGTGGTGACGCGAGTGGTGCGGCTAGCCGGGGGCGACCCAGTCCGCATCAGCGTCGGCACGGCGCTGCTCGCGCTGTTCGTGTCCCTCGATGGTGACGGCTCCACCACCTACCTGATCACCACGGCCGCGATGCTGCCGCTCTACCAGAAGCTCGGGATGAGCCGGCTCATGCTGGCGTGCACCATCATGATGGCGGGCGGCGTGATGAACATCCTGCCCTGGGGCGGACCCACGGCGCGCGCCGCGGCGGCGCTCAAGGTGGACGCGGCAGACCTGTTCGTGCCGCTGATCCCCGCCATGGGGGCGGGAGCGGCTTGGGTGATCTTCGTGGCGTGGCGGTTCGGCCGCCACGAGCGGAAGCGGCTCGGGGTCCTGCCGGCCGGCGCTTTGCAGGACGTGCATGCGAGCGCCCAGACCCAGGCGGAATACGACCGGGAACAGGCCATCCGCCGACCGCGACTGCTGTGGTTTAACCTGCTGCTGACCGCCGGCCTGATGGTTGCGTTGATTTTGGGGATCCTTCCGCTGTCCATCCTGTTCATGATCGCCACCGCGCTGGCGCTGGCCGTCAACTATCCGAAGCTCGCCGACCAGAAGGAACGTATTGCGGCGAACGCCGGCAACGTGCTCGCGGTCGTGGCCGTGGTGTTCGCGGCGGGCGTGTTCACGGGCATCCTGTCCGGGACCAAGATGATCGACGCCATGGCGCAGAGCGTGGTGCAGGTCGTGCCCCCGGCCCTCGGGCCATACCTGGCGGTGATCACGGCGTTCCTCAGCGTGCCGTTCACGTTCTTCATCTCCAACGACGCGTTTTATTACGGGGTGGTGCCGGTGCTCGCGGAGGCGGGTGCGCACTACGGCATCAGCGCGGCCGAGATCGGCCGCGCGTCATTGCTCGGCCAGCCCGTGCATCTGCTGAGTCCGCTCGTTCCCTCGACCTACCTCCTCGTGGGCTTGTGCGGGGTGGAAATGGGCGACCACCAGAAGTTCACCCTCAAGTGGGCGCTGGTCACCTCGCTAGTGCTGCTCGTGATCGGCCTGCTCACGACTGTCATTCCGCTGGCCGGTTAGTGGAACTTGGCGCCTCTTTCAAAACATCGCCGAACAAACTCCTTTATGGAGTAAGCGGGTTTCATTTCTGGTTGAGCTCAGTCCAGGTCTGCATCGTGTCGCGTTTGACTGTGGAGCGGACATGGGCGACTGCCTCGATAGCGACGGGTGGGGCGTTGTTGCCCCAGGCGCTGCGGACGTAGGTGAGGGCGTTGGCGATTTCAAAGTCCTTCAGGAGCGGGCCTTGGGGCGGCATGACGGAGTTGTAGGTCTGGCCTTTCACCTCGACCGGGCCCTGCAGGCCGTGCAGGACGATGCGAATGAGGCGGTCGGGATCACCCGGTGCCTGCCAACGGGGGAAAGGCGCCGGGCACGCCCGCGCCGTTGGCCTGGTGGCATACGATGCAGACGCGGTCGTAGACGCGATTGCCAGCCACCGCGTCACCAGGGGTTGTGGCTTCGGTTGGAGCGGCCGGGGCGACGGACTTCGTCTTCGGGCCGCAACCGACAAGTGCCAGCGCGAGGCCGGCTAAGAGAATGCGAAGCAAGTGGGTCGGTTTCATGGCTTCAGAACGAATACCGGGCGCTGACCTCGACGGAGCGCGGGTCGGCCAGGCGGCGCATGGTCGTGCCGACGACGGACTCGTATTCCGCATCGGTCAGGTTGCGGCCGCGGAGGGTGAAGACGGCGCGCTGCCAGGTGTAGCTGAGGCCGGCGTCGAGCGTGGTGTAGCCGTCGGCGACGACGGAATTATTGTTGTTACCGAAGCGGTCGCTGACGTAGCGCAGGCCGGCGTTGGCGGCGAAACCGGTGGGCAGGCGCTTGTTCACAAAGAGGCCGGCGACCCACTCGGGGACGTTCGAGGGCGTGTTACCGGTGCGGTCGATTACGCCGGTGCCGAGATTCTCGGCGAAGCTCCCGAACCAGGCGTCGGTCCACGCGACATTAGCTTCGATGCGCCAGTCGGTGGCGGGAGCGTAGCTGACAGCAAGCTCGACGCCGCGGGAATTCTGGGCGCCGATCTGCTGGCTGATGCGGACGCCGGTGAGCGGGTCGAGCGTGGAGGCGAGGATGTTGTTTTTCTCGATGTCGAAGAGCGCGAGGGTGAAGTCGACCTTGCTCCCGACGAGCGAGCCCTTGGCGCCGACCTCGAACTGGCGGCCGGTCTGGAGGGCGAAGTCGTTCGACGTGGCCGTGAAGCTGACGAGCTGGGTGGTGGGCTCGGCGGCGCGGCTGTAACTGGCGTAGAGGTTCAGATCCTTGTTCACCGACCACACGAGGCCGCCGCGGCCGGTCCACGGGGAGTAGGACTTGGCGTAGGTGGTGCGGACGGGGTTGGTCGGGGTGACGAGGGCATCGCGCGTGAGGTCGATGGTGTCGTGGCGGAGGCCGACGACGAGCTTGAGACGGGAGGTCAGATCGAGGGCGTCCTCGGCATAGAAGGCGGCGGTGTCGATGAAGACGTGCGAGCTCTTCAGGAAGTCGTCCCCGTTGCCCGGACCAGTGGTCTCGGTGGGATTCAGCAGGGTGACACTGGAGGCGGTAGTGGCGAGGCCGGCGGGGGTGCCGCCGCGGACGAGGTTGTTGCGCTCGAGGAAGCCGCCGACGATGACGCGGTTCGGGCGGCCGGCGATCGTGCCGCGGTGGATGAGATCGAGGCGGTTGCCGGAGAGGATGTCGTCGCGGTAGATGTGGAGGAACGAGGAGCGCGTGACGAGCTGGGTGACTGGGTTCCAGGTGTTGGTCTCGAGATTGCGCCACTTCAGGAGCTGGGTGGCGGCGTAGGTCTCGTTGCGGAGATCGAGGTCCGGCGTGAGGCGCAGCTCGGCGCGGAGGCGGGTGAAGGAGTTCTCGGTCTTCGCGTAGTTGTCGAGGATGTTGTAGTTGGTGCGGCGGGCGGCGGGATCGACGCGCGGGTTGACCAGGCGGTCGGTGGCGCTGTTGAAGAGGCGGACCTCGGGCGCTGCGCCGGCGATGGTGGTGTTGACGACGGCGTCATAGACGACGGGGTTGCCGTAGTAGCTCTCGTTCCAGTCCTTCAGATAACTGATGTTGAGGGAGAGCTTGAGGGAGGCGGTGGCCTGCCAGGCGAAGGCGAGCGCGCCGGCGTCGTAGCGCTGGGCGTTGCGGTCGACGTAGCCCGCGGTCTCGCTGTGGCTGTAGTCGGCGCGGACGAGGACGGGGCTCGCATTCGGGCCGACTGGGAGCGGGCCGCCCCAGCCGAGACCGAAGCGGTATGTGTCCCAGGAGCCGGCGCTGACGAGAAGGTCGCCACGCGGCGTGGCGGAAGGAGTCTTGGAGAGGTAGTTCACGGCGCCGCCGACGGCACCCTCGCCGAACATGAGGGAAGCCGGGCCTTTCAGCACCTCGGTACGATCAAGGAGGAAGGAGTCGATCGTGCGCGAGGACTGGGAGGCGGTGTTCTGCCGGATGCCGTCGCGCATGACGCTGACGCTGTTGGAGCCGAAGCCGCGGGTGGAGTAGGTCGGGATGGAGCCGAAGCTGGTGCCGCCGGTCATGCCGACGGCGGCCTCGACGGCCTCCACGGCGGTGCGGAGACCGCGCAGCTGCATCACCTCTTGGGTGACGATGGAGACGCTGGCGGGCAGGTCGCGGTTGGCGAGGCCGAGGCGGGAGCCGGTGGCCGGGTTGGAGTCGAGCGGGAGGGAGAACACCGCCTCCTTGGCGGCGTTGACCTCGAGTTTGTCGAGTTCGACGGGCGGGCCGTCGACGGAATCAAAGGTCGCGGCCACGACGGTAGTGGCGAACGTGGCAGTGCAAAGCAGGAAAAGGAAAGATTTCATGAACACGAGGAAGGATGCGCGCAGAAAGACGCGTGCGCGGGAACGCGGCCCATATTGGGCGGAGATTGCGAGGAACGCCGGCCTGAGGAGGCCCAGCGGGAACTCCGTTCTAATGAACGGCAGAGTTGCTAGGCTCGCGGGGGCGGAGTCGGTGGCGCGGCACGCGAGGCGCTCAAAAGCTGCATGTCGCTAGGCGACCAAGCAGCCATTTCTACGGCCGGTGCGATGAATTCAGGCACCGGTTGCAGCAGGAAAATCATCTTCGTATCGAGCTTCCCATTCGGAACGGTCGACTCTTTCCCTTGTTGTTTGGCCTCGCCGACAACTCGGCAGACGCCGCACAACTCCCCAGCAAAGGTTCGCTCAATCGCCTTCAATAGAGACATGGATTGGGAATAGGTTGCGACCATGCGGGCCCACCCGAAAACCTGCACCAAATCCCATTGTGCGCCGGTGGCCATGAACCACGCAGACATAATGACGGCGATCTGGAAGTGTGTCCGCACAGAATCAGCGAATATGGCTACCCCCTGCTGCGGCAAGGAAACAATCGGGCATAATAGTCGGCCAGTAGTAACACAGGCGAACTCCTCCTTTGCACCTACTTGGCGCACAGGCGTTCTCGCGAAACGTATCCCTTAGGCGTGGCATGGCGAGGCGATCAACTTTGGCGAAGCTGGGATATTCTCGCAGACAAATTGGCAGTCCAGCCTACGAACCAGCACTCGCCTCAGTTTCTCAACTAAGGATAACAATACTTTGGGTCTGTCATAGTAGTCCACCTCGGGGCCACGGCGATTCGTTTGTCGAAGAGCGGGCATCCCGCGCTTCCGGATCAAATGTTGCCGCATCCAGCATTTAAAATTCCGCGTTTTTTTGAATTTATACCACTTCGTTATACCACCGACCCTAAAATCAGCGTTTTTCGGCAATCATCGGCGAACTGAGTTTTTCAGTTTTCGCTCTGAAAAACGCCGGCAAACAATGTTCTAAACATCCACGAAAAAAAGTGAGGTGCGACCTCGAAATACTGCTGCATCATCGGCGTGAGCTTTTCGGCCATATATAAGTAGCGAGAAACGAGTAGTGAGTAGCGTGTAGGGGTCACTTGGCTACATCAAATTCTCCTCGCTACCCGCTACTCGCTACCCACTACTTTGATCCGTGAGCGTCCAACTCCATCACACCGACCTCGGGGGCGCGGGCAAACCGCCCATGATCGTCCTGCACGGCATGCTGGGTTCGTCCCGCAACTGGCTGAGCACGGGGCGCGACTTGGCAAAGCATTTCCATGTCTTTGCCCCCGATGCCCGAAACCACGGCAAGTCGCCGCATGCGCCGGAGATGAGCTACGAAGTGATGATGGACGACCTCATTGCCTGGATGGACGCGCAGGGCCTGCCCAAGGCGACCATTGTCGGCCACAGCATGGGCGGGAAGACGGCCATGTTGCTGGCCTGCCGGCACCCGGAGCGGGTGGAGCGGCTGGTGGTCGTGGATATCGCGCCGAAGGATTATTACTGGGTGGCGCACCGCGGGGAGTTCCTCGCGATGACCGAACTCGACCTGAGCAGCCTGCAATCGCGGCAGGAAGCGGAGATCCGCTTCGAAGCCCGCGTGGACAACCTCGGCATGAGGAAATTCCTCGCGACCAACCTCGTGCAGGAAAACGGCCAGTGGCGCTGGCAGGTCAACGTGCCGGCCCTGACCGACGCCCTGCCGCGCATGGAGAAAAATTCGCTGCAGCCGGCGGACAAGTTCGCCGGCCCGACGCTGTTCATCCTCGGCGGACGCTCGCGCTACGCCGAGCCCAGCGATCACGACCTGATCCGACGGCATTTTCCGGCGGCGAAGATCGAGGTGATCGCCGACTCCGGCCACAACCCGCACATGGACCAGCGCGAGGACTTCGTGGCGGCAGTGTCACGCACGGAATGACATTCGCTGGGCGCCGCCTGACTGTCGCAGGGAATATTGTTTCCCACTGGGCGGTGAATCGTTTCTGTGACACTCCCCTCTATGGATCTCATCCAGACCGGCCCGCTCAAGACATGGCAAAACCCTGAAACGCTTTCGTTCAACCGGCTCGCCGCTCGTGCGACGCTCTACCCGTATCCCACGGTCAAGGCGGCGCTGGCCGACCGGCGCGAGGACTCCCCGTGGTGGCGCTCGCTGGATGGCGATTGGGACTTCCGGCTGGTGGATCGGCCGGAGGCGGTGCCTGCGGAATTCGTCGCGTCGGGATTCAAGCCCGACACGGCCTGGGCCAAACTCCCCGTGCCGAGCAACTGGACGATGCATGGTTACGACCGTCCGCATTACACCAACGTCATCATGCCCTTCACGGAGCAACCGCCGGTGGTGCCGGCCCTTAACCCGACCGGGCTTTACCGGCGCACGTTCACGGTGCCGGCGGACTGGGCGGGCCGCCGCACCGTGCTGCACGTCGGCGGGGCGGAAAGCGTGCTCTACGTCTGGGTGGGCGGCCAGCCGGTGGGGTTGGCCAAGGATACGCGGCTTCCGTCGGAATTCGACCTGACACCCTATGTGCGCGCCGGGGTCACGCACACGCTCGCCGCCGCAGTCGTGAAGTGGTCAGACGCCAGTTTCATCGAGGATCAGGACCAGTGGTGGATGGGGGGCATCCACCGCGAAGTATATCTCTACTCGCAGGCGGCGCATTATCTGGAGGATGTCTTCGTGCGCGCCGAGCCCGATGCAACCTTGCGCAATGGCTCGCTCAAATTGGAGGCTCGCCTTGGCGCGCCCGACGAGTGGGGCAAGGGCTGCAAGCTGCGCGTGCAGCTTTATGATCCCGCAGGCAAGGCTGTGCTGCGCCAGCCGCTGGACCAGGCGTTTCCCACGGACAATTCCTGGGTCAACCCGCGCCGCCGCCTCGCGTTGGAAATCCCCGTCGCGCGACCGCGGCTCTGGTCCGCCGAGTCACCGCAGCGCTACACCGTGCTCGTGACCCTGATCGGCCCCGGAGGAAATGAACTGGAGCACACCTCGATCCGCACCGGATTCCGCCGCGTGGAGACGCGCAATCGTGAACTGCTGGTCAACGGGCGACCCGTGTTCATCGCCGGTGTAAACCGCCACGACCACGACGACAAGCGCGGCAAGGCTGTGACCCGCGAGGGCATGTTTCAGGACGTGCTCGTGATGAAGCGCCACAACATCAACGCGGTCCGCACCTCGCACTATCCGAACGACCCGCACTGGTATGACTTGTGCGACGAATACGGCCTCTACGTATGGGACGAGGCCAACATCGAGTCGCACGCGTTTTACCACGACCTCGCGCACGACAACCGCTACGCGCCCGCGTTTCTTGACCGGGGGCTACGCATGGTTGAGCGTGACAAGAACCACCCCTCGATCATCACTTGGTCACTCGGCAACGAGAGCGGCTATGGCCCGCATCACGATGCGATGGCGGCGTGGATTCGGCACCGCGACCCCAGCCGCCCGGTGCATTACGAGGGCACGATCACCTTCGACTGGACGCGCGGCAAAGCCGCTTCCGATTTTGTCAGCCCGATGTATCCGCCCATCGGGCGGCTCGTTCAGTGGGTGACCGACCCAAAGAACCGCGATCAGCGCCCGGTCATCCTGTGCGAATTCTCGCACGCCATGGGCAACAGCAACGGCAGCCTCGGCGATTATTTTGATGCGTTCGACAGGCATCACGGTCTGCAGGGCGGCTTCATCTGGGAGTGGGTGGACCACGGCCTGAAGCGGCGCGACGCGGCCGGGCGCGAATACTGGGCCTACGGCGGCGACTTCGGCGACGAGCCGAGCGACAAGAATTTCGTGTGCGACGGCCTCGTATGGCCCGACCGCACGCCGCATCCCGGCCTGCTCGAATACAAGCATCTGGCCCAACCCGTGCGCGTGGCGGTCCGCGACGCGCGGCGTGGCCGCTTTCGCGTGCAAAACCGCCGCTGGTTTACCGATCTGAGCGACCTGCGCGGCACATGGACGCTGTTGGTTGACGGCGAGCCCGTGGCGGAGGGTGCGCTGCCCGTCTTCCGCACGGCTCCGCAGGCCCGGGAGGATTTCAACGTGCGATATCCAGCCCTGACGCTTCCGTCCGGCGCGGAAGCGCATGTTACGTTCCGCTTTTTCACCCGCAAGGCCACGCCGTGGTGCGCCGCGGGGCACGAGATGGCATGGCAGCAACATGCCGTGCCATCCGGTGCGTTTCGGCGCAGCCGTCCGATCAAGCCCAGTGCAGTGAGCGGCGTGCCTGAGGTGGCTGAGACTGCCGGAGGCTGGACCGTCTCCGCCGGCGGCCTGAGCTTCGAGGTTGATCGCGCCAGCGGCGTGCTCGCCAATTTCCGACGGGACGACCGCCTGCTTATCACCTGCGGCCCTCAGCTCAACGTCTGGCGGGCCGCGACCGACAACGACGGCCTCAAGCTGTTCACCGAGGTGGGCTGGGGCGACGTCCGCGTGCTCAATCGCTGGCTCGATGCCGGTTACGACCGGATGGAGCTTGCGGACAGCCGGACGACGGTGAGTGTGGCCCGCGGCGAGGCGATCGTCGCCATCAACCAGCGTTGGCGCGCTCCTGGCGCGGGAAAATACATCGTCCACACGCACCGCTACCGGCTGACGGCGGCGGGCGGCTTGCAGGTCGAAAACATTTTCGCCGTGGACCGGAAACTCCCTGAACTGCCCCGCATCGGCGTGTCGCTCGTGCTGCCGCCGGAATTGGAGCAACTGGAATGGCTGGGGCGCGGCCCGTGGGAAAACTATTCAGACCGCAACCGCAGCGCGATGGTCGGGCGCTGGCACACGACCGTGAGCGCGGATTACGTGCCCTACATCCTCCCGCAGGAATATGGCAACAAGACGGATGTGCGCTGGCTCCGCCTGCACGACGGCAAGGCCGCCGGAGTGAAGTTCACCGCCGCGCCGACGATGGAGGCCTCGGCCAGCCATTTCACGGCGGCCGATCTCTACGCGGCGAAGCACACGACCGACCTCACACCCCAGCCCGAAATTCACGTCAACCTCGACCACGCCCAGCGCGGCCTCGGCACCGCCAGTTGTGGCCCCGATACCTTGCCGCAATATCGAATTCAGTCGGGAAAGTATCAGCTCAATTTCACCGTCTCGTCCACAGGCGGAGCGAGCCGAGAAGGAAGTTCTCGAGGGCGGCGGCTTCGTTGAGGTTCAGGCGGAGGAGGCCGATGTCGTGTTCGAGCTGGGCGATGGCGGCGACCAGCGCGCGGCGAGCGGATTCGTCGCCTTCGAGCAGGCGTTTTTGGGCGAAGTCGCGCGTGGCGTTCTCGAGTTCGGAAAAGAGTTTCAGGCGGATGCCGTTGGCGAGGCCGACCTGGATGGCCTCCACTTCATCATCGTCCAGTTCGTCTGGCAGTTTTTCCTTTTGCTGCTTCCACGCCTGGTCGGTGGCGGCGGCGAGCACGGCGTTGAAGCGCGTGATGAGGCCATAGACGCCGAGAACCTGGTCGGCCACGGCGCGTTTGTCGGTCGCGCCCAGCGCCACCGCGCCCAGCCAGGCTGCGTAGTCGGCCAGGGTGGATTTCCACTGTCCGCGGGTCGCCTCGTCCGCCCCTGCCAGCGCCTCGCTGCCGGCGTCGGTGAAGCGGAAGTGCAGGCAACGGCTGCGGATGGTCGGCAGGAGCGAGTAGGGGCGGGTGGTGAGCAGCAGTATGGTCGTGCTGGCGGGTGGCTCCTCGAGGGTCTTGAGAAACGCGTTGGCCGCCTCCGTATTCATTCGGTCGGCCTCATAGACAATGGCCACCTTGCGAAAACTGATCTGCGGCGACTTCTGGATGCGCGAGATGAACTCACGCATTGTGCCGGGATCGGAGGAAGATTCACCCACGCGGATCATCCGCATTTTTTTCGCCGGCCGCAGGGGAAAATAATCAGGATGTTCCTTCGGCGGAAAATACTGGCTGGGATTGCGTGGGTCGTTGAGCAGGCGGTCGGCGATGGCGTGGGCAACGGTCGCGAGGGTGCCGAGGTTCTCGCCGTGGAGCAGCAAGCTGTTGGCGAGGCGCGAGCGTTCGATGGCGCGCTCGATGACGGCGACGGCGGGGGTGCCGGAGAGGGCGGCGGGCCAGGGAAGGACCTCGGTCATGTCAGGCGAGTCGTTTCTGGACCTCGGTCCAGATCTTCTGGTCAATGTCGTCGGCCGGCTGGGTGCCGTCGAACACGATGACACGCAGCGGTTCGGTCTTGGCCAGCGCGAGATAGCCGTCGCGGACCTTTTGGAAGAAAGCAGCGGTCTCGCGCTCGATTCGGTCGGGCTGGCCGGCGGTGCGAGCGCGCACGCGGGCGAGGCTGATCTCGGTCGGCACGTCGAGAATCACGGTCAGGTGCGGCATGACGCCGCCGACGGCGAAGGCGTTGACGGCGGCGACGGCCTTGGGGTCGAGGTTGCGGGCGGCACCCTGGTAAACCGTCGAGGAATCGAGGTAGCGGTCGCTGAGGACGACGGTGCCGCGCGCGAGGGCCGGGGTGATGACCGAGCGCACGAGTTGGGCGCGGGCGGCGGTGAAAAGCAGCAGTTCCGACTCGGCGCTCATGCCGTCGCCCTCGTCCTTGTGCAGGAGGATGTCGCGGATGCGTTCGCCGAGGGCGGTGCCGCCCGGTTCCCGGGTAGCCACGACCTCCCGGCCGGCGTCCTTGAGGTGCTGGGCGAGGCGGGATATCTGGGTGGACTTGCCACTGCCTTCCGAGCCCTCGAAGGAGATGAATTTGCCGGCGAATAGGGTCGGGTGAGGCATGAGCGGGAAGACAGAACCCACGAAAAAAGGTTGGCGGAAGCGCGCAACCAGAATCAGGCGGACGCCGGACAAGAATTCCCATTGATTGGCCGAACCAAACGCGCCAACACTCCAGTCCACATGCCCAGCCTACTTTTCACCCCGCACCTTGCCGCGCTCAACGTCTGGCAGGTCTTCCTCATCACCGACCGCGTCGGCCAGGCGGTCATCTGCCTGCTGGCGGTCTTCAGCATCTTTGCCTGGGCATTGATGATGGGCAAATATTCGGAGCTGAAGAAGCTCCGGGAGCTGAATTTCGCCTTCGAGCGCCGCCTCGGTGAACAGCGCCACATCCTCGACCTGCCGGACAATCTCAAGAACCGCCGCGACATTCCCTACGCCGATCTGCTCGCCGATGCGCTCGAGGCCTACTGGCGGGCGGCCGCGATCGGCAAGGAGAAGGGCGACGACACCCCGCGCGGCCGGCTGGAGCACGCGGAGAACGCCATCCAGCGCGCGCTCGCGCGCCAGTCGCTGCGCTATGAGGCCAGCATGATCATTCTCGCGTCACTGGTGTCAGGCGCGCCGTTCATGGGCCTGTTCGGCACGGTGTGGGGCATCATGGAGGCCTTCGGGGCCATCGCCGAGCAGGGCTCCGCCACGCTGGCGACGCTTGCGCCCGGCGTCTCCGCCGCGTTGCTCACCACCATCGCCGGCCTGGTGGTCGCCATCCCGTCCGTCTTCGGCTACAATATCCTGATCGGCCACGTAAAGACGATGACCACCGAGCTGGAAAACTATGCCAGCACGCTCGCCGACCGCATCGAGCTTGAGGCAAAATAAGGACACACCATGGCCAGAATCTTCCGCCGCCAACGCTCCCTCCATCCGGTCGCGGAGCTGAACGTGACCAACATGGTGGACCTCGGGTTCACCCTGCTCGTGATTTTCATGATCACGACGCCGCTCATCCAGCAGGAGCAGACCATCCCGCTGAACCTCCCCGGCGAGAGCAAGAAGGCCCAGCAGCCGCCCAAGGATGACTTCCAGAGCATCTCCATCGACCAGAACGCCAACATCTACGTGGGCAGCAAGCGCGTGAGCTTCCCCGAACTGGGCAAGACCCTCGATGAATTCGCCGCCCGCCCGAAGCCGCCGGTCATCCGCCTGCGGGGCGACATGACGCTCCAATACCAGCAGATCGTCAAGGTCATGGACGAGCTCATGAAGCGCAACCTGACCCGCATCTCCCTCGATACCGAGACGAAGTGACGGTGGCGCCATGCGGCCGAACTCCTCCAGTGCATTCCTCACGTCGCTGATCCTCCACGGCTTCGTGGCGGCGCTGCTCTTCGTGACCACGATATATGTGGCGCGCTCGGACAAGCTGCCCCCGGTGATCTTCGAACTCGTGGCCGGTCCCGGTGAGGACATGAACGCACGCGAGGCCCCGGCCGAGGGTAACACCGCCATGAAGGTGAACGTGCCCAAGGTGGAGCTGCCCCAGGACAAGCCCGAGCCACCCCAGGTGCAGGAAAGTGTCAGTGTGCCGGAGACCGCGCCACCCAAGCCCCCGCCGGTGAAGGCCAAATCGGACACCAGCATCGCCAAGCAGATGAACAAGAGCGCGAAGGTCTCCTACCAGGAATATCTCAAGAAGCATCCGACACCCAAACAATCCGCAGCCAGCACGGTGCGCCGCAACGCCAAGGTGCCGAAAATCGACACCCAGGGCGTGCTCGGCGGCGTGAAGGGTGGTTCGACAGCCAGCACCCGCGGCAGCGGGGGCAAGGCGCTGACGCGCGAGGAGCAGGACCAGTTGAGCACCTACATCTCGTTTCTCATCCAGGAGCTGAAGCGCGCCCACGAGCCGCCAAGCGGCGTGAGCGACCAGTTGGAGGCCAAGGTGACCTTCGACATCACCGCCAGCGGCGCCATTCTGAACCCGCGGATATCCAAGTCCTCGGGCAACCGCGAATTCGACGAGTCCGTGCTCGACGCCTTCCGCCGCATGCGCTCCATCGGCCCCACGCCGAACCGGCGGCCCGACACCTGGACGGTCACCTTCAGGATGCGGGACGAAGCATAAAAAGTCCTTGCGTTCCGCCTCCAATGCCTACTTTTAGGCCTTTCGCTAGTTTAGTTACGGGCTCTTAGCTCAGTTGGTAGAGCGCCTCAATGGCATTGAGGAGGTCATCAGTTCGAACCTGATAGGGTCCACCACTTTGAAAGCCGTCCAGCAATGGGCGGCTTTCGCCTTTAGTTGGGGCCGTGCATCAGCAACGGCGGCTCGCCGGGCTTCTCCGGGGCGATCGGGACGGTCTGGCGGGCAAGTTCCCGCCAATAAGCCTCTTCCTGTTCCCGGCGCAGGGCGGCCTGGTATTCGTTGTTGCCGGCGAAGAGGATGAAGGTGAACAGCACGGCCAGCATGACCCGGTCGGCATACAGGCCCCAGGCGATGAAGCCCACGGCCAGCACCCGCCCGACCATGACGGCCCACCAGGTGGCCCGCAGATAGGGCAGTTTCATGGCCAGCAAGGCGCGGAAGATGCGGCCGCCGTCCATGGGAAACACAGGCACGAGGTTGAATACACCCATGATGAGATTGGCATACACCAACTGGACGGCCACCCCGACAGGCGAATATGTGGCGACCCCGTCGCCGTGAAAATAGTCGCGCCAGACCAGCGGCAGCAGCACGGCCACCAGCAGGAAATTCACGGCCGGCCCGGCCATTGTGATCAGCAGTTCCTGCCGCGGCTGGCGGGGGATGCGTTCAAACTCCGCCATGCCCCCGATCGGCAGCAGCATGATGCGCGGCACCCGGATGCCATAGCGGCGCGCCGTGAGCGAATGGCCCAACTCGTGCAGTATGACGCACACGAAGAAGAGCACGATCAACCCCACGCTCCACGCCATGCCCACCGCACCTCCTTCCTGCCAGCCTTGGTAGGCCCAATAGGCAAGCAGCAGCAAGAAGCTCGCGTGCACCGCGAGTTGGATGCCGAAGACGCGAAACAAGTTAATTGACCACCCTAGCATGGGCGGTAAGTAGAACGAGCTTTGCGCGAAGCGCTAACCATTTTGAGCATCCAACGCTAGGACATGCCCGAGACCGCCCCAGTTCCGCATATCCTTGTCGTCGATGACGACGCGGAGGTGCGCTATTCGCTCAACCGGGTGCTCTCGTCGCGCCAATACCGCGTGCAGGAGGCGCCGAGCGGAGAGGAGGGGGTGGCGGCGGTGAAGAAGCAACCGCCCGACGTAGTCCTCCTCGACAACCGCATGACCGGCATGACGGGCTTGGAGACGCTCCAGCACATCCGCGCCGCCAATCCGAAGCAGCTGGTCATCCTGATGACCGCCTTCGGCACGGCCCAGACTGCGATCGAGGCGATGAAGTTCGGCGCCTTCGACTACGTGGTGAAACCATTTGATCCCCCGACACTGCTGGCGCTGATCGAGACCGCCCTGCGCACCCAGGCGGACATCCGTTCGGCGGGCGGCGTGCAGCCCGTCCTTAATTCCGAGGAGCACAAGGAGGGCATCGTCGGCACTTCGGCCGCGATGCAGCAGGTCTTCAAGGTCATCGGCCAGGTGGCGGCCAGCGACGTGACCGTGATGATCACCGGCGAGAGCGGCACGGGCAAGGAGCTCATCGCCCGGAGCATCCACCGGCACAGCCACCGCAGCGCGCGCCCCTACGTGGCCGTCAACTGCTCGGCCATCCCCGAGAACCTGATCGAGAGCGAGCTCTTCGGGCACGAGCGCGGCGCCTTCACCGGCGCGACGGCACAGCGGCTGGGCAAGTTTGAAGTTTGCGACGGCGGGACCATTTTCCTCGATGAGATTGGAGACATGACCCCGGCCACGCAGACAAAGATCCTGCGCGTGCTCCAGGAAGGCGAGATTCAGCGGGTTGGCAGTTCCGAGACGCTCAAGGTCAACGTGCGCGTCATCGCCGCGACGAACAAGGATCTCGAGGCGCTGGTGAAGGACAGGGAATTTCGCGAGGACCTTTACTATCGGCTCAATGTCGTGCGTCTGCGCCTGCCGCCGCTGCGCGAGCGGGCGGAGGATATTCCGCAGATTGTCGATTTCTTCATCCAGAGCCTGGCCAAGGGCAAGAAGACGAAGGCCCGCAAGGTCTCGCCCGAGGCGCTTGCCATCCTTTGCCGCCACCACTGGCCCGGCAATGTGCGCGAGCTCGAGAACATGATTTATCGCAGTGCCGTCATTGCCCGGAGCGACACAATCCTGCCCAAAGATCTGCCCGACGAGGTGCGCGGCGGCGCAGACCCGGAACCGGCGGCCCTGGAGCTGCTCTACGACGAGCTTTATGCGCAGCTCAAAACGGCACACCCCGACGATATGCTCGGCGCGGTGAAAGCGGCGCTGGAGGCGCGGGCCGCAGCGGTTCCGGCGACGAAGGCAAAGAAGCCGGAGGCAAAGAAAAAGTAGTTGGCGGCCGCCGATTTCCCATCGGCGTCCGCCCGCTCACCGATCCCCGTAACCGCCCGGCCTCGCCCGGTGCCAGCGCCAGGCGGTCTCCACGAGATCGTCAACCGTCATGAACTTTGGTTTCCAGCCGAGTTCGCGCTGAGCCTTGGACGAGTCAGCGTAGAGCGCGGGCGGGTCGCCTTCGCGGCGCGGGGCAAATTTCACCGGCACCTTGAGGCCCGTGACCTTCTCCACGGCCTTGATGATCTCGAGGACGGAGGTCGGCTTGCCGGTGCCGAGATTATAGAAGAGTGCGGTGCCGGGCTTCGTGAGCTTGTCGAAGGCCGCAATGTGCGCGCGGCTCAGGTCGTCCACATGCACGTAGTCGCGCAGGCAGGTGCCGTCCGGAGTGGGGTAGTCGGTGCCGAAGACCTCAAGCGCCGGGCGCTTGCCCTGTGCGGCCCAGATGGCGAGTGGGATGAGGTGTGTCTCGGGGTCGTGATCCTCGCCGATGCTGCCATCCTCGGCGGCGCCGGCGGCGTTGAAATAGCGAAACGCGGCAAAGCTCAGGCCCTGGCCGTGGGCGAGGGCCTTGAGGGCGTTCTCGACGTCGAGCTTGGTCTGGCCGTAGGGATTGATCGGTGCCTGCGGCATGTCCTCGACCAGCGGCAGCTTCGCCGGCACGCCAAAGGTGGCGCAGGTCGAGGAAAAGACGAACTTCATCACGCCGTGCCGCATCATCGCCTCAAGCAGCGTGTAGGTGGCGGAACAGTTGTTGATGTAGTATTTCATCGGCGTCTTCACCGACTCGCCGACGTAGCAGAAGGCCGCGAAGTGCATCACGAGGTCGAACTTCGTCTCCTTGAAAAGGCGGTCAAGGGCCGTCGCGTCGCCGAGGTCAGCCTGGACAAAGCGCACGCCGGGCGGCACCGAGGCGCGGTGGCCGTAGGCCAGATTGTCGAGAACCACGGGTTCATGGCCCGCGGAGATGAGCTGGCGGACGCAATGACTTCCGATGTAACCGGCCCCGCCGGCAACGAGCACTTTCATGGTCGAGACAGTTATTGCTTTTGCCTTTCCGTTGGCTAGGCAAATCTGACTCCTTACGCAGTCACACATGAAGCAAACGCGCATCGTCATCACCGGCATCGGCCTCACCGCCCCGAACGGCAACTCGCTGCCCGAGTTCCGCCGGAATCTGCTGAATGGCGTGTCGGGCATCACGGCAGTCGATGTGCGCTTCATGGGCCGGCATCCGGCGGGCATGTGCACGTTCGACCCGCTCAAATACCAAAAAAAGAAGGATGTTCGGATCGGCACGCGCGCGGGCGGCATCAGCATCTACTGCGCGCGCGAAGCCCTGGCCGATGCCGGCGTGAATCTCGAGGCCCGCGACCGCAGCCGTGTCGGCATCTACCTCGGCATCACGGAACACGGCAATGTCGAGACGGAGAACGAGGTCTACAACATCTCGCAGTTCAAATACGATACGAAGTTCTGGACGCACCATCACAACCCGCGGACCGTGGCCAACAATCCCGCGGGGGAGGTGTCGCTCAATCTCGGCATCACCGGGCCGGCCTACACGATCGGCGCGGCCTGCGCCGCCGGCAACATGGGCCTGATTCACGCCGCCCAGATGCTGCGTCTCGGCGAGATCGACTTTGCACTTGGTGGCGGGGTCAGCGAAAGCCCGCAGACTTTCGGGATATTTGCCGGCTTCAAGAGCCAGAACGCACTCGCCGCCCACGCCGATCCGACCAAGGCCAGCCGCCCCTTCGACAAGGCTCGCAACGGCATCGTCATCTCCGAGGGTGGCTGCATCTACACGCTGGAGCGGCTTGAGGACGCCCTGGCCCGAGGCGCCAGGATCCATGGCGAGATCGCTGGCTACCATGTCAACTCCGACGCCACCGACTACGTGCTGCCCAACCCGGAGCGCCAGGCTGAATGCGTGCGCAAGGCCATCGCCCATGCCGGCATGACCATCGAGGACATCGACCTGGTGAACACCCACGCGACCTCCACGCCGCAGGGCGACATTCAGGAATGCCAGGCCATTGCCGAGGTCTTCAAGGCCCGGAGCGCGCCGCCGCATATCAACAACACCAAGAGTTTCATTGGGCACGCCATGGGCGCAGCCGGGGCCCTCGAACTCGCCGGAAACCTGCCGAGCTTTGAGGACGGGGTGGTGCATCCAACCATCAATGTCGATGAGCTTGACCCGCAATGTGATATACCGGGCCTGGTGATTAATCATCCAAAATCCGGGGCCAAAATCGACGTCATCCTGAACAATTCCTTCGGGATGCTGGGCATAAATTCCACGTTGATTATCAAACGATTCGCCGCATAACTCCCGCTACACATCATGACGAAAGACGACTGCAAGAAGCTGGTTATCGACATCATCTCCGACATCGCTCCGGACGAGGACCTCTCGGCCATCAAGCCTGAGATCCGCCTCCGCGACCAGCTGCAGCTGGATTCGATGGACTTCCTCGACATCGTGATGGAACTCCGCAAGCGCCACGGCATCGAGGTGCCGGAGGCTGATTATTCGCATCTCGCCTCGCTGGAGAGCTGCGCGGAATACCTGACCCCGAAGTTCGCCGCCAAGGCCTGAGCGGCAGCCGCGGTGAACTTGCAATCGGGTAGGGCGAGTCCTTCGGACGAGCCGACCCGATTTTTTATTGCCTGTTCGCGGCTCGTCGGGACGACTCGCCCTACCTGAAGTGAAAGACTCCCATTACGATGTAGCCATCATCGGCGCCGGCATGTCCGGGCTGGCGGCGGGCATCCGCCTCGCGCACTTCGGCCAAAAGGTCTGCATTTTTGAACGCCACAACGCCCCGGGCGGACTGAACAGCTTCTACAGCATGGCCGGCCGAAAATACGACGTCGGCTTGCACGCCATGACGAACTACGTGGCACCCGGCGTGAAGGGCACGCCGCTGGTCAAACTGCTGCGCCAGCTGCGCATCGAGCGCGAGGAATTTGCCCTGTGTCCGCAGAAACAGTCGAGGATCGCATTCGGCCCGCGCGGGGAGACAACCTTGAAGTTCACGAATGACTTCGCGGTGCTGGATGCCGAGGTCGCGGCGAAGTTCCCGGCGCAGGCCGCCGGTTGGCGACGGCTGGTCGCCTTGGTGAGGACCTACGACGACGTCTCGCTCGACGCCAAGCCGCTGTCGGCCCGCGAGGTCGTGGCGCAGCACATTTCGAATCCACTGTTGGCCGACATGATCTTCTGCCCGGTGATGTATTACGGCAGCGCGCAGGAGCGGGACATGGAGTTCGGACAATTCGTCATCATGTTCAAGGCGCTCTTCCTCGAGGGCTTTGCCCGGCCGCTGGAGGGCGTGCGTGTCATCATCCGCGTCCTGCTCGACAAGTTCCGCTCCGCTGGCGGCGAACGCCGGATGAAATGCGGCGTGCAGCGGATCACCGAGGAACAGGGCCGGGCGGCGCGGCTGGTGCTGGACGACGGCAGCGAGGTGACGGCGAAACATGTGATTTCGTCGGTCGGCTATCCCGAGACCATGAGGCTGTGCGGGCCTGTGCACACGGCGGAGGCCGACGCCAACACCGGTGCGCTCTCGTTCATCGAAACCATCAGCGTATTCAACCGCCAGCCCGCGGAGTGGGGCTGGGGTGACGACACCATCATCTTCTTCAACGATTCGGATCGCTTCGAATACGCGCAGGCCCGGGAACAGGTGGACACCCGCAGCGGGGTCATCTGCCTCCCAAACAACTTCGACTTTGGCTCAGACCGTCTGCCGGAGGGGATCTTCCGTGTCACCTGCCTGGCCAGTTACGAGCGCTGGGCGCATTTACCGGAAGAGCAATACCAGGCCGACAAACAGCAGTGGTTTGAGGCCGCCGTGCGCAGTGCCCGGCGCTTTTTGCCCGGGGTGGACGACACCGTGCTGGCCGCCGCGCAGGTGGCGACGGACATGTTCACGCCGCGCACGATCAAGAAGTTCACCGGGCACCTGAACGGCGCCATCTACGGCGCACCCCGGAAGATCCGCAACGGCAGGACCCATCTGCAGAACCTCTATCTGTGCGGCACGGATCAAGGTTTCCTGGGCATTGTTGGCGCGATGTTGAGCGGCATTTCGATGGCAAATTACCACGTGCTGCAAAGTTCGACCCGCGGGTAAACTTTCCGCGTTGCGCTTTCGCGGGCGCCAAACTTGATTGGGCGGCTCGCATGGCTTACGACTGGCTCAAAGGAATCGAAGACCACTACGACATCGTGGTGATTGGCAGCGGCTTGGGCGGCATGACCGGGGCCAACGTCCTGGCCAAATGCGGCCACAAGGTGCTGCTGCTGGAGCACCACTACCAGCTTGGGGGACTCGCCACCTGGTTCACCCGGAAAGGCGGCCACATCTTCGATATTTCCCTCCACGGCTTCCCGATTGGCATGATCAAGTCCTGCCGGAAATACTGGAGCAAGGACATCGCCGACTCGATCGTGCAACTGAAGGGCGTGCGGTTCATCAACCCGCAGTTCTCGATCGACACGACTTTCGACCGCGAGGACTTCACGCGGCTGCTGGTGGAGAAGTTCCGGGTGGCGGCCGAGACCGTCGAACGGTTCTTCACCGACCTGCGCGCGATGAATTTCTACGACAACAACCAGGAAACGACCGGCCAGATGTTTGAGCGGTATTTCCCGGGGCGGGACGACGTCCAGCGCCTGCTGATGGAGCCAATCGCCTACGCCAACGGCTCCACCCTGGACGACCCGGCGATCACCTTCGGCATCGTGTTCTCCAACTTCATGAGCAAGGGCGTCTACACCTTCCAGGGCGGCAGCGATGTGCTCATCCGGAAGATGACAGCGGAGCTGAAGGCCAACGGCGTCGAGATCCGCAAGCATGTGGGGGTGGAGAAAATCCTGACCGAAGAACGCGACGGGGCAAGGCACGTGACCGGCGTGGTCGCCAACGGCCGCGCCATCCGCTGCGAGGCCGTGCTCTCCAACGCCAACATCAAGAACACCATTCTGCGCCTGGCCGGGGAGGAGAGCTTCACCCCGGAGTTCGTGGCCGAGACCAAGGCCGTGCGCGTCAACAGCAGTTCCTGCCAGGTGTATCTCGGCATCCGCAAGGGCGAGCCCCTGCCGCACATCGGCGATCTGGTTTTCACCTCCGACGAGCCGGTGTTTTCCAGCGAGAAGCTCGTCGACCTGCACACGACCAGCCGGACGTTCTCCCTGTATTACCCGGACACGCGCCCGGGCTCCGACCGCTACACGGTCGTGGTTTCCATCAACGCGAAGTATGCGGACTGGAATGCGCTGACGCCGGAACAATACGACGCGGAGAAGCAGCGGCTGATCAGCGAATCGATCGCCGCGCTGGAGAAACACATCCCGGACATTCGCGGCAAGATCGAGTGGATGGAGGCCGCAACTCCGCGGACCATCGAGCGCTACACCCGGCACTGGGCCGGCACGTCATTCGGCACCAAGTTCGAAGGCCTCAAGGTCTCGATGGATCTGCCGAAGCAGCTGCCGGGCCTGTATCATGCCGGCTCGGTCGGCATCATCATGTCGGGCTGGCTGGGCACCATCAACTACGGCGTCATCGTGGCCAACCAGATCGACAAGGCCCTTGCCGCCAAGAAGCGAACCGCCATGGCTTCCGCCTGAATACCCCATGACCGAAGTCGAAAAGCTCATCCCGCACCGCGCACCGTTCCTGTTCGTGGACGAAATCGTCTCACACGAAGGCGAGGTGCTGGTCGCGAAACGCACCTGGCGCGCGGACGAGGATTTCTACAAGGGCCACTACCCGGGCGCGCCGATCACGCCGGGCGTGCTGCTCAGCGAATCCGTATTCCAGACCGGCGCCTGCCTGATGGCCAAGCTCATGGCCGGGACCGCCGGGCAGGGCGGGGGAGTCCCGCTCCTGAGCAAGGTTTCCGACATCCGCTTCCGGCAGCCGGTCTATCCCGGCGACACCGTCCTCATGGAGGTGAAGCGCAAGGAGACGGTCGGCGAATTTCATTTTCTCACCGGCCTCATCAGGACGCCCGAGGGCCGGAAAGTGATGAACGTCGAGTTCGCGGTCGCCTGGAAGAAACCCGAGGGACAGGTCACGACATGACGGATTTCCTTCAGGTTTCGGGGAAGACCTTCCTCGTGATGGGCGTCGCCAACAAGAAGAGCGTCGCCTGGTTCATCGCGAAGGCGCTGGAGGAGCAGGGAGCGAAGGTCCTCTACAGTGTGCGCTCGGAGGCGAGGAAGAAATCACTGGAGTCGCTGCTGGCCGGTCGGCCGGTGTTTCTCTGCGACGTCGAGCAGGAGGGCGCCTGCGAGAAGCTGGCCGCCGCTGTCGCCGCAGCCGGTCACGCGCCATTGCAGGGCGTGGTGCACTCGGTTGCGTTCGCCAATTACAGCGAAGGCTTCAAACCGTTCCACGGCACACCGCGGAGGGATTTCCTGCAGGCGACGGCCATCTCGGCGTTCTCGCTGGTCGAGCTGGCCAATGCCTTGAAGCCGCACCTGGCGCGCAATGCCTCCGTTGTGACCATCGGTATTTCATCACTGCATGTCACCCCGGACAACTACGGCTACATGGGGCCGATCAAGGCGGCGCTGGAGTCGAGCAGCCGGTTCCTGGCGAAATCATTCAGCTCCGACAGCGAGGTGCGGTTCAACGTCGTTGGGGCGGGGCCACTCAAGACCAGCGCGTCGGCCGGCATCCCGGGCTATATTGAGAGCTACCTCTACGCCGAGAAGCTCACCTACCGCAGGCGCAATCTGGACACACAGGAGGTGGCAAACGCCGCCCTGTTCCTGCTCAGCGAACGCAGCAGCGGCCTCAACGGCACGACCCTGACCGTGGATGCCGGACTCGGTTCGAATTTCTTCGACAAGGACATCATCCGGCTGGCCATGCGGCCGGAGCAATAGGCCATGCGTTTCCGTCACGCCTGCATTGAGTCCCTGGCCGCGGTGCTGCCGGACGAGGTCTGGACCTCGGTCGTGATCGAGGAGCGCCTGCGGCCGCTGTATGAGCGCCTTAAACTGCCGGCGGGGCGGCTGGAGCTGATGACCGGCATCAAGGAACGCCGCCAATGGCCGCTCGGCACCAAGCCATCCGATGCCAGCGCGCAGGCGGGCCGGGCCGTGCTGCGGCGTTCCGGATTCAAGGCGGAGCAGATGGAGGCCTTCATCCATTGCGCCGTGTCCCGCGACATGCTCGAGCCGGCGACGGCCTCGTTTGCCCATCACAAGATCGGGCTGGGGGCCAGCTGCCAGATCTTCGACCTGTCGAACGCCTGCCTGGGTTTCCTGAACGGGCTCGTGACCCTCGGTGCCATGATTGATGCCGGCCAGATCAAGTGCGGCATGGTTGTCGCGGGCGAGAACGGTAGGCCGCTGGTGGAGCGCACCATCCAGCATTTGCTGACGGCTCCGCTGGACCGCAACGGCATCAAACCGTTCTTCGCGAACCTGACCATCGGATCGGGGGCGGTGGGTGCGATCGTCTGCCACGAAGACCTGCTGCCGGCCGGCGCGCGGAAACAGCGGCTGGTGGCCGGGGCATTCCTGTCTGCCACACAGCACAGCGAACTCTGCCAAGGCGACACGGCTGGCGAGGAGCTGCAGATGGAGACCGATTCCGAACAACTGCTTATCGCCGGCGTGGAGGTGGCCCGCCGGACTTGGCAGAAGTTCGAGCAAGAGACCGGCTGGAACAAGGCCACACCAGACCACTTCGTCTGTCACCAGGTCGGCAGCACGCACCGTCGGAAGCTCTACGAGACCGTGGGGCTGGACTTGGCGAAGGATTTCTCGACCTTCGAAACGCTCGGCAACACCGGCTCGGCCGCGTTGCCGACCGCGCTCGCGCTGGCGGCGGACAAGGGCGCCCTCAAGCCGGGGCAGAAAGCCGCGCTGCTCGGCATCGGCAGCGGTATTAACAGTCTCATGTTGGCCGTGGAGTGGTGATGAATCACTTTCGATCCGCATTACCGCGTCATCCTGAGCGTAGCGACGGACCCAGTGGGATCATCGCCGGCGGTTGTGCTGCTGGATTCTTCGCTTCGTTCAGAATGACAGACAAGGGAGGATGGGCCGAATGAGTGCGCCCGAATTGCCCGCTTGGTTGAAGGCCATCTATCCGTTCGAGCCGAAGCGGTTCGATACGGGGCGGGGCGGTCTGAGCTATGTGGACGAGGGCACCGGCGACGAGGCCGTTGTGATGGTCCATGGCAACCCGACCTGGTCGTTTTATTACCGAAATCTGGTTCTGGGCTTGCGCAGGAATATCCGCTGCATCGTGCCTGACCACATCGGTTGCGGGCTCTCAGACAAGCCCCAGGACTTCAATTACACGCTGGGCGAGCACATCAGGAACCTGCGACTGCTGCTCGACAGCCTGAACCTGCGCAAAATTCATTTAATCGTGCATGACTGGGGCGGGCCGATCGGGCTGGGTGCGGCCTTGGCGAAACCCGACCAGCTTGGACGGGTGGTTATCCTCAATACGGCCGCCTTTGCTGATACCGTGGTCCCGTGGCGCATCCGGCTGTGCCGGGCACCGGTTGTCGGGGAGTGGCTGGTGCGCGGTCTCAACGGTTTTGCCGGACCCGCCACATGGATGTCCGTGACGCGCCCGCTGACACCGGACGTGAGACGCGGTTTCTTGTATCCTTACAACAACTGGGGCAATCGCATCGCCACCCATCGTTTCGTGGTCGATATCCCGTCAGGCAAGGGCAGTGCCAGCGACCGGGCGTTGGCTGAGGTCGAATCGAAACTCGGCCTGCTGCGCGATCGCCCGGTGCGGATTTTGTGGGGCGGCCAGGATTTTTGCTTCAACCGACATTACTACAATCGTTGGAAAGCACTCCTGCCGGCGGCACAGTCTGATTATTTTGAGAACGCGGGGCACTACGTGCTCGAGGATGCAGAGCAGGAATGCCTGCGGGAGATCCAGGGGTTTCTCGGTTGAGTTAAACAGCTCTCATTTGGCAATATATATTATAGACATAATATATATTGTGCAATAACTATTGGCCTAAACTCGCGTTCCGAAAGACCGAATTGCAGTTATCTGGCCGGCCCCCAGCGCCGGGTCAGCGGGAAATAGATGAACAGCGGCCGGCCCACCACGTCCTTCTCGGGCACGAAGCCCCAATAACGGCTGTCCTTGCTGCGGGGCGAATTGTCGCCGAGGGCGTAGTATGAATTGGGTGGCACTGTGACCGAGCCGCCAGCGGGCAAAGTATAGTCGCCGCCTAGGGTGCCATCGAGTATCGCGGCGGGATTGCCGGAGCCGTTCGTATAACCGGGGTATTTGCCTTCGCGACGCGCATTTTTGCCGAAAGCGTCCGCGCCCTCAATCGGCAGGCCATTGCGGTAAAGCGCCGGGGCCTTGATCTCGAGGGTGTCGCCGGGGGTGCCGACCAGACGTTTGACGTAATACTGGCTGATCTGGTTGCCGGCCACGTCCTGCATTTCCGGGCTCCGGATATTGCCGGTCTTGAAGACGAAGCCCGAACCGACCTTGGGCTGCAGAAAATTATAACTGATACGTTCAACGAACAGCAGGTCGCCGGTCAAGATGTCGAACGACATGACAGGCTCGCCCTTTTTCACCCGCTTCCCAGTCGGCACCCAATAAACGATCCGCTCCACCGGTTGTGCACCGGAGGTATCGCGCAGCGTGGAGCGTTCGAGTTCCGGCCGGCGGGCCAGCGCGTTTTGGAGCACATGATAGAAACTGGGTGCCGTGCCCTTGAAAGACTCATCGAGCACCTGTTCAAACTCGCCTTGGAAATCCGCCGGCACCGTCACCTTGGCCGGTTCGCCGCCCACCATGAAGGTGAATTCGCGCAGCACGGTCGGGAAAACCCCAAGGCTGCGACCATGCCGCTGGGTGAAAGCCACGGCGGCGCTCCGACCGTAAAGAAAAACCGGAACCATCACCTCGCCATCCGCCGGTGCCTTCACGGTGTAGTTGCTCGCGCCCAGAGTCAGCAGCCGGGCGAGTTGGCGTGCGACACCGGGCTCCTCGCCCGGCTGAAAGACCTCAGCCGTCATGCCGTAGTAGCTCGGCCACATGGAATTCGTCGGGATCTTGAACGGCTGGATGAAATATGCCCGGAGTCCGAGGAGCACGATGGCTGCGACGAGGAAAAATTCGATGTTCTCGACCAAGGAGGACTGCGGGTAGATCCGGCCGCCGATGGCGCGCAGCACGCCTTCCAGTGTCTCGACGGCGAGCTTGAGCTTGCTGACGTCCGCCTTCTCCTTGAGTCGCAGTTTCACCGCCGTGGCGGCGCCCAGCAACTGCTGGTTCTGGACGTCCGTCAGCTGATCCCGGCGGAACTTGTAAACCCGGTCCGCCACTTCCAGCCAGTTGGCGGCGTTCTGCCGCATTTTCTTTTCCTGGGAGTAAAGGAAGCTGAACACGGGAATGCGGTGGAGACGGCCGAATTAGCTGTTGGTCTTCAAAACCTGGATGAAGGCATCTGGTGGGATCGAGACTTTGCCGATAAGTTTCATCTTCTTTTTGCCCTCCTTCTGCTTGTCGAGCAACTTTCGTTTGCGGGAGATGTCGCCACCGTAGCACTTCGAGGTGACGTCCTTGCGCATCTCTCGGACATTGTCGCGGGCGATGATCTTGCCGCCGATGGCGGCCTGGACGGCAATCTTGAACATCTGGGGGGGGATGATGTCGGCCAGCTTCTCGCACAGCGCCCTGCCCTGCCCCTCGGCCTTGGTCCGGTGCACGATGCTGGCAAACGCGTCGACGGGGTCCTGATTCACCAGGATGTCCATCCGCACGAGGTCGGAGACGCGGTATTCGCCGAGTTCGTAGTCCATGGAGCCGTAACCCCGGGTGATGCTCTTCAGCCGGTCGTTGAAATCGACGAGGATTTCGTTGAGCGGCAGGGTGCAGGTGAGCATGACGCGGGCTCCGTCCAGGGTGTCGGTGTGATCGACGCTGCCCCGCTTCTCCATGATCAAGTTCATCATGTCGCCCAGGAACTCGTTCGGGATGTGGACAGCGGCCTTGATGGTCGGTTCGGAGATGTCCTCGATGGAGCCCGGATCCGGCAGGTTGATCGGGTTGTCCACCTCGATGACGTCCCCGTTGTGCTTCTTCACCTTGTAGACCACGCTCGGATAAGTGGAGATGATCTCGACGTCGTATTCGCGACGGATCCGTTCCTGGACGACTTCCATGTGCAACAAGCCGAGGAAACCGCAGCGGAAACCGAAGCCGAGGGCGACGGAACTTTCGGAGGAATACACCAGGGCGGAATCGTTCAGGCGCAGTTTGCCAAGGGCGACCTTCAGCTTCTCGTAGTCGTCGGACTCGAGCGGATAGAGGCCGCAATACACCATCGGCCGCACTTCCTTGTAGCCGGGCAGCATGTCCGCCGCGGGCTTGTTGGCGTGGGTGATGGTGTCGCCGATCTTGATGTCCTCGGTGCTCTTGATGCTGCTGATGACGTAGCCGACGTCGCCCGGGCCGAGACTCGCGACCTTCTCCATGCCGGGCCGGAATACGCCAACCTCCTTGACCTCGGAGCGTTGCCCCGTGCTCATCAGGGCCATCATCTCCCCGGCCCGGATAGTGCCGGAGAAAACGCGCGCATAGGAAACCACGCCGCGGTAGGCGTCGTATTTTGAGTCGAAGACCAGCGCTCGCAGGGTCGGATAATCCGTCCAGCGCGGCGCCGGAATCCGAGTCACCACGGCCTCGAGTATATCCTGGATGCCGATGCCCGACTTGCCGCTGGCCAGGATAGCCTCCTCCGCGGGAATCGTGAGGATATCCTCCAACTGACGCATGCAAAGCTCGAGGTTGGCGCTGGGCAGGTCGATCTTGTTGATGACTGGAATGATCTTGAGGCCCTGCTGCTCGGCCAGGTGGGCGTTGGCCACCGTCTGGGCTTCGACACCCTGCGCCGCGTCAATGAGCAGCAGCGCGCCCTCGCACGCCGCCAGCGAGCGCGAGACCTCGTAGGCAAAGTCCACGTGTCCGGGCGTGTCGGTGAGGTGCAGCTTGTAGGTCTTCCCGTCCTTGGCCGGGTAGTTCATGACCACCGGATGCATCTTGATGGTGATGCCCCGTTCCTTCTCGAGGTCCATGGCGTCGAGATGCTGGTCGGTCATCTCGCGTTTGGTGATCGTACTCGTGTATTCGAGCAGGCGGTCGGACAGGGTCGTCTTTCCGTGGTCGACGTGCGCGATGATGCAGAAGTTGCGTGTGAGCTTGGCGGGCATCTCAGGCGGTGGTGTCGGCGTATTCGGCAAACGATTTGACGACCCACGCCTTCTCCGTGCGGCGGGCCAGACCGGCGAGCACACCGCCCGGACCACACTCCCAGAACTCGGTGGCACCGGCCGCCGCACAGGCGCGCATGCAGTCTTCCCAGAGGACTGGAGAGACAACCTGTTTAACCAGCGCCTCGCGGATCTGCGCAGGCTCGCTGACGACCTGGCCGGTCGTGTTGCTGAGAACGGTGAACGCCGAGCGGTTGAAGCTGATGTCGGCCAGATACGCCGCGAACGCCGTCCGCGCCGGCTCCATCAGGCGGCTGTGATAGGCACCGGCGACATTGAGCGCCATGACGCGCTTGAGGCCCTTGTCCTTCGCCGCCGCGACAAGCGCGTCCACCTTGGCCTTTTCACCCGAGACGATGATCTGGCCGGGGGCGTTGAAATTGGCGGCCTCGATACCGAACTCGGCGCAAAGCTCGGCGACGCGGGCGCGCTCCTCACCGATGATGGCGGCCATGCCACCGACGGATTGTTCGCACGCCAGCTGCATGAGCCGGCCGCGTTCGGCGACCACCCTGAGGCCGGTCGCATAATCAAAGACGCCCGCCGCCGTCAGCGCCGTGACCTCGCCGAGACTCAGACCCATCGCGAAGTGCACGTCCGGCAGCTTGCCAGCCTCGCGCAACGCCGCGACGACAGCCAGGCCATGCACGAAAAGCGCCGGCTGGCAGACCTTGGTCTGCGTCAGGTCGGACTCGGGTCCCTCAAAGCAGACCTTCTTCAAATCCCAGCCCAGCACGCGGTTGGCCTCGTCGTAGAGGGTGCGGGCGGCAGCCGATCCCTCATACAGGGACTTCCCCATGCCCACTTTTTGGGCACCCTGGCCGGCGAAAATTAGCGCGAGTGACATAGATGAAAGGAGCGGTTAAACCGGCCCACCGCCCAAAAACCAAGCCCTAAAATGTCCGGGCCTGGCAGTCGCCGCGAATACACCCGGATCGGACGAATCCGGGGTCAAGATTTGAAGAAAATACCCTTCAGGTTCATCTCGAGCGCCGGGGCATTCGGGGAGAAGCGCATGCCATCGGCCTTGCTGATCTTACCCTCCTTGATGAGCCGGTAGAGGTCCTTGTTAAACGACTTCGAGCTGCCATCCGAACCGGAGTCGAGCAGTTGCTGGATCTTGTCGTTGTGGCCGTCGAGGATCAGGTTGCTCACCGTGGCGTCAGCGACGAGGATTTCGTGCGCGGCGAAGCGTCCGCCGCCTTCGAGGGCCGGGATGAGCTTCTGGCAGATGAAACCGCGGAGCGTGCCGGCGATCTGCCGGCGGGCCTGTTCGATCTGCTCGGGCGGAAAGAACTCGAACAGGCGGGTCAGCGACTGTTTCACGGTGGCGGCGTGCATGGTCGAGATGACCAAGTGGCCGGTTTCGGCGGCCGAGATGGCCGTCTCGAAGGTTTCCCGGTCGCGCATTTCACCGATCAGGATGATGTCGGGATTCTGGCGCAGCACTGACTTGATGGCCAATTCGAAGCTCGGCACGTCGAGGCCGATCTCGCGCTGCTGGAACAGGGATTTCTCGTCACTGAAGGTGTATTCGATCGGATCCTCGATGGTCACGATGTGCTTGTCCATGTTCTGGTTGATCCAGTTCAACATGGCGGCCATCGTCGAGCTCTTGCCGGAGCCGGTCGCGCCGCAGACGAGCAGGATGCCGTCCTTGGCCTGCGCCATCTTGATGAACGTGTCCGGCTCGATCTTCAGTTCGGCGAAGGTGGGCGGTCGGCTCTTGATGTGGCGCAGGACTATGCTCACCAGTCCGCGCTGATGGAAGGCGTTCACGCGAAAGCGGCCGACATCGTCGGCGGCGTAGGCAAAGTCCACCTGCGCGTCCTTGTCCCACTTGGGCTTGAAGATGCGCGGCACATGCTCATCCACCCAGGATTGGGCCGTTTCACAGGTGATGGGGTCCATCTCGACCGGCCGCAGCTTGCCGCCCATGCGCAGGTAGCCGGGCTTCTCGGACTTGATGACAATGTCGCTGGCGCCGCTCTCCACGGCCAGTTTAAGCAGATCGTTGATGATTTCGGTATGAAGTGTCGTGCTCATGGAATTTTATGCGTGAACCAGCCTTAAAGCTGTGCTTTCGATACAGGCTCTCCTTGCACCGTTCAAGGTAACTTTCCCATGAATCGTTCCCGCTCCTTCACCGGCACCTACACCGCCCTCGTCACGCCCTTTAGCCGCGGCGCCATCGCCTATGACGACCTGCGGAAGCTGGTAGCGGCCCAGATCAAGGCGGGCATCAGCGGCCTGGTGCCGGTCGGCACCACGGGCGAGTCGCCCACCGTCTCCCACGAGGAGCACCTCGACGTCATCCGCTGCACGATTGACGCGGCCCGGGGCCGCGTGCCGGTCATCGCGGGCACCGGTTCCAACTCCACGCATGAGGCCATCGACATGACCAAGGCGGCCGATGCCGCCGGGGCCGATGCATTTCTGCTCGTGGCGCCCTACTACAACCGCCCGACGCAGGAAGGCATGTTCCTGCACTTTGCGCAGATCGCCGAGGTGACCGACAAGCCCATCATCCTCTACTCCATCCCGGGCCGTTGCGGCGTGGAGATCGGCGTGCCCCTCATCGAGCGACTCCGGGCCAAGTATCCGCATGTCGCGCACATCAAGGAGGCCGGCGGCAGCGTTGATCGCGTTGACCAGATTATCTCGGCCTTGGGCAACGACATCACGGTGCTCAGCGGCGATGACAGCCTCACCCTGCCCTTCATGGCCGTCGGCGCGCAAGGTGTCATCAGCGTGGCGAGCAACCTTTACCCCAAGGAAGTTGGCAAACTCGTCTCGCTCGCCCTCGCTCATGATTACCCAAAGGCCCGCGCCCTGCACCGCCGGCTCTATCCGGTGTTCAAGTCGCTCTTTATCGAGTCCAACCCCGCGCCGGTGAAGCTGGCGATGGTCGAGGCCGGCATCATCGGTTCCGAGGAAGTCCGGCCGCCGCTCTGCGCGCTCAGTCCGGCGAGTCGCAAGACCCTCCTTGCTTCGCTGGCCGCCTTCCGGAAGGCCTGACGCCATGCCACTCCATATCCTCCTCAACGGGGCCAAGGGCCGCATGGGCCAGAGCATCGCCGCCGTGGCCGGTGAGATGGACGCGGCCATCCGGGCCGCCACCGACGCGGGCGACAATCCGGCCGCCCATCTTGCCGGTTGCGATGTCATCATCGATTTCAGCGCCCATTCCGGCACCGGCCGCCTGCTCGAACTGGCGGTCGCGCAGCAGAAACCCATCGTCATCGGCACGACGGGCCATGGCGCCGAAGAAAAGAAGAAGCTCCTTGCCCTTGCCGCCCGAGTCCCGTGCGTGTGGGCCGGCAATTTCTCGGTTGGGGTGAATCTGCTCTTCGCCCTCACCCGCCGCGCCTCCGCCGTGCTCGGCGCCGACTACGACGCCGAGGTCGTGGAGATGCACCATCGTTTCAAGAAGGATGCCCCCAGCGGCACGGCGGCACGCCTGCTCGAGATCATCCTGGAGGAGCGCAAGCTCACCGCCGAGGCCCTGCGCCACGGCCGCTCCGGCATCACCGGCGAGCGCACTCCCACCGAGGTCGGCGTGCACGCCCTGCGCGGCGGCGATGTGGTCGGCGAGCACACCGTCATGTTCGCCGCCCTCGGCGAACGTCTGGAGCTGACGCACAAGGCCAGCGACCGCGGCATCTTCGCGCGCGGCGCCGTGCGTGCCGCGCACTGGGTCGTCCAGCAGAAGCCCGGCGTTTACGACATGCAGGACGTGCTCGGCCTCAAATGATCATCAGCGTTTCCGGCACCCTCGTCTCCGCGACCCCGCTGGCGGCGGTCATCGAAACCGGCGGCCTCGGCTACGAAATACACATCCCGGTCACCACGGCCGAGCGCCTCCCCTCACCCGGCCAGCCGGCCAAGCTGCACACCCTTGCCGTCTATCGCGAGGATTCGGCCACGCTCTACGGTTTTGCCACCGAGGAGGAGCGCGACTTCTTCCGCCTGCTGGTCGAGAAGGTCACCGGCGTCGGCCCGAAGATGGCCTTGAGCGTCCTGAGCAAGCTCTCGCTCGCCAGCCTCCAGGGTGCCATCGTCGCCGGCGATGTCGGCCTGCTGGCCAAGTGCCCGGGCATCGGCAAGAAGACCGCCGAGCGCCTGGTCATGGAATTGCGCGACAAACTCAACCCCGCGGACCTCGGCCACCTCGCGTCCGGCAAGGGGGAGCCGACCGCTGCGGTGCTGCCCGCCGGCGAGAACAAGATACGCGACGCTGTGCTCGCGCTCACGGCTCTGGGCTACAAGGCCGCCGAGGCCGACAAGGCCGTGCGGCAGGCGAGCGTGGCGCTCGGGGCGTCGGCTTCGACCGAGGCACTGATCAAGAAAGCGCTGGGCTGAGCCTCAGGTGGAGCTCACCCTCTGGACGGGTTGATTGGCGCGCCAGAAGCGCACCCGGAGGCCGCGCTCCGCCTTCAGTCAGAGCCGCCTCAGCGTTGGAACTGGAAGGCGGTGAATTCCGCCTGCTGGGCGGGCCCTTGTTTGCTCCGGAATACGCGCTGGCTGTTCGCCGGGGCAAACGGGCGGGCGTCAAACACGCCGTCATCAAAGAGCGACGGCAGCCGCCCGGATGGAATTCCGCCCTGCGTGTAAGTGCGCAGCTCGTCCTGCTGCAAGGACGCGGCCAGCGCCTGATAGCTCGGCTCGACGTCCAGATTGTTGCGCAAGCTGATGAGACTCGGGGCGGCCGCGTGTGGAGTCGGTGGCAGCGCCGCCACCACCGGGGCGACCTGCGGATTCGCCACCACATTGGCGGGCGGATTCGCGGTTTGGCCGGAATCCGCATCGTAGCGGACAAAGACCAGGGCCAGGCATGCCGCCGCGGCGAGGCCGCCGGCATAGTGGATCCAGTTCACCCGTGGCCGGCGTTTGAAATCGGTGATGGCGGCATGGCCCGCGGATGCACCCGGCTGCGGGCCGTGGGCTTCGGTGCGGAAGCTATGGTAGACCTGCTTGGTGGCGCTGTGCATCCGGCAATACTGACGATAGACGGCTCGCCGTTGCGGGTTGCCCTGCATCTCCGCCTCCAGCTCGGCCGTCTCGGCGGCCGTGATCTGCCGGTCGATATACAGGTTCACCAATTCGATGAAGCGGTTGTCTTTCATGGCTGGAATTCATCTCCGAGTTTTTCCCGGAGGCTTTCCCGGGCGCGTGCTATGCGGCTTTTGACCGTGCCGACGCTGATGCCGAGTATCTCCGCGATCTCCTCATAGGCCAGATTCTGGACGTTGCGCAGGATCAGGATTTCGCGGTGCTTTTCGTTCAAGTCCTCCATGCATTCGGCGACGCGGTTGACGAACTCCTGCGTGACCGTTGCGTCCTCGGGTGTCTCCTGCTCGGCGGGGATCAGTTCGGCGAGCGTGGTGTCGTTGTCCCCGCTGACCGGAGAGTCGAAGGAGAGGGATTTGTCGCGCTTGCGGCGCCACCAATACCAGTAGCGGTTGCGCGCCAGGTTGGTGGCGATCTGGTAGAGCCAGGTGGAGAACGCCGAGTCGCCCCGGAAGTTCACGAGACCGCGATGGGCGCGGATGAAGGCATCCTGCGTGACCTCCTCGGCGTCCTGCTGGTTGCGCAGGAGCTGGTTGGTCATGGCGTAGATCCTGTCCCAATAGCGGGTTACCAGTTGGTCAAACGCGGTTGGGTCGCCGCCCTTAAAGCGGTCAACCAACAAACGGTCTAATGCGACTTCTTGGGCCTTGGCGGTCATGTGCTCAGGCTCATTCTGATCCGGAAATTTGAGGATTGTTCCCACGAAATCGCGAATTGACCGTCAGCTTGCACGAAGTGCGGTCTCGCGGTCAATGCTCGCCTGTTTGCGATGGCGGTTTCTCCCGGGCGCAAATAATCCTTGCCTTGAAGCCCAAGCGAAAAACTATCGCCCCTCTTGGCTCTGGCTCGGGGCGATAGCTCAACGGTAGAGCAGTTGCCTTTTAAGCAATTGGTTCTGGGTTCGAATCCCAGTCGCCCCACCAGCTGGAGGTTTCGGGAATCCCCGGATGCTAATCGGGATTGAGTTTTCCGGCGAAAGCCCGAATGTCGCGTCACTTTGGTTTCCGTCCCCACCCTGCCACCCGTGTCCCCCACGACTTCAGCCAAGCGCATCGTTATCATCGAGGATCAAACCGCCATACGCGAGATGCTGGCCGAAATCCTCCGGATTGACCCGGCCTACAAGATTGTGGGGGAAAGCGGTGATGGGCAACAGGCCTGCCAGCTCTGCCTCGACCTGAAGCCCGACCTGATCGTGCTCGACGCCCGTCTGCCGGGCCTGAGCGGCGGAGATATTCTTCGCCGCATCAGCAAGCAGCTCAAACAAACCCGGGTGCTGGTCTTCTCAGCGTATGAGAGCCCGGCCCTTGTCCGCGAAATGCTTGAGGTGGGGGCGCATGGTTTCGTCGAGAAGACGGCCGGCCTGGGTGAATTCAAGAAAGGCCTGGAGACCATCGCCCACGGCGGCACCTATTTCGGCCCCGGCGTGGCCGCCCTGCTGCGCACGGTCGTGGCCAACAACAGCCCGGTCTCAGGGGCGGACAGCCTCACCGACCGCGAAAGGCAGATACTCAAGCTGGTCGCCGAGAGCAACAGCACCAAGGAGATCGCCCTGAAGCTCGGCATCAGCAGCAAGACGGTGGACAACCACCGCACCAACCTGATGCGCAAGCTCAACCTCCACGACGTGGCCAGCCTGACCCGCTACGCCCTGGAAATCGGCCTGATCGACCACCGCGCCCAGAATCGGTGAGCGGCCTGTGCCTGTGTGTTTCGTTCTTGCACGCCCTTGGTGATTAACCAATAACGGCCGCACCCATTTATCAGTAACCTCATGAAGAACTTCGCCAAACTCCTCGGCCTCGCGCTGGCCCTCTCCGCCCTCGTCCTGTCCGGCTGCAAAAAGAAGCCCGTGCGCGACGAATCCAGCCTGCCGGCCACGGGCCCGAGCAGCACCATCGATCCCAACGCGGTCGCCTTTGCGGAGGATCCCAACAGCAGCCTGACCACGCGGGATGTCGCCACCCCGGTCAACGAAAACCAGAGCGTCGTCGAGCCCGTCTATTTCGGCCTCGATCGCGCCGCCGTGGCCGCTCCCGAGCGCCCGAAGCTGCAGGCCGCCCTCAAATGGCTTGCCGACAATCCGACGAAGAACCTCGTCCTCGTCGGGCATTGCGACTGGCGGGGCACGGCCGAATACAACCTTGGCCTCGGCGACCGTCGCGCCAACTCAGTCAAGCGCTACCTCGAGTCCCTTGGTGCGGACGCGAAGCGCCTCGAGACCCTCTCCAAGGGCTCGACCGACGCCAAGCAGGGCGGCGGTGAGTCGGAGTGGCAGAAGGACCGCCGCGTCGACTTCGTCGAACTCCGGAAGCAGTAAGTCTGGTTCCCGCTCAATAACGCAAAAGCCGCGGATTCAACCGCGGTTTTTTGTTTTTCACAGTGCCTTGAGATGGAGCGCGGCCTCGGGGCGCGCATTCAGAATGCCGTCCCCCTTCAAGGATTCGCATCCAGCAAACCCGGCCGCAGGCCGGGCTCCGCCTCCCATCCCTACCCCTTCGCCAGAGCGGCCAGCACGCGCTCCGAGGTCTCGATGCCCTTCTTCATCACGCCGAGGTGGAAGCTCTCGTTCGGCGCGTGCAGGTTGTCCTCCGGCAGGAAGAGCCCCATCATGACGGCGTCGAGGCCGAGCACTTCCTTCAGATCGGCGAGCAGCCCGACGCTGCCACCCTCGCGAAGATAGATCGGTGGCTTGCCAAAGACCTCGGTCGCCGCCTTGTCCACGGCGCGGAAGCACTTGGCGAGGGCCGGCGATTGGTCCTTGGGCGTGTTGGAACGGTCCGGCGGGATCACGACGTAGGGTGTCGCGTTGTGCTGCGGGGTGATCTTCATCGTCACGCCCTTGGGGCACCGGGCCCTAATGGCGTTGAAGACCGCTTCCTTCATGTTGTCCGGCGTCTGGTTGGGCACGAGCCGGCAGGTGATCTTCACCTTGGCCTTGCTGGGGATGACCGTCTTGGTCCCTTCGCCCTGATAGCCGCCGCTGAAGCCGTTGAATTCAAGCGTCGGCAGGAAACGGATGGCCTCGAACGGTGTGTAGCCCGGCGGGGTGTGGAATTCCTGGATGCCCAGGAAAGCCGCGTAGTCCTTCTCTTTCAGGCCGACCTTGGCCAGTTGCTCGCGCTCCCATGGTTGGGGCTCGACGACGGAGTCGTAGAATCCGGGGAGGTTCACGCGGCCATCCGGCGTGTGCAACGAGGCGCACAACTCGGCCAAGGCCTGCAGCGGATTCATGAGCACCCCGCCATGCATGCCCGAGTGCAGGTCCGAGTTCGGCCCCGTCAACTCGACCTCAAAGGCCAGCATGCCGCGCAGGCCGACGGTGATGATCATCTGGTCGGGCGAGAGAATGCCGTTGTCCGACATGTAGATGAAATCCCCGCGCAGCTTGTCTTTGTGCTCCTTGAGGAAGGTCTTGAAGTTCTTGCTGCCGATCTCCTCCTCGCCCTCGATGACGAAGGTCAGGCGCAGCGGCAGATCCGGGTTCTTTTCCAGCAGGCGCGCGACGGCGGTGATGTGCACCAGCAGCGGCCCCTTGTTGTCGGCCGTGCCGCGGCCGTAGATGCGCTCGCCCTTGATTGTCGGCTCGAACGGCGGCGTGTCCCACTTGTCGAGCGGGTCGGGCGGCTGCACGTCGTAGTGGCCGTAGATGATGACGTGCGGCCAGGCCGGGTTGTCACCGCGCTTGGCGACGACCACCGGGTGCAGCGCCGTGGGCACCAACTCCACCTTGAAGCCGATTTCGGTCAGCAGTTTCGTCAGGAATTGCTGGGCACCGGCCATGCCCGCCTGAAATTGCGGATCGGCGGATACACTGCCTTGGCGGACGTATTCCTTGAGCTTTTCAACGGGGTCAAACATGCCGCACGTTGACCCAGTTTATGACAGGGCGCTAGCCGAATTTGTGCCGGGCGGAACGGCGCGGGCACGCCTCCTCTCAGCGATACCGTAATTTCGCCGCCTCGTAGATTGGCAACGTCTGGGCCATCCAGCCCTGCAAATCGGCGATGCGCCGCTCGTGGGAAGGATGGGTCGAGAGGAATGCCGGCATTTTGCTGGGGGAACTGGCCTTGGCCATCTTTCGCCAGAAGGTGACGGCGGCACGCGGGTCGTAGCCGGCCTTGGCGGCATAGCGGATCCCGATATAGTCGGACTCGCTCTCATGCTTGCGAGAGAACGCCAGGATGCCGCCGGTCGAGGCCAGCCCGTAGCCCGCCAGCAGCAGGTCGTGGTTCTTCTTCCCCGAGGTCGCGGAATCGAGAATGACCCCGCCGACCGCGACCATCAGGCCTTGGGACATGCGCTCGGCCCCGTGCCGGGCGGTCACATGCCCGATTTCGTGGCCCATCACGATGGCAATTTCGTCATCCGAATCGGCCAGCTTGAGCAGGCCGGTGTAGATGCCGACCTTGCCCCCGGGCAGGGCAAAGGCGTTGACGGTCTCCGGCGCATCGAAAACGACAAACTCCCATTTCGCTCCCGGCAGCGCGTCACCGACGGCGGCGGCGATGCGCTGGCCGATGCGTCGCACCCGCTCGTTGGCGGCGGGGTCGGTGGAGATTTTTTCCTTGGCCTTGATATCCGCAAAGGCCGCCGTGCCGAGAGCCACGTCGTCCCCGATCGGGATGATGAAGGAACTGCGCCCGGTCTCCGGCACCGTGTAGCAACCGGAGAGCAGGAGCAGCGAGGCGGCCAACAAAAGCAAATAGGCGGCGCGGAATTTCATGGCGACAGGCTAGTGTTTGAAGTGCCGGACGCCAGTAAAGACCATCGCCATACCGCGTTCATCAGCCGCCTGGATGACCTCCTCGTCGCGCACCGAACCGCCGGGCTGGATGGCACTGGTCGCGCCGGCATCGGCTGCGGCCAGCAGGCCGTCGGCAAACGGGAACAGCGCCTCGCTGGCCACGACGGAGCCCTTCAGATCCAGCTTGGCCTCGCCGGCCTTCCAGACGGCGATGCGCGAGCTGTCCACGCGGGCCATCTGGCCGGCCCCGATGCCGAGCGTCTGCTCGCCGCGGCAATAGACGATGGCGTTGGATTTCACGTGCTTGCCGACTTTCCAGCCGAACAGCATGGCGGCCGTCTCCTCCGGGCTCGGCTGGCGCTTGGTGACGACTTTCCAGCCGGCGGGCTTTTCCATGGCGCGGTCGCGGTCCTGCACGAGCACGCCGCCGACGACGGAGCGCACCTCCTGCAGGGCGTCGGCCCCGAGGCCCTCCTTGGCAATCATCAGCCGCAGGTTCTTTTTCTTGGAGAAAATGGCCAGGGCCTCCTCCGAGAAACGCGGGGCGATGATGACTTCCGTGAAGATGTCCTTGATTTGCTCGGCGAGGTCCAGGCCGAGGGTCTGGTTGACGATGATGATGCCGCCGAACGGAGCCTGCCTGTCCGTGGCGTAGGCCTTGTGCCAGGCTTCGATCAGCGTGTCGGCGCTCCCGACGCCACAGGGATTGGTGTGCTTCAGGATGGCGACCGTCGGGCGCTCGAACTCGCCGATCAGGTGCGTCGCCGAGGTGATGTCCAAAATGTTGTTATAACTGAGCTCCTTGCCCTGCAGTTGCTGGAAGTGCTCGTGAAAGGTGCCGTAGAGGGCGGCCTGCTGATGCGGGTTCTCACCGTAGCGCAGGCTCTGGGCCTTCTTGAGCGACAAGCTGAAAGTTGAAGGGAAGCCGCTGAGCGCCTCCAGGTCGGGCTCGGCCTGCTGACCCTCGAGATATTTGGCGATGGCCGTGTCGTAGGCGCCGGTGCGCTGGAAGACCTTGAGGGCGAGCTTGCGGCGGAGGGTGCCCAGCTTGGCCGGTTCGGCCAAGGCCGCGAGCACGAGACCGTAATCCGCCGGATCGCACACCACGGTGACGCTTTCATGGTTCTTCGCCGCGCTGCGCAGCATGGACGGGCCGCCGATGTCGATGTTCTCGATGGCCTCCGCAAACTCCACGTGCGGTTTCGCGACGGTCTGCTCGAACGGATAAAGGTTCACCACCACGAGGTCGATAAGAGCGATGCCGTGCTGCTTCGCCGCCGCGAGATGGTCGGCCTTGTCGCGACGGCAAAGCAGGCCGCCGTGGATCTTCGGATGCAGCGTCTTCACGCGACCCTCCATCATTTCGGGGAAGCCGGTGTGCGCGCCGACCTCGGTCACAGGCAGCCGGGCGTCGGCCAGCAGCCTGGCCGTGCCACCCGTGGACAGCAGGCGGTAGCCGTGCTGGTTGACGAGGGCCGTGGCAAATTCCACGAGGCCGCGTTTGTCACTCACCGAAAGGAGCGCGAGCTTTTCCATGCCGCCGTTCTGAATCCGGGCCCCATGGCGGCAAGCCGAAACCCGGGTTATGGCCGGATAAATCCGGTGTTTTTCTGCGTGCCCTTCGCGCTCTTCGCGGTTCAGCTGAAAGCCGCATGCCCGAACCGCTCGAACTGCCCGGCCTGCGCGTCACTTTGGACAAGCTGATTTACCACCACGGTGGCAACCTGCCGCCGGAGCAGCCGCACGCCTTTGTCTATTACCTGACCATCCACAACGAGTCGGCGCGCCCGGTCACCCTGCTGGGGCGCAAGTGGGTCATCGAGCACGCCGACGGCACTAGCCTCGTGGTCGAGGGCGACAAGATTGTCGGTCAGACTCCCGCCCTGGCTCCCGGCGAGCAGTTCTCCTACAACAGTTATCACGTGACCGCCTGCAACGGACGGGTGGCGGGCAGCTTCCACGGCCTCGACGACCAGGGGCGGCGCATCTTTGTCCGCATACCAGCGTTTGACATGGAGATTCCCGGCGGCTGACTGGCCCCTACTTAATGAAGCTCATTGATCTCAACGCGAATGGCGGCATCGGCGCCAACTCGCTCTACGTCCAGCTCGGTGATTTCCACCTCGTCATCGACAGCGGCCTCCATCCCAAGAAAGTCGGTCGCGTCGCCGCCCCCAACCTCCGCCCGCTGCAGGGGGTGAAGCTCGACCTCATCCTCATCACGCACTGCCACCTCGATCACATCGGGTCGCTGCCGCTGCTGATGCGCGCCTTCCCGAACACCCCGGTGGTCATGACGCAGCCCAGTCACATGCTGATCGAGCGCATGCTGCACAACTCCGCCAACGTCATGCTGCGCGAGAAGGAGGATAAGGACATCCCCGACTATCCGCTCTTCACCCACGAGGAGATCGACCGCTGCGCCCCGCGGATGTATCCCCTCGCCTTCAACAGTCCCAAGAAGTTTGCCGGCGCCCGCGACGAGATCGAGTTCACCTTCCATCCCGCCGGCCACATTCCCGGCGCCGCCGGCGTCGAGATCCACCACAAGCACCGGCGCATCTTCTTCACCGGCGACGTCCACTTCCAGGTGCAGCGCATCCTGCCCGGCGCCAAGTTTCCGACCGGCAAGTTCGACACCCTCGTCACCGAGACGACCCACGGCGCCACCGAGAAGCCCCCGGGCATCACCCGCTCCAAGGAGATGATCCGCCTCGTCGAGACCATCAACGCCACGCTCCAGCGCGGCGGCTCGGTGCTCATCCCCGTCTTCGCCCTCGGCCGCATGCAGGAGATCATGGCCATCCTGCACGATGCCCGGAAATTCAACCGCCTCGCCGAGTGCCCCATCTTCGTCTCCGGCCTCGGCATGGACCTCGCCGACTACTTCGACCAGATCACCAAGAAGACCGGGCTCGTCCACTTCACCCGCAGCATCCTTAAGGAGCTCAAGGTCAGGAAATCCCCCCGCGACCTGAAGCCCGGCAAGGAGCCGCCGCTTCAGGGCATCTATGTGGTCAGCGCGGGCATGGTGGCGGAGAACACGCCATCCTACACCATCGCGTCCTGCCTGCTGGGCAGCGCCAAACACAGCATCCTCTTCGTGGGCTATTGCGACCCCGATACCCCCGGCGGCCAGCTCCTCGCGGCGAACAACGGCGACCAGTTTCTCTTCGACGCCGTCAACGTGAAGACCCGCGTCCGCGCCAATATCGAGCGCTTCGAGTTCAGCGGCCACGCCACGCGCGACGAGTTGCTCGATTTCGCCGTGAAAACCCAGGCCCGTTCCATTGTCCTCACCCACGGCGACCCGCCGGCCCGCGCCTGGTTTCTGGAGCAACTCCAGGCCAAGCTCCCGCACGCCAAGGTCCTCGACCCGGTGCCATTGCAGACGTATCAGGTCTGACGCCCCACCACCTCGCGCAGCTTCGCCACCATCGCCGGATTGCCGGCGGCATACTGGATGCGCTTCGCCTTCAGGGTGAACTCCGTCATCGGGAACGGCGGGTTCTCGAGGTAGTGAATCTCGACGCCGGCCTCGGCGCAGAGGGCACAGGCGGCGGCGATGTCCCACACCTTGTTGTTGTGGTCCACCACCCCGTCGAGCAGCCCGATGGCGGCATAAGCCAGGTGCAGTGTGCTGCTGCCGAGGCCGCGGATCTTGAAGTTTTCGATGAGTTTCTTGCCTTCCATCGCGTGGACCTTCTCCACCGGCGAGTGAAAGCCGATCAGGCTGTGGCCGTTCGGCGCCTCCGGTTTTGCCCGGACCGGCTTGTCGCCGTCCCAGACGCCGCGCCCGGGGCCGCCGTGGATGAGGACGCGCCGCGCCATGTCGTAAACGATACCATAGACCGGCGTGCCGTTTTCCAACAGGGCAAGCGAGATGGCGCAGTAGATGATGCCGTTGGCGTAGTTGTTGGTGCCGTCGATCGGGTCGCACACCCAGCAGAAACGCGAGGTGACCGGCACGGGCTCGGCTGTCGGCGCCAGCTCCTCGCTGAAGAACTGGTCGGCGGGGAACGCCTGGGTGATCGCCTCCTGCAGATGCTGCGAGATGGCGATGTCCACGGGCGTCACCTTGGTGCCGTCGTGCTTGATGACGGGCGTGGCGTGGCCGAATTCCCGGTGCATCAGCACAGTCTCGGCGAGAACGGCCCGCTTGGCGGCGGCGATGCGCTGGTCAATTTGCGAGTTGTCTTCGAGGCGTGTCATGCTGAGCGGAGCGAAGCATCCACAGAGCTGCGAGGATTCCAAATGGATTCTTCGCTTCGCTCAGAATGACAGACGGCCGCATTATTTTCCCAACTGATGACCGTGGCGGACGGCGCCCTTTTTGCCCTTGCCGTTCAGCTTGTCCAAGACCGCCGCCAGCCGGCGTTTCTTCTCGTCGGTCTGGCCGAACATCTCGAGCTGGGCGCCCTGGGTCTCGACGCCGGAAAACCGCACGCTGACCAGCCGCAAGGGCCGCCTTTGCGTCCAGGCGGCCTTCAGCAGCGGTTGCACCAGGGGATAGAATGGCGCTTCGAGGTCGGTGGCCTCGGCCAGGCTGCGGCCCGCCGTGCTGTTCTCCATGCCAGGATAGCGCACCTTCACGGTCATCGTTTTCACCCGCTTCCCGTCGGCACGGATGGCGGGCATCAATTCATCGATCATGCCCTTGGCGATGCGCTCAATCTCCGCGAAATCGCGGATATCCTCGCCGAAGGTCTCCTGCACCGAATAGGACTTTGCGTCCTCGTGGTCGGTGTGCACCGGCCGGTCGTCCTCGCCGCGGGCCATGGCCAGCATCTCCTGCCAGCCGCTGCCGAACAGGGCCTTCAACTCGGACTCCGTGCGCGTGAACAGGTCGCTGACCAACCGGATGCCCTGCGCGGCCAGCCGTTCCTCGCTCTTTAGGCCGACGCCGGGGATCACGCTGATCTTCAGGGGGGCGAGAAAGGCGGCCTCCTCCCCCGGCGGCACCACCGTGAAGCCGCGGGGCTTGCGGGCCTTGCTGGCGATGGCGGACACCAGCTTGTTGGCCGCGATGCCAAAGGAAGTCGGTATCTGCAGATCGTCCCAGATGCGCTGCTGCAGGGCGCGGATGCGGTGCTCGATTTCGGCCGTCGACCTGAAGCCGCATGGCCCCAGGTCGAGATAGCCCTCGTCGATCGAGTTGCGCTGCACGATGGGCGTGATCGTCTCGCACAGCTCAAACATCTCCCGGGACTTCTTGCTGTAGATGCCGGAGGTGTGCGGCAGCAGGATCAGGTCGGGACAGACCTTGAGCGCGTGCTTGGTCGCCATCGGCGTGTAAACCCCGCAGGCGCGGGCCTCGTAGCTGGCCGAGGAAATGATGCCGCGCTCCCGTCCGCCGACGGCGCACTTGGTGCCGCGCAACTGCGGGTTCATCGACAACTCGCACGACACAAAAAACGCGTCGGCGTCGAGGTGGACGACAGTCGGCAGAGCCGGGGTCGTGACGATGAGCGGCAGGCGAGGCATCGCCGCCACGAATTGCACGGAACGGGGCGAATATCAAGGTGGCGAGTCGTCCTGCATCCTCCCAAACCCGCGCGGAGCGCGGGTTCCACCTCAGAGCCTGAACTTCGCGGAGCGCAGGCGCCGCTTCACTTCATCGCCGGTGTGTCGGGCGACCAGGTCGCCCAAGGCCGTGGCATCGATCGTCGTCGAGACCACGACCATTTCCTTCCCGTTGACCACGGCGACGCAGATGTCGAATGGCTCTTCCGCATCCGGATCGTCCTGCACGTAAACCAAGACGGTTTCCTGCCGGTCCGCGACACCCACCATGCGGGTCCAGCCGCGGTTCCGCATGGCACGGTCCGTTGCGGCAAATAGCTGCTCGCGGGACCAATCGTTGCCGCCGGCACGGCGCTCGTAGACGCCGACGCTGGCCTGCTTCACGGAGCGCAGGGCCAGGCGGGCATCGGCCATGTCCTTGTGATCGACGAGGCGCAGCCCCTGCCCGATCGCACCGAGCGTCAGGCGGCCGACACTCATCTGGACCTTGGTGTCCCAGGCGGTGTCGGTGGCTTCCATGACGTGATTGCGCAGCATCCGCACATCGCGGTCGAGCGTCAGGTAGCTGACGGCGGCGAGGCCGAGGAGCAGGAACGGCGCGAGGCAGAGTCCGGCACCGAAGACCACCCACGGCCAGACACGGCGGCGGGTGGCGGGAGCGGCTTGGGGCGCGGGATTCATGGGAATGAATTTGCGAATGAGGGGCGGGGCTAGTCCGGCCGGGCGTGCGCAAGGCACGCCCCTACAAGGAATCAGACTTCTTTCTTCTTCCGCCCCTCGATCTTCAGGTGCACCTTGCGCAGGGGCTCGAGGTCAAACTTCTCGGCGATCTGCGCGATCTGGTCGGCATTGATGTTGCCGACGATGTTCACGAAGACGGCCTCGCCCTTCTTGTCGAGCACGGTGACGACCAGTCCGTCGATGGCCTCCTCGCCGCGCTGCATCACGTGGACATCGACATTGTCGCCGTCGTTCTTCTCCCGGACGGTGACCATCTTGGTCCAGCCCTGGGTCTCAAGCTTGCGGCGGACGCCCTCGATCTTCTCGATCGTGGCGGAGCGGTTGGAGTCGTCGAGGCCGACGACATTGACGCGGATGCTCTTGAGGTTGCGGATGAGCTCGGCCGTCTCGGGCTCCTGGCGGGCCGCGATGCGGGCCGCAAACTTGAGCATGGCCGGCGAAAGGTTGATCTCGACGAACTGCCCCTTCGCGGCGGGCATCAACTGGCCGATGTCAATGGCACCGGTTTCGATTTCGGAAGCGGAAGTAATCGTGACCAACGCCAGCGACAGGGTCGCGGCGGCAAGGGTGAAGCGAACGGGATTTTTCATGGGGATCGGGTTGGTGGCTCTGGCGATACCCCAAGCACACCGGCCCGTTGCCGATAGTTGCAGGGATTTTTGATTGGGCACTCGCTTTCCAGCCCCCGCCGCGCCGGCTGGAAACAAAGCCCCTACTCCATGAGTGCCCGGCCCGTCAGCGAGCGGGATTCCTTCATCAATCCATCCACCGGCCCGGCGTAAACAATCTCGCCGCCGTCCGGGCCGCCGCCGGGGCCGAGGTCGATGACCCAGTCGGCCAGCCGGATGACGTCCAGGTTGTGCTCGATGACGACCAGGGTGTTGCCGGAATCACGCAGCTTGAAGAGCAGGTCCATCAGCCGTTGGATATCCGTCCAGTGCAGGCCGGTGGTCGGTTCGTCGAGGATGTAGAGGGTCGTCCCCTGCTCACGCTTGCTGAGCTCCAGCGACAGCTTGATCCGCTGGGCCTCGCCACCCGACAGGGTCGTGGCGGACTGGCCGAGCTGCAGATAGCCGAGACCGACGGCCTCCAGGGTCGCCAGCTTTTCCATGATGCGGGGCACGGCGCGGAACAGCGTCATGGCCTCCGCCACGGTCAGTGCCAGCACGTCGGCGATGCTCTGGCCGTGAAAGCGCACCTCGAGCGTCTCGCGGTTGAAGCGCCGGCCGTCGCAACTCGGGCACGGGATGTAGGCGTCGGCCATGAATTGCATGTCCAGCTTGATCTGGCCGTCGCCCTGGCAGCGCTCGCAGCGCCCGCCGCGCACATTGAAGCTGAAGCGGTTCGCCTTGTAGCCGCGCACCTTGGCGAGCGGCAGCTTGGCGAACAAGTCGCGCAGCAAGTCCAGCAGGCCGACATAGCTCGCGGGGTTCGAGCGGGGGCTCCGCCCGATGGGCTCCTGATCCATCACGACCGCCTTCTCGAAATGCTCGAACCCGGCCAGGCTGCGGTGCCGGCCCGGCAGGGCCTTCGCGCCGTTGAGTTTCCGCGCCGCGGCCGTGGCGAGGATGTCATTCACGAGCGAACTCTTGCCCGAGCCGGACACGCCTGTGACGCAGGTCAGCAGGCCCACGGGAAAATGCGCGTCCACGCCCTTCAGGTTGTGTTCGCTGGCACCCTTGACCGACAACCAGCGGTCGTCCGGCCGGCGCGCCTTGCCGTCCTTCACGACGCCAAGCTTGCCGCCAAGGTAGGCCCCGGTTCGCGAGGAGGCAGCCGGCAGCAGCGCGCAAGCCGCCGGGGTGCCGTGGAAGAGTATCCGCCCGCCCTCGGTGCCGGCGCCGGGCCCGAGTTCGATCAGCTCATCGGCGATGCGCATGGTGTCGGCGTCGTGCTCGACCACCAGCACCGTGTTCCCGCGGTCGCGCAGCTCCCGGAGCGTGGCCAGGAGGCGCTGGTTGTCGTGCGGATGCAGGCCGATGCTCGGTTCGTCGAGCACGTAGATCACGCCAACCAGCCCCATGCCGAGCTGCGTCGCCAGTCGGACGCGCTGGGCCTCGCCGCCGGAAAGCGTGGGGAATTCGCGGTCGAGGGTCAGGTAACCCAGGCCGGTCTCACTGAGGAAATGCAGCCGCTGCGTCACGCCCTCCAGCACCTCGCGCACGGCGTCGGTCGCGGGCAGGATCGGCCGCAGACTCTGCATGAACTCCAGCGCGCGCCGGATATCGAACGCCAGGAAGGCCGCGAAATTGACCCCTATTGGGGCGTTGCTGGACAACGCCCGGGCATCCGCAAGGGACGCCCCCACACGAACCGCGAGGCTGCGGGCGTTGAGCCGCTGCCCGTGGCAGGAGGGGCAGTCGCCGCTCGCCATGAACGTGGCGAGCCGCGCGCGGTAGCCGTCACTGCGCGATTCGCGCCGGCCGGCATCGAGCAGCGCGATCACGCCGGGAAACGTCTTCGCCTCGGCCTTCTGGGTCTTGCGCACCCGGAAACTGAACAACCGCTCCCCGGCGCCGTGCAGCAGGATGTGGCGCGTCTCCGCCGGCAGGTCCTGCCACGGGATGTCGGCATCGAAGGGTAGTTGCTCGGCCAGCTGCTTGAGGATGGAGCTGTGGCGGATGATGAGGTTCCGCCCGCCGATGCGCCAGGGCTTGATGGCCCCCTCGCGCACGGATTTCTCGGTTTTGGGCACGATCAGCTCCTCGCTGAACGTCATCTGCCGGCCGAGGCCGCCGCAGGTCTCGCAAGCGCCCTCGGCGTGATTGAAGGAGAAATACCGCGGCGTCAGCGGCTCGAACACGTCGCCGCAGGTCACGCAGCTCAGGCTCTGGCTCAGGTGAATCTCGCGCCAGGGTGCGTCGGGGGTTTTCTGCGCGAGCACGCTGGCCCGGTTCCGCCCCTCGCGGAAGGCCAGCTCCAGCGAGTCCGCCAGCCGGCTGCGCTGCTCGGCCGTGACCTGCACGCGGTCCACCACCAGTTCCACCGTGATCTCCTCCGCCCCGTTCGGCACGAGCTTCGGATCCTCGAGCGACCTGATCTCCCCGGCCAGCCGCACGCGTTGGAATCCCCGCTGCCTGAGCCGCGGCAATTCGTCGCGCAGCACGGAGGGCTTGGCCTTCATCCAGGGTGCCAGGATGATGGCGCGTTCCCCGGGAGCCTCGCGATAAAGCTGGTTGAGGCAGTCGTCGAGGGAGCGCTTCTCTACGCGCCCTCCATCCTTGGGGCAGCGCTGTTCGCCGCAGACCGCCCACAACAGCCGCGCATAGTCCGCCACCTCGGTGACGGTGGCCACGGTGCTGCGGGGCGAGCCCCCGCTGCTGCGCTGCTCGATCGCCAGCACCGGTGACAGGCCGTGGATGAAATCGACATCGGGCCGCTTGAGCTGCTCCAGCACCTGCCGCGCGGAGGCCGAGAGGCTTTCCATGTATTTCCGGTAGCCCTCGGCATAGATGGTGTCGAAGGCCAGCGAGGACTTCCCCGAGCCGCTGGGGCCGGTGAGCACGACCAGTTTGCCGCGCGGGATGCGCAGCTCCAGGTTCTGGAGATTGTGCTCCCGGGCTCCCTTGATGTGGATGTGCGTCGCCGCGTCCATGGCGGCCAAAGTTGCGCATTTGCGGCAGGCGTCAAAAACCTAATCCAAAAAGAAGCTCCTGCCAGACTGCGGTTTAGCACTTGCTGTCGTCGGCAAAAGCCAGCTTTATGCCGCGAGCAAACTCCAAGCTTAGGCTTGTTCACCACCTACCCCAATCACGTCTCTGTGAGACGTTCCGAGTAACCCGTATTATGAACCTCCGCATTGCCATACCTCCCAGTCTGCGTCCGCAGATTGTCGCCGGCCTCGTCCTTGCCCTCGGTGTCGCTCCGGCCGCCCAGGCCTTCCTCTTCGATTTCGCCGGAGCGAAGGGCAGCTTCGACACCACCATCTCCGTCGGCGGCCTCTACCGCATGAAGGATGCGGACCGCGACTTATACGGCCTCTCCGCCGGCGGCCTGCAGCGCTCCGTCAACGCGGACGACGGCAACCTGAACTACCGGAGCGGCATGGTCTCCTTTCTCGCCAAGGCGAATCACGACCTGTTCATCAAATACCAGAACAGCGGCGTCTTTGTCCGCGGATTTTACTTCAACGATCTCGTCAACTCCAACGGCCAGCGCGACCGCACGCCGCTCAGTGACGAGGCCAGCAAGATCGTCGCCCAGGGCGCCGAGCTGCTCGATGCCTACGTCTATTTCAACGAGACCGTCGCCGGCATGCCCGCCACAATCCGCGTGGGCCGGCAGGTGCTGAGCTGGGGCGAAAGCACCTTCATCCCCAACGGCGTCAATTCCATCAACCCGATCGACGTCGCCAAGCTCCGCACCCCCGGCTCCGAGCTCAAGGAGGCGCTCCGGCCGCTCATGATGGTATCCGGTTCGCTGAACATGACCGAGGAGCTCAGCCTCGAGGCCTTTGTCCTGCTCGACTGGGAGCGCACCCGCGTCGATCCCCCCGGCACTTACTTCAGCACGAACGACTTTGTCGCCAAGGGCGGCAAGAAGGTGTATCTCGGCTTCGGCGCCATCGCTGACTCCTCCACCCTCGGGGCCATCTCCCGCGGCGCCGACCGGGAGCCCGGCACCGGCGGCCAATACGGTCTCAACCTCCGCTGGCTGGCGCACGGCCTGGCCGACACGGAATTCGGCTTGTTCTACATGAACTATCACAGCCGGCTGCCGGTGATCTCGGCCAACACGCCGACCGTCCCGGTCAACACCGCGCTCGTCGGCTCGGACACCGGCGCAATCCTCGGGGCCAATGCCACCTTCATGGCTGGTCTCGTTCCGGCCGCCACCTCGGTCAGCCTGCCGCCCGCCACCGCCCTGCAGCTGCTGATTGGCGCCTCGCTCGGAGCCGTGCCCACCTCCGCTGTGCCGGCGGCTCTCCTGCCCCTGTTGCCCACCGTCGCAGGCGTCTCCGGCCAGATCGCCCAGCGCGAGCTGCTCGTGGCCGCCGCCACCGGCCGCTACCTCATCGAGTTCCCCGAGGACATCCACCTCGTGGGCGCCAGCTTCAACACCAGCCTCAACGGCATCGCCCTGCAGGGCGAGCTGAGCTACCGCAGCAGCCAGCCGGTGCAGATTGACGACGTGGAGCTGCTCTTCGCCGCCCTCTCGCCGCTCAGTGCGCGGTTCGCCGGCAACAACCAGCTCGGTGCCTACGCGCTCAACACCTACATCCCCGGCTTCCGCCGCGTCAAGGTATGGACCGGCCAGATGACCGCCACCAAGGTCATGCGCGGCTTCTTCGGCGCCGACCAGACCACCCTGCTCGCCGAGGCCGGGTTTGTCAGCGTGGACCTCCCGGCCAAGGGCACCCTGCGCTTCGACGGCCCCGGCACCTTTGTCGGCGGCGACCTCACCTACATGACCAATTCCGGCAGCAACGCGTCCAACATCGCCCCGCTCTCAGAACCCGCTTCGGCCTTCGCCGATGACTTCTCCTGGGGCTACCAGGTGGTCGGCCGCCTCGACTACAACAACGCCTTCCGCGGCGTGAACGTGTCGCCCCTGCTGGTTTATTCGCACGATGTCGGCGGCAACACCCCGCTCCCGCTGGGCAATTTCCTCCACGGCCGCAAGTCGCTCACTGTCGGCGCCGAGTTCACCTTCCAGAACGCCTGGGCGCTCGACCTGCGCTACGTGAACTTCTTTGGCGCCGGGCGCTACAATTTGCTCGGCGACCGCGATTACGTGTCCTGCAACCTGAAGTATTCGTTCTAACCCGAGACCTCTCCATCCAATGAACACGAAATCCCTTCTGACCATTGCCCTCGGTCTGCTGGCTTCCCTGGTGGCGCAGGCCGGCATCTCCGCCGCCGACGCCAGCCGCCTCGGCAACGACCTCACCCCGCTCGGGGGCGAGAAAGCCGGCAACGCCGACGGCTCCATCCCGGCCTGGAACGGCGGCATCACCACCGCCCCGGCCGGCTACCAGCCCGGCCAGCACCACCCCGACCCGTTTGCGGACGATGCCGTGAAGTTCACCATCACCGGCGCCAATGCCGACCAGTATGCCGACAAGCTCAGCGCGGGCCACCTCGCCCTGCTCAAGGCCTACGCCGGCTACTCGATGCCGATCTATGCCTCGCACCGCAGCGCCTCGAACCCGCAGCGCATCTACGACGCCACCAAGGCCAACGCCACCACCGCCGCGCTCACCGAGGGCGGCAACGGCATCACCGGCTCTGTCATCGGCACGCCCTTCCCCATCCCGCAGAACGGACTGGAGGTCATCTGGAACCACCTGACCCGCTACCGCGGCGTCGCCGCCAGCCGCCACATCAGCCAGGCCGCCCCGCAGCGCAACGGCAGCTACAACCTCGTGGATTTCGACGACGAGTTCCTCTTCAACTATGTCCGCGAGGGCATCACCGAGAAGGACCTGGACAACGTCCTCATCTACTTCAAGCAGGCCGTCACCGCGCCCGCCCGCCTCGCCGGCTCCATCCTCGTCGTGCACGAGACCATGGACCAGGTGAAGGAGCCCCGCCGCGCCTGGCTCTACAACACCGGCCAGCGCCGCGTCCGCCGCGCCCCGAATGTCGCCTACGACAATCCCGGCACCGCCGCCGACGGCATGCGCACCTCCGACCAGTTCGACATGTTCAACGGCGCGCCCGACCGCTACGACTGGAAGCTCGTCGGCAAAAAGGAAATGTATGTCCCCTACAACAGCTACAAGCTGCACAGCGGCTCCCTGAAGTATAAGGACATCCTCACTCCGCTGCACATCAACCAGGGCCTCACCCGCTACGAGCTGCACCGCGTGTGGGTCGTGGACGCCACCCTCAAGGCCGGCACCAGCCACGTTTACTCCCGCCGCACCTTCTACGTGGACGAGGACAGCTGGCAGATCCTCGCCGTGGACCAGTATGACGGCCGCGGCCAGCTCTGGCGCGTCTCCGAGGCGCATTGCATCAACTACTACGACGCCCTGACCTTCTGGAGCACGCTCGAGGTCCACACCGATCTGCTCGCCGGCCGCTATCTCGCCATCGGCCTGGATAACGAGGGGAAGATGTATGACTTCAGCCTCGTCCGCACCCCGCAGGACTACACGCCTTCCACCCTGCGCCAGGAAGGCGTCCGCTGAGATGATTCAATCCGAGGGCGGCCCGCAACGGCCGCCCTTTTTTGCGCCAGCTCCATGCTTTGTCTTGCCTGTCATTCTGAGCGAAGCGAAGAATCCAGCTGCATGATCGCCAGCAAGACCCCGGCTGGATCCTTCCCTTTGTTCAGGATGGCAGCGCGTTGGTTTGCCCTGTTGCTCGTCTTGCTGGCTGCCTGCCGCGCCCCTGCCGCCGAATCCTCCGAACTGGCGCCCCTCGCCCCCAAGTCGCTCCTGCTGGCCGTCACCCGGGCCGGCGACACCTTGGTCGCGGTCGGCGACCGCGGCCATGTGTTGCGCTCGGCTGATCAAGGCCGCACCTGGACCCAAAGCCTCACGCCCACCCAGGCACTGTTGACCGGTGTCTCGTTCGCCGATGCCCGGCACGGCTGGGCCGTCGGCCACGATGGCACTATCCTCGCCACCACCGATGGCGGGCTGACCTGGCAGCACCAGGACAACGGCAAGGACCTCGAGACCGTTTATCTCGACGTGCTTTTCCGCGACGCCCAGCACGGCTTCGCGGTCGGGGCGTATGGCAAATTCATGGCCACGGCCGACGGCGGCAGGACCTGGACGGCGGCGCACCCCTCCGCCGACGAGGTGCACTACAACCGCCTGACCGCCGGTGCCGACGGCACGCTCTATCTGGCTGGCGAAGGCGGCTTGCTGCTCGTCTCCCGCGATGGCGGCAAGCAATGGACCAGGTCCGAGGTGCCCTATGACGGCTCCTTCTTCGGCGCGCTGCCCCTCGATGACGGCCGCGTCTTGGTCTATGGCTTGCGCGGCCACATCCTGCGCTCGGATGACCGAGGCGCGGAATGGACCGAGGAAAACAACCCCGTGCAGGTGCTCATTCTGGGTGGCACCCGCCTCGCCGCCGGCGTGGTCGTGCTCGCCGGCCAGGGTGGCAACTTCTTCCTGAGCCGCGACGCCGGCGTCACCTTCACCCATTGGAAACCCGCCGACTTCGGCACCAGCGTCGCCGCCGTGATCGATGCCGGTGACGGCGCGTTGCTCACCGTCGGCGAGGCCGGTGCAATTCGAGTGTCTCTTCCCACCCAATGACACCCAAACCCGTCATTGCGAGGAGCGGAGCGACGAAGCAATCCATCTGGATCGCCACGCCCGGCTTGGCCTGGCTCGCGATGCCAATCCCAGCCCCATGATCAAGCGCCTCGAGGAACTCGTCTTCCGCTACCGCCCGGTCACGCTGGCGGTGTTCGTGGCCATCACCGTCGTGCTGGGCTGGTTTGCCTCGAAGACCCGCATCGACGCCAGCTTCGACAAACAGCTGCCCACGGGGCACGAATACATCGAGACCTTCAAGAAGCACCGCACCCAGTTCGGCGGCGCCAACCGCGTGGTCATCGCCCTCGTCGCGAAGCACGGCGACATCTTCACTCCGGAGTTTTTCAAAACCCTCAAGGCCGTCACCGACGAGACCTACTACCTGCCGGGGGTGGACCGGGCCCAGGTCACGTCCATCTACACGCCCAACGTCCGCTACCTCGAGGTCGTCGAGGACGGCCTGGCGGGGGGCAATGTCATCCCGGCGGACTTCACGCCCGACGCCGCCGGCCTGGAGCGCGTCCGCCAGAACGTCATCAAGTCCGGGCGCGTCGGCATGCTCGTGGCCAACGATTTCACCGGAGCCGCCGTCATCGCCTCGCTGCTGGAGGTCGATCCTGCCACCGGGAAGCGCCTCGATTACGCGCAGGTGGCGGCCGCGCTGGAGAAGAACATCCGCGCCAAATACCAGACCGCCGACATCAGCATCCACATCATCGGCTTCGCCAAGGTCATCGGCGACATCACCGACGGGGCCAAGGGCGTGCTGGTCTTCTTCGGCATCGCCCTCGTGATCTCGGCGGTCCTGCTCTACTACTTCTCGCAGTCGCTCATGCTCACGGTGCTGCCGCTGCTCACCTCGTTCTGCGCCGTGGTCTGGCAATTCGGCATCCTCAACCTCCTCGGCTTCGGCATCGATCCGCTCTCCATCCTCGTGCCGTTCCTCATCTTCGCCATCGCGCTGAGCCACGCCACGCAGATGCTCCGCTCGTTCCGCTATGAGGTCAACATGGGCAAGGACGAGCCCGCCGCCGCCCGCGCCTCGTTCAGCAACCTCTTTGTCCCGGGCTGCGTGGCCATCCTGACTGGCACCGTCGGCTTCAGCACCATCTACCTGGTCGCCGTGCCGACCATCCAGGAACTCGCCATCACGGCCAGCCTCGGCGTGTTCCTCATCATCTTCACCGACCGCTTCCTCCTCCCGGTGCTGGTCTCCTACACGAGGATGAGCCCGGGCTTCCGCAAGCGCGTGAATTTTCGCCGCTTCGCCCTGCAGCCCTGGTGGCGCCGCCTGACCAACTTCACCACCGGCCCCGTCAGCTCGATTGTCATCATCGCCGTCTCCCTCGCCCTGCTGGTGTTCGGCTGGGTCAAGTCCTCGCAGGTCAAGATCGGCGACCTCCATGCGGGCGTGCCCGAGCTCCGGCAGGACTCCCGCTACAACAAGGACACCGCCGTCGTCACCCGGGAGTTCAGCATCGGCGTGGACGTCATCACCGTCCTCGTCGAAACCGTGCCCAACGGCGTCATCGATCACGACATCATGGCGCTGGTGGACCGCTTCGGCTGGCACATGCGCAACATCGAGGGTGTCCAGTCCACGATGTCCCTCGCCGACCTCGCCAAAACCATCAATGCCGGCTGGAACGAGGGCAGCCTCAAGTGGCGCATCATCCCGCGCAACCCCGCCATGCTCGCCCAGTCCGTCTCCCCCGTCGAGACCGCCACCGGCCTGCTCAACGACGACGGCAGCGTCATCCCCGTGATGATCTACCTCCGCGACCACAAGGCCGAGACCATCAAGCGCGTCGTCGCCGCCGTGAAGGAATTCCGCGCCGCCCACGGCACGGAGCGCGCCAAGTTCCAACTCGCCACCGGCAACGTCGGCGTCATGGCCGCCACCAACGAGGTCGTGTCGGCCGCGCAGAACCCGATGGTCATGTGGGTCTATGCCGCCGTCATCGTGCTCTGCCTCGTCTCGTTCCGCTCCTGGCGCGGGGCGCTGTGCGTCATCGTGCCGCTCGTCGTTGTCTCCTACCTCGGCTACGCCCTGAAATACTACCTCAACATCGGCCTGAAGACCTCCACGCTGCCCGTCATCGCCCTCGGCGTCGGCATCGGCGTGGACTACGGCATCTACCTTTTCTCCGCCATCCAGGAACGGCTCGAGGAGGGCGAGAGCTTCGAGGACGCCCTGTGCTTCGCCTTCGCCACGATGGGCACGTCGGTGATGTTCACCGGCAGCGCGCTGGCGGTCGGCGTCGGCACCTGGGCCTTCTCCGCCCTGAAGTTCCAGGCCGACATGGGCATCCTGCTCAGCTTCCTCTTTTTCTTCAACATGCTCGGCGCGATGCTCCTGATGCCCGCCCTCGGCCGCTGGCTCTTCCACGGCAAGCTCGCCCATAAGCTCAGCCCCTGCCCGCCCTCGCCCACGGCCTGAGCCGGGACGAGACGAAGGCGGCACCAGCCCATTCGCGCCGGGGAACTCCCGACACCTCCGCGCTTGCCGCAACCTATCTCTTCTACTCCACTGCTGTGAGACAATTTCATGCCATCCGCCGAGCATCGCCAAGCGCACCGAGACCTCCCGCCGCAACCTCGACTCCTGTCTGGAATCGACTGCCAAGAGCAGGCGCTGAGCCGCGAAACCGCTTGGCACGTGTCCAGCAGCATAATTTCCAGATACAGGACATGAAAATCGCCTCCGCTAGCAGCACCCGAGAAAGGCAGGATAACCTGGGACAGTTCCTTACGCCGGAACCTATTGCTGACTTCATGGCTTCGATGTTCGGTCCGCTACCCGGGGCAGTTCGCTTGTTGGATGCCGGGTCTGGTGCCGGCGCGCTCACATCGGCCTTCGTCTCACACTGCTGTCGTAAAGGAAGCGATGTTCGATGCATCGACGCGACCCTCTATGAACTCGACGAAGATATTCTGGGAACGCTTGGCGCGACTCTGCAAGAATGCGAGGATCGCTGCGCCAATGCTGGCATCCTGTTTACCTACACTGTCAATCAGACCGATTTCATTCTCGAAATGTCCGCCCGGCTGACCGGCGACCTGTTTGCCAAGCCGCCGCCTTTGTTCGATGCGGCGATAGCAAACCCGCCATATCGCAAGATCGGCACGGAGTCGGCGGAGCGTCACGCGCTGCGCTCTGTCGGCATCGAGACCAGCAACCTCTACACCGGCTTTATTGCCCTCATCCAGCGCCTGCTGGCTCCGCAGGGGCAGCTTGTCGCCATCACCCCGCGGAGCTTCTGCAACGGCCCCTATTTCCGCCCCTTTCGGGAAGAACTTCTCCGCCATGTGGGTCTGCGCCGGATTCATCTCTTCGAATCGCGACAGGCGGCTTTTCGGGAAGACCACGTGCTGCAGGAGAACATCATTTTTCACGCGATTAAATCATCTGAACAGCCACGTGAGATGCTCATATCAAGCAGCAGCGGTGAGCACGATGGCGACATCTCTGAAACCATCTTCCCGTTTACTGACATCGTCCATCCGTCCGACGCCGGGAAGTTCATCCACATCCCCGCCACCGCCAAGCACGCCTCGGCCAAACATGCCATGGATGGTCTTGGCTCGAGCCTCGCTTCGTTAGGCGTGAGTGTATCGACGGGTCGCGTGGTGGACTTCCGCCTGCGGGGCGCCCTGCGCAAGGAACCCGAGCCCGGCACCGTGCCCCTGCTCTATCCGTGTCATTTTAATGGCGGCGCGGTGCATTGGCCGAAGGCTGAATCTCGCAAGCCCAATGCTATCTTGCATAATGAAGAGACACGACAGTGGCTCGTGCCCGCTGGGGTTTATTTGCTTACGAAGCGCTTCACTTCGACTGCAGAGCGTCGGCGGCTTGTCGCCTGTCTGTTCGATCCCGAACAGGTAACAGCCAATTGGCTCGGCATCGAGAACCACCTGAATTATTTCCACACCGACGGCCATGGATTGGAGCGGAGTCTCGCGGTCGGCCTCTACGCCTTCCTGAATTCCACCATAGTTGATCAGTATTTCCGGCGCTTCAGCGGCCACACCCAAGTGAACGCTACCGACTTGCGCGCATTGAAATACCCTAGTCAGGCTGCCCTCCGGGCGATGGGCTGCGATCCAGCGGTCCTCACTCTCCCGCAAGAAGGGATCGACGAGCTGGTTGCTAAGCATCTTCATGTCCGCCGCTAAACTTACCTCTACGGCCGCGGCACGAAAGCGTCGGCTCTCCGAATGCATTAAGGCCCTCACCGAATTACAGTTCGGTCCGCGCCAGTGCAACGAAACCGCCGCTTTCACGTTGCTCGCGCTGCTTGACCTCAGGCCCGACTCACTGTGGACGGAAGCTCAGGCTCCGTTGCGCGGCATCACGCCCATCATCGACTTCATCGCCACGACCTACGGGGTTCGCTACGCACCGAATACCCGCGAAACCATTCGCGACGACGCGGTCAAATACTTCGTCGAGGAGGGCTTGGTGCTCCGCAATCCGGACGACGCCAACCGCCCGACTAACAGCGGCAAAACGGCCTATCAGATCGAACCCACAGCCCTCGCATTGTTGCGGAAATTCGGAACTCCCGGCTGGGCGCCGGCCCTGCGACGATACCTCGCCAGTCGGGAAAACATGAAACACGAGATCACACGGCAGCGTAGTCTGGCCCGAGTGCCAGTGACCTTGCCTGACGGGTCACAGGTTACGCTTTCGCCCGGCGGTCAGAATCCACTCATCAGAGCAATCATAGAGCAATTCTGCCCCGTCTTCGCTCCAGGCGGCCTGATCCTCTACATTGGTGACACCGAAAACAAATCGACCAACCTGCAAGGCGCGGCATTGGCCGCGCTCGGTATTACCCTGGATTCAGCCTCAAAGGTTCCGGATGTCATCATACACCACACGGACAAAAATTGGCTTCTGCTCATCGAAGCAGTCACAAGCGCGGGGCCGGTGGATGGAAAGCGGCGCAAGGAGCTCAAAGAGTTGTTCGCATCGAGCAAGGCTGGACTGGTATTCGTCACGGCCTTTGAGAGCCGTCGGATGATGCAAGCCTTCGTGACGCAGATCGCATGGGAATCAGAAGTGTGGATTGCGGAAGACCCCAATCACATGATCCATTTCAACGGCGAGCGTTTCCTCGGCCCGTATCCCGATGTCACACCGGGTTTCTTGTGAATGAGTCTCGGCACAGAATATCTGCCCAACACACCTGAACCGTGGGCCTCACCATTCATTACCAGCTCCGCCTGCCCGGCACCGTTGGGAAAACCGGCGTCGAGCACATTGTTCGCGCCGTGCACCGCCGCTCCGCTGCCCTCGTCCGACGCCGCGAACTCGCCGAGATCACCCCGGTGCAGGAGGCCGACCTGAATTCATTCCGCAACTGTCAGTTCGTGAGCGAGGAGCGGGACGGCACCACCTTTGGGCACGATGTTCCGGCGGACTGCGGCTGGGTGTTTTCCGTCTGGCCTGGCCCGGACTGCGAATCCGCCCGGTTCGGCCTGTGTCACTATCCCGCCACCATCAAGGTGGGGCGCCGCACGCTCCGCACCGGCTGCGGCGGCTGGGGCTACGCCAGTTTCTGCAAGACCCAATACGCCAGCCTGCACGGCGCGGAGCATTTCCTGAAGTGCCACCTCGCTGTGATCGACCTCGTGCTCCTCTGGCAAAAGGCCGGCGCAACCGTGAAGATCAACGACGAAGGCGACTACTGGCCCGGCCGGAACGAGGCGAAACTGCGGGCGGAGTGCGAAAAGATGAACAGGCTCATGGCCGCCTTCGCCGGCGCGCTGAAGGACGCCGGCGATGAGGGCGGGCCCGCCGTCGAGTCTCCCATTTTCCAGCACACCCAGTTCGAGCGACTCGAAGCCCAGGGCTTGGCGGAAAACCCGACCAAAATCCCCCGCGCAGCCAAAATCGTGAGCTCGATTGCTGCACGGAAGCGGTGACAGCAGACGCTGTGGGCTTGCCACCTTCCGGTGTCCGCTGTCTCCTGTCGCCCATGTCCGCCGAAGCGACCCCGCTCCTGACTCCCGCCCAGCGCAAGCTGGTGGGTTTTGCCCTCGGCTTCGCCGCGATCTGCGCCATCGGCTGGCTGCTCTTCCTGCTCCTGTCCGGGGTGGCGCGGTTCATCAGCGCCTTCTCGGGGGTCATCTGGCCGCTGGCGGTCGCCGGCATCCTGGCGCTCCTGATGCGGCCGGTGGTGACCGTCTTCGAGCAGCGCCTGAGGGTGAAACGTCCGGTGGCCGTCGTGCTGCTTTATTTTGTGTTTCTGCTGACGGTGACGGGATTGCTGGTCACCTTCCTGCCTGCGCTGGTTTCCCAGCTGCTGGAGTTCGTGGCCTACCTGCCCACCCTGTGGCGCAAGACTGTCGCCTGGGGCGAGGGACATTTCCCGGAGTGGTTGGCCATCATCCGCCCCTACCTCGACCACCCCACCGTCAAGGCCGCCCTCGACGGCCTCGCCCAGCAGGCGCAGGACCTGCTCGGCCACCTCGCCCCGACCCTCAAGTCGGCCGGCGCGGGCATCTTTGGCATCTTCGGCGTCGTGGCGTCGCTGGCCGTCATCCCCGTCTATCTGTTCTTTTTTCTGCTCTCCAACAACGACCCGACCCGCTCGCTGCCCGAGCACCTGCCGTTTCTGCAAAAGGAGCACCGGGACGACGTCGTGTTTCTCGTGCGTGAGTTTCTCGGCATCCTGGTCGCCTTCTTTCGCGGTCAGATCCTGATCGGCCTCATCATGGGCGTGCTGCTGGCTACCGGTTTCACGATCGCGGGCCTCAAGTTCGGCCTGGCCATCGGGTTGCTCACCGGCCTCCTCAACATCATCCCCTACCTCGGCAGCATTCTCGGCCTGAGCGTGGCCTTGCCGCTGGCCTATCTGCAGCCCGACGGCGGGCTGACTCTCGTGGCCATCTGCGTCGGGATCTTCATCGCGGTGCAACTGGTCGAGGGCTGGTTCCTCACCCCGCGCATCATGGGCCGGCAGACCGGCCTGCATCCGGTGGCCATCATCGTGGCGGTCTTCTTCTGGGGCCAGGCCCTCGGCGGCGTGTTGGGCATGATGCTGGCCGTGCCTCTCACGGCCTTCTTCGTGGCCGCCTGGCGCTTCGTCCGGCGGAAGTATTTCGCCGCGTAGGCGGCGAAAAAACACCCCGTGCTTTCCCGCGGAGGTGAAATCCCGTGACTGGGCTGGGGAAATTTTCAGGGTGCGCGGAAGCATCGCTAACCACCCGCCCATGAGGCACGGCACCGGTGTTCGCCCTGCCCGGCGGGTGCGGGCCGGGGCCTGGCGTGACGCCAAGGCGCCACGCCGCCGCTTCACTTCTGTCGCCGGTAGTCGGACGGCGTGAGCCCGGTTTCCTTGCGGAAGATGCGCGCGAAATGGCTCGGGTTCGAGTAGCCAACGTCGTTGCCTATGCGGATCACGCTGAGATCCGTCTCGCGCAGGAGTCGCCGGGCCGCATCCATCCGGAGCCGGATCTGATACTGCGAAGGCGGCACGCCGGTCGCGCGCTTGAACAGTCTGTTGAAATGAAACTCGCTCATGCCCGCCTGCCCGGCGAGCCGGGCGAGGCTGAATTCCTCGGCCAGGTTCTCGGCCATCCAGTCGGTGATGCGGCGCAGCTTGAATGCGGGCAGGGCTGCGACCGCGTGCTTCGCGTCTTCGGAAACTTCCGTGTAGTGGCGCGCGAGATGCACGCCGACAGCCTGGCCGAGGCCGCGCACGAACAACGGGCTTGCGTCGCGATGGCCAACCTCATCGCGCAACTGCTGCAGCAGCGCCGTGAGACGCGGATCCTCGAAGCCTGAGACATCGCGCACGCGCGCGCCCGCGGCCTGCGCGCCGAACACCTCCGCAAGCGCCGCGTTGAACAGGGGCATGCTGAGGATGACGAGCACCGCCTCGAAGGGCTCCGATCCGAGGGAACGCCAGCGCATGTCGTAGGGCGCGCCCGCGGCGGTGACGAAGAGCGTCCCCTTCCTGACCCGCGTGGTTTTCCACGGCCCGTTGCCTTCGCGTTCCTGGAATTCCGCGTTGCCCGAGGCCGCCCAGGCGATGAAGGGCTCGGTCACGGCCGGCATGGTGAACGTCTCCGCCACCTGCGGCAGTTCGAAGACGGAAAGCCGGACCTCCCGCCAGGCGGGACCGCTGCCGACGGCAATCCGCTTCCCAATGTTGTAATCATCCCATGCCTCAGCCGAGGTCGTGTCTGGAACGGGCGGACGGGGTTTCATGGCGGCGAAAATGATGCCCAACCCCGGCCGTGGCAACAACCTAGCGGAAGGGCGCGCTGCGCCGCCGGACTCCAGGCGATTCCAGCAAAATCCGAACAGCCGCAGCAAAAGAGCGCGCGACGCGGCCCGCAGGAACAATTAAACTTCACCCATCATGAAGCGGACTACGTTGCTCCAAACCCTGGTCTGGATCGCGGTCCTCGCCGCGAACGCGCTCGGATCGCGCGCCGCGGAGACCGGCGCGCCCGCTCCGCTCGTCATTCAGCAGCAAGGCAGCTTCGCCGTGGGCGGCACGGTGGCGAGGACTCCCGGGACCTATTCCAATAACAACCCGACCCCCGCGGGCCAGAGCCTGCACGGGGACCACCTCTACGCCTTCTACCAGATTCCGGCCAGCGCCAAGGCGCTGCCCATCGTCATGCTGCATGGCGCCTACCAGTCGGCCCGCAGTTGGGAAACCACGCCCGACGGGCGCGAGGGTTTCCAGACCCTTTTCCTGCGCCGCGGTTTCTCCGTCTATCTCGTCGATCAGCCGCGCCGGGGGCGGGCCGGCAACAGCACCGTCGCCGCCACGATTGAGCCGACGCCCTACGATCAGCTTTTCTTCGACCAGTTCCGGCTCGGCAAGTGGCCGGACTACTTCTCCAACGTCCAGTTCGATCGCACACCCGGGACGCTGGAGCAGTTCCTCCGCTCCGTCACTCCCAACACCGGCCCCTACGACGCAGGTGTGATCTCGGATGCGATGTCCGCGTTGTTCGCCAGAACCGGTCCGGCTATCCTCTTCACTCATTCGCAGGGCGGCGGGCCTGGCTGGCTGACGGCGATCAAGAATCCGAACGTGAAGGCCATCGTCGCGTTCGAGCCGGGCAGCGGTTTCATCTTCCCCGCAGGTGAACTGCCTCCGGCCATGCCAAGCGCCGCCGGCACCTTGTCGCCGGAGTCCGTGCCCCTGGCGGACTTCACGAAACTCACCCGCATTCCGATCATCATCTACTACGGCGACAATTTTCCGACCGAACCCACCCCGGAGCGCGGCCATGACAACTGGCGGGTGCGTCTCGCCATGGCCCGACTTTGGGTTGGCGCCATCAACAAACACGGCGGCGATGCCCGGTTGGTGCACCTTCCGGAGATCGGGATTCGCGGCAACACGCACTTCCTGATGTCCGACCTGAACAATATCCAGATCGCGGACCATGTGGCCGCGTTCCTCAACGAAAAGGGACTCGCCCCATGAAAAAATCACAATCAGGCGCCGCCGCCTTGACCGCCGCCCTCGCGATGTCCGCGATGGACGTCGCAGCGGCGGACTACAAAAAGAATCCCTTCACGCTCACCTACGAGGGCGCGATCACCGAAAACGTCGCGGGCCAGATCAACATCCACCCCGTCAGCTACCAGCTCAACGGGCTGAAGATTTCGGCCAACGTCTATACTCCGGCAAACTACGACCCGAAGCAGGCCTACCCGGCGGTGGTGGTGGCTCACCCCAACGGCGGGGTGAAGGAGCAGACCGCGGGCCTGTATGCCCAGCGCTTGGCGGAACAGGGCTACATCACGATCGCCATGGACGCGGCCTATCAGGGGGCGAGCGGCGGCCAGCCCCGCAACGTGGACAAACCCCAATTCCGAACCGAAGACATCCATGGCGCGGCGGACTTCCTCACCCAGTATGCCGGCGTCGATAAGAACCGCTTGGGCCTGCTCGGCATCTGCGGCGGCGGCGGTTATTCGTTGGCCGCGGCGCAGACCGACAAGCGTTTCAAGTCGGTCGCCACGCTGAGCATGTTCAACTCCGGGCGCGTGCGCCGCAACGGCTTCGCGGATTCGCAATTGAATACGATCCAGGAGCGCCTGCGGCAGGCTTCGGTCGCACGCGCCCAGGAGTCGGCCGGGGGCGAAGTGCTCTACTCGGGAGACGCCAACCTGACGGATGAGCAGATCGCGAAACTGCCTTTCGAGATGTATCGGCAGGGTTACGAGTATTACTGGCGCACGCACGCGCACCCCAACTCCACCTTCAAATACACCACGAGCAGCTTGCTGGACCTGATGCACTTCGACGCCACCGACCAGATCGAGCTGATCAACCAGCCGCTCCTGATGATCGCCGGCAGCAAGGCTGACAGCCTGTATTTGAGCGAGGACGCCTTCGCCAAGGCCACCGGCACGAAGGACAAGGCTCTGTTCAAGATCGAAGGCGCCACGCACATCGAAACCTACTGGGTGCCTCGCTATGTGAACGCGGCGATGGAGCAACTCTCCGCGTTCTATCGCAGAACCCTGTAACCGAGGATCCAATCCATGAAAACACTCACCACCCTTATGACCGCCGCCCTCGCCACCCTGGCATCCGCGCAGGACATCACCGTGATCCGCGCGAACGCCGAGCCCGCGAAGCCGGCGCCGGCGGAGAACTTCACCGGCACCGTGCGCGTCGAGCGGCTGTTCGGCGCAGCCGAGCCCGCGCGCATCTCCGGCGGACTGGTGCATTTCGAGACGGGCGCACGCACGAACTGGCACACGCACCCGCTCGGCCAGACTCTGTTCGTGACGGCCGGGGTCGGTCGGATCCAACATTGGGGCGGTCCAATCCAGGAAATCAGGAAGGGCGACATTGTCCGCATTCCGCCGAATGTGAAGCACTGGCACGGAGCGTCGCCCGATGCGGCGATGTCGCACCTCGCTTTTTCCGAACAGCTCGACGGGACATCGGTGCAATGGATGGAGAAAGTGACCGACGCCCAGTTCGATCCGCCTGCGCCAGCCCCGGCCTCCACCGCGACCGCTCCGGCTCGCTCCCGGGCGCAGCAGCTCGTCGGCGATGTCGCGCCGAAGCTGGCCGAACTCACCGACGGCGTCCTGTTCGGCGACGTGTGGGCGCGGCCGCAGCTCGCGCGGCGAGATCGCAGCCTCGCCGTCGTCAGCGCGCTCATCGCGATGAACCGGCCGGATCAGCTCCGCTCGCATCTCGCCCTCGCCAGACAAAACGGGGTGACCGAGGAGGAATTGTCCGAGGTGATCACGCATCTCGCCTTCTATGCCGGCTGGCCCAGCGCCATGAGCGCCGCCGGCGTGGCGAAGGAAGTTTTTCAGAAGCCATAACCACCCGCATCGCAGCACCCCTCAACCCACCCAGCCATGAAATCCTCCCAACCGATCCAGCACACCGACATTTCCCGGCGACATTTTCTCTCTGCCGCCGCCACCGCCGCCGCCCTGCCCTTGCTCCCCGGACGATTGACTGCTGCTGCTACCCCCTCCGCGCCCGGATCGCCGACCCTGAGCGCGCGGCGCAAGCTCGGCGCGCTGGAAGTCTCCGCCGTCGGCATGGGCGTGCAGAACATGCACCGCAAATACACGACCGAGGTGCCTTACCGCCCGGAAATGATCGCCATTCTCCGCGCGGCCTACGACCGCGGCGTCACGTTCTTCGACTGTGCCGAAGCCTACGGTCCTTTCGAGAACGAGCGGATTCTCGGCGAGGCCATCGAGCCGTTTCGCGACAAGGTCAGGATCACCTCCAAGTTCGGCTGGAACATCGACCCCGAGACCGGCGCGCGCGGCCCCGGACTCAACAGCCGCCCCGCACATATCAAACAGGCCGTTGAGGGAATGTTGAAGCGGCTGCGCACCGACCGCATCGACCTCGTTTATCAACACCGCGTCGATCCGGCCGTGCCGATCGAAGACGTCGCGGGTGCGCTCAAGGAGCTGAAGGATCAGGGCAAGGTTCTCCATTGGGGCCTTTCCGAGCCGGGCATCAAGACTGTCCGCCGCGCTCATGCCGTGCTGCCGCTGACCGCGATCCAGAGCGAGTATTCGATGGCCACCCGCGACCCGGAGAAGGAAGTGCTCCCGCTCTGCGAGGAGCTGGGCATCGGCTTCGTGCCGTGGTGGCCGCTGGACTGCCAGTTGCTCACCGGCTGGCTCGACGCCGGCACGCGGTTCGCCGCCGGCGATCTACGCGGAGCCACGCCAAGATTCTCGCCGGAGAATCTGCGTCACAACCAGCCGTTGATCGATCTGATCAAGACCTGGGCAGCCCGCAAGCAGGCTGCTCCCGCCCAGATCGCCCTCGCGTGGCTGCTGGCGCAGAAACCCTGGATCGTGCCCATCCCCGGCACGACGGTGATGGCGCACATGCTCGAGAACATCGGCGCCGCCGCGGTTCGTTTCACGCCCGCCGAATTCGTCGAACTGGATGCGGCGGTGCGGGCCATCGAGATCCGAGGACAGCGCCTGCCGGACGTCGTGCTGGCCTTCTCCGGCGTGGAGGCGCCGCTGAAAAGCGGGAGTTGACCCATGAGAACACGCAAACTGGGTCGCAGTAAGCTGGAAGTCTCAGCCATCGGGCTGGGCTGCATGGGCATGAGTTTCTCCTACGGCCCGTCGAAGGATAAAAGGGAAATGACCGCCCTGCTGCATGCGGCCGTCGAACGCGGCGTCACCTTTTTCGACACCGCCGAGGTCTATGGGCCGTGCACCAACGAGGAACTGGTGGGCGAGGCGCTCGCACCGTTCAAAGGCAAGGTCGTCATCGCCACGAAATTCGGGTTCGATGTGAGCGGGCCGGACAATCGGCCGGGCGCGGCGAGCCTGAACAGCCGGCCGGAGCACATCAAACAAGCCGTCGAGGGGTCGCTCCAACGGCTGCGGGTGGAGACGATTGATCTGTATTACCAGCATCGCGTTGATCCGGCTGTGCCCATCGAAGACGTCGCCGGCGCGGTAAAGGAGTTGATTCAGGCCGGCAAGGTGAAGCACTTCGGCATGTCCGAGCCGGGCGCGCAGACCCTGCGCCGCGCCCACGCGGTGCAACCGGTCACGGTGTTGCAGAATGAATACTCGCTGTGGACGCGCACCGTCGAAACAAACGGCATCCTGCAAGCGTGCGAGGAACTGGGCATCGGCCTCGTGCCCTACAGCCCGCTCGGCAAGGGTTTTCTCACAGGGGCGATGAATGAAAACACCCAACTCGGCAGTGCGGATTTTCGCAGCACGCTGCCGCGGTTCCAGCCCGAGGCGATGAAGGCGAACCAGCCGCTGGTTGACCTGCTGGGCGCAATCGCAGGGAAGAAGAATGCGACGCCCGCGCAAATCGCCCTCGCGTGGCTGTTGGCGCAGAAGCCGTGGGTTGTGCCGATTCCCGGCACGACGAAGCTATCTCGCCTGGATGAAAACATCGGTGCGGCAACCGTCGAGCTCACGCCGTGGGATTTGGCCGAGATCGAACAGGCGGCCGCGCGAATCCACATCGAGGGCGAACGCTACGCGCCGCGACAACTGGCCATGGTCGGGCGTGAAGCAGCGCCGGCAAGCAACCCAATCAACACCGGAAAAACCCCATGAGCAAAACCACCATCCCGCACTTCACCCTCAACAACGGCGTGCAGATCCCGGTCATCGGGCTCGGCGTCTTCCAGACACCGCCGCCGGAGACGACCGCCGCCGTGCTCGCTGCACTGGAAACCGGCTACCGGCATATCGACACCGCCGCGGCCTACGGCAACGAGCGCGAGGTCGGCGCGGCCATCCGTCGCTCCGGCATCGCGCGGGCCGAGGTCTTCATCGAGACCAAGCTGTGGGTCACCGACTACGGCTACGACGCCGCGCTGCACGCCTTCGACAAGGCGGCCGCCAAGCTCGGCGTCGATGTCATCGACCTGTTGCTGCTGCACCAGCCGCGGGTCGAGGACTTCGAACTCACGATCGCGGCCTACAAGGCGCTGGAAAAGCTGCTCGCCGACGGCCGGGTCCGCGCGATCGGCGTCAGCAACTTCACGCCCGCGATTCTGGCGCGCTTCCTGCCGAAGATCGACGTCGTCCCGGCGGTGAACCAGATCGAACTCCATCCCTACTTCACCCAGCGCGCCACTGTGGCGGCCCACGCCGCCGCCGGCATCCTCACCCAGGCGTGGTCGCCGATTGGCGGCATTACCCACTACTACGGCTCGGAAGCGACCAGCACGTTCACCGACGCGACCCTCGTGGAAATGGGTCGGCGCCATGGCAAAACGCCCGCCCAGGTCATGCTCCGCTGGCACATCCAGCAGGGCCGCCAGGTCATCCCCAAGTCCACGCGCGCGGCGCGGATCGCCGAGAACTTCGATCTCTTCGACTTCTCGCTCAGCGACGCCGACCTCGCCGCCATCGACGCCCTCGACAAGGGGGTGCGCGGCGGCCCCGACCCGGACCAGCCCCAACCCGGGTTTTTGAAGCTGTCGATCCCCGAGGCCTGAGAGTGATGCCATGAGGAGGCGCCCATGACCCGCGAACAGATGACCGTTCTATGCGTCGGTGCGACCGGCAGCGTCGGCCGCCATGTCATCGAGGAAGCGCTGCGTCGCGGCCATGCCGTGCGCGCCTTGGTGCGCAGCCGCGCGAAGGCGGCCGGTTTTCCGGCGCAGGCGGAGATCGTGGTCGGCGAGCTGACTCAGCCGGACACGCTGGCGCCGGCGGTCGCCGGCGTGGACGCCATCGTCTTCACGCACGGCTCCAACGGCGGCAAGGCCGACACGCGCGCCATCGATTACGGCGGGGTGTGCAACGTGCTGCTCGCGCTGCGCGGCCGCAGGGTGCGCATCGCGCTGATGACCGCCATCGGCGTCACCGACCGCACCGGCGCCTACAACCGCCGGACCGAGGCGCACGACTGGAAGCGCCGCTCCGAACGGCTGGTGCGCGCCAGTGGCAACGCCTACACCATCGTGCGGCCCGGCTGGTTCGACTACAACGACGCCACCCAGCACCGGCTGGTGATGCTGCAGGGCGACACGCGTCACGCCGGCACGCCCGCCGATGGCGTGATCGCCCGCCGCCAGATCGCCGAGGTGCTGGTGGCCGGCCTCACGCTGGACGAGGCCCGCAACAAGACCTTCGAACTGGTCGCCGAGACCGGGCCGGAACCGCAGGACCTAGCGCCGCTTTTCTTCGCGGTGACAGCCGACGCTGGCGGCGCGCCCGATGGCGTGGGCGATGCCGACAACATGCCCTTGGACCAGGAGCCGGCGCAAGTGCTCGCGGATCTGAAGGCTATGCGTCCGCCTGGCGCCGCATCCGCCCATGGCCAGAATGGAGGAGAAGCATGAAACCCGGTCGCCAGTCGCTCATGTCACGCCGCAACATATTGCCAACGACCGCCGGTGTCGCCCTTGGCGCTTGCGCCACCGTATTGCTGGGGTGGCCGAACCCTGGCCTGGCCCAAAGCGCCGAAGGAGTCGGAAAAACGTTCACCAACAGCGTGGGCATGGAGTTCGTGACCCTACCGGCCGGCACTTTCCTCATGGGCTCGCCCGACAGCGACAGGCAGGCACGGGCCTTCGAGAAACCACAGCACCAGATCACCATCAGCCGCCCCTTCCAGATCGGCCGGCACGAGGTGACGCAGGCGCAGTGGCAGGCGGTGCTGGGCGAAAGCGCCTATGCACGGGATCGCTCCAACCCCTACTACTCGCTGCCCGGCATGGCCGAACGCATCAACCGGCCCAATCACCCGGCGACGGTCTCATGGCACGATGCGCAGGAGTTCATCGCCGCGCTGAACAAGCTCGAAGGTGGCGCGCGTTACCGCCTGCCGACCGAGGCCGAGTGGGAATACGCCGCGCGGGCCGGCAGCACGACGCGCTACTCCTTTGGCGATGACGAGCGCCAGCTTGACCGATACGCGTGGTTCGGCGGCGATTTCCAGACCGGCGGCCACCACCCTGTCGGCAGCAAACCGCCCAACCCCTGGGGTTTGCATGATGTCCACGGCAACGTCTGGGAATGGGTGGCGGACTGGTATGCTCCGGACTACTACGCCCGCAGCCCGGCGGTCGATCCGCCGGGGCCACCACAGGGCACTCATCGCGTCGTGCGCGGCGGAAGCTGGCATGCCACGGCCACGAGTTGGCGCACGGCCTTCCGGCGCGATTACGACCCGGACTATCGCGGCATCAGCATCGGCTTTCGCCTGGTGCGCATGCCGTGAGTTAGCCGCCAAGCGTCACTGCCAACAGCCTACCGCCCCATCAACCCAGAAGACACCCATGAAAGCCACCATCATGCACGCTCCCGGCGATGTCCGCTACGAATCGGTCCCCGATCCGCGGATCGAAAGGCCGACAGACGCCATCATCAAGCTGTCCGCCACCTGCATCTGCGGGTCCGACTTGTGGCCCTACCGCGGCATTTCAAAGCAGGACGGCCCGGCGCACATGGGCCATGAATATTGCGGCGTGGTCGTCGAGGTCGGTTCCGCCGTGAAGACGATCAAGCCCGGCCAGTTCGTCGTCGGCTCGTTCTGCATTTCCGACAACACATGCCCGCACTGCGCGTTCGGCTTTCATTCGTCCTGCGCCCAGGGCGAGTTCATGAGCGGCGCGCAGGCGCCGTATGCGCGCGTGCCGCTGGCCGACGGCACGCTCGTGGCCACCGCCGAGCTGCCGAACGCCGAGATGATTCCGCACCTGCTGGCGGTGTCCGACGTGCTCGGCACCGGCTGGTATGCGGCCGTCGCCGCGCAGGTGCGACCGGGCAGCACCGCAGTGGTGGTGGGCGACGGCGCGGTCGGGCTGATGGGCGTGCTCGCCGCCAGCCAGTTGGGGGCGGGGCGCATCATCGCGATGAGCCGCCACGCCTCGCGCCAGAAATTGGCGCGTGAGTTCGGCGCCACCGACATCGTGGCAGAGCGAGGCGATGAAGGCATCGCCCGGATCAAGGAATTGACGGACGGCGTGGGCGCGGAATCAGTGCTCGAATGTGTTGGCATGGGCGAGTCAATGGATCAGGCCATGGGCGTCTGCCGTCCGGGCGGAACCATTGGCTACGTCGGCGTGCCGCATGGCGTGAGCTTCGACGGCCAGAAACTGTTTTTCTCGCAGCGCCGCATGCTGGGTGGCCCCGCGCCCGTGCGCCGCTTCCTGCCCGACCTGATGGACCGCGTGCTCCAGGGCGCGATCCAACCGGGCAAGGTGTTCGACCTGGTGCTGCCCATCGCCGAAGTGGCGGAGGGTTACAAGGCCATGGACGAGCGCCGCGCCATCAAGACCCTGCTGCGCGTGGAGTGAATTTTCGTATAAGATAACAACATGAACCAACCAAAACCATGAAAGACATCACCGTGGTCATCGGCGCCGGCGGCATCGGCCAGGCCATCGCGCGACGCATCAGCAGTGGCCGCCACATTCTGGTGGCCAACCACACTCAGGAGGCCTCCGACGCGGCCGCCAAGGTGCTCGAGAACGCCGGATTTGAAACCACCGCCATGCGGGCCGACATTTCGGACCGCGCCATGGTCCAGGCCGTGGTCCGCAAGGCGCAGGAGCTGGGGCCGATCAAGGCGTTGGTGCAGGCGGCGGGCGTCTCGCCATCGCAGGCCCCCATCGAAGCGATCCTCAAGGTTGATCTCTATGGCACGGCGGTGTTGCTCGAAGAGTTCGGCAAGGTCATGGCGGCGGGCGGCTCGGGCGTGGTGATCTCGTCGCAGTCCGGCTACCGCATGCCCGCGCTGACCGCCGGGCAGGATGCGCTGCTGGCCACCGCTCCGGCCGAAGAGCTGCTGAAGCTCGATTTTGTCAAGGGCGTCAAGGACACGCTCCACGCCTATCAGATGTCGAAGCGCTGCAACTCGCTCCGGGTGCGCGGGGAAGCGGTGCACTGGGCGAGGCGCGGCGCACGCATCAATTCGATCAGCCCCGGCATCATCGTCACGCCGCTGGCCCACGACGAATTGCACGGCGAGCGCGCCGATTTCTATCAGGCGATGTTGAAGAAAATGCCTGCGGGCCGCGCCGGCACTCCCGACGAGGTCGCCGCGCTGGCGGCGCTGATCATGGGGCCGGAGGGCGGATTCATCACCGGCAGCGACTTCCTGATCGATGGCGGTGCAACCGCCAACTTCTTCTACGGGCCGGAAGCCAGAAAGTAACAAGCAGGCGCATTTACAGGAGATCTTTGTGTCACACCAACGCACATGGCTTATTACCGGCGTCAGCAGCGGCTTCGGCCGCGTGATGACCGAACAATTGTTGGCGCGGGGCGATCGCGTGGTCGGCACGGTGCTCAAGCCCGAGGCCGTGGCCGACCTCCGCGCGCAGTATCCGGACACTTACTTCTGCCGCGTCCTCGACGTGACCGACGGTGCTGCGGTGCGTGCCGTGGTCGATGATTCCTTCGCCGAGTTTGGGCGCATCGACGTCATCGTCAGCAATGCGGGCTACGGCCTCTTCGGAGCGGCCGAGGAATTGAACGATCCGCAAGTGGAGCACATCATCGCCACCAACCTGACGGGTTCGATCCGGCTCATCCGGGCGGCACTGCCGCACCTGCGTGCGCAAGGGGGTGGACGCGTCATCCAACTTTCGTCTTACGGCGGCCAGGTGGCCGCTGCCGGCAACTCGCTGTATCACGCGACCAAGTGGGGCATCGAGGGTTTCTGCGAATCGATGGCCCAGGAAGTCGCGCCGTTCGGCATCGGCGTGACCATCGTCGAGCCGGGCGGCGCTCGCACCGAGTTCCGCTACGGCAGTGCGCAGGTGGCCACGCCGCTTCCGGCCTACGAGGGCAATCCCGCGCATGCCTTTCTGAAGATGCTCGACCCGAAGAACGGTCTGGCGCCCGGCGACCCCGCGCGCATGGCCAGGCGCATCATCGATAGCGTGGAGACCAACCCGGCGCCGCTGCGCATGGTGCTGGGGTCACTGGCGCTGCAGAGCACGATCACGGCGGTGAGAAAGCGCCTCGAGAACTTCGAGACGCAGACGGAGCTGGCCGCCTCGACGGACTTTCCGCCTGGGGAGTAACGAACCACGGACGCGTCGCCGATGATGCCACACCATGTTTCCATCAATCCATCAGACTTCACCGTGAAGGAACCTTGATCATGAACAAGAGCGGACCCCACTACGGCTACGTCATTGTCGTCTGCTGCTGCCTGATCATGGGCGTCATCATCGGCCTGGTGATGAGCTGCGCCGGCATCTTCTATCAGCCCGTCAGCGCCGAGCTGGGGGTGTCCGTCGGGGCGTTTGGCCTCTACATGACCTTTGTCTATGCCTTGTCGTTCCTGATGCTCTCGGTTGCGGGGAGGTTGCTCGACCGATACAGCGCGAGATGGATTCTGACCGGCAGCGCGGCAGTCGTCGGCACCCTGTATCTGGGCATGTCGCGCTTCACCGCGGTCTGGCAATTCTACATTGCCGGAGCCGTGCTTGGCGTCTCGCTCTCGTTCCTGCTCTATCTCAGCTACCCCGTGTTGATCAATCGCTGGTTCAACACGCGGGTCGGCTTCTTTGTCGGACTTTGCAGCGCGGCATCGGGTATCGGTGGCGTGGTGTTCAATCCCCTCGGCGGCTACCTGATCAAGACCTATGGCTGGAGAACGACCTATCTCATCTTCGGGATCGTCATTCTGGGAGGCGTGGTGCCGTTGCTCGGGCTGCTGCTGCGCGATCGCCCGGCAGACAAAGGATTGAAACCCTTCGGTGAGAAGGACGACGCCAGCGCGGCGCCCAAGGCGGGCATGGACTACGCGGTTGCGGTCAGAACCCCGGTCTTCTACGCCTTGATGGTGTTCGCGTTCCTGATGATCGGCGTTTCCACGCTGAACCTGTTTCTGCCCTCCTACATCACCAGCGTCGGCTACTCGGTGGAGCAATCCGCGCTTGTCGCGTCGGCGATCATGCTGGGCGTCACCATCGGCAAGGTGGCCCTGGGGTATGTCAATGACCGGAGTTCCCTGGCGGGGGTGCTCGCCTCGACGGGCCTGGGAATCCTGGGGCTGCTGCTCCTGATGATGGGGCAAGCGGGAATCGCCTTGATGGTGGCTGGAGGGTTCTTGTTCGGCTGGGCCTACGCGGGCGTCACGGTGGAAACGGCCTTGTTGGTCAGGTCGGTTTTCGGGGCCAAGGACTACTCGCAGATATTCTCGAACATCTCCATCGCCCTGGCCCTTGGCGGGGCGATCATGGCCGGAGGCTGGGGGTATCTGGCGGACGTTTTGGATTTCAAACTGATTCTCACCGCGGGAGTCGCCCTCCTGATCCTTTCCAAGATCATTGGCATCTATGCGTTGAGGATCAGCAGCAAGACCACCAGATAACCTACGACACCGACAAAGCGACACCCTCCATTCACCGCTCTACCAAACAAGTCATGAAAACCATCCTCCTCCTCGTAACCCTAGCCCTCGCCGCCACCCGCGGGCACGGCGCGGACACGCCGGCGCTCGAACAAAGAATCGCCACCATCGAAGACAAGCTGGCCATCAAGCAGGTCGTGGATGTCTTCTCAAACCTCGCCGACACGAAGGAGATTGATCGGCAAGTCCTGCTCTTCACCGAGGACGCCGTGGTCGAGTCATTTTCCGGCGGCAAACTCATCTCCAGCCTGAAAGGACGGGCGCAACTCAAGGAGACCTTCGCCGCCTTCCTCGCCAACTTCCACACGGTCTATCACCAGAACGGACAACAGACCATCGACGAACTTGCCGGAAACACCGCCAAGGCCACGTCCTACTGCCGGGTGATCCTGATCGGGAAACAGGACGGGAAGGAGATGAAGACCACCATGTATACCATCTACAAGGACACCTTCATCAAACAGGACGGCCAGTGGCTGATCCAGCATCGCATCTCCAATTTCGTGCACCGCGAAGTCGCGGAAGCAAAGTGAAGTGCAGGGCGTGGCACCGCCGTCGCCTAGCCCAAGATTACGTGTCGCTACACCATGGCAATCCCCCAGAACCAATTCATGGAAAGCTCCAAGACTCACCTCCTGTTCCTCGCTGCAACAGGCTTCGCCCTGTGTTCATCATTGACGGCAGCGGAGCCGGCCATCGCGGACTCCGCCGCTCCCGCCCCCGCGCACAGCGATGCGGCCAAACAGGAGGTTCTGAACCTTTCCAAGGACAAGTGTCGCTGGATGTCCGAGCGCGACGTGGACCGCCTCGCCGCGCTTTTCCACGAGGAATCCGTCTTCGTCCACATGGGCGGAACGATGTCGCGCCAGCAGGAGCTGGAAGTCATCAAGCGCGGGTCGATCCACTACAAGGACGTGGAGATACAGGAAGCATCCGTGCGGTTCGTGGGCGGCACCGCGATCGTCCTGGGCAAGATCCGGCTCGTGGCCGTGGTCGGCGGCAACGAGGTCACCAATCCCTTCGTCGTCACGGAGGTCTATGTGCGGGAAGGCGGCGGCTGGAAGCTGGGCTCGCTTTCCTTCACCCGGCTCCTTCGATAGTCGCATGAAGACCCCGCTGCCCTTCCGCCATCTTTCCATCCGCGTGCCTTGGCATGATGCCGGATGGGACGGGACCGTTTGCCGGCGACCGCTGAATAACAACGCCTGCCTCTGCCTGCGCGGCATCAGCGAGAGTCGTGAGGACGCTTGGGAACATGAGCGCGCCGGGCAGCACATGGCGGACATGGGAGACGAAGTGCCGCCCTGTCTGCGCGAGCGCGCCGGGTTCATGTCGGATCGCCCATTCCACCTGAATGTCAGCCACAAGCTCGGGCACGATGAGGATTACGCGCACATTCTGCCGACGCCGCTCGCCATGCCTGCCTATTCCGCGCCCGGGGTGCCATTCCGCTGGCTGATGCGCGAGGGTGCGGCGGCCAACGAGGAACGTCTCGGCATCGGCTACGACCCAGAGCGCGAGCCAATGGAGCGGTGGAAAGAAAAGGGCACCTGGGTGCTCGACGCGGACAATCAGCGGGCGTGCCTGGATTCGTTTTGGAGTGCGATCAAACCGGGGCGCTCGCTCGTGTTCTTCTACGCCAAAGCGATCCCTGGCGTGGAGGACGATCGCCGCGTGCTCATCGGCGCGGCCCACATCAGCGAACTCAAGCCCTTGCGGGAGTATATCAAGGGCGACCCGGAAGGCACCGCCGCATGGGTCTGGGAGCGCCCGGTGGTTCACACGCTGCGGCCGGGGTTTGCCGATGGTTTCCTGATGCCCTATCATGCCCTGCTGGAGCGCGTCGCCGCAGGTGAACCGCTGCATCTACCGGATTTCGTCGCCTTTGCTCCGGACGAACATCGCGGTGATTTCAGCTACGCGACCGAACAGGTAGGCGGCGACGCGGCACTGGGCGCGCTGGAGGAAATGCGGCGCTGTCTGGCGCGCTGCGCCGAGGTGGTGCCGGGGCCATGGGAGCGCGTGCAGTCGTGGATCAATGACCGCATCATCGAAGTGCGGCGACAGCGTGGCGCATATCCGGGTCTCGGCGCGGCGCTCACGGCATTCGGCATGCCCTTGGGCGAGGTAGTCGCCGGAACCATGACCGAAGAGTTGAGGGACGAGGACGACCCGTGGCAGCGCGTGGAGCGCGGATTTGCCGACAGCAAGTCCCTCCCGGCTGCACTGCGCCCGCAGATCACCGTCGCGCTCCAATCGAAATGGAAACACCTGCCCGCGCCGCGTCGCGCCTACCTGCGCCTGCTCTCGCGTCTCGCGCTGGCAGCGGAGCAAGCGGCGATGCTCTGGCAGGCTGACGACCGGAGCAACCTGACCGGCATCGTGGAACCGGAAGCGGAGCTTTTGAAAAATCCCTACCTCATCGCCGAGCGGTGGATCCAGCCTGCGGTGAAAACCACCGTGCAAACGGATGAGGAAGGCAACGAGGAGGAGTTCGTGAGCATCGTTCCGCCCCCCACGTTCTGGACGGTGGACCGCGCGGTGTATTTACCGAAGGCGCTTGCCGCGCATCACCCGCTGCCCGGCCCGGAGGCCGCGTGGGAGGCGGATGACGCACGGCGCGTGCGGGCACTGCTCGCCCATGTGCTGCGCACGGCGGAGCGCGACGGCCACACCGCGCTGCCCCAGCCGCTGCTGTTGGAGCGGGTGGCTGGGCTCGCCATCGAGCCGCCGGTGCAGGTGGATGCCGACTCACTCGTGGCTTTGCGAGCCATTTGGGAAGCCGCCGAAGACGATGACGAACCCGATCCGGAGCTGGTGTTTCATCCGCTCGGCGATGGCTCGCACTTGGTGCAGACGAAGCGGCGCGACTCCATCACGCGCTCGCTGCGCAACCTGACCCGCCGCGTGCGGAAGTTGAAGCGTCTTCCCGTCACCGCCGACTGGAACGCGTTACTGGAAAACATCCTTCCTGCCAGCGACGGCACGCCGCGCGAACTGAAAGCCCGTGAAGAAAAAGCCGCCGCGCTGGCCGAGCTGGCGACGGCCCGTTTTTCCGTGCTCATCGGTCCGGCAGGGACGGGGAAAACCAGCATCCTCCGCGCCTTGCTGGACGAACCCGGCATCCGGTCCGGCGGCGTATTGCTGCTCGCCCCCACCGGCAAAGCCCGCGTGCGGATGCAGACACAGACAAAACATTCCGCGCGGACACTCGCCCAGTTCCTCCATCGCCACCAACGCTACAACGGAGCCACCGGCGCGTATTTCATCAACCCGGAAGCGGACCCGGTCAGTCAGTTCAAAACCGTCATCGTGGACGAGTCCTCCATGCTCACCGAGGACCAACTCGCCGCGCTGCTGGATGCCACCCGCGGCGCGGAGCGCGTCATCCTCGTGGGCGATCCCGGCCAGCTCCCACCCATCGGCGCGGGCCGTCCTTTCGCCGATCTCGTGGAAGCCCTGCGCCCGGTCGACGCTTGCTGGCCCTGCGTGGCTCCCGGCTATGCGGAACTCACCCAGCGCATGAGACAGGACCAGCGCGATGGCGTGGAGCCACCCGACCTCCAGCTTGCCGAGTTCTTCAGCGGACGTGTCGCCGACGACGAAATCCTCCACCACCTCGCCGCCTCGCCGGGTGAAGCACGCTTGCGCTGCGTGCGCTGGGACGACGCGGAGGACTTCCGCACCCGCTTCCGCCAGACGCTGTGCGAGGAGTTTTCCCTGAAAAACGACGATCTCGAGGAACTGTGTGGCGCACTCGGGGCAAGCGGAGGTAATGGAAAGTGGCACTTCAATCGCGGCGCGGAACTCCGCATCGAAGATTGGCAAATTCTCTCGCCCATGAACCTCGCGCCGGGCGGCACCGAGGAGCTGAACCGCATCCTCCACAACGCCATGCGCGGCGGCATGGTGCGCTATGCCAGCGGCCGCCAGAGCGCACAATTTCGCGTCATCAAGCCCCTCGGTGCCCAGCAGATCGTCTATGGCTGTAAGGTCATCAACACCGTCAATCGCCCACATAGCTTCCGCTACGTCTGGCCACGCCAACTGGATGACGGCACCAAGCCGCTGCTCTACCTCGCCAACGGAGAGATCGGAGTCGTCACCGGGAGGAACCTGTTCGCCAAAGACGGCAAATCGCCGTGGTTTCCGAAACAAGTGGAAGTCTGTTTCGCCTCGCAGCCGGGTTTTGCCTACTCCTTCCTCGCCGGCGGCTTCGGCGATGAAGGCGACGCGCCGCTACAGCTCGCCTACGCCATCTCCGTCCACAAGTCGCAGGGCAGCGAGTTCCGGAAAACCTTCGTCGTCCTGCCCAAGTCCGCCGCCACGCTCTGCCGTGAGCTGCTTTACACCGCGCTCACGCGGCACAAGGACAAGGTCATTCTCCTTCACGAGGGCGACATCCGCGACATTGGCCACTGGTCCTCGCACGCCGCATCCGCCACCGCCCGGCGCTTCACCACCGTCAACCTTGACGAACCCGAACCCACCCGCCGCCCGCAACCCGTGCGGGTGAAGGATCGCAAGACCGGACGCGACGGTTGGTATGAGCAATACCTCATCCACCGCACCCGCCGTGGCGATCTCGTGAGTTCCAAGGCCGAGGTCATCGTCGCCAACGAACTCGACTACGCCCGTGAGAAAAACTGGCTTAGTTACACCTACGAAGAACACCTCATCATGCCCGGCGGCGACAAGCGCGTGCCGGACTTCACCCTGCGTGACGAACTCGGCCGCACCTTCTACTGGGAGCACTGCGGCATGCCGGACAACCCCGGCTACGCCGAAAAATGGAGGAACAAACTCGCATGGTATGCCGCCCACGGAATCACTCTCTGGCACGCGGAAACCAATCCCGACGGCCGACTGATCGTCACGGAGGATCGCGGTGGCCGCCTCGATGCCTCGCGGGTGAAAGAGATCATCGCGGAGTTGTTTGGATGAAGAATCAGATTCCACGCCTGTCCAAAACAGCGTGAAAGAAAGTGGAGCCGCGCTGATGGAGGGGCGATGATTGCGGGTGATGAAAAACGAAACCACCGTCCACACCAGCGCGGCCGGCGCCCAGCCAAGATGCGCCAGCCTGTTCAGCCAAAT
>JAEUGW010000008.1 GCA_016795565.1 Opitutaceae bacterium | reverse complement strand
ATTTGGCTGAACAGGCTGGCGCATCTTGGCTGGGCGCCGGCCGCGCTGGTGTGGACGGTGGTTTCGTTTTTCATCACCCGCAATCATCGCCCCTCCATCAGCGCGGCTCCACTTTCTTTCACGCTGTTTTGGACAGGCGTGTGATCGCTACCAAACTTCAATTCATATGCTTGCCGAATATGAGGAAGAATGGCGTCCAGATCTGCCACCGAGTATATTTTTGCACGGCTATAGGATGGTATTCCCTTCACCAATATCTCAGGCGGATTCGCGTGCCGATGCGGCTCGCCATAGAAACTCACCCCAATGCCACCACCTGATCGCGACATGAGATACTCGATGAAGACGAAATTCGGATCGAATCCGATGCCTCTGCGATTTCGATAAGCTCGCACGCGACCGAGCCTTTGAGCTTCATCGGTGAATCGCTGGGCCAACTCTATGGAAAGATGAGGAAAGCCCGTGAAGGCGTCTGCTACACCAAATTTCCCATCGAGCATGACCGCCGGTATAGTCTGCCGCGCTTTCGGCGTTAACGATGGAGCCAGCGGATTCAGTGCAAGAAAGTGGTCGCTGAGGACACCAATGCAGACGTGCGGGACATCAACACCGTGCTCTTTCGCTTCATTAGCAGCAGCAGCGAACACTGAATCAGGAAGCAAAATTGTCAGTGGTTTCATGTTTCACTATCAGTGCACTGACAGTGAATACACGCAAGTTCGTAATACAATATTAATCTAAAGACCTATGGCAGAGCGTATAAAAAAGGCGCGCTCCGGAGAGCGCGCCTTGAAGATGATGCGAGTTGGGTTGGTGGACCTTGTCGCGCCGTAGCTCCTTGGGGAGCGAAGGCGGATTAGTAGTCCATGCCGCCCATGCCGCCGCCGTGGCCGCCGGGGGCCGGGGCTTCCTTCTTCTCGGGCAGATCGGTGATCATGCACTCGGTCGTCAGGAGCAGGCCGGCGATGGAGGACGAGTTCTGCAGCGCGGTGCGCGTGACCTTCGTGGGGTCCACGACGCCGGCCTTGACCAGGTCCTCGTATTCGCCGGAGGCGACGTTGTAGCCGTGATTGCCCTTGCCGGCCAGGATGTTGCCGACCACGACCGCACCCTCGACGCCCGCATTGGCGCAGAGCATGCGGATCGGGTGCTCGACGGCGCGGCGCACGATCTGGGCGCCGATGGCCTCGTCACCCTCGAGCTTGAGGCTGTCGATGGCCTTGACGGTGCGCAGGAGGGCGACGCCGCCGCCGGCGACGATGCCTTCCTCCACGGCCGCACGGGTGGCGTGCAGCGCGTCTTCCACGCGCGCCTTCTTCTCCTTCATCTCGACCTCGGTGGAGGCCCCGACGTGGATGACGGCGATGCCGCCGGCGAGCTTGGCGAGGCGCTCCTGGAGCTTCTCCTTGTCGTAGTCCGAGGTCGTTTCCTCGATCTGACGGCGGATCTGCTTCACGCGGCCCTGGATCTCCGACGACTTGCCGGCGCCTTCCTGGATCGTGGTGTTTTCCTTGTCCACGGTGATGCGCTTGGCGCGGCCGAGGTCGGCCACGGTGAGGTTCTCGAGCTTGAGGCCGAGATCCTCAGTGATGCACTTGCCACCGGTGAGGATCGCGATGTCCTCGAGCATGGCCTTGCGGCGGTCGCCGAAGCCGGGGGCCTTGACGGCGCACACGTTGATGGTGCCGCGGATCTTGTTCACGACGAGCGCGGCGAGGGCCTCGCCCTCGACTTCCTCGGCGATGACGAGGAGGGGCTTGCCGCTCTTGGCGACGGTCTGGAGCAGCGGGAGGAACTCCTGCAGGTTGGCGATCTTCTTCTCGTGGATGAGCACGTAGGCGTCCTCGAGGACGGCTTCCTGGGCCTCCGCGTTGGTGGCGAAGTAGGGCGACAGGTAGCCCTTGTCGAACTCCATGCCCTCGACGACGTCGAGCGTGGTCTCGATGGACTTGGCCTCCTCGACGGTGATGGTGCCGTCCTTGCCGACCTTGTCCATGGCGTCGGCGATGATGTTGCCGATGGTCTCGTCCCAGTTGGCGGAGACGGTGGCGACCTGGCGGATCTCCTCGCGGTCGGAGACCTTCTTGGAGATCTTGGCGAGCTCGGTGACGGCGGCCTCGACGGCCTTGTCAATGCCGCGCTTGAGGTAGATCGGGTTGGAGCCGGCGGTGACGTTCTTCAGGCCCTCGCGATAGATGGCCTCGGCGAGGACGGTGGCGGTGGTGGTGCCGTCGCCGGCGGCGTCGGAGGTCTTGGAGGCGACTTCCTTCACCATCTGGGCGCCCATGTTCTCATAGGGGTCCGGAAGCTCGACTTCCTTGGCGACGGTGACGCCGTCCTTGGTGACGGTCGGGGAACCGAATTTCTTGTCGATCACGACATTCCGGCCCTTGGGCCCGAGGGTGACCTTGACGGCGCGGGCGAGGGTCTCGACCCCGCGGAGGATTTTCTGACGAGCGGCCTCGTCGAAGAGGAGTTGTTTGGCTGCCATAATATAAGACTAGTTGAGAGAGTTTAGTTGAGAGTTGAGAGACGAAACCGGTTAGCCGATGACGCCGAGGATGTCGTCCTCGCGGACGAGGGTGAACTTCTGGTCGTCGATCTTCACCTCGGTGCCGCCGTATTTGGAGATGAGGACCTTGTCGCCGACCTTCACCTCGAAGGGCGTGACCTTGCCGTTCTCATCCTTCTTGCCGGTGCCCAGGGCGATGACCTTGGCCTCCTGCGGCTTTTCCTTGGCGCTGTCGGGAATGATGATCCCGCCGCGGACCTGTTCTTTTTCCTCGATGTGCTGCACGAGCACGCGATCACCGATGGGTTTGATGTTTACTTTAGCCATATTGGTTTTGTGTGGTTGGGATTATAGGATGGGTTGAGGGAAAACAGGGAACCCGTCCCTTAGCAGGAAACGGGTTCGCGTGGGAAGTTACTTCTTCTCGTCGTCCACGATCTCGACGTCGGCATCGACGACCTTGCCCTCGGCCTTCTTGGCGGCCTTGGGTTCGGCGGTCGGGCCGGCCTCGGTGGTGGTGGCGTCAGGCGCGGCGCCGGCGGCGGCCTGGGCCGCCTGCGCCTGCTGGTAGAGCTCGGCGCCGATCTTCGAGAGATTCTCGAGCGCGGCCTTCATCTTCGCCGGGTCGTTGGACTCAAGTTCCTTCTTGCCGTCGGCGATGGCGGCCTCGAACTTGCCCTTCGCGTCGGCGGGGAGCTTGTCGCCCGCGTCCTTGAGGGTCTTCTCGAGCTGGTAGAGGGTGGTGTCGAGCTGGTTCTTGGTCTCGACGGCCTCCTTGCGCTTGGCGTCCTCGGCGGCGTTGAGCTCGGCCTCCTTGGTCATCTTCTCGACCTCCTCCTTGGAGAGGCCGGACGAGCCCTGGATGGTGATCTTCTGTTCCTTGCCGGTGCCGAGGTCCTTGGCGGAGACGTGCAGGATGCCGTTGGCGTCGATGTCGAAGGTGACCTCGATCTGCGGCGTGCCGCGCGGCGCCGGCGGGATGCCGTCGAGCTTGAAGGTGCCGAGGTTCTTGTTGTCGCGGGCCATCGGGCGCTCGCCCTGCAGGACCACGATCTCGACGCCCGGCTGGTTGTCGCTGTAGGTGGAGAAGGTCTGCGTCTTCTTGGAGGGGATGGTGGTGTTGCGCGAGATCATGGGCGTGGCGACATCGCCGGCCGTCATGATGCCGAGCGTGAGCGGGGTCACGTCGAGCAGGAGCACGTCCTTGACGTCACCGCGGAGCACGCCGCCCTGGATGGCGGCGCCGACGGCGACGACCTCGTCGGGGTTCACGCCCTGGTGCGGGACCTTGCCGCCGAGGCTCTTGGCGATGTCCACGACCTTCGGCATGCGGGTCATGCCGCCGACGAGCACGAGCTCGTCGATCTTGTCGGAGGCGATGCCGGAGTCCTTGAGACAGTTCTTGAAGGGCGGGAGGCAGCGCTCGAAGAGGCTGTCGCAGATCTGCTCCATCTTCGCGCGGGAGAGCTGCAGGTTGAGGTGCTTCGGGCCCGAGGCGTCCGCCGTGATGAACGGCAGGTTGATGTCGTAGGTGGTGGCGGAGGAGAGGGCGATCTTGGCCTTCTCGGCCTCTTCCTTCAGGCGCTGGAGCGCCATCGGGTCCTTGCGGAGGTCGATGCCGTTCTCCTTCTTGAAGGACTCCACGAGCCAGCCGATGAGGGCGTCGTCCCAGTTGTCGCCGCCGAGGTGGGTGTCGCCGTTGGTGGCCTTCACCTCGAACACGCCGTCGCCGATCTCAAGGATGGAAACGTCAAAGGTGCCGCCGCCGAGGTCGAAGACGGCGATCTTCTCGTCCTTCTTCTTGTCGAGGCCGTAGGCGAGCGAGGCGGCCGTGGGCTCGTTGATGATGCGGAGCACGTCGAGGCCGGCGATCTTGCCGGCGTCCTTGGTGGCCTGGCGCTGGGCGTCGTTGAAATAGGCGGGGACCGTGATGACGGCCTGCGTGATCTTCTCGCCGAGGTAGGTCTCGGCGTCGGCCTTCAGCTTGCCGAGGACGAACGCCGCGATCTGCTGCGGGGCGAACTGCTCGGTCTTGTCGCCGACCTGCACCTCGATGTAGGCGTCGCCGTTCTTGCCGGCGGCCACCTTGTAGGGGAGGTTCTTGGCCTCCTCGCTGACCTCGGTGAATTTGCGGCCGATGAGGCGTTTGGCGGAAAAAATGGTGTTCTTCGGGTTGGTCACGGCCTGGCGCTTGGCAGCCTGGCCGATGACGCGCTCGCCGGTCTTCGTGAACGCCACGATGGACGGCGTCGTGCGCGCGCCCTCGGCGTTCGGAATGACCACCGGCTCGCCACCCTCCATGATCGCCATGCAGGAATTGGTCGTGCCCAGATCGATACCTAGAATCTTGCTCATGCCACCGTTCAGCAATGTCCATGCCCAGTTTCAGCATGTTTCTTTTAGCGCTAACTTCCAGCGCTTTGCACATTTTCTTGCGAAGCTTCTCACCTTTCGTGGCCCAGGTTTTGGGCCAGCATGTCACAGCAGATTTGGCCTCTTGGCACACTGTGCCACGCGAGTTGCCAGCACGCGCGAGGCCGTCTGCTCCGCCCGCAACACTTCACGGACCAACCGGCCCAAACCACGGGTTGAAAAGCCCCCATCCGCGCCTACGGTTCAACCATGGAGACACTGCACGTGCCCGCGATGATACCCGTGATGACCTTGCCGGACACGGTGTTCTTCCCGCAGGCGCTGTTGCCGCTGCATATCTTCGAGCCCCGCTACCAACAAATGCTGCGCGATGTGCTCGCCAGCGACCGCATGTTCGCCGTCGCCCACCTCGACACCACCCGCCAGCCGGAACCCGACCTGGTCGAGCCCCTGCACCGCACGGCGGCCGTCGGCATCATCCGCGCCTGCCAGAAAGGCGGGAACGGCACCTCCAACCTGCTCCTCCAGGGCATCTGCCGCGTCACGGTGAAGGAGATCGTCCGCGAGGAGCCCTACCGCGTCATCGCCGTGCAACCGCTGTCCACCACCGCCGGCACGCATCACGCGGGCCTCGAGGTGCTCCGGCTCGAGGTCATGCGCCTGCTCAACCTCCGGCGCCGCCTCGGCGCGCCGGCGCCGAAGGGCATGACGCAGTTCCTCGAGAGCATCGACGACATCGACACCTTCGCCGACATCGCGGCGTTCAACCTCTGCGAGGACAGCGCCATCAAGCAGCAACTCCTCGAAACCCTCGAGACCCGCCGCCGCCTGCAACTCTTCGCCGCGTCGCTCAAGGCCGAGATCGAGGCCCAGCGCCTCCGCCGCAAGCTTCAGGGCCGCCTGCCGGACGACCACATCGCGGACAATTGAGCAGGGCCCCGAAGCGCGGTTCTCTCCTGCCAACATTCCCCAGAGCCCATCCGAATAACCTATTCCCCGCCGCCTGGTTTTCTGTAGCGGCGGTCTGTGACCGCCGTCGAGCCTGGGGTGGTGATCGTTCGGCGGTCATAGACCGCCGCTACAGGACAGGCGTTATTCGGATAGGCTCTTAGCTTTTGGACTGTCATTGCGAGGAGCAAAGCACGAAGCTACCGAGGCCGTAGGCCGACAGTCGGTCATCCAGCTGGATCGCCACGGCCCGCTTTGCGGGCCTCGCGATGACAAAAGTCAAAAAAGCCACGGGCATTTGGTATCTGTGCGCCTCTTCGGTGCCGACTCCGGGCTGGCTTGCCAGCCGTAGCCGCCATGCACGTGCCCGGCCATTCACCACCTCCAGGTGGTTCCCTGCCCCTCTTCGTCCCCACCGGCACCGAGCGAAGGCTGGAGCCGCTTGTCGGACTTGAACCGACGACCTACTCATTACGAATGAGTCGCTCTACCAACTGAGCTAAAGCGGCCTGACAGGGGCGGCATTCGGCGGATTTGGCCGGGGCGAGGCAAGCATTATTGTCGCCCGGGCCGCGCGGCTAGACCAAGTGCCTCACCGCCCACAGCGCCAGCCCGCTGACCACCAGCCACAAGGCAATCCCGTGGGCGAACGGCCGCCAGCCCACGGCCTTCACCATACCCGGCGACAGGCCGGTCCCGATCAGAAAAAGCGTGGCCGCCAACCCACCCTTGGCCGCCGCCACCAGCCAGGGATAGACCGGCTTGCCCACCGGCAAAAAGGACGCCACGGCGGACGCCGCCACGAACAGGAAAACAAACCACGGCACCGTGGCCCGGCCGCCCGGTTTCCGCACGGACATCGCCGCGATGGCGACGATCGGCAGAATCCACAGCGCCCGGGCCAACTTCACCGGCACGGCGATGGCCAGCGCTTCCGGCGCATAGCGCACCGCCGTGCCGACCACCGAACTGGTGTCGTGCACCGCGATGGCCACCCAGTAGCCGAATTGCTCGGGCGTCAGCGCGCACCAGTGGCCGATGGCCGGAAAGACAAAGAGCGCCACGGCGTTGAGCACGAACACACAGCCCAAGGCCACCGACATCTCGCGGGGCTGGGCCCCCAGCACCGGGCCCAGGGCGGCAATGGCGCTGCCACCGCAAATGGCGGTGCCGACCGAGATGAGTTGCCCCGTGGTCCGCTCCACCCGCCACGCGCGCGCCAGCAGCCAGCCTAGGGCCATCGTCGCCGCCAGCGAGCCGGCGGTCACGGCCATGCCCGACGCGCCGGCCTGCAACACCGCCGTCAGGTGGATCCCGAAACCCAACCCCACGACCGAGCCTTGCAGCAGGTATTTCTGCACGAGGGCGGCCCGCGTGGCCTCCACCCGGCCCAGCAGCACCGCAAAGACAATGCCACCCAGCAGGGCCAGCGGCGGCGAGATCACGGGAAAAAAACAGGCGGCCGCCAGCAGCCACAGCAGGGTTTTCTTCCAGGGCGCTCCTTCCATCGAGAAAGGTTGCCAGCCGCCCGATTTCTAATCCAGTCGGGAAAGATTATTTTTTCGGCCAACTTGAAGACGGACCTCTTTGACTATCCCCTGCCCGCCCGGCTGATCGCCCAAATCCCGGCCGACCGCCGCGATGCCTCGCGCCTGCTCGTGGTGCACCGGGCGGAGCGCCGCATCGAGCACCGGCATTTCCGCGACTTGCCCGACTACCTGCAAGCCGGCGACTGCCTCTTCCGCAACAACGCCGCCGTCATCCCCGCCCGCCTCCACGCCACCCGCCCCACCGGCGGCGCCGTGGAGTGCCTGCTTTTGCGGCCAACTGCCGGCCCAAGCTCTCAACCCTCAGCTCTCAGCTCTCAGCTTTCCGATCAATGGTGGTGCCTCGTGCGCCCCGGCAAAAAGCTGCCCGTCGGCGCAACCTTCGGCATCGCCGGCGTGTTCACCGCCACCATCCGCGAAAAAACCGACGACGGCCTCGTCCGCGTCTCGTTCACCACCACCGACGGCGACATCCTCGCCGTGGCCAACCGCATCGGCGACATGCCGCTGCCGCCCTACATCACCGGGCACGACAACGACGAGGCCCGCGCCATCGACCGCGAGCGCTACCAGACCGTCTACGCCGACCGCGCCCACCATCAGGTCGCGGCGGCGGCACCCACCGCCGGCCTGCACTTCACGCCCGAACTGCTCGCGCAACTCGCGACCGCCGGCGTGCGCACGGCCGACCTGACCCTGCACGTCGGCCTCGGCACCTTCCGGCCCATCGCCACGGAGCATGTCGAGGATCACCCCATTCACCGCGAACTCTACGAAATCACCGCCGCCACCCAACAGGCGCTCTTTGCGCCCGCCGGCCGCCGCATCGCGGTCGGCACCACCTCGGTCCGCACCATCGAGCACTTTCTGGAGAAAAACCGCTCCCTTAGGCTCGGCGACTTGTCCGCCATAGGCTCGGCGACGGCGGAGGCCGACATCTTCATCCACCCCCCGCGCACCTTTCGCGGCGTGGACGCGCTCATCACCAATTTTCACCAGCCCCGCTCCACCCTGCTTTGCCTGGTGGCGGCGTTCCTCGCCCCGGGCTCGGCGGATGGCATCGCCTGGCTGCGCGAAATCTACGCCGAGGCCATCGCCCGCGAATACCGGTTCTTCAGCTACGGCGACGCCATGCTGATCCTGTGACCCTGAATCCGCGGCAGAAACCAGTCCGCAGTTGCGCGGACCGCATTTCTGCCTATCCGTCCTCCCCTGAACCCACCCATCCCCCATCCACGCATGAAACACCTCCTTGCCCTCCTCGCCGTCCTCAGCATCGCCGCCAGCACCCAGGCCGCGGTCGAGGTCTATAAGATCGACGCCACCCACTCCGCGATCAACTACAGCCTCCGCCACATCCTCTCCAAGTATACCAGCAGCTTCACCAAGCTCAGCGGCGAAATCACGGTCGACCGCGACAACCTGGAGAAGAGCAGCGTCACCGCCACCATCGACGTGACCGCCGTGTCCACCGGCAACACCGACCGCGACAACCACATCAAGAGCGCGGATTTCTTCGATGCCGCCAAGTTCCCGGCCGCCACCTTCAAGAGCAAGTCCTGGAAAAAGACCGGCGAGAACACCTTCGATATCACCGGCGACCTCACCATCAAGGACGTCACCAAGGAAGTTGTCCTGAAGACCACGCTCCTCGGCTTCGGCCCCGGCATGCGCCCCGGCACCCTGCTCTCCGGCTGGGAAGCCACGACCACCATCAAGAAGTCCGAGTTCGGCCTGGCCGGTCCCGTCATGCTGCAGAAGGCGCTGGGTGACGATGTCGCCCTCACCATCAACATCGAGGCCGGCGCCAAGCAGGGCTGAGCTGAAGCTGCACGTTTGGTGGGCGTCGGTTTCCATACCGACGCCATCGCCGGTGTGGAAACCGTCGACCACCTTGCATGATTCAAGGACGGCCTCCGGGCCGTCCTTTCCTTTTGACCCGGTCCGTTCCTGCGCGGACGATTCGCCCCCATGACGCCCGCCGCCGTCCAGTCCCTGATCGAGGAAGCCACCTTTGACTACACCATGGGCGACCACGACGCCGCGCTGGCCAAGCTCGCCCGCGCCACCACCGCCGCGCCGGACGCCTTCGAAGCCTGGCACGCGCTCGCCGAGATCCACTTCGCCCTGCGTCGCTTCGACGCCGCCCTCGCCGTCGCCGATCGCGCCCACGCCCTCCGGCCCGACGACCTCTTCATCAACACCACGCTCTCCCGCATCTGGATGGAGAAAGGCGACAAGGCCACCGCCGAGAAATACGGCACGCAGGCCAAGATACTCAGTTGGAAGGACCAGTTGAAGAATCCAAACGCATCTGGCGCCGATATTAAGGACTGATGCCTCCATCCGCCGGACACGCCCGTTGACACCCGTCCGCGCGCGCCCGTAACCTTTCCCCATGGAAAGACCCGCCTACCTGCTGGAATTCGAGAAGCCGCTCCGCGAACTCGAAAAACAGCTCGAAGCCCTCCACCAGCAGTCCCTCGAGAACAACATCGACATGTCCGCCGAGCTGGCGGCCATCGAGGCCAAGATCGAGGCCACCCGGCAGGACATCTACACGCACCTCACGCCGTGGCAGCGCGTGCAGGTCGCCCGCCACCCGCGCCGGCCCTACGCCTTGGACTACGTCGCCGCCCTGTGCACGGATTTTCAGGAACTGCACGGCGACCGCCAGTTCCGGGACGACCGCGCCCTCGTCGGCGGCACCGCCTTCTTCGAAGGCCGCTCGGTCATGATCATCGCCCAGCAGAAGGGCCGCGACACCAAGGAGAACATCATCCGGAATTTCGGCATGCCCCAGCCCGAGGGTTATCGCAAGGCCCTCCGCCTGATGAAACTCGCCGAGAAATTCGGCCTGCCCGTCATCACCTTCATTGACACCCCCGGTGCCTATCCCGGCGTCGAGTCCGAGGCCCGCCACGTTTCCGAGGCCATCGCCGTCAACCTGCGCGAGATGGCCATGCTCAAGACACCCTCCATCGCCATCATCGTCGGCGAAGGCGGCTCCGGCGGGGCGCTCGGCATCGGCGTCACCGACCGCGTGCTCATCTTCGAGAACGCCTACTACTCCGTCATCTCGCCCGAAGGCTGCGCCGCCATTCTCTGGAAGGACCGCGCCAACGCCCCGAAGGCCGCCGAGGCCCTCAAGCTCAACGCCGCCAGCCTCAAGGAATTCGCCGTCGTGGATGACGTCGTCCCCGAACCGCTCGGCGGCGCCCACAACGACCCCGCCGCCGCTGCCGCCGCGCTGAAAGATCTTCTCGTCCGCCACCTCGGCGAGCTCGCCCAGCTCGACACCGACCAGCTCCTCGACGCCCGCTACGAACGCTACCGCGCCCTCGGCGAATACCGCGAAGCCGCAGCGAAGTAGCATTCTTTTATTTTGGAGGGTCGGTCTCCTGACCGACCGCGGCCGGCCTGGAGGCCGGCCCTCCACCTCCAAAAACGGATTTACATCCCGGGCGGCCTGCGCTTCCCTCGCCGGCTCAGTCGCCCGGGTGGCGGAATTGGCAGACGCAGCGGACTCAAAATTGGGGCAAGCTCTATTTTTCTGCTTCGTTTTTCGAACTCATTCGAAGTCGGTTTTTAGAGGAGAATCGGCCCTTATTCAGGGTTAAAACCCTGCCAACCAGAAAGGTCCAAATTGGTTGGTTTTTGTAGCACAAACCTGTAGCACAGGTTTGTAATGTTATGAGCGATTCCAACGAGAAAGGCTCGGCGCTGGAGCGGGCCACCCGTGCCATTGAAGAGATGGTCATTCGCTCACATGATCGTTGCACTAGCCGCTAGTCGCCCAACGGATCCCGTTTCGCTTCTCGCTCTGCATCCCGCTCATAGCTTTCCGCCAGTCCCCGTAGCGTGCCGGCAATCCGCGGATACTTCGCCAAATCATACCGCTCGGCGATGGCCCGGTATTTCTTCCCCAGTTCGAGTTCGTCTCGCCCATGGGTGAAACCGTGCACGCCGCGAAGATTGAACAGCTCCACTTGGAAACCCCGCCGGATGTGGTCGTGTGCCGGTGTATCCAGCGCCTTGGCGACCACCGGCAGCTTGAACATCGCTTCAAGGCCCGCTGGCGCATAAACCAGCGCGTGTCCGATCCGCTGCTGGCCAATCGACCAATGTCCGGACTCTCGGCAGAGTTTTTCTACTTCCGCGAGCCACTTCGAAAACGCTGCTTCATCCATCTGCCCTTCCCGGGTGGTTCCCGGCGGAGTCTGCCAATGGTGGAGCAGCCCATAGGACTGTTCCGCCAGCGCCTTCTTTTGGTCGTCAGGCTTGGTTGTGCCCTCGGGCTCGTTCTCGGAGCGGAAGCACACTTTCAACAGGTCATGGAAAAAGGCCGGTTCGTTCGCCAATTTCCGCTCGAGGAACACTGGGCTCGCTCCGGAGAACCGGTCGAGCAAGCGCAGGCACTGGAATTCGATCCACGTGACGGCATCGGCATCCGCGTCCGGCGCCTGCTGGAGATATTGGATCAGCTCCACCAGTTCGTGGTGGTCGAACCCCGCAACCTTAGCGCTCGTCAGGAATTTCTTCACCGCATCCGCTACCAACGCCGCCGGGATTTCCTGCTTCAAATGGCGCAGGGCATTGACGCAGAGCATCGCGATGTCCGGCCGCCCGTTGGCCAGCGATTGTTCCACCGCCTCCCGCAGGTCGTCCCGAGCCTGATACGGATTGGGCATGATCCGCTTCCAGTATTCCTCGCGCTGTCCGCCTAAGCGCTTCTCGGCCAGCCGCCAGACCGCCGCCACGAAAGGTTGGTTCGAGAAAAACAAACCATGTTGTTCAGGCGTCCATTGGTCCGTCGCGACCGACGGCGCGAACTGGCCTTCCGTCTTGTAGTGACGAGCCCAGATGTATCCGCGCACGAGATCATGGGCCGGCCGATCCCCCTCGTTGAGCAAGGCAGGCAGCAGCCGGCGGTCGAGATCGGCGGTGCCTTGGCGGCCCAGTGCCTGTCCCAGCTCCAAAGGCGCATTCACAGTCCGGGCCATGGCGATCAGCTCATCGATGCCCTCGCGCTTCAAAATGTCCGCCACCGCCGCCTCCCGTAGTTGGGCAATGCGTATCGTCTCCTCCTCGTAGTTGTCGCTCTGAAAGAATTCATGGTCGTGCCCGTTGAACAGCCGGCGGTGCAGGACGGACGGATTGTCCGGCATAATAGCCTTTGCCGCATTTTCCAGCCGCAACACTTCCTCCTCCGGCATTGCCCAGTCCGCCTTCGCATACTTGCGGTGCCGGTCGATCTCCGCCGAGAGCTTCTGCCAGATCGCAAAGCGCTCGTCCTCGGTCCGCGCCTGGGCCTCCGGGGATTCGAGGTATTCGAGGACCTTGGCGAAAACTTCCGGCGGCAGGTTGTCCCAGCGCGAGATCAGCTCGGTCAGCTTCACCACGTCCGCCATGCCAACCTGCACCGCCAGCTCCGCGTAGTTTCGCACCTGCCGATAGTGTTCGGCCCGCGTCACGCCTTCCGTCCAGTCGGCCGGGAACCAGTCCCGCCACGCGGGCTTCTGGTGGTAACTGCCAATCTGGTGCGAATCCGGGAGGATACCCAACAGCAGCTTCCAACCAACCTCGGGTTCCTCGGCCATGACCAGTTCAACCGCCGCCCGACGAGCCTCGACGCTCGCCAGCGTCTGTGGCAGCCACGGGAGGAAAATCGACCGCAGGGTCGCCCCGGGATTGTTGCCAGCATTCCGCGGGAGGGGATAGCGGCTCATCTTGGCCAGCGCGACCGACACCCGGTTCAAATAGTCCCCGTGCCACGCCAGGATTTCGAGGGCCCACAACAATCCGCAATGATAGTTGCGCCCGAAAACCGATCCCTCGTAGGCCGCGAATAGTTCCTTCAACGGTCCGTTGTCCACATCCACCAGGGCTTCCTCGACCGCTTCGAGGAAGGTGTTTGGCGCAGCTTCGGCCAGCTGCGTCATGACTAGGGACAGGCTCGCCCAACGCTTCCAATCGGCCTTGCCCAGCAGCTGCCAGACGACCTGCCGCGCGACGTCGCCCGCTAGGTTCGGGGAACAGCTCAGCGATTTCCCCTGGCCGCCTAGCAGCGCCAACGTTTCTGCCAGGCTCTGCCGCAGGATGCTTGAATGGGCCGGCTTGTGGCCGCGGAAACCCGCCAGTTCCCGTTCCTCCTTCGGCAGCTCGAGTTCCGGCGCGTTCTCACCGAGCACCATCACAGCCGCTTCCACCAGACGGTTGAGGTCGGCGTCCCTCAAATACCCCGAGAGTTGCTGCCAGAGTTCATACCGCGAAATCGGATGGAAGACCTTCCCGTCCAGCAGCACCGGCGGTTCCTCCTTCTTGGTCAACGGATACACCTGTTCAACCCACGCCGCATAAGGCTCGCCCAGGATCTTCGTCAACGCCGCGCGGTCGCCGTCGGATTCGTCGTTCCATCCCCCGATCAACGCAAGGCACCGCAAATGATAGCCGTCCTTGTCGTTCGACCAAAGCGGCCGGTCGCTCGTCCCCGTCAGGAGCCGCGTGAGCAGGTAAATGTTTCCGTTGCTCCGTTTGGCCAGCCGCTCCGCTTCAGGCGGCGTGAAGCCGTGCTTCTTCAGGAGTTCGCGCACGTCGTATTCGTTGGGCTCCAGAAGCGTCACGACCTCGGCAATATCCGACCGCGGATTGGCCGAGGAGAAAATGACAGCATGGCCGCGCACTCTCGCCTGAGCGAGCAGTTCGCTCCGCCCGAACTCATATCCCAGTTCCGGATCGGCCACCAGCACCTGCTTGGTCATGGGCGCATCGTCGCAGAGCTGCTGCCAAGCTGCACGGTCCCGCAGGAACCACGTCCGCCGGCCCGCGCCCGTCTCCAATTCGCCCCGCTGGGCGAGGCACGCCGACACGAAACCCGCCACCTGCTTGGGGAAGCGGGTCCGGATGCACAGCTCGCCCGATTCGCCGTCGAACACGGCGGCGACCTTCCCCGCGGCGTTGGGCCGCTTGAGCAGGTAGATCTCCTGGAGGAGCGCAGGATTCAGAGGCGGGATTGACGTTTCCATACTTCTGCGGGGGTTAGGAGTTTCGGGCCGGTCGGAACCGCTGGCGCCGCCGCCGGACCGGCACTGCCTTCGCTGGCCAGCTTGGCGAGAAAGGGCAGCAGGTCGGCGTGCGCCTGTCCGTAAACCAAGGGTTCCAAATGTCCATGGGGCTTGAGTTTTTCGTAGAAGCCAGGCTCTTCGCTCTGCCGGCACAGCACGAAGTGCCGGTGCTCAAACCCGGAAAGCGCCCCATGGGCCCAGTCGAGCAGCGACTGGAAGTTCGGGTCGAAGAACGTCTGGCCGCAGCCCACGAACAAGAGCGTCTCGAACCGCGCGAACTGCCCGAGCAGCTCTCGCATCTGGCTGTTCTTCACGATTTCCTCGTAGGACTTGCGGTCGAGCACGATCGACCCCGGGTCGTCCCAGCGGCCGTGGATGTGCAGCACGAAGTCCTTCTCCCGATTGCGCACCCTCCGCGTGATTTCCGCCTGCTGGCGCCATTGCAAGAAAGTCAGCCCCGTCACATCCTCCGTGAGCTGGTCGTAGTTCAAGGTCGCGATCAACCCGCCCAAGTCACGGATCGCCGTGATCAAGCCGGCGTCCTTCACCTTGAGCTGCCCGATCGTCTCCCGCATCCAGAAACGCCGGGCATCGACCCGCTGGTCGAGACAGTCGTGAATCTTCTGGGCCGCCTCGATAAGCGAACCGGCCGAACCCTCCGCGACTTGCGCCTCTACGATCGCCGCCGCCGGCTTCGAGATCAAATCCCGCGCGAGGCAGTAGCCGAGTCCGTGAGTGAGTAACCCCGGCCAGCTGGCCACATCGGTGTCGGCTCCGGGATGCCCGACCGTTTGCAGCGAGACCCCGGTTCCGGTCACTACCACCAGTCGCCGGTGCAGGATGCTGTCGAGGAGTTCGCCCCGCTTAACCAGGTTGCCTGCCGAGTCTACCGCCGAGCCGACGACCGGGCCGCCCGCGGCGTGGGGTGCCGCCGGGCCCGGCGCTGAAGCAGGGGCGGGAGCTTCGGGCATGCAGCAGGCAGCGAAACAGGACGAAACGCCCGCGACAACTCCCGAACCCGGATTATTTGCGGTTCGGCGCAACCTCACCACCTCCCTAGAGAATGCCCATGCCTGTGGAAATCCGCCTCCCCCAAGCCAAGCTCGGCTATGCCGCGACCCACGGCCGCAAGGGGGAGAACCTGGAGGTCGTCCTCCGCGAATTCACGTCCTCCGAGGACGGCAATCTTTTCATCAGCCGCTTGGAGGGTATCGCCTTAATAGTTAAAGATTCCTGACCTGTGGGCCACGCCAGCCGGCCGGAATTGTCGCAACTCCTCCCAAAGGATGCAACCGGCCCGCGCTTGCCTAAGAAAACGCATACTTCATCGTAACTGAAGCGGATCTCGCGGTGTGCATCCTCTCGAATGAAGAACTTTCCCATACTAATTCTCTCCCTTGTAGCGGTGCTTTTCGTCACTGCTGGGAATTGCGCCCCTCCCATCGTCGCAGCCACCTACGGAAAGCCCGCGGACTATTGGGAGGGGATTCTCAAATACCCCGACTTCACGGTCCGCTATCGGCAGAGGACCGAGGAGACGGTGATCGGAACCAGGGCACCTTGGTTCACCCATGTCTTTCACGTCCTGGACAACGACCGGCGCACGATCGGCGGCGAGATCACCTTCACCTCCGCCCAACTCGCCAACGTGCGCCGCTTTGATGTCCGCGGAAAAATCTACCTGGCCGAGATGGGCTACACGACTGCGGGGGTGCCCACAGCAGGGGAGGGCGCCGGAACTCACACGCTCATCCCTCAAGGCCGACTCATCATTTGGGACGAGGACTCGGCCAAGGCGGGCAATGCCGCTCTAACCCCCATCTGGGCCAAGGAAAAAGTGGAGCCAGGCGCCCGGTGGTCCTCCCGCAACGCCTACGCCGACGGAGAACTCTTGCCGGGCTTTTCCCTGTTCACGGACGTTTCGCCGTCCAGGCCACCGGACTCCGGTGCTCCCCATTACCGTCTTTCGCCAGTCATCCCGCTCTCCGCGAAATCCTTCAAGCTGTCCCAAACGCCTTCCCGTGCCGCCTACAGCGAGCGGGTTATCCCCGGCCGCGGCGTCCTTTCATACCCAGATTTTTTCCTCCAGCTCCAACAGCGCACGGACCTCAATCCCCCCGAGGGGGCCGAAAGGAGTCTCAGTCTCTATTTCCTAGTGTTCGACAGCCAGGGTCGCGAATCCCGTTTCTTTTTCACCTCCCGCGACTTGGCGAACGGCCGCGCCTTCACCTTTGGCGACCAGATCTATTTTGCCGAGATGTATTCGACCACCGCTGGGACCCCGGCGGGCTCCCCAAGCGTGCTCCCGCTGCGGGAAGGGGAACTCATTATCTGGAATCAATCAACGGCGACCGCCGGCAACCCCCGCATTGCTTCGGTCTGGACCGAGCATCCGCCACATCCCGACCGACCTGCCACTTGGTTTGCGGCGGGCGTGCCGCTCCAAGGCGGGTTCACCGGCACCTACATGATCGGCCGAGCCGAGGACACCTGCCGCTTCGCCGATCTGGATTTGCCCATCGTGCCGCTCCAACGTGCGCCCGCGATTTATCCCCCTGCGCTGGCTGGTTCAGGCTTTGTGGGTCACGTGGGCGGCTATCTTATCATCAAGGAGGATGGCTCCGTCGACCAAGCGGTCACGACCAGCGGAAACGAAGGCCGGTTTCAGTCCGCCACCCAGCAGGCGTTGAAGCAGTGGAGATTTTCACCTCCGACGAAAGGCGGCAAACCGGTCAAGGCACTCGTGTCCTTTGAGTGGACAGTTTCCGAACCCTCGCAGGCGGAAAGCGGAATCGAGTTTTTTTGAAGGGAAGCTTTTGTGAATAGACCTCTGACATTCAGCTTGCTCGCAATCCACGGAGTCCTAGCCCACATGCACGCCCAAACTCTCCCTCCATTGCCGACTCCCGATCGGGTAATCCCTATTTACGATGGCGTGCCTGCTGGATCGGAGAAATGGCCGTTCGAGGAGCGCACGATCCTCAATACGGAGGTAGGCATAGAATTTACGCAAAATGTGGTCCAGCCGACATTGCTCTACTACTCGCCAGTTCCAAGCCGGGCTAACGGCACCGCAGTGATTGTCGCTCCGGGAGGCGGCGGTGTGAACCTCTCCATTCGGATCGAAGGAACGGACGTAGCGCAGCAACTCGCCCGGGCCGGCGTAGCAGCATTTGTATTAAAATATCGCTTGGTGGGACATCCGGAGGATTCGCCAATGTCGAAAGCATACGCACGTGATAAGGAGGGAATAGTAATGGATGGCCCACAGAAGGGGCAGAACGTCCGGACAATGGCTATTGCCGATGCAGCCAAAGCAATGAAATGGCTCCGCGAAAACGCCGCTCAATTCAATTGCAGGCCTGATCGGATCGGCTTCGTGGGTTTTTCGGCCGGGGGTTTTCTTGCATGCCAACTGGTTAACGGACCTGCTGAGTCACGACCGGACTGGATCGCTCCGATATATGGGCCGGACCGGAGTTTGAAGCCGGGATCGGACGCACCGCCGGCATTTTTCGCCACCGCGTTGGATGATACCTGGACTGTTGACGACACGCTCGCGCTTTTTGGAGCTTGGCGCGAGGCCAAGCGCCCGGCGGAACTTCATGTATTTCAATCAGGGGGCCATGGCTTCTTGAACAAGGGCGGAGGCGGAGACCATGTGATTGACCGTCTCAAAGAATGGATGCTCGTTAACGGCTGGTTATCGAAATCGCCCTAATAGCACATGGTCGCGCTATCGAGCGCACTGCTTTTAGCCCCCCTCCTCTCTGCGTTTCGTCTAGGTCTACACTTCAAGACTGTGCGTAGCGGTGATTAAGCGGTATCCCACATCAAGGCTAGGCTCCATTCGCAGCCGTCCATATCGGCGATCCCACGCACCAGAAGCGAGGTCTTCCGCAAGCTGTCTCACACCGTGCTCTACCTCTCGATGGGACATCAGAGAGAAAGATGAGATCCCGCTACGAACCTGTGAATCGAGGTAAATCTCAGGAGTGGCCCAACCGGAAGCGGCGAACTTGTCTTCCAGATCACGTGGAAGTGGAAAAGGATCACTCCGCACCATTCTTCCGGTGAGGGCTTTCACTTCTTCCGCGACATCACTTATTGAGACTTACCTAAAGAAGTGACGATGGGCTCAAAACAGTTCGGCTTGGGCGAAGAAGGCTGCGATGAGCCTCGGGCGACGTTTCCGGCGACGGATGCGCTTGAGCGCCTGACTGGCGGCGTGGCCGAGTTCC
>JAEUGW010000005.1 GCA_016795565.1 Opitutaceae bacterium | reverse complement strand
GCCGTCAAGCGGCGCCCCTACAACCAGACTGGCTCGATCTCGCCGGCATCAACTACCGCAACCTCCGCGACCAAACCCTCCGCCTCCCCTTGGGTCGGCTCACGATGGTCTGCGGCCCGAGCGGCGCCGGCAAATCGACGCTCTTCCGCGACATTCTCCACCCTGCGGTTACCTGCGCCATCAAGCACAGGAAGGCCCGGCTCTCGGGCAAGGACTTCGTCCGGCTCACCGGCTTCGAATCAGACCAATCCACAAACGAGAATCAAAAATCAAAAATCCACGCCTTTGAATTCTTGAGCGGTGCTCAAGGATTCAAAGGCGTGGTGGAGGTGGACCAGTCGCCCATCGGCAAGACGCCGCGTTCCACGCCGGCGACCTACCTCGGGGTCTTCGATCTCATCCGCCAGTTCTTCGCGTCGCTCCCCGAGGCCAAGATGCGCGGCTATAGCGCCAGTCGTTTCTCGTTCAACGTCGCCGGCGGCCGCTGCGAGGCCTGCGCCGGCGCCGGCCGCATCAAGCTCGAGATGGCCTTCATGCCCGACTCCTACCTGCCCTGCGATGGTTGTGGCGGTTCGCGCTTCGGCCCCGAGCTCGCCGACATCACCTGGAAGGGCAAGACCATCGGCGAGGTGCTCAGGCTCTCGTTCGACGAGGCGGCGGTGTTCTTCGATTTCCACTCGCAGCTTTCGCAGGTGTGCCAGCTGATGGTTGATTGCGGGCTCGGCTACCTCACGCTCGGCCAGAGCAGCCCGTCGCTTTCCGGCGGCGAGGCGCAGCGGCTCAAGCTCGTCACCGAGCTGGCCAAGGGCCTCGCCACCTACACCGAGCGCTCGCGCGGCATTGCCGTCCGGAACCTCTACCTGCTCGAGGAGCCGACCATCGGCCTGCACCTGAGCGATTGCGAGAAACTCATCCGCGTGCTGCACAGCCTCGTGGACCAGGGCCACACTGTCGTCGTCATCGAACACCACCTCGACCTGCTCGCCGAGGCGGACTACCTCGTCGAACTCGGGCCCAACGGCGGCCCGACCGGCGGCGAGATCCTGTATCAGGGCCCGCTCGGCGGCCTGCTCAAGGTAAAGCGCAGCCCGACCGCGCCCTACCTGCGCCAGAAACTGGGAAAATAAAAACCCGCTCTCGCGAGCGGGTTTGTGAAATCAGGCCTGGGCTTCGGGTTTTGATTCCTCGGCCGGGGCCGCTTCCGGGGCGGCGGCGGATCCTGCCGGTTCCGCCGGAGTCGTGGCCGCGGGTTCGGCCGGTTTTTCCTCGGCCGCGGCCGGAGCCGGGGCCTCGGGGAAATCCACCGGATCATGCTCGTCCTCGCCGGACTCGGCCTTCTTGGCGGCCTGCGGGGCCATGGGCGGCGCGGCGAAGAGTTTGCCGTCGGAGAACTCCGTCACGTAGCCCTCCATGACGAGCCAGCGCAGGTCGTTGCTCATCTTGCGGAGCTTGTCGGCCTGTTCGGGGGCCAGCGTGGCGAACGGGGCCGCCGACGCCGTCGTGCCCTCGGCCGGTGCCGTGGTGGGCGCGGCGGCCGGGACCTCGATGCCGAGGAATTTCTTCGGGAGCTCCTTCACCTGCACCATCGGATTCTTCTCAATGAAGTCGATGAGCGCGGAAATGGTCTCGGAGAACACCTGTCCGGGAACGCGGAAGCGGCGCTTGACGGCGCAGACGTAGGAGACGCCGCGCGAGCCCTTCTTGAAGATGGTGAAGCCCTCGCGCCGGAGGCGGCCGCGGAGCGCGTTGGCGGTGTCGAGCGGGAAGCGGCGCTGGCGTTCCACATGGCCCTCGAGGGCGCGGCGGATCTCGCCGGGCGGCAGCTTCTCAATGAGCTTGCCGTGGAAGCGGACACTCTCGACCGCACGCACCACCCGGTCGCGGGCGTTGGCCAGCAGGTGCAGGCGCGCGTCCTCGATATTGTCGAAGGAGATGACTTCCGCCACCGGGGCGGGTGCCGGGGCCTCGGCGGCCGGGGCGGGAGCCTCCGCCGCGGGCGCAGCATCGGCGGGAGTCGGCGCGGCGGCCGGGGCTTCCATCGGCGGCGTGGTGGCGGTCTTGGCGACCGGCGGCTTCCAGGTGTAGCGCGTGGCCTTCTTCATCTTCTCCATCCACGCGGCGATGACCTCGGGCTCGCGGGCGGAAACGATGCTCTCCCGGAAACGCTCGAACGGCATGCGGCCGAGCTTGGCCGCGTGATGCTGCTGGAGCACCTGCTGGTAGCGATGGTGGTTCGGGGGCCCGAGCAGTTCGCCGGTGATGCCGCATTTGTTGATGATCGGGAAATTCCCCTTCGGGGCCTCGACCTCGACCTCCTGCATCTCGAAGAAAGCGCCGAGGTTGTTGGCCAGCACGTGCTGGATGGCGGCGTCCTCGGTGTCGAACGGCAGATGGTCCGGCAGCGACATGAAGACCGGCGCGAGTTTTGCGGCCGGCGCGCCTTCGGCGGCCTGCGGCTTGGTGCGCTGGACGACGATTACGAAGCGGTCGTTCTTCTCGAGCACGGCCTTGGTGATCTCAAACAACTGGTAGGTGCGGCACGAGGCGCGCACGGCCTTCACCATCGCGGCGAAGCCGGTGTCCTCGGGATAGCAGGTCGCGACGAAATGCGGGCTGACATACGGGCCGCGTTCAAACGGCTGGCCGCCGCCCTCGTGGCGCTCGCCGCCGCCGCGGAAATCACGGCGCGGGCCGCCGGAGCCGCGTTCAAACCGGCCGCCGCCGCGATCCGGACGATCGCCCATGGGCTGCTGGCCTTCGCGGGCGGGAGCGCCCGGCGCCTGCCCCTGCCCCGGACCACCGGGGCCGACCGGCTTGCGGAAGGAACGACGGTCCCGCGCCGGGGCACCGTGGCCGCCGCCGTCATCACGACGAGGGGGACGGTCGCCGCGGTCGAAATCGCGTTCGCGGCGGCCGCCGGGGGATACCGGCTTCACCTCGGTCCATTGGGTGCCGAAGTTAAAGGTCTGCAACTGGCTGAGGTCGATTTTGTTCAACCCCTGGTCGTTGGGTTCGTTGGCAGGCTGGGTGTCGTCCATGAAAGGGCGGAAAACGGGCGTGGTTACCCGGTGGGGAGCGGATGTGGGCTTGGTGTTCCGCTGCGTCAGGTCGGACGCGCGGTAAAGGGGCAGTTTGCTCTGAGAAGAAAGTGCGACGCAAGCGCATTTCGGGGCTTTACAAGCCGCGGGCGATTTACCTAAGTCGCCGTTCTCATCGTTGGAACGCTCGGGTGGTGGAATTGGTAGACACACACGTTTGAGGTGCGTGTGCCGTAAGGCGTGCAGGTTCGAGTCCTGTCCCGAGCACCAGCCTTCGCCAAGGCTACGGCTGGCAAGCCAGCCTTGGCCGGTGGTGGCAGTAACGAGTCGGTTTGACTCTGCGAACCAATGGGCGAAGGCTGCGCGCCATAGCCCGGAGGGCGACGGCGGACATTTCATGCACGACAGGCTATGATTTACGTCTACCTCCTCGAGAGCGTCCATGACCGGAACCAACGATATGTTGGAATCACCGCTGATCTGAAAAAACGGCTGGCGGACCATAACGCAGGGCGCTCACCCCACACCAGCAAACACAAGCCTTGGAGCCTGGTCGCATACACGGCATTTGCGGACGAGACTACGGCCGCAGCTTTTGAGCGATATCTCAAGAGCGGCTCGGGGAGGACATTTCTTCAACGGCACTTTTTCCACAAGCCGGCGGCTTTCGCCTGAACCCGCCCCCGATATGACCCCCTTTCCCGCCCAAGGCATTTGACCGCCGCAGGCTTTGGGACGAGGATTCCGCCACGCATGACCCCCGCCACCATCAAGCAGGCGCTGCTCGATTCCTATGCCCGCGATGGCGGCATCAACCATCTCGACGGTGTCAATCTCCCCTCCCAGGACCGCGTGGCCGAACTGGCCCGCGATTTCATGCACGTGCTTTTCCCGGGCTATTTCGAGAGCACCAGCCTCGCCAAGGACGCCGTGCCGGCCTGGCTCGACCAGAAGCTGGCCAAGATCGACCAGCGCCTGGTCACGGAGATCGAGAAGAGCCTCCTTTTTGCCCGGGATCCCGCCCCCGCCGCGAACGCCCGCCAGCTTGCGACGGCGTTGCTCGCCCGGTTGCCGGAGATCCGCCGCATCGTGCAGACCGACGTGCAGGCCGCCTACAACGGCGACCCCGCCGCCCGCAGCGTCGAGGAAATCATCCTCGCCTACCCTTGCGTGCTGGCCATCTCGCTCCAACGCATCGCGCACGTCCTCTACTCGCTCGGCGTGCCGTTGCTGCCGCGCATGCTGACCGAATACGGCCACGAGCGCACCGGCGTGGACCTGCACCCGGGAGCCCGAATCGGCACGCACTTCTTCATCGATCACTGCGTGGGCGTCGTCATCGGCGAGACCGCCACCATCGGCAACCACGTGAAGCTCTACCAGGGCGTGACCCTGGGCGCGAAATCCTTCGAGCTCGACGGCGCCGGCAACCCGGTCAAGGGCGTCAAGCGCCACCCCGACATCGGCGACCATGTCACCATCTACGCCCACGCCACCATCCTCGGCGGCGAAACCCGCATCGGCGAACACTGCGTGATTGGCGGCAATGTCTGGCTGCTCCAATCCATGCCGGCCCACAGCACCGCCGCCTACAAGGGCGATGACCTGATCATCCGCACCCGCCGCGCCACCGCGACCACCCGGGGCGACGGCGATTGGGCGATCTGAGGCGGGCGCGCGGGCGGACACAAGGTCCGCCCCTACAGTGCCATTTCACGACGCAACCGGTATCATACCAACGTCCCTTAGCAGGCTATCCGTATAACCTATTCCCGACAGTCTGGTTTTCTGTAGCGGCGGTCTGTGACCGCCGTCGAGCGTGGTGTGGTGATCGTCCGGCGGTCATAGACCGCCGCTACAGGACAGGCCGTTATTCGGAGAGGCTCTTGGCTTTTGGCCTGTCATTGCGAGGAGCCGAGCGACGAAGCAATCCAGCCGTTGCGCCAAGCTCAAGGCCCCGAGCCTGTCGAGGGGCTGGATCGCCACGGCCCGCTTTGCGAGCCTCGCACTGACAAAGGTCCAAAAGCTGCGGGCCTTTGGTATCAGCTCGTGACTTCCTGCCGGGCCTTCTCCGCGAGGGCGGTCGAGATGTAGCGTTCGCCGAAGCTCGGGGCGATGGTGACAATGTTCTTGCCCGCGAACTCGGGCCGGCGGGCGACCTGGAGCGCGGCGCAGATATTGGCGCCGGTCGAGATGCCGCCGAGAATCCCCTCGAGCAGCGCGGCCTGCCGGGAAGTCTCGAACGCGTCCTCGCTGGTCACCTGGATGACTTCGTCGATCACGGCGGTATTGCAGTTCTTGGGAATGAAGCCGGCGGCCAGGCCCTGGATCTTGTGCGGGCCGGGCTTGCCGCCCGAGAGCACGGCGCTGGTCGTGGGCTCGACCGCAAAGGTGCGGAGGGCCTTGCGGGATTTGATGACCTCGGAGACTCCCGTGATGGTGCCGCCGGTGCCGACGCCCGCGACAAAGGCGTCGATCTTCCCCTGCGTGGCGGCCCAGATCTCCTCCGCGGTGGTGCGGCGGTGAACCTCCGGATTGGCCGGATTGTCGAACTGCTGCGGCATGAAGCCGCGGTCGCCGTGCGCGGCGACGATCTCGTGGGCCTTGGCGATGGCCCCCTTCATGCCCTCGGCCCCGGGCGTCAGCACGATCTCGGCCCCGAGCATCCGGAGCAGCACCCGGCGCTCGACCGACATCGTCTCGGGCATCGTGAGAATCACCTTGTAGCCCCGCTGCGCAGCCACGAACGCCAGCGCGATGCCGGTGTTGCCGGAGGTGGGCTCGACGATGACGGTGCCGGGCTTGATTTTGCCGTCGCGCTCGCCGGCCTCGATCATGGCGCGGCCGATGCGGTCCTTCACGCTGGCCAGCGGATTGAAGAACTCGGCCTTGACGTAAACATTGGCCGGGAGCCCCGCCGCGATGCGGTTGAGTTTGATGAGCGGGGTATTTCCAACCGTGGCGACGATATCCGTATAGAGTAGTGAGGACATGTCCTTTAGTTTTGCCAGCGTTCCGGCGCTGTCAAACCCCTACTTGGCGTATGACCCGGCGCCCCTTTCAGATGAAATACATCTCCGCCTCCGCCTTGGCGGCCATGGCTTCGAGGGTGTAGTCGCGGGCCTTGGCAATGGCGGCGCCCCGGATCTCGTTCCAGATGGCCTTCAGCTTGCGGCCGGATTTGCCCCCGTGGTTGCCGCTGAGCTCGAGCAGGTCGCCCTCCATCGCCTGGATGATGTCGTAAAGGGTGATCTGGTCCGGTGCCCGGGCGAGCAGAAAGCCGCCTTGCACGCCCCGCCGGCTGACGACCAGCCGTGCGTTCTTCAATTCGCCGAGCAGTTGCGCGAGAAAATTGGCCGGCACCGCTTCGGTCGCCGCGAGGTCGTCAATCCGCACCGGCTCGCCGCTGTCGTGATGGCGGGCCAGTTCGCAGAGGATGCGGCAGGCGTAGTCGAGCTTGACGGGGATTTTCACGTTCTCACAGCCAGACACACGCGGCGCGCGGCGGCAATGCTTTTGGCGGCCGGACCCTGCCGGAGCCGAGTGCTGGCTGGCCCCGCTCGGACGGCCCGGTCAAATGGCGTAATCGGTGTCCTCCGGCCGGACCGCCTCGGTGGGCGGATGCAGCAGGCCGGCGGCCACCGTCTCGTGGGTGCCGGGATCGATCAGGATGAAGGAGCCCGTGAGGCGGTTGGTCCCGTAGCCGTCGTAGAAGACCGGCCGCGCGGTGCGCAGCCGGATTTCGCCGAGGTCATTCAACGTGAGCCCGGCGGGCGCGGGTTGCGGCTCGAGCGAGGCGATGTCGAGCCGGTGCTCGATCCCGGTCACCACGGCCTGCACGGTGTTGGTGGTGTGCTTGAGCAGGAATTTCCGGCCGGGCTGCAGGGCGCGCGGATGCATCCAGCAGATCTTCGCGTGCAGGCTGGTGCCGCCGCCGGGCAGCCGGTCCGGGCTGACGAGCATGCTGCCCCGGCTGACATCGAGGTCGTGCGCAAGCACCAGCGTGACCGACTGTGGGCAGAACGCCTCTTCCACGGCGCCGTCGTAGGTGTGGATTTCCTGCACGGTCGTCCGGATGCCGCCCGGCAGCGCGAGCACGGTCTGGCCGCGCCGCACGACGCCGCCGGCGATTTGCCCGCTGAAGCCGCGAAAATCGTGGAGCCGGGCGTCGCCTGGATGATGCGGCCGGTTCACCCATTGCACCGGCAGGCGGAAATCGTGCAGGTTCCAGTCACTGCCGATGTGCACGTCCTCGAGGTGGCTGAGGAGCGTCGGCCCGGCATACCAGGGCGTGTGCGGCGAGGGCGCGACCACATTGTCGCCACCCAGCGCGCTCAGCGGGATGAACTGCACGTCCCTCATGCCCAGGCGCGGCAGGAACTCCTCGAACTGTGCGCGGATTTCCCGGAAGCGGTCCTCGCTCCAGCCGACGAGGTCCATCTTGTTGACGGCCACGACCAGGTGCGGGATGCGCAACAGCGAGGCGATGGCGGTGTGGCGGCGGCTTTGCTCGCCGACGCCGGCGCGGGCGTCCACGAGCACGATGGAGAGGTTGGCGGTCGAGGCGCCCGTCACCATGTTGCGCGTGTATTGGACGTGGCCCGGCGCGTCCGCGATGATGAACCGGCGCCGCGCGGTGGCGAAATAACGGTAGGCGACATCAATCGTGATGCCTTGCTCGCGCTCGGCGCGGAGGCCGTCGGTGAGGTTGGCCAGGTTGATCTGCCCGCCACCCGTGAGGTCGGCCGAACGCTCGAGCGCCTCGAGCTGGTCCTCCATCAGGGATTTCGAATCGTAGAGCAGGCGGCCGATGAGGGTGGACTTGCCGTCGTCCACGCTGCCGCAGGTGTTGAAGCGGAGGATGTCGACGACCGGAGGCGGGGAAAGCGGCATGAGCATGGGAGGAGCGGTGTGGGGTTCAGAAGTAGCCGGCTTTTTTGCGGTCTTCCATGGCGGCCTCGGAGGCGCGGTCATCGGCGCGGGAGCCGCGCTCGGTCACGCGGGCGGCGGCGACCTCCGCGATGATGTCGCCGACCGACGTGGCGGGTGATTCGAGCATGCCGGTGCTGATGATGTCGCCGATGGTGCGGACGCGCACGGACAGCTCGCGGACCTCCTCGGACGGACGGGGCGGCGCGAGTTCGCTGACCGGCAGCCACTGCCCCCCGCGGCGCACGCAGGCGCGCCGGTGGCTGAAGTAGATGGAGGGCACCTCCAGCCGTTCCCGGCCGATGTATTCCCAGATGTCCAGCTCAGTCCAGTTGCTGAGCGGGAACACGCGCATGTTTTCGCCGCCGTGGAGGCGGCCGTTGTAGAGGTTCCAGATCTCGGGCCGCTGGTTCTTGGGGTCCCACTGGCCGAAGCGGTCGCGAAAGCTGAAGAAGCGCTCCTTGGCGCGCGCTTTTTCCTCGTCGCGCCGGGCCCCGCCGATGCAGCAGTCGAAGCGGAACTCCTCGATCGCCGCCAGCAGGGTTGGGATCTGCAGCCGGTTGCGGCTGATCTCGCCCGGCGCCGGCACGGCGAGCCCCTGCGCAATGGCGTCCTCGACCCGGCGCACGATGAGGCGGGCGCCGAGTTGCGCGGCGCGGCGGTCGCGGAACTCGTTCAACTCCGGGAAATGGTGGCCGGTGTCCACGTTGAGCAGCGGCAGCGGCAGCTCGGAGGGCCGGAAGGCCTTTTCCGCGAGGCGCAGGAGACAGATGGAATCCTTGCCGCCGGAGAAGAGCAGCGCCGGGCGCTCGAATTCGCCGGCGCACTCCCGCATGAGGTGGATCGCCTCGGTCTCCAGATGCTGCAGGTGGTCGAGTTGGTAGCCGCTCATGGCTGCGGGAGTGCGGTTGACCCGGCGGCCGCGCGGCCCCAGGCGGCATGCAGGCCGCATTCGCGGCGCTCGTCGGCCTTGGCCGGGTCGTGGTAGTCCCACTCGTTGGGCAGCGCGTGTTCCGTCAGGTAGGCTTCCATTTGTTGATCACTCCACTCCAGAACCGGGCTGACCTTGAGCACGCCGAAATGCGGATCGAGCGACACGAGATCGAGGTCCGCGCGGCCGGCATTCTGCACGCGCCGCAAGGCCGTGAGCCAGACGGTGGGCGCGAGCTCGCGCAGGCCGCGCTGGAAGGGCTCGAGCTTCATCAGGGCGCTGAATTTTTTCAGCCCCGCCTCGTCATCGAGGCCCGGCACGGAACCGTGCAGCGCGTCGCGGTGCGCCGCCGTGACCGCGGGCAGGTAGGGCTTCAGGTTCAGCCCGAGCCGCGTCCGCAGCTGCTCGGCGTGGCGGTAGGTCGCCGGGCGGTTGTAGCCGTGGTCCACCCAGAGCACGGGGATGTCCGGCTGCGCCTGCGTGGCCAGGTGCAGCATCACGGCCTCGTAGGGACGGAAATTCGTCGAGAGGACGGCGCGGCCGCCGGCCTGGGCGACGGCCCAGCGCGTGATTTCCAGCGGGGAGCGGGACCGCAGCTCGCGGTTCCAGCGGGCAAGGGAGTCGGGCGTCATGGCTTCAGGGCGTCGAGACGGCCGCCGCCTCTGGCAAGAGCACGCGGGTGGCGAAATCCCCGAAGCGCTCGCCGGGCACACGCCCGTCGCGCCACCGGGCGAACAGCGGCCGCAGCTCGGACTCGACGTCGGGCTCCTTGACGACTTCCCGGAACAGCCGGTTCAGGCGCGTGCCGGCCGTATTGCCGCCCAGCCACAGCTGGTAGCGACCGGGCGCCTTGCCGACGAAGGCGATCTCCGCCGTGTAGGGGCGCGCGCAGCCGTTGGGGCACCCGGTGGAGCGGATGATGATTTCCTCCCCGCCGACGCCCTCGGCGGCGGCGACCGCCTCGATCCGGTCAATCAGCCCGGGCAACATGCGCTCGGACTCGGCGAGCGCGAGGCCGCAGGTCGGCAGCGCCGGGCAGGCCATGGCGGCGGCGTGGAGCGCGCTGGCCTGGGCGGAGGTCTTCACGCCGTGCGCCGCGAGCAACGCGTCGATCGCGGCGCGGTCGCGGTCGGGGATGTTGGCCAGGATCACGTTCTGGTTGGCGGAGAGGCGGAACTCCGTCTGCGGAAACTGCTCCGCCACGGCGCGCAGCGCGGTCTTCAGCGTGCGGCCGGGCACATCCTTGATGCGGCCGGTCTCCACGAAGAGCGTGAGGAACTGCGAGCCGTCCACGGCGCGGTGCCAGCCGTAGAGATCGCCCGTGGTCGTGAAACGATACGGCCGCAGCGGCGCCAGCGGGAAGCCCGCGCGCCGCTCGAGCTCGGCGCGCGTCCAGGCGGCGCCGCGCTCCTCGACGATGTATTTGAGACGCGCGTGCTTGCGGTTCGCCCGGTCGCCGAAATCGCGGTGGATGGTCAGCACGGCCCGGGCCACGGCGAGGAGCTGCTCCCGCGGGATGAAGCCCAGCTCGCTCGCGAGGCGCGGATAGGTGGTCACGTTGCCGTGGCTGCGGCCCATGCCGCCGCCGACGGTGACGTTGTAGCCGAGCAGCTCGTCGTTTTCCACGACCGCGATGAAACCGAGGTCGTTGGTGAAGACATCCATGTCGTTCGTCGGCGGCAGCGCGAAAGCGATCTTGAATTTCCGCGGCAGGTAGGTCGCGCCGTAGAGCGGGTCGGTGAAGCCGGTGTTGGCCGGATCCTCCAGGTTCAGCTGCACGCCCTCGACCCAGATGGCGTGATAGGCCTGGGTCACGGGGGCGAGCGCCTCGGCCACGCGCACGCTGTCGGCATACAGTTGCGCCCGCGCCGGCGAGGTGGCGGGCGTCGGCGGCGCCATGACATTGCGGTTCACATCGCCGCAGGCCGCGAGCGTTGACAGCAGCGACTCGTTGATCTGCCGGATCAGCGGGCCGAGCCCCGCCTTGACGACCCCGTGAAACTGCAGGCTCTGCCGCGTGGTGACGCGCAGGGTGTCGTTGCCATAACGGGTCGCGAGGCCGTCAAACACCCGCCATTGCGCGGCGGTCATCACGCCGCCCGGGATGCGGCCCCGGATCATCAGCTGGTATTTCTTGCCCGTCTTGCGCAGGTCGCGGTCGTCCTGCTGGTAGATACCGTGGAATTTGATGAACTGCTCGTCGTCCTCCGAGAAACGGTCGGCGGCGGGATCCGCCAGGGTGGCCGCGATGGTGCCGGCCAGCGTGGGGATGCGCTCCTTGAGCAGTTCGTTCTTGGACGGCTGGGCCGTGGTGGTCAGGGACATGACACGCAAAGCCAACGGAACCCTTGACGCGCGGCAAGATGTATTCTTGTCATAGGTCATGTCCCCACTAATGTTTAACAGGAAGCCCTCTCCCGCCGCCGGCTATGTCTGGCTGGTGGGTGCCGGGCCGGGCGCGGTTGACCTGATAACGATGCGCGGCCGCAAGGCGCTGTCGCAGGCGGACGTGGTGCTCCACGACGACCTCGCCAATCCGGAACTCCTGCAAATTTGCCCGGCGGGCTGCGAGTTTCTCTACGTCGGCAAGCGCGCGGGGCAGCACAGCGCCCCGCAGGACGAAATCAACCGGTTGCTCGTCGCCCACGCCCGCGCCGGGCGGCGCGTGGTCCGCCTGAAGGGCGGCGATCCGACGGTCTTCGGGCGGCTGGGCGAGGAATTGCAGGCGCTGCGCTCGGCGGGCATCGCCTTCGAGGTGGTGCCCGGGGTCACGGCCGCCTGTGCGGCCGCCGCCGCCGCGGGGGTGAGCCTCACGCAACGCGGCCTGGCCTCGGCCGCCGTCTTCGTCACCGGCCATGAATGCGCGGGCAAGGCGGGCCCGGCCCTCGACCGGGAGGCGCTGGCCCAACCCGGCGCGACGCTCTGTGTTTACATGGGCACGCGCAGTCTGGGCGCGCTGGCCGCGCAGTTGTTGGCCGGCGGCCACGCCCCCGACACTCCGCTCCTCATCGTCAGCCACGCCTCCCTCCCCTCCCAGACCATCCGCACCGGCACCCTGGAGTCCGCCGGCGAGCTGGCCTGCGACATCACGGACACGCCGGCGCTCATAATCATCGGCGCGGTCACCGCGCCGAACCGCGCCATCTCCCCCGGCCAGTCCCGTTTGCAGGAGCCCGCCCATGCCGGATAATCTCCTCCAGCGCTGGACGGCCGCCTGGATCCGCCTGGTGGATCGGGCGCCCCTCTCCGACCACGCGATCGCGCCCGAGTTGCCGGCCGAAGCCTACGGCGTTGCCACGCCCGCGCCGGCGCCGATCAAACCAACGTCATCGCCTGACGCGCCCGCGACGCCAGAATCCCGATAAGGCCCGGATGCGCGCCCACCAGCGCCGTCTGGTGCGTGCGCAGGCCGGGGCGACGTGCCTCGGCCTCGCGGCAAATCCGCGCAATATCGCCTCCCGGCCCCGCGTGCCGTCCCGGCAGCAGGAACTGGCACGCCACCACGACGTCGCCGGTCCACTCCGGTTGCGCGAGCAGGTCGGCCAGCAGCGGTTCGTTGAACGCGAATTCCGGTCCGGTCCGGCGCTCCATGCTGCACGGCGCCACGACCGCGCCGGCACCGAGCAGCCCGCTCACCTGCCCGGCCAGAGCATCCCGCACCGCCGTCACCGCCCGCACCGGGCTGCCATGATCAACCAGCGCGACGCGGAACGGCTGGCTGCCGCCCCGCGCCCGAATTTGGTCGGCCAGTATCCGGGCGAGCCGGTCATCCTCCGGCTGAAACAGCGGCGCCGCCACGCGCACCCGCAGCGCCGGATGTTTTTCCCGCAGGTGCGCGACCCGTTCCGGCAGATAGTCGGTCAGCGCCCGGCTCGGCCCGAAGAAGAGCGGCACGACGACAAAATCCGTGGCGCCGCCGGCCAGGCGCCGGGCCAGCGCGGGCTCCAGGATTTCCGCGGGCACGCCGCCGAGGGCCTCCGCCGGCACCGCGCTGGCGTGCAACAGCGACACCGGCGCGACGGCCGCGCCGAGTTGCGACGCGAGCGCGGCCGCGATTTGCCGCAGCGCGAGCGTCGCCGCCGGCTCGAGCGAGCCGTTGTCAACGAGCAGGGTGACGACTCCGGCCATGGTGCCGCTCAGCCGCGCTGCCGCTGCGCCAGGGCCCGCGCGACCTCGGCGGCGAAGAACGGCCCGCGATAAATCAGGCCGGTGTAGAGCTGCACCAGCGTGGCCCCGGCATCGAGTTTCTCGCCCGCCGCCGCCTCATCCATGATGCCGCCCACGCCGATGATCGGCAGCCGGGCGTTCGTGGCGCGTGAGATGTAGTTGATGATCTCGGTCGAGCGCCGCCGCACGGGCGCGCCGCTCAGGCCGCCGGCCTCGTTGGCCGACGCCAGGGCGCCGGGCCGCGCGAGCGTCGTGTTCGTGGCGATGATGCCGTCCAACCCGAGGTCCGCGATCACCTGCAGCGCGGCGTCAATCTGCGGCCAGTTCAAATCCGGCGCGATTTTCAGCAGCAGCGGCCGGCGCGGTTTGTTCGCCGCCACGCGCGCCTTGTTTTCCTCCACAAGCGCGGCGAGCAAGGGCTTGAGCCACGACGCGTCCTGCAGCTCGCGCAGGCCGGGCGTGTTGGGGCTGCTGACGTTCACGACGACGTAATCCGCGTGGTCGGCCAGCAGGCGGAAGCTGCCGAGATAGTCCTCCACCGCCTGGTCCAGCGGCGTGACCTTGCTCTTGCCGAGGTTGATGCCGAGCGGGATCGAGCGCGGGCCGGAGCGCTGCGCCAGCCGGGCGGCGAGCGCGGGCGCGCCCTCGTTGTTGAAGCCCATGCGGTTGATGACCGCCTGCTCGGCCGGGTAGCGGAAGGCGCGGGGCCGCGGGTTGCCCGACTGGGCGTGGTGGGTGATCGTGCCGATTTCCACATGCCCGAAACCGAGCGCGGCGGCGGCCGGCCAGGCGTGGCCGTTCTTGTCGAACCCGGCGGCGAGGCCCACGGCGTTGGGAAACTTCAGGCCGAAGGCCGCGACGGGCCGGTGGCGCGCGGGATCGAGCCGGTGGACCCGCTCCAGCCACGCGCACAAGGGACGCAGGCGGCCGAGCAGCGCGAGGGCATCGACGCCGAGTTCGTGCGCCCGCTCCGGATCGAGGCGGAAGAGCGCGGGTTTGACCGCGTGTTGGTAGAGCCAGCCCATGGGCGCGGACGATGCCACCGGACCGCCAACTTACAAGCCCCCGCCGGGTCCGCCGCGCGAAGATTTTCGCCTTGTTCTTTCGGCCTCCAAACCCACTCTGCCGCCGCCTTTTCCGGGCCGGCGGCGGGGCGCGCAGATTTTTCCAACTTTCTGCGTTTCAGGATTTGACAAGCCCTCCGCCGCGCCCATTTCGTGCAGCGAAATCAGCAACATCCTATGGCCAAAGGTTCCCCCCAACTTGAATGGTGCATTGTGCGGCTCGGCGAAGACCACAACTGGTGGGTCGATGAGACCAGCGATCCCGTGCATTGGGACGTGGATGGCCTCAGCATCATCGATCCGCGCCAGGTGGACCACATCATCGAGCTGATCGAGCCCCTGCGCGAATACGGCTTCGACTCCGACCGCTTCGAGCGCGCCTTCATCCCCTTCCGCATCACCAAGGATCTCGGCAAGGGCAAGGTCCGCCTCGCCCGCACCAAGCAGCCGCTGCTGGAGTCCGAGGAGAAACTCTTCGCCCTGCCCGACGTGATTGACGAGGAAAACGGCCCCTACGCCGACTTCCTCGACCACATCACCCGCCTGCGCGTGAAACTCATCAACGAGCAGCTCGACCTCGAGGAGAAGCTGACCGTGGACGAGGTCGAGGACCAGCTGCGCGAGGCGCAGAACAACGACTTCATCGAGGGCAAGGCCGTCCACCTCTTCCAGGAGATCACCGCCATCCTCGACTTCATGCCCGCCGGCCACGGCGAGGATGACGAGGAAGGCGACAAGCGCGCCACCGAAGAGGACGACGACGTCCCCGAGGTCGAGGACGAGGACGAGGAGAAGCTCAAGAACGACTCGTCGCTCAAATGGGATGACGACGAGGACGAGGACGGCGATGACGACGATGACGCCAAGTCCGGCGAGCAGGACGAGGACGACGAGGACGGCGACGGGGACGAGGATGAGAAGCCCAGTCGCCGGCGCAGCCGGGGTTAAGGCGATTGCCTCCGAATTTGTCCTGTCATCGCGAGGCTGGCTTCGCCAGCAGTGGTGATCCATCTGGCTGGATTGCTTCGTCGCGCGCTTTGCGCGACTCCTCGCAATGACAAATTGGAGTCTGCCCGGCTAAATGCCTTGTTGCCACGCGGCCGGGCATCCGTCACTTACGGGCCGCATGACCCCTGCCCCCCTGCGCCCGGCCGTCCCGCTTGAACGCGGCGCGCCATGAGCCTCTTCCGCACCAAGCCCATCGCCGAGCTGCAGGCCGAGGCCGCCGCCGAACACGGCTACAAGCGCACGCTCGGCCCTCTCTCGCTCATCAGCCTCGGCATCGGCTCGGTCGTCGGCGCCGGCATCTTCGTGCTGGCCGGCACCTCGGCCGCCCAATACGCCGGCCCGGCCATCGCCCTGTCCTTCATCTTCGCCGGCATCTCCTGCCTCTTTGCCGGCCTGTGCTACGCCGAGCTGGCGTCGATGATTCCCGTCTCCGGCAGCGCCTACACCTACAGCTACGCCACCCTCGGTGAATTTCTCGCCTGGATCGTCGGCTGGTGCCTGGTGCTGGAATACCTGTTCTCCGGCGCCGCCGTGGCCGTCAGCTGGTCGGGCGCGATCCGCGACATCCTCAACGAATTCAACCTCGCCATGCCCGTCGCCTTCTCCAGCGCCCCGCTGGCGGTCGAGAACGGCAGGCTCGTGCTGACCGGCGCGTTCATCAACTTCCCCGCGGTCTTCATCTCCCTCGCGCTGACCTACGTCCTCTTCATCGGCATCAAGGAGTCGGCCTCCTTCAACGACGTGATGGTCCTCATCAAGGTCGGCGTGCTCGTCGCCCTCGTCGGCTACGGCGTCTGGTGGATGCTCAAGAACACCGGGGTCGCGAAGTCCAACCTCCTCCCCTTCATCCCCGACAACACCGGCACCTTCGGCGAATACGGCTGGAGCGGCGTCTTCCGCGGCGCCGCGGCGATCTTCTTCGCCTACGTCGGCTTCGACTGCGTCTCCGCGGCCGCGCAGGAAACCAAGAACCCGCAGCGCGACCTGCCCATCGGCCTGCTCGGCACCCTGGCCGTGGTGACCGTCCTTTTCGTGGCCGTGTCGCTCGTCCTCACCGGCTTGGTGCACTACACCAAGCTCAACGTGGACGCCCCCTTCATCTACGCCCTGCAGCAGGCCAACGCCCCCGCCCTCTTCCGCTACCTGATCGAGGCCGCCGCCCTCGCCGGCCTGACCTCCGTCATCCTCGTATCCCTGCTCGGCCAGCCGCGCATCTTCTACTCGATGTCGCGCGACGGCCTGCTCCCGAAGACCTTCGCCAAGATCCACCCGAAACACGGCACGCCGCACATCACGACGTGGATCACCGGCATCGCCTGTGCCGTCATCTCCGGCCTCTTCCCGCTCGACCTGCTCGGCGAGCTGATCTCCATCGGCACGCTCCTGGCCTTCGCGCTCGTCTGCGCCGGCGTGTGGGTGCTCCGCCGCACGCGGCCCGACCTGCCCCGCCCCTTCAAGACCCCGTGGGTTCCTCTCGTGCCCCTCCTCGGCATCGGCACCTGCATCCTGCAGATGGCCTTCCTGCCGGCGATCACCTGGCTGAACCTCGCCGTCTGGCTGGGGCTCGGCTTCATCGTCTATTTCGGCTACAGCCGCAAACACTCGAAGCTGGCGAGGTAGGAGGATTCAGAAGCCATGAATCCAAGAACCATTCCTGGTTTCCTGGCTTCCGAATAATACCAACTGCCCGTAGCTTTTATCCCATTCAGCTTGGTTTGGCATTTTTGTAGGGGCGGACCTTGTGTCCGCCCCTACAGGCCAATTCAGGACGCAACTGACAGAAGAACGGTTCTCCGCTGTTTTCAGTGGGTAAGGCGAGGGTTGTGACTCGAAGCCCCAGAATTCTTACCACTGATGGGATTCATCAACGGATGAATCCTTGGAGATGTGCGGCAACTCATCGTCGCCGCCGATTGGGTTGGGGGCCTGCTCATCGCAGGCTGTTCTCCCAGTCCGCGATCAGCGGACTCCCCGAAACCCCATCCCGGAGGCGATAAGCCGGAGGGTGACCGAGAAAGTTTCGCCCCTTGGCGAAACTCATCAGTGGTTCCACCACTGCCGGGGCGATGGGCGACCCACCGAAAGTAGTGCGGACAATAAAATCAGCCCTGCAGCGCCCGCGCCACGTCCTTGGCGAAATACGTGAGGATCATGTCGGCGCCGGCGCGCTTGATGGCGAGCAGCGACTCGTCGCGGCAGCGCGCGAGGTCGAGCCAGCCGAGCCGGGCGGCGGCGTGGATCTGCGCGTATTCGCCGGAAATCTGGTAGGCCGCCACGGGGGTCTTGGTGGCGTTGCGCACCTCGCGGATGATGTCGAGGTAGAGGCCGGCGGGCTTCACCATGACGATGTCGGCGCCCTCGGCCACATCGAGCTGCACCTCGCGGATGGCCTCGCGGCGGTTGGCCGGATTCATCTGGTAGGTGGCCTTGCTGAGCAGCCGCGTGCCCGCCGCCTTGGCGCTGCCGACCGCCTCGCGGAACGGTCCGTAGTAGGCCGAATTGTATTTCGCCGAGTAGGCCAGGATGCCCGTGCCGGTGTGCCCGGCGGCATCGAGCGCCTGGCGGATGGCGCCGACGCGGCCGTCCATCATGTCGGACGGCGCCACGAAATCCACGCCCGCCTCGGCCTGCAACACGGCCATCTCGCACAGGATCGCCACCGTGCGGTCGTTGTCCACATCGTCCGTGGACGCCGTCAGCACGCCGTCATGGCCGTGGCTCGTGTAGGGATCGAGGGCGACATCGGTGATCACCGTCAGCTCCGGCACCGCCGCCTTCACGGCGCGGACCGCGCGGAGGACGAGGGTCTTCGGGTTCAACGCCTCGGTGCCGTCGGCGTCCTTGAACTTGGCGTCGAGCTTGGGAAAGAGCGCCACGGCCGGGATGCCGAGCTTGGCCAGATCGCGGCATTCCTTGACCAGGTCGGGAATAGAGAAGCGGAACACGCCGGGCATGGAGGCGATCGGCTCGGGCCGGCCCTTGCCGTCCACCACGAAGAGCGGCGCGATGAGGTCGGCGGCGCGCAGGGCGGTCTCCTCCACGAGGGCGCGGCGGCTGGGCTGCCGGCGCAGGCGGCGCGGACGGTGGGTCAGTTCGAGCTTGGTGGGCTTGGCCATGAGTGCGGAATTAAACCGCTAATTGGCGCTAATTCACGCTAATCTTGAAAATAAATATGGAAACCACGCCTCTTATTAGCGCCAATTAGCGAAGATTAGCGGTTAAAACCAAGCCCATGCCGATCCGTCTCCACGAGTCCCTGACCCGCACCCCGCGCGAGCTCAAGCCCGCCCAACCGGACGGCGTCTTCCGCTTCTACAACTGCGGCCCGACCGTTTACGCGCCCGCCCACATCGGCAACTTCCGCAGCTTCGTCGTCAACGACGTCATCCGCCGCCTCCTCGACCTTGAGTTCCCCGGCAAGGTGAAGCACGTCCGCAACCTGACCGACGTGGACGACAAGACCATCAAGCGCGCCCAGGACGAGCAGCGCCCGCTGGCCGACGTCACGAAGCAGTGGACCGACAAGTTCCACGCCGACTGCGCCGCGCTGAACTGCCTGCCGCCCCACGTCGAGCCCACCGCCACCGGCCACATCAGGGAGCAGGTGGACATGATCGACGTGCTGATGAAGAAAGGGAACGCCTACCGCGCCGCCGACGGCTCCGTCTATTTCAAGGTCTCGTCCTTCGACGACTACGGCAAACTCAGCCGCGTGAAGGAACGCGAGCTGCAGGCCGGCACCGCCCTCTCGCACAAGTCGCAGGCCGCCGACGCCGACGAGAAGGAGGATGTCAGCGACTTCGCGCTCTGGAAGGCCCACAAAACCGAGGACGGCGCCAACTCGTGGGACAGCCCGTGGGGCCGCGGCCGGCCCGGCTGGCACATCGAGTGCAGCGCGATGAGCAAAAAACACCTCGGCGAGACCATCGACCTCCACACCGGCGGCGTGGACCTGCTCTTCCCGCACCACGAGAACGAGATTGCCCAGAGCCAGTGCTGCAACGGTGCCACCTTCGCCCACCACTGGTATCACAGCGAGCACCTGCTCGTGGACGGCAGGAAGATGTCCAAGTCGCTCGGCAACCTCTACACGCTCGACGACCTCAAGGCCAAGGGCTTCAGCCCGATGGCGCTGCGCTATGCCCTGCTCGCCAGCCACCCGCGCAAACAGCAGAACTTCACGCTCGATTCGCTCCACGCCGCCGAGAGCGCGCTGAAAACCCTCCGCGCCTTCCGCGCCGCGCTCGGCACCCAGTCGGGTGACGCCGTCCTGGAGCCCATCCTCGCCGCCCTCCGCGACGACCTGAACACCCCCGGTGCCCTCGGCGCGCTGTTCACCCTCGTCAACCGCGGCCCCGCCGGCGTGGACGCCGCGGCCTTCGACCGCGTGATGTTCGCCCTGGGGTTGGACCTGAACGCCGCCGCACCCAAGGCCGAAATCCCATCCGATATCGCCGACCGGGCCAAGCAACGCTGGGAAGCCAAACTTGGCAAAGACTGGGCTAAAGCGGACGCACTCCGAAAAGACCTGGCCGCACGCGGCTGGTCCATGCTCGACCGCAAGGACGGCTACACCCTGGAGCCGGTGAAGCGGTAGCGCCGCGGCTCGTCGGGACGACGCGCCCTACCCGGTCAACGGCATCGCTTCCACCACCTCGATCCGGCCGTCCGGGGCCGCGCGCCAGCGCACATTCCAGCCGGCGACCGTCATCCCGTAGGTCTGGCCGCTGCTGGCCGCCTGATACGCCGGCTGCAAATCCAGCCCGAGCAGCTGCCGCACGAGCGCCGCCACCGGCGCCGGCAACGCCCGCTCGATCTCCACCGGGATGACCACATCCGCCGCCGCCCGCGTCGGCGGCGCATCCTTCGCCCAGTCCGACCGCGCTTCCGGCTTCGCCTCGCACCACGGCAGATACGGTTTCACATCATAGACCGGCGTGCCGTCCACCGCATCCACGCCCCCGACGGTCAACACTCCCGCCGCCACGCCGCGCAGCTCTACCAGCGAGAGCCCCAGACCGTTCGGGCGCGACGGCGAGCGCGAGGCAAAGACGCCCACCCGCTCGTTGCCGCCGAGGCGCGGCGGCCGCACGGTCGCCGCGCCCGCCCAAGGAGGGTTCAGGTGAAATCCGGTCACGAGCCACACGTGCGAAAAATCCTCCAGCCCGCGCACGAACTCCGGCGCCGCAAACTCCGGCAGGAACTCCACTCGCCCCTCCGCCGCCATCACCAGCCCGGACTGCCGCGGCACGCCGAATTTCTCCGCGAAAGGCGTGCGCAGGACGGCAACGGGTTTGATCTCAACCATGACCGCCACACGCTACCCGCAGAAACCGGCCCGCCGCAAACCAAAGAATCCGGTGGAGCGATAACGCCGCTCCACTCTTGCGACTGCCCAGGCTTTCCGCTGTCTTGCTGCGTCTTCCCATTCATGCCGCCGTCACCCAACCAGCTCACTCGCCGAGCCACAGGAAATCGTGCGGTTGCTGGACCGCGCCGTTGAGGTGATCGAGCGGAACGAGCGGGAGATCGACGCCGCGCTGAAGCGCAGCGCGGCTCTGCGGCAGGCGATCGTGAAAAAGCCTTCACCGGCCGCCTTATCCCCCAAGTCGCCACCGACGAACCCGCCGCTTCCCTCCTCACCCGGCTACGCCACGGGAAGCAAAAGCACGGTCTATATGTCGCTGATTTGTGTAATCCGAAGTTAAATTCAATCAAAGTTACGAAAGTTATCTTGAAACGATAACTTTGATAACTTAGGTATAAACCGTGAATCCGATCTACAATCCATACGCGCCCGGCGCCGGCACACCACCGCCCGAGCTGGCGGGTCGTGACGAACTGATCCAGACGGCACACATAGCATTGGAGCGCACACGGCTGCGCCTGCCCGCCAAGAGCCTTTTGTTGGTGGGGCTGCGCGGAGTCGGCAAGACGGTGCTGTTGGATCACATCCGGGAGAAGGCTGAGGCCGCCGGCATCCATACCCTGCGAATCGAGGCTCCTGAGCAACGATCCTTGCCCGCCTTGCTTGCACCCCAGCTCCGCCAGGCCCTGCTTCGGCTTTCGGGACAGGAAAAAGCCAAGGAACTGGCTCAGCGCGGACTCAAGGCCCTGGCCGGATTCGCCAAGGCGCTGAAGGTGAAATACAAGGACATCGAGGTTGGGCTCGATTTTGATCCTGAGCCGGGCCTCGCCGACAATGGCGATTTGGAGCATGACTTGCAGGATCTCATTGACGCGGCCGGAGCCGCCGCCGAGGCGGCGGGCACCGCGCTCGCGCTCTTCATCGACGAGCTGCAATACGTCCCCGAGGAGCAACTGGCGGCTTTGATCACCGCTTTGCACCGGGCGGCTCAACGCCGGCATCCCGTGGTGTTGGTCGGTGCCGGCTTGCCGCAGTTGCGCGGCCGGATGGGACGCGCGAAATCCTATGCTGAGCGTCTTTTCGATTTTCCGGAGATTGGGCCGCTGCCGGAGCCTGCGGCACGGCAAGCGTTGGTGAAACCTGCCGCAAGCCAGAGCGTGGTATTCGAAGAAGGCGCGCTGGTTCGCATCCTGAAGGCCACCCAAGGCTATCCCTATTTTCTGCAGGAATGGGGCAAACACGCCTGGGATGCCGCAGACGCTTCGCCCATTAGTCCGGGTGACATTGATCGCGCTTCGATCACCGCAATCGCCGCGCTCGATGAGAGTTTTTTCCGAGTGCGCTTTGATCGCCTGACACCGCTGGAAAAACGCTACCTGCGCGCCATGGCGGAACTTGGTCCCGAAGCCCACCGGTCCGGAGACATTGCGGAAGTCCTTGGCCGTTCGGTGAACTCCTTCGCCCCAACGCGCAACAAGCTGATCTCGAAAGGCATGATCTGGAGCCCCAACCACGGGGATACGGCCTTCACGGTTCCGTTGTTCGATGAGTTCATGCAGCGCGTCATGCCGGGCGACGATTGGAAGACTGAGTGAAATGCGAAAGTCCTCCCCAATGTGAGGCCTTATGCCATCGCACGGCAGTTCGATTAAATAAGGCTCAGCCCCATGACCACCGACAGCATCATCTCCAAGGTCTGGTCCTCCTGCCACACGCTCCGCGACGACGGCGTGGCTACGGCAACTACTGGAGCAGCTCACCTACCTCAACCGCCACAAGCGCAAGGAGACTTGGCACGCGCAGAAAAATCCCGGCGCCCGCCGGCGGAAATACACGCATGCCGAGCTGATCGCGCGCGACAAAACCAGCCTCGGCCTCTTTGGCTCAAGGACGACAGCCTCGCCGACCTCGACAACCTTCCTGAACCCGAGGTCCATGCTGAGGAGATCATCGAGAATGTCGAAGCCGGCCTGAATAACTTTCGCGCTGTGGTTGCCTCTCTCAGCAAATGATCGCTGGAGGATAAACCAGCGCCTTGACAGTCCTAGGCGGCTTCTGACCTTGTAGCCGTTCGGCCCTCCAATCGTAAGGTGGGACCAAACCCACCTCCACCATGTCGATGACTCCGCTCGAAGAACTCCGCCACTCGGCCTCGCACGTGCTGGCGACCGCCGTCCTCCGTCTGTTTCCGGACGCCAAACTCGACATCGGCCCGCCGACGGACACCGGGTTTTATTACGACATCGACCTCGAGCACAAGCTGACCATGGACGACCTCGCCAGGCTCGAGGTCGAGATGAAGAAGATCGCCGAGGAGAACCAGCGCTTCGACCGCAAGGAGGTCTCCCGTGAGGAGGCCGTCGAGATCATCAAGTCCCGCGGCCAGGAACGCTACAAGCTCGGCCGCCTCGCCGACATCCCCGAGGGCGAGAAAATCTCCTTCTACACCAACGGCGAGTTCACCGACCTCTGCGCCGGCACGCACGTCCGCTACACGGCCAAGCTCAAGGCCTTCAAGCTCCTCTCCATCGCCGGCGCCTACCACCGCGGCGACGAGACCAACAAGCAGCTCCAGCGCATCTACGGCACCGCCTTCCCCACCAAGGACGAGCTCGCCGCCTACCTCACGCAGCAGGAGCAGGCCAAGCTGCGCGACCACCGCAAGCTCGGCCGCGACCTCAAGCTGTTCCACATCGACGAGGACGTCGGCCAGGGCCTCATCCTCTGGACGCCCGCCGGCTCGATCCTGCGCCAGGAACTCCAGACCTTCATCGGCAGCGAGCTCAAGAAGCAGGGCTACCACCAGGTCTTCACGCCGCACATCGGCCGCCTCTCGCTCTACAAGACCTCCGGCCACTTCCCCTACTACAAGGACTCGCAGTTCCCGCCCATCGTGGAGCGCGACGCCCTCGAACAGCTCATTTCCTCCGGCTGCTCCTGCGCCGAGATGGCCAACCGCATCGAGGGCGTCTCCGCCCACTTCGCCGCGGCCGTCAACCAGCGCACCGGCAAGGAGACGATCACCCCGGACCGCGTCCTCCCCGACGACCAGCTCATCGACGGCTTTCTCATGAAGCCGATGAACTGCCCGCACCACATCAAGATCTTCGACTCGCAGCCGCACTCCTACCGCGACCTCCCGGTGCGCCTCGCCGAGTTCGGCACCGTCTATCGCTGGGAGCAGTCCGGCGAGCTCAACGGCATGACGCGCGTCCGCGGCTTCACCCAGGACGACGCCCACCTTTTCTGCACCCCCGACCAAGTCGCCGCCGAGGTCCTCGGCTGCCTCTCGCTCGTGAAGACCGTGCTCACCACGCTCGGCATGTCCGACTACCGCGTGCGCGTCGGCCTGCGCGACCCCGACGGCAAGAAGTTCGCCGGCGATCCCGAGAAGTGGGATCTCGCCGAGAACGCCTGCCGCGAGGCCGCCAAGACCCTCGGCGTGCCCTTCACCGAGGAACCCGGCGAGGCCGCCTTCTACGGCCCGAAGATCGACTTCGTCATCAAGGACGTCATTGGCCGCGAGTGGCAGCTCGGCACCGTGCAGGTGGACTACGTGCTGCCCGTCCGCTTCGGCCTGTCCTACGTCGGCGCGGACAACACCACCCACACGCCCGTGATGATCCACCGCGCCCCCTTCGGCTCGATGGAGCGCTTCTGCGGCGTGCTGATCGAGCACTTCGCCGGCGACTTCCCGCTCTGGCTCGCCCCCGAGCAGGTCCGCCTCGTGCCCATCTCCGACAAGGTGATGGACTACGCCAAGGCCACGCTGACCGAGTTCCTCGCCGCCGACCTGCGCGTGACGCTCGACACCCACTCCGACAAGCTCGGCGCCAAGATCCGCCGCGCCGAGATCGACAAGGTGCCCTACGTCCTCGTGCTCGGCCAGAAGGAGGCCGAGGCCCTCAGCGCCTCCGTCCGCTCCCGAGCCAAGGGCGACGAGGGCGTGCACAAGGTCGCCGACATCATCGCCCGCTTCAAGGCCGAGGTCGCCACCCGCGCCCTGCCGGAGAAGAAGGCCCCCGCCGCGCCGGCCCCAAAAGCCTGAGGTGGAGGGCCCAGCTCCAGCTGGGCCGTCTTGCGCACACACCAACACGTTCGCGGCCCAGCTGGAGCTGGGCCCTCCATAAATCAGCCATGACCGACTCCGCTGAGATTCCCCCTGGCGCGAAGAACTCGATGCCATCGTCGGCGCCCGGGCCCACGGGCAGTCCGCATACTTGACCCCGCGAACTTTTAGGCGATTATCCCTCCTATGAATTACCGGGTTACACTCTACCAATCCGACGAGGGCTGGGCCGTGAGCTGCCCCGACCTCCCGGGCTGCCACTCCCAAGGCACCACGCGGGATGAGGCCTTGGCCAACATCAAGGATGCCATCCGGCTCTGGATCGAGGTCGAGGCCGAGGAGACCGGCCTGAAGCGCTTGGAACAGGCCGAGGTGGTAGTCTGATATGCCGCGCTTGCCCGGCATCGGCCAAGGCGACGCCGTCCGGGTCTTCCAAAAGCTCGGCTATCGCGTAGTCCGGCAAAGCGGGCATATCGTGATGAGCAACGGCAAGACCCGGCTTATCATCCCGCGGCACAGCCCCATCAATGCGATCACTATGGGCAGTATCGCCAAGGATGCGGGTCTATCTCCTGAGCAATTCCGGGCCTTTCTCTGATCTTTCGCGAGCTTAGCGACCTCCGCGTTTCACCCTATGTCTGTCTGGAAAGAAGAACTCGATGCCATCGTCGGCGCCCGCGCGCACGGGCAGTCGGAGGAGATTTTCCCCCGGCTGCAGAAGCTCGATGCCCGCCACCCGAACGTCGCCGAGATCAACCACCAGCTCGCGTGGACCTGCGACGTGCTCGGCCGCGCAGCGGAAGCCCTGCCCTACTACGAAAAGGCCGTCGCCCTCGGCCTGCCGCCCAATGAACTCTCCGGCGCTCTCATCGGTCTCGGCTCGACGCTGCGCACACTCGGCCACCTCGACCGCTCCGCCGAGGTGCTGCGCTCAGGCCAGGCACAATTCCCCGACAACGCCGAGTTCGCCGCCTTCCTCGCGCTGACCTTGCACGCCTCGGGCAAACATGCCGACGCCCTGCGCCTGGCGCTTAACGCCCTCTGCGAGACGACCGACGACCCCGGCCTCACCGCCTACCAGCGCGCCATCCGCCACGCGGCGGCGAAGCTGTAGGATTGATGTGGAACTCAGGAAATCAGGAAAATTGTTCCCGGTTTCCTGAGTTCCACATTCAAACCGGATCGGTTCGCCACTCCCCGTTCACCAGCCGCTTCAATTTCAGCGGATTGGCATCCTGCAGCTCGGGCGGCAGCATATCGCCGGCGAAACTCTGGTAGCAGATGAGCCGCGCCCAGCGGTTCAGGGCGCGCGTGCCCACCGCCGTGCTGCGGCCGCCGTCGCTCGTCGAGGGATACGGCCCGCCATGCACGATGGCGTGGCTGACCTCCAGGCCCGTCGGGTAACCGTTGAGAATCAGCCGCCCGGCCCGCTCCGCCAGGATGTCCACCAACGGCCCCTGTTCCTTCGCCTCGGCGGCGCCGGCGTGCACCGTCGCCGTCAGGCTGCCCTCGAGCTCGCGGGCGACCGCCAGCATCTCGGCGCGGTCGTCGCACCAGATGACGAGCGAACTGGGCCCGAATATCTCCTCGGACAGCGCATGGTTGCCGATGAACTCCTTCGCGCCGGTCTCAAACCACACCGGCGCCGCGCCGCAAGACGAGGTGGCCTTGGCCTTGGCGATCACCCGGACGCCCGGCTGGTGCGCGCGCGCCGCGGTGTGGCTGACGAAATTATGGCGGATGCCGGGCGTGAGCATCACGCCCTCGGGCGCGGCGGCGAGGCGCGCGGCCAGGTCCTTGACGAACTGCTCCGCCGCCGGTGAGCGCTGCAGGACGATCAGGCCGGGGTTGGTGCAGAACTGGCCGACGCCCACCAGGGCCGAGGCATAGAGCCCCTCGACCATCCCCGCCGCGCGCTCGGCGAGGGCGCCGGGCAGAATGAGGACCGGGTTGACGCTGCCCATCTCGGCATAGACCGGGATCGGCTCCGGCCGCGCCGCCGCGAGATCCGCCAGTGCCCGGCCGCCCCGGACCGAGCCCGTGAAGCCCACGGCCTTGACCGCCGGATGCCTTACCAGCGCCTGCCCGACCTCAAAGCCGGCGTCGAAGAGCAGGGAAAACGTGCCTTCCGGCAGCCCGCACTCGCGCACGGCGTGGAGGATCAGGCGGCCGACCAGCTCACCCGTGCCGGGGTGCGCCGGGTGCGCCTTCACGATGACCGGGCAACCGGCCGCGAAGGCCGACGCCACATCGCCCCCGGCCACCGAATAGGCGAAAGGGAAATTGCTGGAGCCAAACACCACGACCGGGCCGATGGCCCGCAGCATCGAGCGATGATCGGGCTTCGGCAGGGGCTGGCGGTCCGGCCGCGCGGTCTCGATGCGCGCATCGAGCCAGTCGCCGCGTGCCGCCGCCTCGCCGTAGAGCCGCAGCTGGCCGGCGGTGCGGACGATCTCGCCCTTCAGCCGCGCCTCGGGCAGGCCCGTCTCCAACATGGCGCGGGCGACCAGGTCGGCCGACTTCGCCTCAAGCTTCGCCGCGATGGCGGAGAGGAAACTGCTCCGCGTCGTGCCCGGCAGTTTCGCCCAAGCGGGCGCCGCCTCGCGGGCGAGTTGCACGGCGCGCTCCACGTCCTCCGGCGCGGCCGACTGGAAGGAAGGCTCGAGGTGGGCGTTCCGCGCCGGATCGAAAGCCTTGAAGGTGGCGCCGCCGAGTCCGCTGGAGCCGAAGCCAATGAGGGAGCCGCCGTCTGGTTTCATGTATGGAATGGTGTCATCCTGAACGAAGTGAAGGATCCATCGGCACAACCGCCTGCGGATATAATGATGGATGCTTGTATGTCTGCACCGATGCGAGAAGGCGAGGAAAACAGCCCGAAGCGGGTTCCGAGAATGGGCGTCACAGCTCGTCGGAGGAACCCGCTTCGGGCGGGATTGCGTCGGCCCGGCCGAGAGGTTGGACTGG
>JAEUGW010000041.1 GCA_016795565.1 Opitutaceae bacterium | reverse complement strand
CGTTCGGCGAGGGCGTAAAAGAAGCCGAGGTCATCGAACCGGTAGGTGTCGAGGAGCGCGGTGTTGTTCTCGGCCAGGCGGAGGCGGAGCGCCACTTGGTCCAAGGCGGGGAAGAGGTAGTAGTCCTTGATGGCGTCGTTTGCCTCGTTCATGCGGGCCACGATGGTCACGTCCGGACGATGCGAGGACTCGAAGCGGACCATCCAACGGGCGGCACCGGCCGGGGTGCGCAGGCAGCGGGAGAGCACGAGTGAGACGACGAGTTCGTCGTTGAGGACGAGGAGTTCGGAGGCGGGATCGCGGGCGACGTGGACGCCGAGGGCCGTCAGTTGGGATACCACCTCCTGGACGATTTCAGGATGCTTCTGGCGGAGGAAGCGGTTGACCTCGATGAACGAGAAATCGCTGTCCGGGGCGTAGCCGATGAGCTGGTAGGCCCGGACGAGGCTACCGAAGCGATGACGGAAGGCGGCGCTGGACGGTGCGTTGTCGGCCTCGTCGATCAGGAGGCCGGAGAGCTTGCCGTGCTGGGTGAGGAGTTCGCGGAGGCGGGCGAGCATTTCGTCGTCGGAGTAGCGTTTGGCACGGCTGAGGATGATTTCCTGCACGCGCAGAAATTCCCCGGACGTGACGACGGCGGGAAACGCCCCTTCCACTCGAATCCACATGTCGGGCGGGTTCTGGACGTGCTTGCGCTTCAGTTTGAAGGAGGTCCGGTGATAGACGTTGTTGCCGATGTATTTTTCGTTGGTGAGAAGCTGATGCACCGTGCCCCGGCTCCAGGGACGGCCGAGGTCGGTCCGGAGTCCCTTGGCATTGAGCCGGGTGGCGATCTCGCCTTCGGTCAGCTGCTCGTCGAGGAAGGCCCGGTAGACGGAACGCACGGTGGCGACCTCGTCCTCCGGGCCGAGCGTGAGCACGACGCGGTCGGTCTGCAGGCTCTTGTGTTCGCCCCGGCTGAGCATGCCCTTGGGCGCGCCGGCCTGGTCGATCAGCATCCGGCGCAGGCCGTAGCCGGCCGCGCCGCCTTGCTTGAAGCCGAGCTGGATCAGCCGGCAGGCCCCTTGGAAAACCTTGGTCGAAAGCTCGCGGGAGTATTCGCCAGCCATCGAGCGCTTGACGCTCTTGATGATGTTCGAGGTGGGTGATCCGTCGTTTTCGAACTGCTCCGCGCAATAGTGGACGGTGATCCCGGCGCGTTTGCAGATATATTCATAGTAGCCGCTTTCGTCGGCATCCTGGAATCGACCCCAGCGGCTGACGTCATAGGCGAGGATGCACTTGAAGTCGGCCTTGCCGGTTTCGACCTCGGCGATCATCTGCCGGAGGCTTTCGCGGCCCCGGACGTTGAGCCCACTCTTTCCGGCGTCCTCGAAGACTCGGACGATCTCCATGTTCCGCCGGGTGGCGTATTCCTTGATGCGGTCGAGCTGGTTCTCCGTGGAATACTGCTGGTGCTCCGTGGACATGCGCACATAGGCCGCCGCCGGGAGGGCGGCAGCGTTGCCAGAAGCGAGCGGGAGTTGCGACTGCCCGCCCATCGATCAAGCGGCGCGGTTCAGGGAGTCACGAGGCGGGTTTGGTCGGGCGTGGGATCTTTTCGAGAATGGCATGGCCCGTCACCATGGCTTCGGACAGCTCCTCCGCGATGATGTCTTGTAACGTGGTGCCCCGCAGTCGTGCGATGAGGCCAACGAGGGCAACGAGATGCGGCGGCCAGGAATCTTGTAACGCACCGCAGGTGTCTTGTAACGCAATGGCCCCGAGCAGAGAACCCAGGCCGGGCGTCTCTTGGGGTGGCGTTTGGGAAGACCGCTTCGGGCGCCAGTAGCCCGGGTGCGCGAGCCGCCAGGCCTGCACTCGTTCGGTTTGCTCCGGGCCGGCGTGGTAGGTCTGGTTGGAAGACTTCGACAGCCAGCGATGCTGACTGGCTTGGCGACTGGCCTTTCGACAGGCGAGACGGGCACAGTAGCGCTGGCGACCGGCCGAGCGCGGCTCAGGGATGAAAATTGCGCCGCAAGCGGCACAATGGGTTGCAAGGAGGCTTTTTTTTCTTGGTGGGATTCACCCCTAGCGACCTATCGATCGCAGAGGCGGCGGCAATCGGCTCACAGCCCCGGGGGTGACGAGTGCAGCTGGGAATGAACGGGCCGCGCGGTCAAAGGCTGTCGGGTGGCGCGATGAAGCGCCGTCAACAGCCGGGCCAACTCACAGGGTTTCGAGAGGAACTCCGTCACGCCTAAATCCTGATAGAGCTGCCGGTCACGCATCCCGAGGGAGGCGCTGTGGACCACTACGCCAACCGCATGGCGTCCGGCTTGGAGGTGGGTTGTTAGGCCCAGACCATCCATCACCGGCATGTCGTGGTCGGTCAGGACAACGTCGTAGGCGGTTGGGTTTGCTTCAATTCGATCCAACGCTTGCTGTCCGTTGTTCACGACCGTGACCCGGTGCCCCGAAATTTCCAAGGCAATCTGAACGACGGCGGCAATATCCGGGTCGTCTTCAGCGCTAAGCACGCTCAGGGCAGGAAGTGCCGACATACCCGGATCGAAAGTGGAGCCTCCCTGATCCGGCGAGGCCGGACCAGGGGGCTGGTGCGGAGGTGACATCCACGAGACAGGATACCAAACCTGACGATAGTCACAATAGAAATCGAAATGCCAGTGATCCTGAACTATCGTCTCGGCCGCCGGGACAGCCGGGCCAGCACTTTTCGCACCAGCTCGGGCGGCGGACACTCCTTGAAGACGATCCCATCGACGGCCAGATCCTGATAGGCCCGTTGCTCGTCTGCCTTGAGGGCTGAGCTGTAGATGAAGATACGACCGCGGTAAGTGGTCTGGCGCAGGAGTTGAACGATCTCCAAACCGGTGAGCCCGGGCATGCGATGGTCTGTTATGACCGCATCAAGATGGTCCATTTCCTCGAGGAGAATGTCCCAAGCCTTGTCGCCATCAGACGCCAGAGTGATCCGGCAATCGGAATGCGTGAAGCTTGCCGAGAGAGCCTCCCGGAAAAGGGCATGATCATCCGCGATCAGGATATAGGGAGCTTCGGGTAGGTCTAGTGCCATGCTGCGGAGCGAGAATGCCGGCAAGCGCCTTGGTCGCAATCCGGATGTCGGACTGAGACGAGGATCACCGCAGGTTTCGGGAAAAGAGATTGCCAGTGCGCTTAGCCACGCATCGGTGGCATCGTCAGCCTTCGGAGCTGTCGACGAGGGGCATCTTGAATAGTGTTAGTTTCGACACCGAGCGGCCGCCCTTACGATTTCCACAATCGCCACAAGATCGCTTGGCTTCGGAATGAAATGCTCGATACCCAAAGCCCGATAGGCGGACTGATCGGAGGGGCAAAGGGGAGAGCAATGCACCACGATGCCTCCGCGGTAGCCAAGCTCCAGAAGGCGGCGGACCAATTCCAGTCCCCCCATGATCGGCATGCGGTGATCGGTCACCACCACATCAAAACGTTCAAGGTTTGCGGCGACCAGATTCAGCGCAAACTGGCCATCGGAGGCCCCTTCCGCCTGTAGTCCCATGCTCCTCATGATGTGAACGAGGGTGCTGACGATGCACTGGTCGTCATCCACGCACAGCACCGCGGTAGGGTTGGGCGGCAAATGTGCGGCAGCGAAATTTGGAGCAGCGGCGAGGCGGGACGATTCCGGCATTCGATGAGCAAAGAAAATGACCTCCTGACAATAGTCACAACTCGAAAATGGCGAACCTACCCAGGCCGCAGCGGGTATTAACCCCTCTTTCCGGGCGAAAACGGCGCGCAGATCGCAGCATGAATCTCCGTCAGCCTGACTACTGTCTGTGTATTCCGGCTGACGAACGCAATAAGATGGAACCTTGGATACGACGGATGCATTCGCCCACGTGCTGCTGCGCTTTCGGAAGGAACGCGGGCTCACGCATGAGGTGCTGGCGGAGCGTTCCGGCCTGCATCCGACCACGATATCGCTGCTGGAGCGTTCCAAGCGCCAGCCGAGTCTGGCGACGCTTTTTCTTCTGGCGGAAGGCTTGGCTGTGGAACCCGACCGATTGGTTCGGGAAACGGCTAAACTGCATCCGAAATTGCCGAGGTAATCTGCCGGCGAACGTGCCAGTGCCGCACTGGCAGACAAACAGAGCAAGCTTGTCATGGGCCGGTTTTGCGCTAAGGTTGATTCAACCTTTTACCATGCCCAACCAACTCTCCAAGTCCAAGCGCCGCCAGAGCCTGGCCGAGCACGAAGCCGTGTTGACGGCTTTGACGGAGATTGCGCGTCGGGAAGATACCACCGTCATGGCCTTGCTGCGCCGTGCGGCCCGGCAGTTGGTGCGGGAAAAAGCCTCGGCACCGGATCTGCGGCTGCTCGAGTTGGTGCTCACCAAGGCACCGAAGATGCCGGCTCGCTTCAAGTCCCCCGCGCAGGTGGCGCGCTTCAAGCGTGCGCAACGCGAATTCGATCAAGTGCTGCTCGATCTGGCGCTCGTCAGTCCCCAAGCCATCCAGCAGCGCAATTCCGTCGCGCCGGCGTCCCGTCCTGTTCGGATGATCAGTTTCCACTCCGCCCATGCCTCCGCTGCCGTCTGACGCCGAACCGAGGCCGCCGGAGGACTTCGCCGGATTGCTGGCGACCAAGGAACCAGTGCTTTTGGTCGGAGGTCAGGCGGTCAATCTCTGGGCGTTGTATTACCACTCGCATACCGCGGAGCTGGCGCCGTTCGTGTCCCGCGATGTCGACGTGCTCGGTGACCGCGAAACGTTGACGGCGCTGGGCCAGATTGCCGGCGCGAAGCCACAGTTTTTTCCGGTCAAGCCCCCGTCCAATGAGGTGGGGGTGGTGATTGCCAAGGACTCCCAGGGGTTGCCGCTCCTGATCGAGGTGCTGCGCTACGTGCATGGCGTTTCCAACGAGGAACTGCGGGAGCCGGTCTACACGGTCGCGTTGGGCGACGTCCAGGTGCAGGTGCCCAGCCCGATCGCGCTCCTCCAGGCGAAGATCGCCAACGTAGCGGACCTTGCGCAGTCCGGTCGTCAGGATGCTCGGCATGTGTTGATTCTCGCGCAGCTACTGCCGGCCTACTTGCGGGATTTGCAGCGAGCCGCCGTTGCGGGTGGAATGCCGGAGCGCCAATTGATCGACTACCTTGAGCGCTTGCTGGGGGTGGTCACCACCGCGAAGGCCAAGAAGGTGCTGGAGACCTTGAAGATCGATCCGGCAGGCTTGTTCGCCGGCCTCGGAGATCAGAAGTTGCCGAAGCTGGCCGCGTTTCTGGAGAAACGGCTACCGCGGGTCCTGTAGGGATTAGGCGAGCTGGTTCTGGCCTGTTCTTTCGAGGGGCAGCGGCTCCGCGCGGTCTTGTGCCGCCACCACCGCGTTCAGGTGCACGAGCAGTTTCCGCATCACCGCGAACAGCACGAACCTTTACGGCTTCCCGCGAGCGCGAAGGCGCTGGAAAAACGGAGCCAGGACAGGGTTTATTCGGGAAGCATGGAAGGCGCCATTTGGATCTTCGCCCGGGCGAGAATTACGCCAGTGGTTCCTCAAAGGTCACAGTCCCCGAGGAAATAATAGTAGCGTCAGGATGCCGTGAGTTCCCAAGCGAACCGCTTGCTCTGTAATCACGCAATTCCGTGGCGACGAAGCTGCGACATTCGCGAACCAGAAGCTCGCCGTGGACGGCGCCTCGACGATGGCGCCGAGACCAGATTCCGCAGGATCAGCATGAGCGACCTTCGAAGCGAATCCGTTCGGTAGGGCAGTTACCTCCGGAGCGTTGGCATAATCGTAACCGAGCTTGCGTAGTGTGGGACAAATCGCGGCCCAGGGGCGCTTGCCGGGCCGAAACATCATGGCTGCGCAAGGCACGGGGCATTCCTCGACATACCGGATGGCAGTGGCCTGGGCCGACACGCTAAATGTGCTGCTCAGATTGATGATGGCTTTCAGGCCGGGTTTTTCCTTCGCCACCGCGCGACGAAAATCCTGCTGCGGCATCAGGAAATACGACGAGAACGTGTTCGCTTCGGTCTCGATCACCGAGTTGCCGCTTTTGTCGATGAACGATGGATGCGACGGCACCCTGCCAGAGGCCAGAGCGTTGCGGTGCTCGTCGATGAAGTAATGGCCAAGTTCGTGCCCGACCGTGAACCGTGCGCGAGTCGAGCCGGGATAATCCGTGTCCCGGATGTTGCAGTAGATGTGGAACCGGCCGCTCCGATGTTCGAGAACGCCATCGAAGGCGTTGCCAAAGTCGCCGGGCGAAAATGTGATCTCGTGACTGTCGAGCAGGGGCAGCGGTTGCACCGGGATCACGCCACCTGCTTCCGTGGCGGCGGCCTCGGCCAGGTCGGCGATCCAACAACGCCGTGTTACACTCAACTGCGTGTAGGCCATTACTTCTTTTTCTTCGCTTTGGCTTCGGCCGCGGCGCGATGTTCATCCATGCGCTTGCGGATTTCGGGATCGATCTCGCCGCCATTTCGGGCGGCTAGAGCCAGGTCGTCTGCAAGAGCGGCGTTCGCAAAGGGCAGGATTTTGGACGCGGCGGTCGGCTGCGCGGCCGGAGCACCGTGCAAAAACTGCCGGAAGGCATTTACGTCGGGCGTGGGTAGCCGCGAATCGTCAGTTTCAGCTTCAATTCGCTCCACATCGTCTGGCGTGGTGGGGAACGTGAGTCCGTCCTGCTGCATCATGTCGTGAAGGGCGCGCTTGGTGCCGGCAAGAGTCGCTTTCTTGGAATTCGGCTTATTCATATTTCCTCGGGTGTTGACGGGGGCATTGTGCGGTCGGGGAACTACTCGTTTTCGAGCACATACTGTCTCAGCCGCTCGAGAAGACGGGAGCGTTGAGTTCGGAGGGAAATCTTGGTCATCCCCAGCTCATCGCAGAGGGTGTCCAAAACGGCCTTCGGCATGACGGTTTGCCCGGTGCGACGGTCGTAATACTGCATGGTGTTGTAGAGAATCGCTTGGTCGTGTGGCGGGAGGCTAGCAATGAAGTCCCGGACGAGGTCGACACGCCCGGGCGCCGCGGGCTCGGGGACTTCTGAGTCCACGGGGTCGAGTGCGACGGTGTCAGCCACCGTCTCGACTTCGACGCCGCTGCGCTCTTTACGTTCGGTGGCTTCGCTACGATGCGCGTCGATGCAGACGTTCTTCAGGATTCGGTAGAGCCAGAGTTTGATCTGGTTCGTCTTGTCGTCATCGGAGAGGTCCCTGGGCAAGGGCTCGAAGTCCTTCGCCGCGCGGAGGGCATTTTGGAACGTCTTCATGACGAGCTCCTCGTGGTTCTGGCGGTATAGGAGGAAGTTTTTTGCACACCACGCGGTCATTTTTCTCGAATGACGCCGATAAAGCTCTGCGGCGGCGTCCTCCGCCACCGCCGGCTCGTCGTCACTAAATCCCATGTAGGTGACCAGGGATTCATCCGTCTCGTCTTGCATGATTACTTTGCTCGCCGCGTGCCCCGGTGGTTCTCGCTGAAGTTTGGGGAGGGATAGACCATTCATCACCAATACAACGAGAAGGCGTTACACCGGGTCGCGGGAAAAGGCGTGTAACGGGGTCTCGTTGTAAGGGTGAAGGACGCCAGCGTCCTCGATCCTCAACCATTCAACCAAGGTAACACCATGTCAGACAATAATAAATCCAATCCCGGCAACGACGGTGGCCTCATCGAGGAGGTCGATCTGGAACAGCTCGCCAAGGCGGGTGGCAAGCCTCCAAAGGCTAAACGCTACCGCATTCGCATCGACGACCAATACTATGTCGTGAACCAGCCGTCCATGACTGGCGCAGAAATCCTGAAGCTTGCCGGGAAGACACCGCCGGAAAACTTCATCCTGACGGAGAAGCTCCGCGGTGGGGTCATCAAGACCATCGGCCTCGCGGATGTCGTGGATTTCATGACGCCCGGCATCGAGCGCTTCAACACGCTGCCCCGTCAGGTGCAGGAGGGCTAACCATGCGGCGCGAGTTTCCGCTACCCGAAGACGACGAGGAAAGCCTCAACGCCCTTGGCATCCCGTGGGAGACTATCCGTGAGGGGAGCAGCCAGTGGTTGCTCCTCCACGAGATGCCTTTCCGCGAAGGGTTCAACCATCGCACCGGCTCGGTAGCGGTGCAGATCCCCCCCAGCTACCCCACTGCGGGCCTCGACATGGCGTATTTTTTCCCGCACTTGGCGAGGACTGATGGCAGGCCTATCGGGCAGACGCAGTGCCAGCAACTGATCGACGGCAAGCAGTGGCAACGGTGGTCCCGGCACTATACTTGGGCTCCCGGTGTGCACGGCGTATCCACGCACATCGTCCTAATCCACCGGTGGCTTGAGGCTGCCGCGTCCAACTAATGCCTCGTTCTACCGACAGTTTTCTTCGCCTCACCGCAAACCAGCACGACCAGCTCAAGCGACATCTCTTTCCCGGCGACGGTAAGGAATCGGTTGCGCTAGCCCTCTGTGGAACGCATCGCGGCGACCGCGGAACCGTCCTATGCATCCATCGAATCGTCCTGGTGACCGACGATAGCTGCATAAAGCGAGACGCCACTACGGTCGTGTGGCCGATTGAACCACAGATTCCGTTGTTCGCGGAAGCGGCTCGAAAAGGGATGGTCGTGCTGAAGATTCACAGCCATCCGACAGGCCTCCCTGAGTTTTCAAGATTGGATGGGCAATCGGACCGGGCATTGCTCGGTAGCCTGGCCCACCTTGCGCCCAACGAGACTGGGCACGCCAGCGCAGTGATGCTGCCTGACGGCAAAATCTTCGCTCGAATTTCGAGGGGGAATGGCCGGTTCGCTCAGGTCCGCCGGGTGGTGGTTGTCGGCGACAACGTGATCGACTACGAGGCCACGGAAAAGGCAACGACCATGCCGACGACCGACGAGGCGTTTCTCCGAAACCAACAGGCGTTCGGTGCCAAAACCGTCTCGATGCTTTCCCGCATGCGCGTTGGCGTCGTGGGCTGTTCAGGCACGGGAGGCTGGGTGGTGGAAATGTTGGCGCGGCTTGGTGTCGGCGAGCTCGTCCTCGTCGATCCAGACGTAATCGAGCGGAAGAATCTGAACCGGATTGTGAACAGCACTGCGGCGGACGCAATCGCCCGGCGTGCCAAAGTGAAGGTCTTTGCCCGGGCGATCCAGCGATTGGGTGTCGGCACCAAGGTCATTCCCTGCCACTCGGATATTCTGCAACGTAAGGTGGTCCAAGCTTTGGCCGGTTGCGATTTTCTCTTCGGCTGCGTCGATTCGGCTGATGGGCGGGATGCCCTTAACCGCATCGCCGCATTTTACACGATTCCCTATATCGACGTGGGCGTCCATCTTCAGGCCGACGGGCACGGCGGCGTCCAACAAGTATGTGCGGCGGTTCATTACCTGATTCCCGATGGCTCAAGTCTCCTCAGCCGGCGGGTTATCACGGCGGAACAGGTGCGGGCTGAGTCCCTCCATCGTCGTTCGCCGGAGCAATACGCTGCGCTGCGCAAGGAGGGATACATCCAGGGCGTCAACGTCGATAGCCCGGCGGTCATCAGCATCAACGGATTCGCGGCAAGCCACGCGGTGAGTGAGATGTTGGCCCGCATCCACCCGTTCCGGCGCGACGCCAACTCTGAATTTCGGCTGCAAACGTTCTCGTTGGCTGACGGGGCTTGGCTCAGAATCGAAGACGAGGAGCCATGTCCCTATCTTAGCAGACGTGTGGGAAGGGGCGATTGCACTCCGCTACTCGACAACGCAGAACTATCATGACCAAGGCATTTCTTCGCTGGTTGGAGCGGCTTTTCCGCACCTCGAAAGATCAAACGGACGCGTTCCGTTGGGAGAAGGTGGAACGCCTGCCGAGGGAGTTCGCTGACAAGAAGCTCTACCTTGTTGGGGACGACGAGTGCGAATGGCTCGCCGCGATGAGCTGCCCCTGCGGCTGCCGTTCAGTTATTCAACTGAGCTTGGCCCTTGATAGCCGGCCATCTTGGCGGGTGCGACGTCATCGTGACGGCACGGTCAGCCTCTTGCCGTCAGTCTGGCGCACCGTTGGCTGTCGCAGCCATTTTGTCCTCTACAAAGGGCGCATATTGTGGTGCCGGAGTATGCCGCTCTTCCCCGAAGGTCCACACCGACCGCAGGATTCTCATGATTTCGGTTACCACTGATCGTCTTTGCGTCGCCGGATCGCGGCTTCGAAGGAAGCCGGACGTAAACGAAACAATTCACTGCCCTGGGCCGCGATTGTGTCTTCGCCCGTCAAGCTCCTCCTCGCTTCGCTGCGGTCCAGCTTGACGGGCAGAACGGAGAGCGGCTGTTCCGGGCAGTGGAAGTGTGGCATGTCTTCTGGGGTAAGTGCATGCGCCCGGGATCTTCTTGCCGCTAGGGGCGAAAATTGTCATACATTATAACGTCAGATGCCTTTTGATCTCGATAATGTTCTCGTGGTCGCGATTTCGTCCTCTGCGCTATTCGATGCGCGGGAGGAGGACCGTATTTTCCGAGAGCAGGGACAGCGGGCGTTTATCGACTACCAGATCGCCAACGAGGATAGGCCCTTCAAGAAGGGGACGGCATTTCCGCTGATTGAAGGTTTGCTGCGGCTAAACACCCTGTCGAAGAAGCAGTTGGTTGAGGTTGTGATTCTCTCGCACAACCATCCCGAGGCAGGGCTACGGGCAATGAACTCGGTAGAGCACTATCGCTTGGGACTGTCTCGAGCCGCGTTTGTCGGTAGCACACCGGTGGCGCGCTACTTGCCCCCTTACCGAGTGAAACTGCTGTTGTCCCGCAACGAGGCCGATGTTCGGCAGGCATTGGCCGGGCGCGTGGCCGCAGGGTTAATCTACGATCCGCCCGCACAGCTCTGTGCGGAGTCGAATCAGCTTCGTATCGCATTCGATGGCGACGCGGTGATTTTTTCGGACGAATCGGAGCGAGTCTACCAGCAGACGAAAAGTCTGCAGGCTTTCTTTGAGCACGAGAAGGCCAACGCCCAGAAACCGATGGCCGACGGTCCGTTTGCGGCGTTCCTGCGCTGGATCGCCCAAGTGCAGGCGGATAGCTCTATTCGCAATCAGGACGGTAGCAGCCCGATTCGCACGGCGCTCGTCACCGCCCGCAATGGTCCCGCAGTCAAACGCGTGATCCTCACACTGCGGGCCTGGGGTGTCGCGATTGATGAGGAGTTTTTCCTCGGTGGGATCAATAAGGCCGAGATCCTGCAGGCGTTCAATCCGCACATCTTCTTCGACGATCAGGACGTTCATGCGGCACCAGCATCTCGGCTCGTTTCGACCGCGCGGGTCATGTATGGACCGACTGCTGACATCGTGTCGACTCCGCCGGCGACCGTGCCCGGTCCAATCGTGGTCACCGCAGCGCAGCCTTATGAGGAGTCGACTCGTGGGCCGACGCTGGCCCCGCTCGCGCCGGTGACGAAGAAGGTGTTCGAGACCCGGCTTCGGGAAATCTTTCTCGGCTACACTCCGCTTCACAATGGTGTGCTCGATGCGCGTTACCGGAAGTTCATCGCCGACACGCGTGATCGATCCGCCTCGGAACGGGCGGCCATCATGCAGGAATTGCAGCGTTACGACTTGAGCAACCTGACGACCCACAAACCAATGCTCAACCGCGAGCGCGAAGACATGGTCGCGGCGAAACTCGCTCGTGTCATCGCGAAGGCGGCAGGTGCCAGCCAAGGCAGCCTTGATCTGAAGTGACATGTCGCCGCAGGAGCTGAAGCGCATCGCGGCGACCTGTGCCGATCTTGGCAACCAGGCAGCGGATGACGGCGGCTTCGTGGCGTTGCACCGACTGGCGACGCTGCTTCGCGCTGATATTGAGTTTCGCCCCCTGCTTGTAGAAGCAGTAATCGCGGCGCCGACCGGCCCCGACAAGTGGAAGGTGCTGGTGGATTCAGAAACGCATCCCGATGGAGCGAGGTTGTTCCCGGCCGAGAGCCCACAAGCGCCACTCTCCCCGCGGTTGCGCAACACGCTCGCCCACGAGCTTCTCCATACCTTGAGTTTCCGCGCGGAGGAGTTCGGTTTCCGTCTGGAGTTGAGCGGCAAGGAAACGCGGGCGGAAGCGGTCAAACGCTTGGAGCGTGAGACGGAGGGTTTTTCGCCGTTCCTAGTTCTCCCGCAAAGAATCATCGAAGCAGAACTGGAGGCGCGCGAGTTGTCATTGGAAGTCCTCGTGGACTGGCGACGCCGTTGGGTCGTCTCCCGAGAAGTGTTGGTCGCGCGGCTGGGACTTTTCCAGTCGCTGCCGGAGTTTCGGCTACGGTATCACGCGAACGTGACCAATGTGGCGGTTTGCCTTGCGGAGTGGGTGAACGATGAATCGGCCGCACTCTTGGAATGGCCGGTTCACTTCAACTTCCGCGACGGCATCGTCCCGGAATTCATCTGGCAGCTTAAGAACAAGGGGAAACCGCAATTGCGGGAATTATTTCCCGATGCTGAATTCTTGCTCAACGGCGGCAGCAAGTTGACCGCTCGAAGCACGCTTTCGGCTGGAACCGCTGCGAACCCACGTGCGGATAAACTCAATGTCGTTACGGAAATCGAATCAGTGCCGAAGAAAAAGGGTGAGTCATTCTTAATCGTGTTCCGTGCCAAGTGAGCGAACCGAAATACAACTGACGTATTCGCGATTAGATTCGCTCTCGGGGACAATCCGCTCCCGGGTGGAATCTAGGACTGGCTACCGCCCCGGGATTCCTTAGCCTACTCTGATATTTATCTGCCCCGGCCCCATGATTCTGTCTTGTCTCAAGCTATGGAATTTTCGCCGCTTTGGCGCGGACGGAGCCATTGACCTGACGAAGCCCCATCTTGTGGTCCACTTCCGCAAGGGGCTCAATGTCCTTATCGGCGAGAACGACTCCGGCAAGTCCGCCATCATCGACGCGATTCGCCTAACCCTAGGCACCCACAGCGCTGAATGGACCCGGATCGTCGACGAGGATTTCTTTGGCAATTCCACCCGGCTGCGCATCGAGCTTGTTTTTACGGACCTCACAGACGACGAAGCAAAGCACCTGATCGAATGGCTGTCGATCGAGGGCAAGGCGCCGGACTGCCACGTCGCGCTCCACGTGAACTTCGACGTCAAGCGGACGGAGGAACGGATTCTGCCCAGCGACGTGAAGGCCGGCGCGGACGGCGAAGGCCACTCGCTCACGGCGGAGGCGCGCGACTACCTGCGCACCACCTACCTTCGCCCGCTGCGCGATGCCCGCAACGAACTCGTGCCCCGGAAAAATTCCCGACTCTCGCAGATTCTCCTCGGGCACGAGCTGTTCAAGGGCAAGGACGATGACCATGAACTGAAGAAGCTGCACGACCGGTTCAACACAGACGTGGAAGCCTACTTCGAAGCCGCGGCCGCCGGCGCGGAGCCCGCGAAGGCCGCCGCCGGCGAACAGCTGAAGAAGGACATCGACCGCTACCTCGCCTCATTTTACGGCGAGGAAAAGAAGAGCGTGATCAACGCCGCCGAGGGTTCGCTCAAGGCGATCCTCGAGAAACTCGAAATCTCCCTCAAGGAGACAGTCAACCCGGGCCTGGGCACGCTCAACAGGCTGTTTATGGCCTCCGAGCTGGTTCATCTCAACAAGACCGACTGGCACGGCCTGCGTCTCTGCCTGATCGAGGAGTTGGAAGCCCACCTGCACCCGCAGGCGCAGATGCAGGTCATCGAGGCGCTCCAGCGTGAGACCGAAATCCAGATCATTCTCACCACCCACAGTCCGAACCTCGCCTCCAAGGTTCGCCTCGACAGCCTGATCATCTGCGCCGACGGCCACGTCTTCCCGATGGGCACCGCCCCCGACGGCAAGTCCTGCACGGGCCTTGCGCCCGCCGACCACGAATTCCTCGAGCGCTTTCTCGACGTGACCAAGGCCAACCTGTTTTTCGCGCGCGGGGTCATCCTGGTGGAGGGGTGGGCCGAGGAGCTGCTGATCCCGGCGCTGGCCAAGGTGATGAAGAAGGCCGGCCTCATCCACTCGAACCTGACCGAAGCGCGGGTTTCGGTTATCAACGTTGGGGGCACCTCCCAGCTGCGCTACGCGAACATCTTTGTCCGCGCGCAACCGCCCGAATTCAAAATCCCGGTCGCGGTTGTCGCTGACATCGACGTGCCCGCGTGGGAACGGGCGCCCGCATTGGGCGCCGATGGCAAGCCGGTCAAAAACGGCAACGCCTTCGTTTATCAGTTGGCCAAGCTCCCGGCCGGCGATGTGGGCACTGCCGCCAAGGCCCGCTTTCTCGTGATTTCCAGCAAGTATGACCAGCAGTGCGTGAAAGCCTTCGTGGCTCCGGAGTGGACGCTGGAATATTCGCTCTTCCATTCGCCCGTCTTCAAGGCCGCCATCGAAGCCGCGCTCCAGGCCGCGCACCCGCAGATGAGCGTTGCCGACATGGAAAGGGAGCTGGCGGCCAAGCTGCTGAACGGCGGTCTAGACAAGACGGAAGTCGCGCATCACCTGGCCAAGGAGCTGGAGGCTGACGTCATCCGCTCCGCCCCGAAATATCTCCCGCAACTGAACGACTCCGCCGGCTACCTCGTCAGGGCCATCAAGTATGCCTGCCGCGAATGAAATTCCCGACGAGGAAATCTCCCGCGCCGCCCGGCTGCTCCTCGGCCTCCACGGCACCTTTGACGACGAGCGGCGCACGTTCATCCGCCGCCTGGACACGCTCGACCTGCACGCCGTGCCCGGCAGCGGCAAGACGACGGCGCTCCTCGCGAAGCTGATCGCGCTCGAAAACCGGCTGCCGCTGGCAAATGGCGCCGGCATCCTCGTCGTCTCCCACACCAACGCGGCCGTCGACGAAATCCGCTCCAGCATCGCCAGACACTGCCCCCGCCTGTTCGGCCCCCCGAATTTCGTGGGGACGATCCAGTCGTTTGTGGATCAATTCCTAGCGCTACCATATTACACCAGCCGCACGCGCCACCGTCCCGTCCGCATCCACGACGACCTGCACAACGAACGCGCCGAGGGTTTCATGAAGTGCAGCTTCAAAGGCTTCACTCCGGTCGAAGAGAAGAACGCGAAGTTTTTCCTCCAGGCCACCCAAGCGGCGGCCGACCTCCGCGTGGCTTACGTCGGCGGCCAGTTGACTCTCATCACCCGCTCCACGGGAAACCCCGTGGTGGTAAAAAGACCCGCCAAAGGTGCCGGCTGGACCCCGGAGGAATGCGGTCGTGTCTTGGCGTGGCTCCTAGAGTTCAAGCGGCAGATCATGAGCAATGGATTCCTCTGCTTCGATGACGCCTATATGCTGGCGGAACGATACCTCGAAGTAGTGCCGCGCATGGCTGGCATTCTCCGCCGTCGTTTCCCATTCGTGTTTGTCGACGAGATGCAGGACATGAATGCGCGCCAGCACGACCTCTTGGAACGCCTGTTTTTTGATCCCGCATGCGCCTACCAACGGATCGGCGACCGCAACCAAGCGATCCACGGCGAGCGCAATACCGGTGCTGCCGACAGCTGGGCCAATCGCAACCCGACGCTGACCCTCACCAAGAGCCTGCGCCTGTCGCCAGCAACGGCGGCGGTGGTCTCCAGCTTTGCCCTGCACAGTCCAGGCCTAAAAATAGAAGGCACGAACTCCCCGACGTTAAAGCCGAGGATGCTGGTCTACCAAGACGGCACCGCCCAGACGGTCCTAGCCCGCTTTTCTGAAATCGTGCGCACTGAAATCGACGCGGGCAACATCCCTTGCGACGAGCGCTCTAAGTTCCGCGCCGTGGCGTGGAACACCACGTGGAGCGACACCGAAAAGAGCCAGGGTAAGCTCCGGCTCGTGGATTTCTGCCCGCAGTTTGTCCGTGCGCCGGGCATCGGCCGCACGGAGCATCCTTGCCTTGAGGCGGCCCTGCGCGATTGTTTCCAGCCGGCATCACCCATGTGGTCCCGGGAAACGGGCATGCTCGGCGTCTTTGTTCGTATCCTTCGCCTCCAAGACGTTCGCAATCCGTTCTTCGGAAGCCATTTCACTCGGACCTCGCTCCTCAACCATCTCCGCGAAAGCCACCCAGGCTATGACGGCAAGTTCCGGCTGCTTCGCCTGCGCTGGGCGAAGGCGGCCGCCAACGGGGAAACCGAGGCAGTGATCGCCGAGATCAAGGCTCATGTCCCGGAGTTCCTAACCCAGTTCAAGGAAACCCTGAAAAAGGCAGCCCCCTATGTTTACAGCCCCGCCGGGGCCCAAGCCGCCCCGGCCGCGTTCACGGGAAACACGGTGCGCCTGCACGGGTTCGACATCGAGTTGGCCAGCGTGCACGCGGTCAAGGGGCAGACGCACACGGCGACGCTCTACTTCGAATCCGCCTATTATTCCGACGGAAAGGGAGCGACCGCGAAGTCCTATGAATCCCAGCGCCTGGCCTCGCAGTTCCTAGGGCACCCCTTCGGAGCGTCGCCCGCGGTTCGCGTGCAGCAATCGGCCAAAATGGTCTACGTGGGATTTTCGCGTCCCACCCACCTGCTGTGTTTCGCGGTCCACAAGCAGCGGTTCGACGCAGGCCTCTCTGCGGTTGCGGGCAAGACTTGGGAGATTGTGGAACTCGGCTGAGGTTTAGACGAAGTCATCTCCTGTGCCTTCGCCGGGCACTGTATACGATCGCAATGATTGCATACACTCAGTGACCTGTTTCCATAAAGGGACGAAACGGAAATAAGCTCGTTTCTTGTTTCTGTGGGCTGATAGGGGCAAAGGCGAAGCCTGTTAGGGTGAGGATTTTTGAAGCGAATGGAGCGAATCCGCTGCGCTAAAATTGCCAGTGCTCGGGTGCATTCGCTCCAGCGTTTTGACCAAGCTGGTTACTCCCCGAGGGAAATGTCTCGGAAAACAGCCTGATTCGCTCCAAAAAGTTCGGAGTGTCGCCCAACACGGGCAGCCATCTTGGATTGTGTCACAACCGGAACGGTCCGGGTCAAAGAATCGCGCAAGTTGCGAAGTGGCGGTAAGAACGAGAAAAAGTCCTTTGACCTGGACCCCCTCGCGGTTGTGACTTCGGACTGCGAAAATTGGGATTTCGTGGAAATCGGAGGGTGCGTTTACCACTCAGGTCAATTCCCGCGACTAGGGATTCAACCCAAGCTGATCGCGAATCTCTGCTGCATTCGCTTGAATGCCGTCCGCTGTTTTTCTGGCGGCAGACTGGCTAGTTGACCAACTACCTTGAGCGGGAAATGTTTTCCGGGATTGGGTGTCTTAAGCGAAGCCAGGTAGTCCTGAATTTCGGGCAGCACTTCGGTTAGCTTGAGGATACGGGTGACCGCTGCGGGGGTGATGCTCTCACGTGCCGCCAGTGTTGCCCGGTTCGCCACCTTGCCGGAATCCAGCATCCGCTGCCATAGACGGGCGCGGTGGATTGTGTGCTTCTGCTCGGCTGGGGCAGGCGCGGGCGCCGGCTTGGGGCCAGGCCTCGCGCCCGATCCGAAGGACACCACCTGGCTGAACGGAGCGACAATTGTCACCTCGCCCCGGTGCGCTTGGGTGAAGTCCACCTTGGATTCGAGGGCCAGGCCGCGGGCGCTCATCGCGCCGCGCTGTGTCCGGGTCTCGCTCCAGGCCTTCTCGTCCATGCCCTCGACCAACCGCGGCACATGCAGGCGCACTTTTACCTCCATTTGGCGGGCGGGCTCCGGAGCTTCGCCCGCTCGCACGCGCTGGGTCCGTTTGCTAACCTCGACCTTTTCCACGAACAATCGGACGAACTCTTTTTGGGCCACCGGCTCCATCTTCGGAAGGGTTTCGCCGAGGCGCTCCAATGCGTCCTGAATGCGCTGCTCGGTCAGTTTGGTCGCATCGCACGCCTCGACTTGCTGGCGCTTGCCCTCGCGCTCGACGAGGAGCCGGTCTTTCTCGACGCGCAGTTCTGCAGCCCGCTCGCGCAGCTCGCCGCCCAGCACATCAGTGCCGCCGGCTTCGACCGCCTGGATGCAGTTCTTAAATCTCTTTGCCACAACATCCAGCTTGGCCTGCACGAGGGCCAGTTCGGCCACGAGTGCCGGGCGGTCCTTCGATTTGAGTGCTTCCGAATGCTGGATGGCTGCCGCCGCTACCGCCGGATGCTTGCTTACTTCGCACAGGAACGAAACGACGACCTTTTCCAAGGCGTCAGCGGAAACCCGGCCGACCGGGCAATTGCTGGCCGCGCGTTGGCGCATAATCGAACGGCAGGCATAGTAGCGATACACTTTCTCCGCCCCGGCTTTCTTGAATGCGTCGGTCGGAACCAAGGCACAATTGCACGACCCGCATCGGGCCAGTCCTTTCAACAAGTGGCCATTGATGTCGCGGTCGGTGACGCGCGGCTCCGGGCGCGGCAGGGTTGGAGACACCGCTGCATTAGCCTTCTCCCAAATCTCGGGGGTAACCAGTGAGTCATGCTTGCCACCATATTCCTGTCCGGCGAAACGCACCGCTCCGCGATAGACCGGGTTCCGCAGCAACAGGCGAAGCCCATCGGAACGAAAAAGCTGCGACCCGACGTGATCGACCCGGCCGTCGCGCCGATGGAATTCCCGGCCCTTGGTGCGGAGTCCCTCGGCGTTGAGGGCATTGGCGATTTCGGTAAGAGAGACCAATTTCGTCGCCAGATTGTAAATGCGCCGCACGACTGGCGCCTCGTCCGGATGCGGGCGGAGCACCTGCGCCTTGAGGTCATAATCGAAGCCGTAGGGCACCATGCCCCCGTTCCAAATGCCGCGCTTGGCCTGCTGCTCCATCTTGGCGAGGGTTTTTTCCGCCGTGTTCTCGCGTTCATACTGCGAGAATCCCATCATCAGGATGTTCTTCAGGCGGCCGGACGGCGTGCTCTCCGACAGATCCTCTGTCGCGCTTTCCAACCGGCAGCCATGCTTTTTCAGGAAGGCACGGAACGGAATCCATTCGTCCGTGCTGCGCATGACCCGCTCCAGCTTGTAGATCAGGACGACCTTAACCTCGCCCGCCTCGATCATCCGCTTGAGTGCGCGGATGCCGGGGCGGTTCATCGTGCTGCCCGAATACGCGGCATCCGTGAAGCACGCGACCTCATGCCAGCCTTCGCCGGAGCGGCGGGCGACCTGCTCCCGGCAGATGGCGGCCTGGGATTCGCAGGAATCAAACCGGCCGCCGACCTGGTTGTCGGTGGAAACTCGCGTGTAGATTGCTACCGGCACCAAGCCGGATGCCGCCGACAGCGACGGCTCGATGTCCTTCTGCGGCATCCGGCGTTCTCCTGCCTGCCCGGTTAGTTCCGTGTCGGGTCGGACATCGGCACCGGCGGGCGGCGGCCGGGCCAGTTCGCGCGAACGAGCGGCACCCGCGGTTGTGCTACGCCGCGCTGGCCCGGTTTGCGGCCGGGCTCGATATGCCGGCGGCGTTCGAGGTCACGGAGGTGGTCGAGGAAGCAGGACGCGATGTCCCGGGGGTTTCGGCCGGCGAGTTCGAAGTTGATAAGCTCTACGGTCGTGGGCGCCTTGGTGCCGACGTTGCGGCGGAGCCGCCGGGTCGCATTGGCGTAGGTCTTGATGCTCTGCTTGTTGAGTGGGACGAGTTCAGTCGTATCATTCATGTCAGGAATGCGAGGCCTGGATCCTCGCGTTACGCCGAGGCCGGACTCGTGGCCCAACAGGTCCGGTCTCCGCAGGTGGGGTGTGAGGGTAAACGCGCCAGCAGGAGGCTGCGCGGAGGGATGTAACCTCGGAGCATACCTGTTGTGCCGGCTTTTGTCCTTGGCGTTATCCGTCTTTTTCTTGCGCCTCAAATCCTGACATCATCGGGCAGGTAGCTGCGCGGCGGGCGACCGAAGCGAAGGGTGAAGCGTTTGGTCAGGGTGGAATGACTCTGGAAGCCGCAGAGTTCCGCGACCTCCTCGACCGTGTGTTCGCCGGTGCGGAGCAACGCTTGGGCGTGGTTCAGCCGCTCTTGCAGGACGAACTGTTCGGCGGAGAGTCCGGTCGTGAACCGCAGCCGCCGGCTGAAATAGTCCGCTCCCATGCCGGCCGCCCGGGCCAGCATGGGGAGCGTCAGCGGCTTCTGCAGGTGTTGCAGCACGAAGGCCCGGACGCCTTCCTTCATACCGTCGGGCAGTGCGAGCAGCGGGTTGCCCTTCGCGGTCTCGCGGCCGTGGGCGCGCAGGAGGCAGGAGCCCAGGAGCGCGCCGAGATTCAGCACGTGGCCGGTGTGGCCGATTTCGCCCGTTCTTTCGCGGCGCAACGCGGTTCCCAGATCTCCGATCAGACCCTCTCGCCGGACGTAGTCGCCCAGCGGGGCCAGCGTCGCCCGGACCGTCACGTCGCGGGCGATGTCCCACTGCGGGTGGAGGTAGAAAACGGTCCAAAATGCAGTCCGGCGGAGGCGGAGCGAATGCGGGGTATTTCCGGGGAGCAGCCAGACCAGATCGCCGCCGGCGGACCGCTCCACCGCGCCGATGCCGTCCTCCTGCCAAGCGAACTCTCCGTCACGGACGCCGTAGCCCAAAGCCATCTGCAGGTGCGGGTGCCGGTGGGTCCCAAAGTAGTTGGGGCCGACCTGCTGGAACCAGAAGCTGAGCCCGTCGCGACTGAACACTTCGGGCGCAAACGGCCGGGTTGCCGCCGGAAGTTCGAGCGGAGGGGAAACGGACTGGGACTGGTGCGGATGGCACGACGAGGAAGCGGGCCCGGCGGGCATGGGTTAGGGTCCGTCGAGCATAGCACCCGGCCGGCCAGTGTCCTTGTCCGTATCCGTTATTTTCTTGCGTCGCGAGGGTCATCAGACCGCGGGATGCCGGTGCCGGCGGTTGACTGGGCGCCGCCGTTGGCGCGGTCCAAAACAAATCGCGCCGCCAGTTCGCAGTGCGCCTGCAGGGCGCAGATGGTCGGCAGCACGGACTTTTCCTCCGGGAGGGCGAAGGCGAGTTCGGGCCGCGCGAGCACGATCACGCGGGCGCCGGTGTGCTTGAGGTCGAGCGAGAGCCGGATGAACGCGGCGCGGATTTCGTCGGCGGCCGTTTCGGAGTTCAACCCGCGCCGGAGCTGTTCCTGCACAAACCCACTGTCGATCATCGTGGGCAGGATGGTCTCCTTGATCCCGCACGCGGCGAGCACGCGCTGCCAGGCGCGTTCCTCGCCGCGCGCGCGGTCCAGGCCCAACAAGGCGGGGGGATGCAGGCCCACGCGGCGGAGTTTCTCCGCCATGGCCGTGGCGATGTGCAACACCGGAATCCCCACGGCGTCGCGCACCGTTTCGGCGTGCGGGTGCAGCGTGCTTGAGCAAAGCAAAACCCCCTTGGCTCCCCGGCGCTCGATGCGGCGCGCGGCTTCGGCGAGGCGGCGACCGGCACGCCGGGGGTCATGCACGCCGGCGATTTCCTCCAGGAGTTCGGCGGCATCGAGCGATTCGGCGATGATGCGGCCCGAGTGCCGACGGCCGGTCAGCCGGCGGATTTCCTCGTGGAGTTGGCGCCAATACAGGCCTGTGGTGTCCGGTTCGCCGGCGCTAAGGAAGCCGAGACATCTCATGGCGGGTCCGTCGCCGGAAACTCTGGCACTGGCCCGTTATGAGTAAGAGGATTAATGGGGTAGTGATGCATGTCAGTCCATGAAGGGCGGCTCTTGGAGCGGCAGCATCGCAGAATCATGGCAACCGCAATAGCAACTGTTTCTGAGTTCATGCGATATTGCTCTTCCACAGGCTGGCGCTAGGGTGCGGTCAACACGCTTCCCGCGGTCAGTCCGCCGATGACGTGTAGGCAATAAAAGGCTTTTCGGACACCGGGAGTCATGCGGAGAGCGGCGGTGCTTTCACACTGACCGCGCGGCCGCATAATGGGCCACGAAACGCGCGCCCAACTCGGTCAGCTCCTGCACGAGCCGGGCGCCGGTCTGCGCCGACGAGAGTCGCGGATCCCCATGCCAGACGCCCCCCGGTGCGATCTCGTCCACTTCGACCGGCACTTCCACATTCACGTCCTCAAAGTGCAACGTGCCGAAACCCGAAACCGGCAGCCCCATGACGGTGGGCGGCGGCGCCGGCTCGGGGATGAGATCCGGGCGCATCCACTCGGGGAACAGGTGCATGGTCACGCTCGCCAGCGGATCGGCTCCGTGTCCCCCGGCACGCGCGGCTTTCTCCGGTCCGAGGATCCCCGGCAACAGACCGTAGGCGATGCGCCAGAGATAGAAACTGGGAATCAAAATCCGGCGCGCACGATAGACTGCCTGCGTGGCGTCGTGGATCGGCTGCACATTGCCCGCATGGCCGTTGATGACGATCAGCCGATCCAAACCATGACGGAGGAGACAGGCGAGCATGTCGTCGAGCACCGCCTTGAGCGTGCCCTGCGAGAGGGCAATCCCACCCGGCACCGAGCCGAAAAAATCAGCCCCGCCGAAGGGCAACACCGGAGCGACGAAAGTCTCCACCCCGAGTTGCGTGGCGCGCCCGGCGATGAGTTCGGCCATCCGCTCCGCGGAAAGATAGTCCCCCATCGGGGCATGCGGCCCCTGATCCTCGTGGCTGCCCAGCGGCAGCAGAATGACCGGCCTCCGTGATAAGACCTCTTGCGCTTCGCCACCCGTGAGTTCGCCCATTTTCAGTTTCATAATGTTCATTCCCTTTCTTGTGGCGGGTCGAACGCTTGGAGTTTCGGCCTGCGCCTCGTCCGTCGGAAATACGACCACGCGCCGGTGACCGCCAGCACTGGCACGCAGAGAGTCGCTAGGAAGACGAGAACCTGGGTGACCGGGCCGCCGGCCTGGCCGAGGTGCCAGGCCAGCATCCAGTAGAACAACTTGTGCCCGGCGCTGCTCTCCGCGTAAGGCGTAGCGCGGAGCAGGACTCCGGTGGCGGCGTCCACGTAGTATTGGCTGCGCGCATGCGGATGCGGCGCATCGGCACCGACGATCCAGATCCCGGCGGCGTTGTCCCCGTCCTTGGGGAAGTAGAGGTTCGCCGATTCATAGTCCGGCAGCTCCGCATGCGCACGCCGCCACAACTGCTCCACTGGCAGCTGGCCCGGGCCGGAAGGCGACGCGACCGGAGCCTCTGGCAAAGGCGAGCCGGTGACGCGGTAGATAGCGTGCTCATACCAGTAGTAGGCGTGCGGCAGGCCAGTGATGGCACTGAGCAGCACAAAGACCGCCGCATAGGCCCCGAGCGTGCGGTGCCAGTTCAGCAACCGGGCCCGGCCGGTGAGCCTGAAGTTCAGCGTGAGCGCGTTACGCACCGCCCGCCACGCGGACGGCAGCCAGAGCACGAGGCCGCTGAGGATGATGAAAATGAAAAGTAACGCTGCGACCGCGGTGACGTGCGTGCCGAAGCTGCTGCCGAGGCCGAGGAAGCGATGGATACTCTCCGCGTAGCCAAAGAGCCCGCGGTATCTGTTCTGCATGCCGAGCACCCGGCCGGTCCACGGATCGAGGTATATCTGATCGCCGTTGGTGCAGCGGATCATCGCCGAGCGGGTTGGGTCTGACCAGAAGCGGACCAGGTTCATCTTCCGACCTGGGTAGGCGGCGCCGGCGCTGGCCGCCAACATGTCAAGCGGCACGCGCTCCGTGCCTGGAGCCACCGTGAAGAGTTCCGGGTAGGCTTGGGGCTCAAGCTGCGGGCGGAACACCATCCAGGCCCCCGCCACGGCCACTGTGGTGAGCACAATGCCGGCGGTCAGTCCGGCCAGCAGGTGGAGTTGGAGCAGTCGTTGGCGGAATGCGGGAGGCACAAAATCAGGATCGGTTCAGAAGGGAATGTAGCCGGCGAGCTTGACCGTGGTGTAGTCCCGTGCCGGGCCCGTGGGGTGGCTTTGCCAGAGCTCGATCCCCACGGAGGAGTTGAGCCGGTAGGTCAGCCCCAGGCTGCTGAGCCAATGGCGGCCGTCCTGGATTTCGAGGATGTCGCCACGCAGCACCAATGGCCGGCCGTGCACCATGAACTTGCGGTCCAGTCCGGCAAATCCGGCGTTGTTCCCCGCCTGCACGGCATACCCGGCAGTGACGCGCGCGAGACCGAAATCATGCGTGACGCCGCCGTAGCTCTGCGGCTGGCCGAACCGGCGGCGATCGGGCGCCAGGGAGGCGATTCCGAGCGCCAGTGCCGAACCGGCCGGCTTGGCCGGCAAAGACCACTTGGCATTGAAAAACGCCGGCACGGCCGCGCCCGGCCCCCAGCGCGAGTCCACCCCGGCCTCGAACTTCTGTTCGCCCAGGCTGAACCCCGTGCGCACCCCGGTGAGAAACGAGGTCTCCCGCCCCGGTCCCGCCGCACTATAAACGTGCACCACGGCGACACGCGGTGCCGAGACGTCGGCCGTCGGGATGTTGTTGAGGCCGCTGCGGGAGGCGTGCAGCACCGGAACGGTCATGAGCGCCCCGGCCAGCAACAGGCCCTGAGCGAACGGGAAAAGTGACCGGCTGAAGCTGGTCATTGTGGCAGCGGTATGGCGTCGGCGTGAAACATCGCGCGGTCGTCGCGGATGCTGGCCTTGGAATCGGTGTAGGCCTTGAACGCCGGGTCGCTGGCGTTCAGCTTGGCGCGGGCGGCCCACTTGACCTCGTCCCGGCGGGCGAAGGCCGCCAGGTCGGCGTATCCATGATGAGCATCGAGTCCCACGGCGTGTTGAACGAGGTGTTGTTGTAGAGCATGGCGTAGCCCGTGAGCAGACCCGCGGCCATTCACTCCTTCATCAGCGGCACCGTGTAGCCCAGGACATATTTGGCGTATTCCGCGGCGGAGACGTGGGTGGCATAGGTGACCACGAGGTAGGCCGCGCGCGCGGGGTCGCGCTTGGCCGCGACGGCCCGGGAGAGGATCTCGCCGTAGTTGCCCGACTCCACCACGGCCAGCCGCAGCGCCTCCTGGGTAAGCTCGCCGGGTGAACGGCGCTCGATCTCGCGCCAGCGGGCGCTGGCGGCCAGGTTCGGGAAATCCAGGATGGCCACGAGGTCGGGATTGGCCGACGAGGGAAACGTGCTGAACAGCAGCTGCGCGTCGCTGAAGACGCCCCCGGCCTTCCACGCCGCAAACCGGGCCGCGCCGGCCGTCTCGACCCAGGCGAGGAAATCGGCCCGCGCCTCGGGGCGGGCCTTGTAGGTGAGGACCAGGCTGACGGGGCTGTCCGCGGCCGCGGACCACGCGGCACCAGCCAGCGCAAGGAACATCAGGACAAGGAGCAGGAATCGTGATTTCATGGAAAAAGTTCACCAACCGATAGCGTAGACGGAATTGGCCGCGCCCCACCAACCCTCCTCGTGGCCCCAGCGCCGCGGGTCGGCCCCGCCGTAGAGCAGGCCGGTGGCGGGATCGCGCTGGACGCCGTTCACGCTGCCCTCGTCGTCGGGGATGAGGTCAATCCGATAGCCGCGCGCGCGTAGCTCGGTGGCGGTGGTCGCCGGGATCCGGTCCTCCATTTTCACATGGGGCGGCGGATTGAGGGCCACCCGGGTCGGACTGCCATGCAGCATGCGCGGCGCAGCCACGGCCCGCTGCACATCCATGTTGAAATCGATGATGTTCACCAGCACTTGGACGAGGCGTTGCCAGATGCCCTCCGTGCCCGGAGTGCCGAGGGCGAGCACCGGTTCGCCGTCCTTGAGCACGATGACGGGGGACTGGTTCGAGCGCGGGCGGCGGCCGGGCCCGAGCTGCGATGGGCTGTCCGCAATCGTGTGTAGGTGACGCATTTGGTTGCTGAAAACGACGCCGGTGTCGGCGGCGACGATACCGGAACCAAACCAAGCCCCGAGCGTCTGCGTGAGCGAGACCATGTTGCCTTCGCCGTCCGCCACCGTGAGGTGGGTGGTGTTGCTGCGGGCGGGTTTTTCTGCGACCCCAACCGCCGGCATGGCGGGCATGGCCCGGCCGAGACCGATGAGCTGGCGGCGGCCGACGGCATACTCCTCGCTAAGCAGGTGCGAGACCGGCACGGCGATAACCTCGGGGTCGGCGACGTAGCGGTTGCGATCGGAGATGCCCAGCCGCTGCACCTCGGCAATGAGGTTGAGGTAGTCGGGTGTGTTGTGGCCGAGCGCCTTGAGGTCATAGCCTTGGAGGATGTTGAGTTGGAGCAGCAGCGCCACGCCGCTGCTGTTCGGCGGAGTGGTGTAGATCTGGTAACCGCGGTAGTTGACCGAGAGCGGCTCGACCCACTGGGGCTGGTAAACGGCCAGATCCTCGTAGCGAAGCAGACCGCCGTTTTTCTCGAAGAACACGCCGATACGCCGCGCGATGTCGCTTTGGTAGAAAGCCGCGGCACCCTCCTCGGCCACGGTGCGGAGCGTGCGCGTGAGGTCGGGCTGGCGGAACAGTTCGCCGACGCGCGGAGCACGGCCGCCGGGGAAGAACACCGCCTGGGTCGTGGGAAAATCCATCTCGGGCCGCATCAGGGCGACCACGCCGGCAAAGTCCTCCGTCACCGCGAAGCCCTGCTCGGCCAGCTCGAGCGCAGGCTGCACGACGTCGTGCCACGGCAGCCGACCGTAGGGTTCGTGCATCGCGGCGTAGCCTGCAAGGCATGAGGGCACGACGGGCGAGAGATAACCGTGACTGTAATCCTTGCCCCGCACCGCCTCGAGGGTGGCGAGTTTCGGCGAGGGCCCGAAGAAGTTCAGCGCGCGCACTCGCTTCTCCTTCGCTACATATATCGTCGCAAAGCCCTGCCCGCCGATGGTGGAGTTTTTGGGGTCCACGACGGCCACCGCCATCGCGGTCGCGGCGGCGGCATCGAAGGCGTTGCCGCCTTGCAGCAGGATTTTCATGCCGGCCATCGATGCCAGCGGGTGCAGCGAGGTGACCATGCCGTGCCGGCCGGTCACGAGCGGGCGGGCGAGGGTCGCCTCGGTGGAATGCGGAGGCGAGGCGCTGTTACCGCCTGCCGTCTGGGTCGTCCGCACTATGCGTTCTCCATCTTTCAACTTCATGGTTTGTTCATTTTCCTTCCATCGCAGTGATCGCGCTTGGAGGTTCGGTGACGAGGCCAGATCGCCGGACATGCGCACCTGAGCCGACATGTCCGGACGAGTGGGCCGCAGGCTGGTCAGAACTTCAACCGGTAGCTCAAGGTCACAGAGCGACCCCGGCCGGCGAAATAGTCGTCGTTGCTGGTCTGGCTGGCCGCATTCGCCTGCCAGTAGTAACCGATGTAGTATTTGTTGAGGAGGTTCTCCACCCCGAGGCCGAAGGTGCCAAACCGGGTCTCGTAGGTGGCGGTTAGGTCGACGAGCGTGTATCCATTAAAGTTCTCTTCGAGGTTGGCATTGTTCAGGGCGCGGCGACCGATGTTGATGTGGCGGTCGAATAGCTTGACCGCCTCGAGTCCGATCCGGCCCTTGGGACTGAAGGCGTAGTTGGCCCCCAGCACGAGCTTGTCCGGGCCCTGGTTGCGCGCCCCCAGATCCAGATCAACGGGAAGCCCCTGGTCGCGCGCAGTTTTGCCATCCATGGTGCTGTAGAGCCCAGTGAATTTCCACTTCTTGCCCACACTGGTGTCAGCCTGAAGCTCGAAACCCTTAACGTTAACCGGGTTCCGAACCACAGAGCCGAATCCGGTTACGGGATCGATACGAGTGACGTTGCCGGAGTCCGCACGAGAATCGTAATAGCTAGCGGAAAGATTGATCATCCGGCTGTGAAACGTGATGCCGACTTCCTGGTTGCGGGAAATGATCGGCCGCAAATCCAGAAGATTTTCCACCGATCTGCCCGGAGCGTTAACTACGCGCAAAATGAGGCCAATATCGGGCAGGCCAAAGCCCTCGCTGTAGGCCACAAAGGCGGACAGGTTTTCGTTGAAACGCCAGACGCCACCCAGATTCGGGATCGCTTTGCTAAAAGACGGAGCGCCGCCTTGCACCGTCTGTCCTGTCGGCGGGCCATAGAAGGCGAGCGTCGTGTAGGTATCAACTTTGAGCTCTCCTTCCTCTTGGCGGACGCCACCGCGCAGCGTAATCGGTCCATGCTCATATTCCAGCTGGACGAAAGGCGCATAGTTCTTGTAGTCCATCAATGGGACCCAAGTGCGCCCTGTAACGGCGAGTGTCTGCTTTGACTTGTCGTTCAGCAAATCGGCGCCCGCCGTGAGCTCGACGCCTTGAAGCAGGAAATCCGGGCGGACCCAGGTCAGTCGCACGCCTTGCTTGTCCGAAAAAATTTCCGCCTGGTCCGCGAGAGTGCCGATCGGAGCGATCCTCGCGTCTTGGAAGGCCGCAGAGATTGCATTGGAGCGTGCGAAGAGCTCGTCGGATTTCTGGAAGTAGAATTGGGCAGTCAGTGCGCCCCCACCGAGGTGGAAATGCTTGTAGCTCAAACTGCCCGATTGGATAAAATTCCGATTGGGCTTGAGGTTCCCGGGCAACGGCCCCCGACGCGAAGTTGTCGTCACACCCAATGCCCGATTGCCGAGCACAGGGATATAGTTGTTTTTCCCCTCTATTTCGTAACGGTTGTAGGTCGCTTCGAGGCGCTGGTCCTTGGGATTCCATCCGAGCTTGATGAAAAAATCCTTGGCCCTGGCGTCGGACTGGTCGCCACCATCATTGTCCATGCCGATGCTACGCCCCTTAGCGTCGTAATTCATGCCACTGTCTTGAAAACCAGCGAATGCGAGAATGTCGTAATCGCCGCTTTTGCGGGAAACGGAGTAGTTCGTTTTCCACTTAAAGCTATCTGCTTCGAATTGGGATGTGACCTTGGTGTTAACCTGTTGTTGGGTGCCCTCGCTGCGCGGAGTGCGCGTGATGTAATTGATTATGCCACCCGACGCGCCCAAACCTTGGACCGCACTGGGACCGCTGATTACTTCGATCCGCTCGATGATCGATGGATCAACAAAATAACCTTCGCGGAGTCCGGCTCGGAGCGGATTTGACTGCGGGACACCGTCCAAAAGGAAAAGGATGTCACGACCGCGAATCTTCTCACCCAATCCTTGGATTTTCTGTGAAGGTGGAGCGAAACCCGGCACCAGCGCGGCGAGCGCCTTGGAAAGGTCATCTGCAACCAAGTAATGTTGTTCGAGCTCGGTTTGGGTCAGAACTACGATCGCGCCAGGAATCTTGTCGATCGCCTTGGCGCTGCGGGTGGCCGTCGTGACCGTGTATTTTTCCAGATGCACGATCTTTTCTTCATTTGGGGTTTTAGGAGCCGTGCTGGTGGTTGGGGCGGCCTGTTGGGCAAATAGCGCGACCGCACAGAATGGCGTTAACCAAACTGCGGCCCGCTGGATCGATCTAGCTCTTGGTTGCAGGTTCATAGGACTGTTGGGGTTCATGGCTGGGAGTAAAGTAGCCAAAAATGGTGGTATTTAATAACACTGGGGGTTCTCGCTAATCGGTGACTGGGCAGGGGTTATTCGTCCTGCCAGAAAGGCATGCAGCGCTGGACCGGCAGCTCGAGAAGCACCTCCGAACCACTGATCTGTTTTGTCCCCATCACCCTGAGCGTGGTGTCACCCACTTCCACGATATATTCGATGTGCGCGCCGAGAAAATCTCGCTGAACGATCCGGCCGCGGAGGAGATTTTCCCCTGTGGGCCGGTCGGCCGCCGTGAACAGCGCGATGTGTTCGGGCCGGATTGCCACCTGCAGCCGGTTGCTGGCGGCGGCGCGCGGCTCGGTGTCGATGTGGAGTTTCTGCCGGTCGCTCAGCACGAGCAGGATCCCAGCCTGTCCGTTCCGCACCGCCTCGCCGCTCAGAATATTGCTGTGCCCCACGAAATCGGCGACGAACGCCGAGCGCGGCTGGAGATAGATATCCTGCGGCGTGCCGAGTTGGACGATTTCTCCGCCGTTCATCACCGCGATCCGGTCGCTCAAGGCCAGCGCCTCCTCCTGGTCGTGAGTCACATAGACCGTCGTCAATTTCAGACGCGACTGGAGGTCGCGCAGCCAGCCGCGCGCGCGCAGTCGGAGCTTGGCGTCGAGGTTCGAAAGCGGCTCGTCGAGCAGCAGCAACAGCGGCTCGTAGACCAGCGTGCGCGCGAGTGCCACCCGCTGCTGTTGTCCACCGGACAACTCGTGCGGCCAACGGTGCGCGTAGTCCTGCATTTCCACGAGCGAGAGCGCCCATTCGACCTTTGCCTTCGCTTGCGCGGCCGGGACCTTGCGGAGGCGCAGAGGGAACTCGACATTCGCCCGCACGGTCATATGTGGCCACAGTGCGTAGGACTGGAAGACCAGGCCGCAGTTTCTGCGCTCCGGAGGCAGATGGATTTGCTGCGCCGAGTCGTAGAAGACCGTGTCGCCGATCGCGATCCGCCCGGCAGTCGGCCGGTCGAGACCGGCGATCGAGAAGAGCGTCGTGCTCTTGCCGCAGCCGCTGGGGCCGAGCAGGGTGAGAAACTCCCCGTCGCGCACGGTGAACGACACGTCGTCCACTGCGCGCACCGGCCCGTAGGCTCGGGTCAAACCGGTTACGATCAAGTCAGCCATGTTTTTTGCTCCTTGCCCATCCGGCGGATCATCCAGGCCAGGACGAGCGTAAACGCGAGTTGGACCACCGAGAGCGCGGCCACCGGCCCAGCGTCGCCTTTGGCCCACATGTGCAGCAGCTGGGTGCCGACCACCTCGCCGCCGGCGCCGGTGAGATAGACGGCAGCCGCATACTCTTTGAAAAACGACAGGAACAACAGCAAGTAGGACGCGCCCAGTGCCGTCTTCGCGATCGGCAGCACGATTTTCCAACACGTGGTCCACCAATCAGCGCCGGACACGCGGGCGCTCTGATCAAGCTCGCGCCCGATCTGGAGCACGGTCGGAGTGATACTGGCGTAAGCCGTCGGCAGCCCGCGCATCGTGTAGGCGATGATCAGAATCCAGATCGTGCCATGCAGCAGGCTCAAGCCCGGGGTCCAAAGCGTCACCCAGAGAAAGCCGATGCCGACCACCATGCCCGGCACGGCGCGCGGCAGCAGCACCAGCAACTCCAAGTGGCGGCCAAACCGGTGCTCGGAGCGATGGATCATCACCGCGGCCAGCGCCACAAGCACCGTGGTCAGGGCGGCCCCCACACCGGACACAATCACGCTGTTCAGCAACGCCCGGCCAAAAATCTCCTGCTGAAACAACGCCCGGAAATGATCCAGGGTGAGGTAATCCCACGGCGACACCAGCGGGGTCAGAAATCGCACCACGGCCCGCAGCCCCAGTCCAGCCAGCGGCAGTATCGAGGTGAACAGCACATAAAGCGCCAAGGCGAGCGGAGGCAGCCAGCGCCAAGGGCCCAGATCGAGCAGTTTAGGCCTCTGTGCCTTGCCGCGCACCGTCACATACCTTTGAGCAGCGCCGATGACCTTGCGCTGGAGCAGGACAAAGGAGGCCACCAGCACCACTAAGATGAATGCCGCCGCTCCCAGCATGCCGTAATCCGGCACCGTCTTGCCCAGGCCCTCGCGCAGCAGATAGGTGGTGAAAAATTCCAGTCCGGCCGGCCAGCCGAAAATCAGAGGAATCGAGAGCATCTCCAAGCCGCCTACGAAGCTAAGCAGCACCAGATAGACGATGGCCGGCCGCAGCAGAGGAATCGTGATCGAGCGCAAAACCCGCCAGGGCGAAGCACCGGTGCTGCGCGCCGCGTCCTCCAGCGAGGCGTCGGTGAGCGCAAGTGAACTCATGCAATTCAGCATGATGTAGGGCGCCATCGCCATGCCGCCCAGCACACCCATGCCGGTGATCGAGGCTAGATCCCACGGCACACCTCCCAGCCACCGCTTCAGAGCCAACGTGATGTAACCCGACGGGCCGTAGAGCACATACCAGCCAAACGCCAGAACAAGCTGGGATACATAAATCGGCGCAAGCATCGCGGATTCGAGCCAGTTGCGCATGGGCATTGCGATCCGACTAAGGGCGATTGCGGACAAAACCCCGATCACCATCGCCACGCTGGTAGAGACGACTGCGAGTGCCAGGGAGTTTTTCACCGCACCGAAAAACTCGGCCTGGGTGAAAAGTTTGGCGTAGTTGCCCAGCGTCCAGCTCCGTCCGGTTTCATAAAGGGCGGCCGTTTGCAGCGACTGATAGAGGATCATGAGCAGCGGGGCGATCACCAGCAGAGTGATGATGACGGCCACGCCCGACTGCACGGTGGCCGCCGCGTCGCGTTGCGCGCTCCCGGCGGCTGACGCCAGCATCCTCTCCGGAGTGGTCGCTGAGTTCATGGGGACGCGGGGCTTATCTCTTCACCGAGGGGAAAAGCGCCTGCCATTTAGCGACAAACTTTTCCTCATCGGCGAGCATCTGCTCATCGTAGCCGATGATGACAATGTTTTCGTCGCCGATCTGCTGCCGAATTTGCTCATAGGTCAGGAACGGCACCTCGTCTTTCTGAACGTCGCTGCGATAAGGCGTGAGCCCGCCCCGCCCCAATGCCACCTGGCCTTCGTGCGACAGCAAATAGTCAATGAATAGCTGCGCCGAATACGGACTCTTGGCTTTGCGCGTGATCGCCATGCCGCGCAGCATCACTGGAGTGCCGTCACCGATCAGGCTCCACTCGAGTAGATCGCCGCCCTTGGCATCGAGGATGCGCTTCATGAAGGTCAGACCCGAGCCAAAATAAATCGCCGTGAATTCTCCGGTCGTGAGCTTTTCCACCATGGAGGAGCCAGCGCCTTCGGGTCGCGTCAGCGGCCCGAGTGCTGCGAGCTTTTTCCACCCCTCCGCGCCGTAGCGGTTCACGTAGGTCCAGTGGATGGCATAGGCGAAGGGGTGCCGGGAGGCATCGTAGGTGGTGAGCCGTCCGTCGAAGTCCTGCGGATATTTTTTGGCCAGTTGAATCAACTGCGTGATCGACTTCGGGCGACGCTCCGGCGGGAGCAGAAGCTTGTTGTAAACCAGCAGAAGGGGATCGGTGGAGAGGGTATAGACACCGGGAAACGGCTTGCTCCATTTCGGCAGCGCCTCGTCCTCGGCGGCCACATAGGGCAGCGCTTCGCCCTTCTGCGCAAACCTCACCCAAGCCGAGGGGGCGGCCGCCAAGATGGCATCGGCGCTGCGACGCCCCGCGGACGTCTCGGCATAATAGCGCTCGAACGCGACCGCCGGCCCGGTATCGAGCATCTCGAGTTTGATCCACGGATATTTCTTCCTGAAGCCCGCGGCCGCCGGGCCGAAATTGTCTGCCGCGATGTTGCCGTAAACCAGCAAGCCGGCCTCCTTTTTTGACTGTTCAAAAGCAGCCGGATCGGCTGCACTTAGCGAAATTACCGCGAGGATTGCTCCAGCCAGGGCGGCTGCACGGCGAGCGAAAACTGAAGAGGGGAGGTTGGGGATTTCTTTGGATTTCATTTACAGGGGCGTTCAGTGTTAGAGGTAGATCGTGCAGAGAGCAGTGGCGACGTATCGGGGATCACAAAATAGTAGCCAACATATGCTACATATAGTCAAGCGTGATTTCCACGCACGTTTTATGCCCATAAGCCTAAATCTAGTCTATTGAAATCGTTACTCGTTTGTTGTTAATAGTATACTAACTAGTTTAATTTTATTTCGTGTAAGAAAAACGGCATCGAGCACATTATTATATTGTTGCTTATTTTGGCTACCAATTATTGTTTCCTAGCCATGCCTCCTCGTTTCTCCCCCTATTTTGTTGGCCGAACGACCAGTCTGGTTTGCCGGGCCGATCCTCGATTTTCCTATTGCATGCATGTGCCCCGCGCCATCAGCGCCGGGCGAAAACCAGACCGCATCCTGCTGGCCGTGCATGGAACCGACCGCGTAAATCAACAGGTGCGAGATCTATTTTCCGACTTCGCAGAGTCGACCAACACCGTGGTTGTCGCCCCGCTCTTCCCCGCAGGCCTCGGGCATGACGACGAACTGGACGACTACAAATTGCTCAGCGTGGGCTCCCTCCGCTTTGATCTGATTGCGCTCGCTATGGTCGAGGAAGTCGCGGCCCGCTATGCGGTCGACGCGTCGCGCTTCATGCTGTTCGGCTTTTCGGGAGGGGCGCACTTTGCCCACCGCTTTTTCTATGCGCATCCCGGGCGACTGAGCGCCGTGGCCGTTGGCGCGCCGGGATCGGTTACACTTCCGCAATCCAACCAACGTTGGTGGGTTGGCTTGGCCAATTTCGCGGAGGTTTTCGGCCATGAACCTGATTGGCCCGCGATTCATCAGGTTCTGATCCACCTGATCGTCGGCCGCGAAGACACCGATGTCAGCGAGATTATTCAGTCCCCGGTGGATCCCTACTGGATGGAGGGTGCCTTGGCAGCGGGAAAGAACCGGGTCGAACGGCTGAGCACACTCTACAAACAACTGTCTGTGCTTCAGTGCCAGGTTACTTTCGAATTGCTAGACGGTGTCAGCCACGAGCTCGAGCCCATCGTGCAAGCCGCGGACCGCTTCTTCCGTCAGCGGCTCGCAGCGGGCTGCACCGCATTGCAGATTCCGCGGGTGCCATAATCCCGGGACGCGCACTCGCCAGCTACGGCCTCGGCTGCTTCCGCCAGCGGTTAAGGTGACGATAGACAACCGCGGCCAAGCCATCGGCATCGCGCCGCCTGAGCATTTCCAGCATTTCATAGTGGTCGGCGCTGCTCTCACGGGGAGCCTTGGGTGCATTCCAAGTGCTCCAGCGCGCCGGCAGTCCGCGCTCCCTGAGCCTTTTGCTCTGCGCAGCCAGCAGGGGGTTCCCCGCCATTCCATCAAAGCAATCGTGCAGGTCGGTATTGATTTTCCACAGTCGATCGCGGCCATCGTGCTCGATGGCTTGGTCAAACGCCTTAACCAGGTGCTCAAACTCTACGATCTGCTCCTCGGTGGCGCGCTGCACCACGAGTCGACAGGCAGCAACCTCAAGCAAGGTGCGCGTTTCGTAGAGATGCCCGCGTTCTTCCTCGGTGTGGTTGCAGACTCGATAGCCGCGATTCGGGAAGTGATCGAGCAGACCGTGCAGGTGCAGCTCGGCGAGCCCGAAACGAACTTCGAACCGGTTCGCCCCATAGTCTGCCTCGAGATCGGCCTGCTTCAGCCATTCTCCAGGCGAGTATTTGCCGGCCAAAAGCTCAGCTCGAAGCTGCTGAACAAAACTAACGGATTTTTCGGGTGAGATTTGAGTTGCCATAGGGACAGATGATAGTAGCCAATTTAGTAGCCTTGTTTGTGCTCGGATATACATACCTCAAAAAGGCCCCTTTCTGCAAGTCTACACTCATCAAGGCTAACGACGCATGAACTCTCCCCTCCTCACGCGAATCGCCTGTGTGCAGATACAAGCGGGTTCAGACGCTACCCTGAACACCGCGCGCGCCTGCGAGTTCATCCGCCAAGCGGCCACCGGCGGGGCCAGTTTCATCTGCCTACCCGAGGCCGTCGACTTGCTGGATGAGGATCTGGACAAAATGCGCGCTCACGCGCGCCCGCTCAGAGAGCACGACGCCGCCCGGGTCTTTAGTGAGCTCGCCCGCGAATTGGGCGTGTGGCTGCTCGTCGGCTCCGTCAGCACCCGCAACGAACAGGGCCAACCGGTCAACCGCTGCCTGCTGCTCGACCAACAGGGAATGATCGTCGACTATTACGACAAGATCCACTTTTTCGACGCGACACCGGGTTCGACCGTGTATGCGGAGTCGAACCTCTACGAGCGGGGCTCCCGGGCCGTGGTTGCGTCCACCCCGTGGGCAGAGATCGGTCTCTCCATCTGCTACGATTTGCGCTTCCCGCACCTCTTTCGCGCCCTGGCCCAAGCCGGAGCCAAAATCCTGACGGTGCCGGCCGCTTTCATGAAGATCACCGGGGAGGCCCACTGGCACTCGCTGTTGCGCGCCCGCGCGATCGAAAACGGGTGTTATGTCGTCGCCCCGGCGCAGTGCGGCAACCCCTACGGCACCCGCTGGAGCTACGGGCACTCCCTGATCGTCGACCCGTGGGGCGCCGTGCTCGCGGAAGCGGCCGAGGCGGAAGGCGTGATCTACGCCGACTACGATCCCGCCTCCGTGACCAAGGCCCGCACCGCCATTCCCAGCCTCGGTCAGGACCGGCCATTCGAACTCATCCGCTGAAACCGCCCCAACCGCCCTTCACATGTCCGTGTCCGCTCAAACACCTGTCTGCGAAAAGATCCGCCTCCGCGAAGGCCACACGGTCGTGACTTACCGCTACGGCCCCGCGCCCCACGACGCGCGCGAGGTTCTGATCGGCGTCAACGGCGGTCCCGGCCTGCCCTGCAATTATCTCCGCGACAGCCATGCCGTGCTGGCCGATGAAGATCGGTGCGTGGTGTTCTATGACCAGCTCGGCTGCGGCGCTTCCGACCGGCCGAAGGACGCAACCCTGTGGACCCTGCACTGCTACGTGGACGAACTGGAGCAAATCCGCGCCCACCTCGGCATCGAACGCTTTCATCTGTTCGGTCATTCTTGGGGAACCTGGCTCGGCACCGAATACTGCCTCACCCATCCCGGGCGCGTCACCAGCTACATCGTGGCCGATGGCGCCGTGGACATCCCTCATCTCGTCGCCGAGCTCCACCGGCTGCGCGCCGCGCTAGGCGATGAGACCGTCCGCATGATGGTGCGCCGGGAGGCCGACGGCAGCATTTCGCACCCCGAATACCAGGCGGCCATCACGTTGCTCAACTATCGCCATGTCTGCCGTTTGGATCAGTGGCCGGCGCCCCTGCAGGCAAGCGTCGCGGATTGGAACATGGAGCCCTACTGCACGATGCAGGGCCCGAATGAGTTTACCTACACAGGCAACATGAAGGACTGGAACCGCATTCCGGCCCTCGGTGCGATCAAGTGTCCCTGCCTGGTCCTCTGTGGCGAATTCGACGAGCTGACCCCCGCCTGCTCCCGGCGCATCCACGACGCGCTGCCGCGATCCAGGTTCGTGGTCTTCCGCGATTGCTCGCACATGCCGTTCTACGAGCGGCCGTCCGAATATTTCCCCGTGGTTCAGGCGTTTCTCGCTGAGGTCTCCCGTCCATGAAAACCCGCTCCCGCCTGCTTCGTGAAATCGCCCGCTCGCCCCAAACGCGCGTCAAAGTCGCCGTCGCCGATATCGACGGCATCCTGCGTGGCAAATACCTGCACAAGGACAAGTTTCTCTCCGTCGCCGCCGAGGCGCCGGCGGGTGGGTTCGGGTTCTGCGACGTCGTCTTCGGCTGGGACATGGCCGACCAGTGCTACGACAACACCCAGCTCACCGGCTGGCACAAGGGCTTCCCCGACGTCCTGGCCCGCATCGATCTCCGCACCCATCGCCGCATTCCGTGGGACGATGGGGTTTCGTTCTTCCTCGGCGAGTTCGTCCAACCCGGCCCGGCTCGCAGGCCCGCGGAGGTGCCGCATCCCCTCTGCCCGCGCCAAGTCCTCCGGCGCGTCCTCCGTCGGGCCGAACAGCTCGGCGTGCACCCGATGTGCGGCATGGAGTTCGAGTGGTTCAACTTCGCCGAGACCCCCCAGACTTGGGCGGCCAAGAATTACACCCGGCCCGAGCCTATCACGCCCGGCATGTTTGGCTACTCGCTCCTGCGCGCCAACCACAGCCGGGAATTCCTGCGTGCGCTCATGGAGGAACTGCCCCGGTTCGGGGTGCCCGTTGAGGGCCTGCACACCGAGACCGGCCCTGGCGTGCTCGAAGCCGCCCTGCAGTTCTCCGACGCGCTGGAAAGCGCGGACCGCGCCGTCCTCTTCAAGACCGCCGTGAAGGAAATCGGCCACCGCTTTGGGATCATGCCGAGCTTCATGGCCAAATGGAACCAGTCGTATCCCGGATGCAGCGGGCACATCCACCAAAGCCTCGCCGATCCGCGCACGGGCAAGAACCTCTTCCATGCTGTCCGGGGCCGGCAAGGGATGAGTCCGCTCTTCGAGAGCTACCTTGCCGGACAGGTCGCCTGCCTCCTTGAGTTTGCCCCTCTGTTCTGGCCGACGATCAACAGCTACAAGCGCCTCGTCGACGGCTTCTGGGCGCCCGTGAAACCCACCTGGGCGATCGACAACCGCACCGCGAGCTTTCGTGTGATCCCCGGCTCGCCCAAATCCACCCGCCTCGAAACCCGCTGTCCCGGCGCCGATGTGAATCCTTATCTCGCGATGGCCGCGGTCATCGCAGCCGGCCTGCACGGCGTCGAACGCAAACTCAAGCTCACCATCCCCCCCATCCACGGCTCCAACCAAGGCGCCGACGACGTGCCGCGGGCCCCGCGCACGCTCATCGAAACGACCCGCAACTTCCGCGCCTCAAAGATCGCGCGCGACTGGCTCGGCGACGTGTTCGTGGACCACTTCGCCGCGACCCGCGAATGGGAATGGCGCCAATGGCTCGATGGCGTGACCGATTGGGAGTTGCGCCGCTACTTCGAGGTCATCTGAGCCCGCCGTTTCCCGCGTTTTTCCATCATGCCCATCCACTCATTCTCCTTCCCTACGCAGATTCATTTCGGGGCCAACGCCCGCAGCCTGATCCCGGATCACCTGGCTCAGGCCGGGGTTGGGCGGCCGCTCATTGTCACTGACCGTGGCCTCGCCGCGCTCCCGCTCGTCGCGGAATTGCAGTCGGCTCTGGCTGCCGCCGGACTCTCTCCCGAGGTGTATTCCGGCGTGCATGGGAATCCCACCGCCAGCCAGGCCACAGCGGGCACCGCCGCCTTTCGGGCGCACCGGGCCGACGCCATAATCGGCTTGGGGGGAGGCGCCGCACTCGATGTCGCCAAGGCCGTGGCCCTGCTCACCAGCCATGACGGTGACATCCTCGAATACGCCTGGGACCACCCCAAGGTCCGGGCTGTCGTCCACCCGCTCCCTTATCTCGTCGCCGTGCCCACGACGAGCGGCACGGGCTCCGAGGTCGGTCGCTCGGCGGTGATTTCCGAGGAGTCCACCCATATCAAGCGCATCATCTTCTCGCCGCGCCTGCTCGCGCGCGCCGTGTTCGCCGACCCCGAGCTCACGCTCAGCCTGCCCGCTCACCTCACGGCCGCCACCGGCATGGACGCGCTGACGCACAACATCGAAAGCTATCTTTCTCCTGTCTATCATCCCCTGTGCGACGGCATCGCCCTGGAAGGCGCCCGGCTCGCGGCCCGCTCGCTGGTGGCTGCCGTCCGGGACGGCCGCAACCTCCGGGCCCGCTCCGACCTGATGATGAGTTCGCTGCTCGGCGGCATTGCATTCCAAAAGGACCTCGGCGCCGTCCACTCGTGCGCCCACGCGCTGAGCGCCGTTTGCGACCTGCACCACGGCCTGGCCAACGGCCTGATGCTCGATCACGTCATGCGTTTCAACGCGCCGTCCGCCCCGGAGAAAATCGCCGAGCTGGCGCGCGTCTGCCAGGAGGGCGCCGCGCCGCAGTCCTTCCCGGACTGGGTCGCCTCGCTCAAGACCACCATCGGCATCCCCGCACGGCTCGATGCTGTTGGCGTCACCGCAACGCATCTGCCCCGCCTTGTCGACATCGCCTTGGCCGACCCTTGTCACAAGACCAATCCGCGGCCCTGCACCCGGGCCGATCTCAAGTCCCTGTTTGCCGCCGCCCTTTGATTCGCGTGTCAGTCATGAACTCAACCCATTGCCGCTCCGCCCGAATTCTCCTCCGGGGCCGTCAATTGCTGGCTTGGATTGGCAGCCTGTTGTTCGCCGCTGCGGCAGCCGCCGCTGAACCGACAATCGAGGAACGCCTCCGCACACTCGAGAATCAGCTTCAAGCCATAACCCGCGAGAACACCGAACTGAAAAAAATTCTCGGGTGGCCCCAAAATCCCTCTCGGGTGGCCCCGCGTCCTGCCGGCACCGAGGCCAAACTGTCGATCGGCGGTTTTCTACAGTTTCAGACGGAATTTGGTCACGCAGCAGACCCGCGCTTCGCCAACATCAGGGACCGGCTTTTCTTCCGTCGCGCCCGCATCTACGTCACCGGAAGCCTGGCCGAACCGTTCGATTTCAAGGCCGAACTGGATCTGGGCGGCAACTCGCTGAATTCCGCCAACGGAATCCGGGCCCAGGCCAATGAGGTCTACATTCATTGGCACCGCTTCGTCGGTTTCAATCTGCGCGCAGGCCAGCTCAAAGCCGCCTACGGCAGCGAAAACCTCGCGGGCGACACCACCTTGCTGACGATCGAACGCACGCTCGCCAACGACCGTTTGGCGGACGGACGGCAACTGGCGTTCTCCGCCAGCGGCAGACTTTTTGGCGAGCGGCTCACGTATCTGACTGTGGTCGGCAACGGAGTCGGCGCCAACAGCAGCGCCAACGACAACAGCCGGTTTCAGCGCTCCGCCCGGATTGCGTTCAAGCCGTTCGCAGCTCGAACGCCCGGCGCACTTGGGCGGCTGGAGATAGGCACCGGCGGACTATGGTCGGAAGACAATGGAGCGGCGAAGCCGGGGTTCGGATTCACGCAGAACGGAAACCTCATCGACAATCTGTTCGTTGGCCGGCGCGCGGCGTGGGGAATCGATGCGCGTTGGAATTTCAACCGGCTCGATTTCTCGGGCGAGTGGCTGGAGGAACATTTTCATCCGCGCAACCGATTGCCCGCCGCCGATCTCGTCGCCCACGGCTGGCACCTCACCGCAGCCTACACCGTGCTGCCCGACAAATGGCAGCTCGTGCTGCGACGGGAGAGTTTCGATCCCGGCTCGGCGGCCGGTGGAAACGAGACGAACCTCTGGACCTTGGGCCAGAACTGGCTGATCCGGGGCGACAATCTGAAACTCATGGTCAACTACCTCGTCGGAAAAACGCCCGGAGCCCCTGACAATAGCCGACGCCTTCTGGCGCGTTTCCAAGTGATCTTCTAAAACCTCCCGATGCTGGCATTCCACCAAGGCTTCAACCATCTTCGGCGGCGGGTTCGCGGGAAGTTCCCCTCCGGCGGAGCCCCGCACCGCCCCTTGCGGATCGGCCTGACCGTCCGGCTGATGTATCCCGATGCCTCGCGCACGATTCTGCCCGGCAAAACGATCCAATACGCGGAGGACCGTCTCGCCAACTGGCTGATGTCCACCGGCGCGCTGGTCTTTATTATCCCCGCCCTCAATCCCGGCGCTCCGTCCGCCCCAAGCGGCGTCGCCCCGGAGGACTTTATTGACGCGCTCGACGGCCTCGTCCTGCAGGGTGGGTCCGACATTTCACCCCGCACCTACGGGGAAGAGCCGCTCGCCCCCGAATGGACCGGCGACCCGTGGCGCGATGAATACGAACTCGCCCTCTTGCGCGCCGCCCTGCGTCGCGGCCAGCCGGTGCTGGGCATCTGCCGTGGCTGCCAGTTGCTCAACGTCGCCCACGGTGGCACGCTTTATCAGGACCTTGGCCGGCAGGTTTCTCCGGCCGCGGCGGCGCACCGTCACGAGCAGCTCTACGACGCCAACCATCACGAGGTGGACTTCGTGCCCGGTTCCGGCCTGGCCCGGCTCCACCCCGCCACACCCCGGGCGCGCGTTAACTCGATCCATCACCAGGCAATCAAAACCCTCGGCACCGGCCTGAAGGTCGAGGCGCGCGCCCGCGAGGACCCGGCGGTCATCGAGGCCGTGCGCGGGGACGGTCCGGCCTACGTCTGCGGCATCCAGTGGCACCCGGAATTCATCGCCCCCGGCCAGCCCGGCTTCCTGGACAGCCGCCCGATCCTGCTGGATTTTCTTTCGGCCTGCGAGGCATGGCGCAGCCCTGCGACCGATTCTTCTCCATATCCGCCAGTCGGCTGCATTTAACAACACCAACCATGTCCTCCCTTCTCGTCACCAATCCTGCGACCGACATTCTGATCACCATCGTCGATGGTGACGAGCCGGCCGATGTCCGCGCCAAGTATCAGGCGGCCCGAGCGGCCCAGCCGGGCTGGGCCGCCCTGCCCCTCGCAGACCGTCTCGCCTGCCTCCGTCGTTTCCGCGCCGAATTGGCCGAGGAATCCCCGAAACTGGCCCGCACCCTGACCCAGGAGGTTGGCAAACCACTTCAGCAATCCTTCAACGAACTCAAAGGCACGCTCGAGCGTCTCGACTTTTTTCTGACCGAGACCGAATCTGCGTTACGTGACGAAACCGTGCGCTCCCCCGCTGCAGGTTCGCCGCTGACGGAACTCATCACGCACGTTCCGCTCGGAGTCGTCGCCAATATCTCGGCCTGGAACTACCCGTATTTTGTGGGCAGCAACGTCTTTGTGCCCGCACTGCTGGCCGGCAACGCGGTGCTCTACAAACCTTCCGAGTTCGCCACCCTGACCGGTCTCGCCATCACCCGGCTGTTGCACTCGAGCGGCGTGCCGAAGCATGTCTTCGCGCCCGTCATCGGCCCGGGCAAGATCGGCGAGGCGCTCCTCGAGCAACCGGTCGACGGAATCTTTTTCACCGGCTCCTACGCCACCGGTCGAAAGATCGCCCGCCGCGCCGCCGGCCGTATGATCAAACTTCAACTCGAACTCGGGGGGAAAGATCCCGCCTATGTTTGCCCCGATGCTGACGTGTCCATGGCCGCCGCCAGCTTGGCCGACGGTGCCTTTTACAACACCGGGCAAAGCTGCTGTTCGGTCGAACGCATATATGTGCACGAACAGGTCTATGCCGCGTTCGTCAGCAAATTCGTGGCCGAAGTGAAAAAATTCCGGGTAGGCAACCCGATGAAACCAGATGTCTATATCGGCCCGCTCACCCGGCGGCCTCAGATCAAGGTGCTGGATGAACAAATAGCCGACGCGCGCCGCAAGGGAGCGAGAGTGCTTCTGGGCGGCCAACGCCGCGCCAAGCATCACGGTAGTTATTACCAGCCCACGGTCCTCGTGGACGTGAACCACCGAATGAAGGTCATGAAAGAGGAAAGCTTCGGACCTATCATCGGGATCATGTCCGCCAAGGACGACGCCCACGCCGTCGAACTCATGAACGACTCGGCTTACGGTCTGACAGCCGCCGTTTATTCGCGTGACGAGGGCAGGGCCCGAACCATCCTATCCCGTGTAAATAGCGGCACCGCCTACTGGAATTGCTGTGATCGCGTCAGCCCGCATTTGCCATGGTCAGGGACCGGTCATTCAGGAATAGGTCTCACCTTATCAAAATACGGCATTCGGGCCTTCACTCGTCCGAGAGCCTGGCATTTACGTGAGTATTGAATAATTATTATGGGATATGGTCATCTTAAGTAGGTTAAAAGTAGCCATGGCTCCCTTTCAGGAACCATCAATTACGCGTCAAATCAGCCGGAACTGCACCGTAGACGACTGCCTTTGTGCGACCGCGGCTCAAGACACGCCCAGTGAGGACGAGCCGTTGTAGTGCCCGGTAGGTCATCGAGCGGGAGAGCCCGAGCGAGAGTCTGATTTCGACCGGGGAAGCTTCGCGCCCGCGGCCCAGAAAAGCCAGCACGCGCTCGTCGGGGTCGGCGGCGTCCGCAAGGACGACCGGCGGCGTCGGCTCGGCCGGCGGCGATGGCTGCGCGAGTTGAGCGACCCGACAGACGAAGGCACCGATGCGCCGCAGCCGCTCCTCTTCCGGAATGACCGTAGAAAACAGAGTCGGATCAGTCATGGCTGTTCTCGGACGACAGGATGATGCTGGTCACGACCGTGCCCAACTTGAGTGCAAGGTAACGGCCCTCGGTCGCCTGGAGGGAAACGAGCCGGCCGGCATCAAGAGCATCGCGGACGGGAGCCAGTTCCCGGCCGCGCACGGCGACGACGAGGCCGCCCGCGTGAAGGGTGAGCACATCTTCATCCCCCGGCTTGAGTGTCCAACGCGTGAGGGTGTGATAGGGCAGCGATTCCGTCCGGTCGTGGCATTCCAGGCGCAGGACCCCGGGGGATTCGCCATCCGTGGCGACGATACCCCAGCCCGGGGCGACGGGCAGCGGTGCGGGTGGCTTGTGGGCGAGATGCTTGAGCGCCATGGGTAATCAGGTGCGGACCGGCATAGCCGGCGAAGCGCCCCAGTAAGTGTCACGCCAGCCTCGCAGCACTGTCAGCGCGGACGCCACCATGCGCATGCGCGATAGTCGATGCAGGAGGGCCGTGCGAAACGACGACCGGCCCGCGGGCGCACGAAGTTCCGAAGCGAGCAGACGGTCCGCCGGCCGCTGCATTGCGGCCCGGGCGGCCTTCGCGTCGGTGGTGTAGATGGTCTGCGTCTCACGAAACCGGGAATTACTCACATAACATTGCTTGAGGTTAGCGGTGCCGAGCCCGGCCTCCGTCAACAGAAGCAGGCCGCGATCCACGGTTTTCCCCTGAGCCGAATGCGACGTGGTCGAATATCCGTGCGTGAAGTGCCGGTAACCGGCAGGCAAGGTTGCCCCACCTGCTAGCCGCAATGCACCGTCCGTGGCGAATCCGGCGACCTCGACGATGTCGCCATTCTTGAGGGCTGCGGATTTGACGTTGGCACGCAAGAGCAGCCGGTCACCGGCCGAAACAGGAATCTCTTCTGAGCGCCCGACATCGAAACCGCCGGCCCGGCGAGGATCGAATGAGCCCTCGCGGCCGGACATGCCCCGGAGAATCAACCGCCCGCCTTCTTTCCGCACGACCGCGGCGTGCTCGTTGCGGACGAATCCCGCGAGGTCCCGGTGAAAGGTGAGCACGTCGCCGGGTTGGTAGTTCGATAGACGCCGGCGCTGCGCGCGGGTCCATTGCCACGACACGACGGTGGGCACCGCTCGCTCGGCGGAGCGCAGGAGCCCTGCGCGCCTCATTTGCGCACGCACCTCGGCGTTGAACGCCTGGATGTCCGCCCACACGGGTGAGATGGCCAAACAGGACTTGCCGGCCTTCAGGGTGCGAAGGTAGTCATCAGCCGCGGTGCGGAAGAGTGCACGGCTGTCCGCGAGTTCGCGAACGGCACCAAGTTCGGTGAGGCGCTTGAATGCGCCGAGGACGTTGCCGCGGGCGAGCAGCCGCACGGCTTCGCGGTAGGCGGGATCTTGCTGGCGGCGGATCTCCGTGAGCCGGGCGACCGGCACCCGCGCATAGCGCTGAAGGCAGCGCAGCGCGTCGCCGGCTTCGACCGAGGTGTGCTGCTTGGTGTCGCCGACCAGCAGCAGCCGGTTGTCGTTGGCCGCGGCCAGCCGGCAGAGGTCGCGCATCTGGCGGACGGAAACGAGGCCGGCTTCGTCCACGACGAGGACGCGCCCGCGCAGCGCGGTCTGCAATCGCGCGTTGACCAGCAATTGCTGGAGCGTGTCCGCCATGGGCGTCAGTTCGCGGCGGAGCACATCGGCCGCACCAGCCGAGGGCGCACAGCCAAATGTCTGCCCACCCTGCCGCTCAATACCGGCGACAATGGCCCGAAGACAGGTAGTCTTGCCCGTGCCGGCGTCTCCTTGGAGAACGATGACGCGTGAGGGCGAGCCGAGCACAGCTGCAATCGCGGCCTCCTGGTCGCGATTGAATTGCCCTTGAGCCCCTGAGACGGTGCCCAACAGAGGGCACTCCTGGCGGGTCCGATTCGCCCAGCTGACGAATTCTTCCTCGGCTTGGAGTGCTTCGCGCGACGTGACCAGCTCGCCGGAACGGAGCAAGGCGCCGGAATCAACCCGGCGATCCAGCTCCCGGCGCAGCTCCGTGAGCGATACGTCGCCACGCCCGCCCGCGAGACCTTGGGCGAGTAGCTCGCGTTGGTCCACCACCGACCGACGCTCGAACAGGTGCGCCTCCGCATCGGCAAGGATGGTTTCGGGTGTCCCAGTGGGCTTCGGCCGCGATTTGCCGTCGGCGCGGTCGATCACGTCATGGAGCGCGACTAGTTCATCGCCCGCGGCTTTCAGCCAGCTGGCGCGGAGGCCCGCGGCAGTGGCGTTCACCTTGGCGTCGCGGCTCTCGCCCGCGATTGTTTGGAGCGCGTCCTGTGACGTGACACCCTGCATCACGGCGGCACGTTTGATCTCGGCCCGCCGCCGGCTGAACCGCTCCCGGAGTTCGAGCGGAACGCCCTTCAAGATGAAGCCTTGCCCGCGCACGGATTCCAGTTCGTAACCGGCCGCGCAAAGGCGGGCGGCCAGCTTGGCATAGCAGACCTCCCGGAAGAATGCCTGGTGGCGGTAATAGCCGGCCGGCTGGACGCTCTTCCAGCGGTTCTCCGCGACATCGAAAGTCGCGTTCATGATGCACACATGGGTGTGGAGCTGGGGGTCTAGTTTCCGGCTGGCCTCATGGGTGACGATGGCCGCAACCATGTTGCCCGTGGGCCGGTCTTCGTCCGCCCCGGCCCGGCGGACCCGGGTGGCCGTGACGGCTTCGATTTCGCGGAGGGTATCTCGGATCGCTTCATTCCACCAGGCCCTGATCCTCTCGTCCCCGCCCACAAGGCAGGCAATGGACACGTCCTTGGGCGGGGAAATCTGGCCGAAGAAGCAGACCCGCCGGCTGACCCCCTTGTCGCGGGCCGTCAGCCGTTCGCCGGTCAACGGATGCCGGCCTTCACAGAGCCGTTCAAAATACTCCCGGCGGCAGGCGCCTCGCAAGTTCAACCTGTCCGCACCCCGGCCGAACCAGGTCAACTCGGCCTGCCCGCCTTGGTCGAGGTAGTCGCCAATTTCCATATGCTCGCGGAAATACTCCACGGCACCGGAAACCCGACAGCAGGGTTTATCGAAACGAACCATTGCCGTGACAGATGACATACCGACAGCTCTTTTTCAAGTTACTAGGTATTGAAGCCAGAAATCGAGAGCAGCAACCAACCGTCTAAACGCATAAAACTAAGAACAAGACTGTGATCGAGCCAAGCGACTAGAACTAAGCAATTATCATTCTATTTAGAGAGGAACACGCCACCCCTAATGAAATTAGGCGAAGCCAACCACCAACCGACCACCAGGCAACCACCGCATTCGAGCCGCTAGGCGCTTTCAATTTGTAACCGACAGCGGTTTGTGCATTATTTGCTGAACATGGACGCCGTCGAACAACGAGAACGCATCCTGGAGGATGCCCACCGAGCTGTGCCGGCCGGCCGGCAAGTCCGGTTGGCACCGCACCGGGAGGCGGTGCTGATCTACCGCGCCCGGGGCTTCAGCTATGAGCAGATTGCCGCCGCGCTGAACCGGCTGGGCCTGCAGGCCTCGCCGACCAATGTCGGGCTTTTTTGCCGCCGGCACTTCCGCAAGGCTGACATCCAGCGGAAGCGGCTCGAGCTCGAGACCGCGGCCAGCGTATCCGGGACGCCCGTTCCGGCGCCCACTCCGCGGGTGCCCTCGTTCATCAGCGGTCGCCGGGGAGGCCGGTCGTGAGTGCCGAGGACGAAGCCGATCCGCAGGCGCTGCCGGAACACCTGCAGCGCATCGCCGAACACTACGGGCTGCCGCTCAATGACCCGGTCTTGCAGGTGATGGGTGCCCATTGGCTGCGGGTGCAGGAGTCGGAGGGCACACTGCGCGATCTGTCGATGGAGCTGCAATCGGCACTCGATGCCCGCATTGAGGTGCTCGCCGAATCCGGCGACAACCTCGTCAACGTCGCGGGACAACTCGCACAGGTGCAGACCGTGCTCGACCAGAAACCGGCCGGCTTCGCCCGGCGATTGGAGGAGGACTTACGCGCTCCGATCGCCGGGGCCGTGGCTCAAATCCGCACCCTGGAGCAGTCGCTGGGCGCGGTGACACGGACCGTGCAATCAGCCCAGCGACGGCAGGCGCTCGCCTCGTTTGTCATCGGCGTGGTCTTCGGGGCATCCCTGACAATATGGTTCTGGCCCGCCTAAGCAGTGTTACGGGCGGCCTCGCCGGCGGCTGTTACTTGGGCGCTTGGGCCGCTTGGCTCTGCTGCCCACCGCCGTTGGATTGCGTCATCCCGCTGACCGCCGGTGCCGTGGCGAGTTGGCTCCTCTACTGCGCCCTGACCCGGAGCGAGATGACCCGCGTGGTGCTCCGGCTATGGGGACTGGAGTGGACTCGCGACGAGGTGTGCACGCATTTCTTCATCACGGGGGCGACAGGGACCGGGAAGACAGCGCGGGCCGTCGTGCCGATCCTTCACGGGTTGCGCGAGACGCTGCCCAACACGGGCATCCTCGCGATTGATTCCAAGGGGGCGCTCTGGAAACCGCTCAGCGAAATGGCAAGGTCACTGGGCCAGGAGAACGACCTGCGGCTCATCCGGGTGCGGCCGACCGAGGTGGCCCCGGAGGACTGGACGCCGCCGCTCGCGATGAGCGTGCTGGCGGACCCCAGCGTGCCGCCTTCGACCTACGCCAAGATCCTCGTGGATACCGCGACCGCCGCCGGGCAGCGCGGCGGCCAGGCCTTTTTTAAGGAAACCTCCAAGGATGCCATCACGCACGCGATGATCGCGCTCAACCTGGTGGACCTCGCGGTGACGCCGGAGAACGTGCACAATGTCATCTGCGTTTCGGAGGACCGCGAAGACCTGCTGAACCGGCTCGGCAAACTGACCGGGGAAGCCGCAAAGGCGGAGAACCAATTCTTCACGGATTTTCATGAGCAGCCGCCCGAGCAGCGCAGCGGCACCGTCTATACGGTCGCGAACTATCTCCGCCCCTACACACCGCCGGACATCGCGGAGGTGTTCTGCGCCAACCGGCCGAACTTCTCACTCGATGAACTCGACCGGGGAAAACTGATCTGCCTGTCCATTCCACAGACCTACCAGGTCGAGCGGAAGTATCTGAATTTGCTCTGCAAGCAGCTCTTCCTGTTGCACGCCTTCCGGCGGTTCGACCTGAAACCGGAAGAAATGCGCCGTAGGAACGTCATCGCGCTGGTGCTGGACGAAGGCCAGAAGACGACCCTCGTGTCGGAGGACGGTTTCTCGGATCACCTGGCCGTGGACGAACTGCGCGAGGCGGGCGTGTGCCTGATCTCGGCGACACAGACGCCGCTGTCGTTGTATGCGTCCTTCGATGTCCCGAACAAGGCGGACGTGTTCATGGCGAACTTGAGAACGCAGGTGCATTTCAGGGCGGCCGACGAGAAAGGGGCGAAGATCATTTCCGAGAAGATGGGCGGACGGGAGGCCCGAAAATACAGCGGCGGCCATACGGCCGGGAAGGCTCTGCGGAACTGGCAGCTGGCCGACCTGCCGTGGTTCAAGCCGGCGGAGTTGTTGTCTCTGCCGGAAGGTAAGGCGTTGATTCGCCATCCGCGGCGGACGGGCAAGCCGCTGCTGAAGAAACTTCCGTTCAGCCGGTTCACGCTCGCCAACGACTACGCTGCGGAAGCGGCGAGGAAGGCGGTCACCGGACGTGAATCTTGAGGCGGGGCGCCGGCCCGTCGGGCTCGATCTCGCCGCAGGCGGCACCGTGGGCGAGCAGGCCCCGCACGACGGCGTCGCGGAGGTGGCGTTCGACCGTGTTCCGGAGACGGCGGGCGCCGACATGCGGATCAAATCCCTCGCGCACCAGGAACTCCAACGCGGCGCGGGAAATCTGGACGTCATGGCCGAGCGCGCGCAGCCGGCCCAGTTCGTCGGCGACGCGGAGGGCGCAGACCTCCCGCTGCACCTCCGGGGTGAGCCGGGCGAAAACCCATTTCTCCTCGATGCGCTCGACCAGCTCCGGGCGGAGCGTTTGGGTCAGCCGCCGCAGGACGGTGCGCTCAACGCTGGCGAAGGTGGATTGCTCCATCCGCATCGCCTCGGCGCCGCCGAGGTTTGAGGTGAAGGAAAGGTAGAAGGGCGCCACCGATACCCGCTCGCCGGTGGCGAGGGTGACATGGCCGGGATCGAGCAGCTGGAGGAAAATATCCCAGAGAGTGGGATGGGACTTCTCCAGCTCATCGAAGTGCAGGATGCCGCACTTGCGGCCCCGGAGGGCCCGGCCGAGATCGCCCGGGTCTTTGCGGTCCACGCCCAGGAAGCGCGCCACCGCATCGGGGCGGGCATACTCCGAGAGGTCGAACCGACAGCGGTTTTCCGGGCCGAAGAGGTAGTCGCCGCTCAGCAGCACTAGCTCGGTCTTGCCGGTCCCCGTCGGCCCGATAAGCAAGCAGGAGCCCCGGGGACGGCCCGAGGTGGCGAGGCCCATTTCGCCGCGCTGGAACATGGCCGCAGCCCGGCCCAGCAGGTGATCCTGACCGAGCAGCCGGGAGCGCAGGTGGGATTCCATGCCGGCCAGATGCACCCGGCGCTCCGCGGGACTCATGGCGTTTTCCAGCGCAGTTCCCGGCCGTCGGGGAACTCCGTGAGATAGGCGGTGAACTTCGGCAGGAACAGCTTCCAATCGACCTTCACGTGCGCCAGGGCCCGCACCAGTTCCCCCTCGGAAGTGGGGACATCCCGGGCCTTGAGGCGCTTGGCCATCGCCTTGATTTTCCCATCGTCCTTGCCGGGCAGGCGCAGGGTCAGGGGAATGTCGCATTTGTCCTCGGGCGGCAGAGCGCCCCCGGCGCGCTCGAAGCGCGAGCGGAGGATGCCGAGGGCCTCCAGGTCGACCTCCGGGGTGAGGTGCACGAAGGCGCGCATCACGTCGGAGCGGTCGAATTCCAATCGGGGGGCCAGCTGGGCCAGGGCGTCGGTCGAGGCCTTCAGCGCCTGCTCGTCCAGCGAGTAAAGACGGTAGGTGACTTTCCTTTTGTTGGCGGCGGTTTCCATGCGGGAAAGTAAACGACAGCGGTTTTGTTTTGACAAGCTGAAATATAAGTGCAGTCGTTTACTCCATGCTACCCCTCGGCTCCTTCCAAGTCGGCCTGAAGAAAGCGCTGCCGCTGTCGGCCTACGCCCGGCCTTTTGTGGCCCAAATCCAGCAGTTGAAGGACGGCTTCGGCCTGGCCCTCACGGTGCTGTTCATGTTCGGTTTTATTTGGGGAATCGTCAAAATCTGGTCCGGGGCGAACGCCATTGCCAAGGGCGATCCGGATGGAAAGGCCGGCATCGTGGCCGGGGTCATCATCGCGGCGGCGGCCAGCATCATGGCGGCCCTGTTCGCGATCTTCGGGCTGGAGGACGCCGTCATCAAACCGCGTTTCTGACATGAACCTGCGGCACACCGATACGAATGCGGCGGATGATTCGCGCGGCCGGGTCTTCGGACTCGATGGCAACCTTTACCTGCCGGTGGTGATCGCGGCGGTGGCGGCCCTAGCGCTCTTCGCGGTCGTGGGGCAATTGCTGGCCCTCGGCTGGGTCACGGCCGGGGTGGTGGCGGGCACGCCGCTTGCGCTGGTGCTGGCCTGGGCTGTCTTCCTGCGGAACGGCCGCCCGCCCGCCTACGACCGGGACTTGATCGAACAGCTCCTAGGCGGCGGCACCTTCAGCCGCAGTGCCATCCAACAGCGGGGACTGACCGAGCCATGAGACCCCACGCCGAGGCACCCAACGGAGTGTTCGCCGAGGACCTCCTGCTCTACGGCTCGCTGGAGCGCGGAGCGATCGCCGTGAAGGGATTCTGGATTGAGTCACCCGACCTGCGCGGCGCCAGCAATGAGCGGAAGAATGCGTTTCAGGATCAGGTGCGCTCTCTCTTCGCGCTCGTGACCCCGGGACGCCGTTTGCAGGTGCAGTGGTCCTGCGATGCAGACTACCGGCGCGAACTGCTCCGGTATCACGCGGAAACCCAGCAGACCACTCATCCGGTGATCCGCCGGACCCGGAACGAGCGGTTCAGCCGCTACTGGCGGCGGATGCACGCGCGCGAACTGCGGCGGGAGCGGCTGGCTATCTTCCTGTCCATCGAGGTCACCGCCTACGCGGGCAATCTCGCCACGCGAACCAGCCTGCTGGAGGGATACCGCACGCTGCTCAAGGAACTGCAGGCGCAGTTTGCAGAATTTGCCGGGGCAGCGCGGGCGATCTTCGGCCCGGAGACACCCATCCGGCCGATGGACGATGCGGCGCATTGCGAATGCCTGCACCGCTTCCTCAATCCGGGACTCGCCCGGCGCGACGCCGGTCCGCCGCCCTGTGAACCCGGCCTCACCATCCAGGAAAACTGCTGGCTCGCCGACGGCGTAGGCCAGCCGGACGGCGGCTTCCTTCTCGACGGGCACTACCACTGCGTCTTGGTGCTGACCCGGTGGCCGCGCGGCACGAAGCCGGGCATGGTTACTTTTCTCACGGGCCTGCCTTTCCTCGACTACCAGATCTCCGTCAACGTGACGCCCGTGGAGACGCGCGGGGAAATCCACCGCGAGGAACGGGCGATGGAGCGGCTGGCCGGCGAATACGCCGGGGAAAAGCGGCACTCTCTGTGGGTCGCGCTCCAGAAAAAGGAGCGCAAGATCGAGAGCCTGGCGGGCGGCTTCGCCCGGCCGTTCCGGGTCGGCTATGTCGTGCGGGTGTGGGATGCCACGCGGCAGGGGCTGCGGGACAAGGTGAGCCAGCTGCAGGCGGCGATCCACGCGATGAACGGCGCGCAGTATTATGAATGCGCGCGGCCGACGACGGCGAAGAAACTCTTCTTTGGGTCCTGGCCGGGCTGGACCCATTCGTCCTACCGGGACTGGGACCTGTATGCCGAGGACGCCAACCTGGCCGACCTGCTGCCGTTCTCCAGCACGTTCACGGGCTGCCTCGACTCAGCCGAGGCACTTTACGACGGCGTGAACCGGAACCTCGTCGGCGTCAGCACCGCCGTGGGCGGTTCGCCGCAGCACGCGGTGGTCTTCGGCATGAGCGGGTCCGGCAAGTCGGAGAAGATGCGCGACCTGCTCCTCCAGACGGCGGGGCATTACGCCTACACGCTGATCGTCGAGGAGGGACTGTCCTATAAATCTTACACCGAGGAGTTGGGAGAGACGCCCATCGTGGTTCAACCCGATGCGCCGCTCACGCTCAACTACCTCGACACTTTGGGCCTGCCGCTCACGCAACTCCAGGTGGCGAGCGCGGTCGCGTTGTTGGCGCGCATGACCGGCGAGCCAGCCGATGCGGAGCGGCAGGCCCTTCGCCAGGCGCAGCTCGCGCAGTATGTGCACCTGCTCTATCAGGACGCGTTTGCGGACTGGTCGCGGGCGCATCCCGAGCAGGCGCGCGAGGCCGGGCGGCTCGCCTGTGCGGTCCACCGCTGGCGCGAACGGATGCCGGCGGGCACGACGGCGCTGGAGGCTTACGCCGAATTGCGCGACCGGCGGAACGCGAATGACGCGGAGACGCTCGAATTTGTCGCCCGGCTGGACGAGGTGACCATCACGCGGTTCGCGCAGGACCCCGCCACCGCGCGGCTGGTGACGCACACGGCGTGTGCCCTGTGGACGCCGGAGGATTTTCCCACGCACGGGGCGCTCGTCGAGCTGCTGGCCTACGGCCGGCTGCCGGAACATCCCAAGGAGGAGACGGACCGGCTGGCGACCCTGCTGGGGGCGTGGACCGCGCGAGGACAGTTTGGCCGGCTCTTCGACGGCGTCACCAACGTGTCGCTAAAGCGCAGCGTCGCGCATTTTGAGCTCGGGCTCATCCCGGAGCAGGCGGTTGAATTGAAGACCGCCACGGGACTTCTTATTTCCGGATTCGCCCGCCAGCACATCCTCGGGCTCCCGCGGGCGCAGCGGAAGCGGATCATCTTCGAGGAGGTTGCGCGGTTCCTCGACGTGCCGGGCGGCGAAGCGATTGTTTCGGAAAGCTACGCCCAGCTGCGAAAATTCAACTGCTGGGCCGTCAGTGTCGTCCAGCAATACGCCCGGTTCCGCGCCTCGCGCGTGCGCTCGGCCGTTATTGGTAACGCAAAACAATTTTTCCTGATGCGGCAGGCGGACCGCAGCGACCTGATCGACCTGGCGCGCGACCTGCCGCTGCCGGAGAGCGCGCTGGAGACAATCCCGAACTACCAGCTGCCAGAGCAGCAGCCGGCCGGTCACCGGCATTCGTCGGTGTGCTACTTCCTGCCCACGGCGCAGCCGCCGCAATGCGGCACGCTCCTTCACATCCAACCCCCACCGGAGGCAAACCATGCGTCGGCTCCTGCCGCTTAGTCTGCTGCTGTGCGCCGGGTGTGCCCATCCGGCCGGGCCCGAGGCCGCCGTCAACCAGGCGGTGAAGGCGCGGTATTGGGCGACCCAGGAGGCGCAGCGGAAAACTCCGCCGGGACCAGCCGCCCGCGTGCGACTCCGCCAGCCCGCCCGGCTCGAGGACGGCGCCCTGCGCGTGCCTTCGACGGTGGAAATCTTCCTGCCCCACTCCCCATGAAACTGATTCCCCTCATCCTTCTCGCCGGCCTCACCAGCCCGGCCTTCGCCCAATGGGTTGTCATCGACCCGGCCAACACCGCCGTCAATGCGGCCATCAAGGGCAACCAGATCGCCCAGCACGCCGAAACCATGCGGCAGTGGGCCGACCAGTTGGAGAAACTGAACCGGCAGATCAGGCAGGTCGAGGACCTGCTGGCCACCCAGCGGATGATCCGCGAGGTCATGGGCGATCCGGCCCGGGCCGGTGACCGCGTGATCCGCCGCACCTTGGGCGGAACCGAGTTTGGCAAGACCTACGGCGAGACGATGGACGCGATGCGGCGGCTGTCCGATGCGGTGGATTCGCTCAAGCGCACCTCGGATGGAATCTATCGCGCTCTGGACGATAAAACGTCGCTGGGCGCCAGCTTTGCCCGGCAGCCGGAGCTATATCGCCGCTACGCGGCGGTCGAAAGGCAGGGCGACAATGTCGGTGTCGTGCTGGCCGCCACCGACGCCGACATCGCCGCAGTGCAAACGGACCTGGCGGCGGCCGTGAACGACCTGCGGAACGCGTCAACGCAGGCGGAAACCGAGAAGCTGCACGCCACGGTCGATGCGCTCAACGGGCGGCTGGCGGGACTCGCGGCGCGGCGCAGTGAGGAAACGGGCAAGCTGCTGGCGGCACAGATCCTCAACGAGAACCAAGCCGAGAAGGAACGGCGGGACTTGCAGGAAAAGCAGATCGCCGAGGAACGGCAGTCGGTGGCGGTCGCCAACGCCTGGCAGCGGTCGCTGCGGCTCACCCCCACCAACTATACGCGCCCATGAAGAAAATGGCGGTCTATCTCTTAGTCCTGCTCGCCGGCATCGCCTTGGGCGGCTGGCTCATGTGGCGGCGGTCACCCCGTCCGGTCGCGCCGGCCGGACTGCAACCGGTCGATGCGTGGCAGGATTCGATCAAGCTGGACCGGGGCGGCAGCTACACGCCCGACGAGGTGGCGAAGAAGCGCCTGCTCGAAAAACTCAAGGCCGAGGAAGAGCGGCAGCGTCCGCAGGAGCGCCGCAACTGATGGACAACTTCGTCCCAGGCTTCCGCGAGTCCGTCGTGGCGCTCACCGAGTCGCTGCGGTTCGTGGTCTATTTCGTGTGCGTCGCGGGGCTCATGCTCCGCGTCAGCCGGGCGCGGCCCGAACAGGACAGCCTGGTGCAGCCGGTTGTGCGGGCGGTGCTGGTGGTCGGATTCACCACCACGCTGCCGTGGTGGTTCGCGTTCACCGAGGACTCGTTCCTCTCGATGGCCGAGGTGTTCCATCACGGCTACACCGAGCACCCGATGCAGGCCGCCGCGCTGTTACGGGACGGCATGACGGAAAGCGCGAACGACTTCAGTTTCGCGCGGATGGGCGAGTCGCTTTACCGCGCGTTCCTCATGGGTTCGGGCAAGCTCGTGGTGCTCGTGGCGAGCGTGCTGCAGCTGCCGCTCCTCATCCTGCACTACATCCTGAAGCTGCTCTGCTTCCTGTTCCTGCCGGTCGCGCTGTCGATGTTCATGCTGCCGGGACTCGACAACCTCGGGGTGCGGTATCTGCAACAGACGCTCGCCGTGCTCGCGTGGCCGGTCGGCTTCGCGATCACCGAACTGGTCACCTGGAACCTGCTGACCGCGTATTCCACCAACCTCGCGACCGCCTACGGATTGCGGCCCGGGGAGATCGACGCGATGTCCTTTGCCAGCCTATTGGGGGCATTGTTCGCCGCCGTGTGGCTGGTCCTCGGCACGCTCGGGACGCCGTTTTTGATGCAGATGCTCTTCTGCTCGGGTTCCCCTCTCTCGGGTGGCGGCGGTCAGGGCTTGCAGCAGCTCTACACCTTGCAGCAGGTGGTCTGGCTCGCCAAGTCGCTCAAGACGGGCGGCGCGGCGGCGGTGGTCGGCTCCGCGGGCGGAGCTGCGAAGGTGCCGCCCGACGGCGGACCGCCGCCACCTTCGATGCCCACGCCGCTGCCGCCGCCGACACCGCCGGCCCCGGTCTCACCCGCGAGTGTCCCCAAGTCCGACCCTGCCGGCGACCAAGCCGTCGCCGCACTGCTGGCCTCGACGCGGATGCCCGCGCCGCAAAACACCTGCTGACCATGAGCCAGACCTTGCGCGAAACTCCCGCCCCACATGTGCGGCTCGACCCGGCCACGGCGCCCCGCCGCCGGAGGCATCCGCTGGAATTATTCACCGACTATGCGGTGGCAGCCCGGCTGTGGTTTTTGGTGGCGCTCGTTGCCACGGCCTACGCGGTCATCGCGCCTTACCTCGTGATCCGGGCCTACCGCACGCGTGAACGCGTCGTCATCCTCGATGGGGCCGGGACGTTTCACCAGAGCCCGCTCCTCGGCTTCGAGGAGGCCGGCAAACTCCATGAGATGCACGCGCTCCTCGCGTGCCTGGCGCTGTGGTCGCGCAATCCCGCGGGCAGCGACCACCCGGAGCTGCTGGAAAAGCTGTTCCTACCGGAGGCGCTGAAGCAGGCGCGCGAAGAGATCGCGCGCAGCGCGGAGGAGTTTGCGGCCAAGTCGCTGCACCAGAAGCTCGAGGTGCTGAAGCTCACCGTGCTGGAGACACGCGAGGACACCGTGCTCGTTCAAGTCGAGGGCCAGTGGATTCGCACAGGACTGTTTCAGGGCCGGCCGTTCACCGAAGCGCCCGCTTTCACCGCGCGATTCACATTCGCGCGCAACCCCAACCTGGTCGTCAACGGCCGCTACCCCCTGGCCGTATGGCGATACGAACTTTTGCCGTAGCGGGGCTGCTCATGAGCGGCTGGAGCATGGTCTTCGCGGCCTCCTGGGAGGCGATCCGGACCTATCCGCTCGACGAGCGCATGGCCTATTCCATCCGCGTCAGCCGGGACGAACCGACCACCTGCCTGTTTCCCGGGGCGCTCACGGCGTTGGAGAGCGCCAACCTTTCGACCAAGCCCGAGGACTCACCGCCGGTGCTATTGTCCTACCAGCCGGGCACGAGCTTCTTTTCCGTGCGGGCGCTCCGCGCGGATGCGACCGCCGCCGTCAACGTGATCTATCGCGGGCGGGTGTATGTCTTCACCTTCCGTGCGGCCGAGGAGGCCGACCGCGCGGTGTCGTTCTTCGACGCACCAGTGGCAAGTTCGCCGGTGGCGACTCCCGTCCTCGTGCGCAGCCTGCTCGACCGGGCGAAGAACCACGCGCTCCTGGCCGCCCAGTATCCGGCGCTGACCCAGGCGGTGGAACGGGCCGGTCCGCGCAGCGTCACGCGGTATCCGGGGTTCACAGTTACCTTGGAGGAGGTGTTCCGCTTCGATGTGGAGGACACGCTGGTTTTCCGCGTGCGGGTCGAGAACCCGGGCTCCACTCCGGTCCGGTTCGACGCGGACAACCTCGCCGTGCGGGTGGGACCGGAGATCTACCCGGCGGCGCTTGCGGACACGACCGGCGAACTCCCGCCGCGCGGACACACCACGGTTTGGTTTGCCGTGACCGGCGCGCCCGGCGGCGGCCGGGCCAATCTCTCCGTGCAGAATGTTTTTTCGGTGCTCGTCACCCGGCTGCCATGAAGTTCGACACGACATTCTTTGCCTCACCCACCGGCCAGGTCGTCCTGGTGGGAGCGCTGGTCGTTTTCGCGGGCGTCGCGCTCTACACCCAGCGCCAGCGAAAGACCGCCGCGTTGCCTGCCGTTCACGCGGCCCCGGTGGCCGCCCTGCCGCGCACGGTCCAGCGGGAAGGCGCGCGACTCAATTTCACCAAGGTGGAGGAACCAGCGCCATCCAGCCCGCGCCAGATTCAGAATCCCGCCGAACCCAAGCCGGTCCCCGCGCCGCCGCCGGTTCTGCCGCTGTCGCTCATGACCGCACCGGCCGCACCGGCTGATGCTGCCGAGTCGGCCGCGCCCTATGGCCGGTTGATTCCGTGCGAGACCGTGCTCGCCATCGAATCCAACCGGCTGGAGACGCCCGTCATCGGGCTCGTGACCGAGGATGTCTGGCAGGCCGGCCGGCGGGTCGTGCCCGCCGGAGCCGAGGTGCACGGCCGGGCGTCACCGGACCGGGCGCGCGAGCGCCTGGCAGCCGAGGGCACCTGGACGATTGTCTGGCGGGCCGGGCCCGAGAACGGCCGCGAGCTGAATGTTCGCGGGCTGGCCCTCGATCGGGAACGCGACGAGGCGACCGGTGCATGGGGGTCGCATGACGGATCAGCCGGGCTGCGCGGCGAAGTGCTCCGGACGAGCGACTGGCGCGAGGTCCAGCTTTTCGCGGCCACGTTCCTTTCGAGCGCCACCGCGGCGCTGCAGGACACCCGCTCCGCCGCCGGACTGCTGGGCGAGACGAGCCTGCCGGCCACGACCGCCCGGAATGCGACCCTCGCCGGCACGGGTGCGGTGCTCCGCGAATACGCGCAGCAGATCCGCGAGGCCATTGCCCGCGATGGGTTCTACGTCCGCATCCCCGCGGGCAAGGCGTTCTACCTCTATGTCACCGAAGCAATCGACCCCGGCCGCGCCCGCCTTGGCGCGGCCACACCCGCTCATGCGAACTAGCCTCTTCCTTTGCCTGCTGGCGCTGGCCGGCTGCCAGAGCGCTCCCCAACCGGTCGCTCCCGTCAGCCCACCGGTGGCGGCCCCCGCACCCATACCAGAGCGGGCCGACCCGGCCGTGCGCCAGCGCCGGCACATCGAAGCGCTCATCGCGCAGAACGAAGCCCTCGGCAGCCGGGTGCGCGAACTTGAAGCGCAGCCCAAACCGGTCACCGCGTCGGCTCCGCCCTCGCCGGTGCAGGCATCAGCTATGGTCCCCACAGCGCCCTTGCCGGAGCCCGTCAACGAACCGGCCCTGATGCCGAACGCCGAGGGCTTACTGGACCTGACGGCCGTTCGCATCGGCGACGAAGCCAATCCCTTCGCCGTCCGCACCCTGCCACCTGAATCCGTGAGGGAGATCGCGCTGCGTGTAGGCGGCATCGTGCGCGGGCCGTCGCCTTGCGCCCTCATCAACGGCCGGCCGGTGCAGGCCGGCGACCGGATCGAATCCCTCGATGTGGTCCGCATCGAACCGGCGGCCGTGCTCCTCCGGCACGGCGCGGAACTCCTCCGGCTACCGCTCACCGAGAAGCCCGTCCGCCTCCGGCTGCCCCTCTGATATGCCAACTTTCGCCGCCATTGTCATGGACCAGACCGGCCGCCGCCGTTCGCTCCGCGAGGACGCGTCCGACGAAGCGCAGTTGCGCGCGCGGCTCCGCGCCCAAGCGTTCTGGCCGGTATCGGTGAAGCCGGTGACGCCGGACCGGAAGCTCGCGCGGCTGACCCTGCCGGCGCGGGATTTTGTCGCGCTGCTCCACCAGTTGGAATTGCAGCTCCGGGCCGGTGTGACCGCGGATGTCGCATTCGGCCAACTGGCCGACGATACGCCGCCCGGGCCGGTGCGGACGCTCTTGGCACACATCAGCCAGTCCGTCGCCCAAGGCGTTCCCATCCATACGGCGTGCCGGTTCTTCACGCGGCAGTTTCCGCCGCACATCGCGGCCATCATTGCGGCGGGCGAAGCCTCGGCCCAGTTGCCCGAGGCATTGCGCGCGTTGGCGTCGCACCTCACGGGGGCCGACGAACTCCGGCGCACAGCCAAGCGTGCGCTGATCTATCCCGCGATTGTGCTCACCGTGACCGGGGGACTCGTAGTGTTCCTGCTGGGCGGGGTGGTGCCGAAGTTTGCGGAAATCTTCGCCTCGATGCGGCTCACGCTGCCCGCGCTCACCCTCGCGTTGATCCGCGTGAGCGAGGCTGTGCGCCACGGCTGGCCGATCATGGCCGGAGCGGCGGTGGCCGCCTGTCTGCTCCTTTGGTTCGCCACCCGCACTCCCCGGTTGCAGCGGATGCGCGACCGGCTGCTGCTGCGCGTGCCGGTCTTCGGCGAAACCCTGCGCTGCCTCGCGACCGCGCGGTTCGCGGCCCACACCCGGCTGCTCCACGAGGCGGACATCCCGGTCCTGGAATCACTGAGCACCGGGGCCGAACTCACCGGCAATGCCGTTTTGTCGGCCCAGTTGCTCGCCGCCCGCGAGGGCGTGGCGGCCGGCCGGCCGCTCCATGCGGCACTACCGAAGGACCACGGTTTCCCGGGGTTCTTTGTGCCGGCGCTCAAGGCTGGCGAGACCACCGGGCAACTGGGCGCCGCCTTGCGGCACATCGAGGACTACGCGGCCGGACGCGCCCGCGAGACGCTGGCCACCGCCCTCGCGTTCCTCGAGCCGGCACTGCTGGCGGCCCTCACCGGCATCGTCGGGCTCATCGCCCTCTCGTTCTTCCTGCCGTTGTTCTCGCTCTTGGGCGGCATCAACGCCCGCTGAATTTATGTTTCTTCACTCTTATATACTACCGATGCGCCGGCTGGGTGTGCCGCTGAAGCGCCTGCTGCGCGCCTTCTCGTTGTTGGAAATTGTCCTTGTCCTTTTCGTCCTGGGTATCGTGGCGGCGGCGCTGGCGCCGGCCATGCGCGACGTGGTTGAAAAGGCGCGTCGCGAGGCCGAGGCAAAGTCGCTGGAGGAACTAGCGAGCACCATCACCGCTTCGTTCGAGAACAGCGACCTGACCAACCTGAACTTGGCGGCCCTGCCGGGCACGATCGGGCCCGGCGACACCGCGACGGTGTTCTCCACCTCCACCTCCGCCGGCTACGCCAGCACCGCTGCCGCGGACTGGTATGCGAAATTGGCGCGAGCGCGCGGACTGACGCCCCAGATCGGGGTCGCACCGTCCGCCACGGCCCAGCCGGAACTGGCGCGCATCGCCTTCAATGGGCTCGGCAATCCGCGGCTGCTCATCGCCGCCCCGGCCGAACCCGGCCGCCAGCGCTTCCTCCTCGTGAGCCTGATGGCGCGCAACGACCAGCTCGTGCTCCCGGCCTACGAGGCAAACGCGGCGTGGTTCGACGCCCTGTGGAACACGAACTGGGAAAACAAAACCGCGGCGACACCGGCCTACTGGTCCGGCCGGCTGACTCCGGCGCAGTTGGCGGCCTGGAGCGAGGGCAGCGGCGGCCAGACGCAGACAAACCGGCTCTGCGTCCGGCGCATCGTCCTCCCGAAGTTCCGCGTGAGCGTGAACAACAACCACCCGACCGAGCAGGCCTTCGTTTCGTTCAACAACACGAACCCCGCCTTCACGGCACCGGCCAATTCCGGGGCGAGCGTCACGCCGGAGATCCTCGGCGGGCGGCTCGTCATCATCAACCGCGGCGCCGCCTGGCCGGGCGTCGAGGCGCTGCGGTTCAACCTCCACGAAAACCCGACCGTTACCCTCCAATGAAACACCTGTTATTTGTTCTCTTCGCCTTTGCCACCGCCTGGCCGGCCAACGTCCGGGCGGCGGAGCAGGCCGCCCTGGGCACTCCGTTCGTGGTGAGTTCCTACCACTGGACCACCTACGACGGGATCCAATCCTGGGGGGCCATCTCCCTGATGAGTCCGACCGGCCAGTGGTATTCGGAGGATTCCCATTTCGGTCTCGACTGTCCGGACGGCGCTTCGTCGCGGACCGTCACCCTGAACGAAACGGGTATTTGGCAGGTGTGGAACGGCTACGGGTATGCGGCGCCGCAGTCCGGCACCACCTACTACCAACCGGGCAACTTGATCCAGGTGGGTCCCGTCAACCTGCCGCCGACCATAACATGGAACATCGCTCCCGGCAGCAGCGCCGCCGGCCAGGGCTACAACGTCACTGCGCACGGCCACGACGACGACGGCAACCTCACGCAGGTAAACGTATGGAAGAACGGCCAGCCCTTCGCTTTCGCCGGCGGCGGCAACGGGATGGATGGCGACTCCGGCAACTGGACCAACGACCCCGGCCCGCAGACCGTTACCTTTACCGCCCAGGCAGTGGATGCCGACGGCGCCACCTCACCCCTTATCACGCACACCGTCACGATTGACGCCGTGGTGAACCAGCCGCCCACGGTCACCCTGCTTGCTCCCGGGGCGCAAACCATCACGGCGGGCACAGTTCTGACGATTGCCAGCCGCGCCACCGATCCAGACGGGAACATCTCCAACCACAATCTCGACATCCAGCGGCCCACCGGGGACTGGAACTTCCAAGGCGGGTTTGCCGCGGGTGAACCGTTCCAGGGCGGCGCGGTCGGCAGCGCCGCTGACTCGACCCGCTCCGCCGGTTTCACCTTCACGGACGTCGGCACCTACTATGTCAGGGCGGCGGCAAACGACGGCAGCGGGTGGTATCACTCCGGCACCGTCGCCATCACCGTCATTGCTCCGCCGCCGGCCCAGTTTGCCCTGGTCACCGTCGCGGGTGCGGGCGGCGCGGTGTCCGCCGGCGGCACTTATACGGCCGGCACGACCGTCATGATCACCGCCACTCCGTCTGGCACGCATGACTTCACCGGCTGGAGCGGTGATGCGGGCGGCAGCGCCAACCCGCTCGCCGTCCTCATGGACCGGGCGAAAACCGTGCAGGCTGGTTTTGCCCCGAAGAACCTCTCCCTGACCACGAATGCCAGTGTCGGCGGCAACGTAACTCCCGGCGGGAACTATCCCTACGGCACGACCGTGACCATCGCGGCCACGCCCGATGCCGCCCACTACTTCACCGGCTGGACTGGCGACGCGGCCGGCCCGGCCAGCCCGATCGCAGTGCTGCTCGACCGGGCGAAGTTCGTGCAGGCGCAGTTCGCACCGAAGGCGGCGCAGAGCATCTCGTTCACGCCGCCGGGCGACCAGAATGTCGGGGCGGCTCTGCCGCTCACCGCCACGTCCTCCTCCGGGCTGCCCGTGAGTTTCGTGGTGCTGGGTGGTCCCGCGACTTTCAGCAACGGCACGCTGACCGTAACCGGGCCCGGGTCCATCACGATCCAGGCCGTCCAGCCCGGCGACGCCTACACGCTGGCGGCTCCACCCATTACCGGGACGTTCAATGCGGCGGCTCCAGCGGTGCTCAAATATCACACGGCCGCGCGCACGCTCCTCCAGACAGGCCGGACGGCGGAGGCGGCCAACTACGTTATCGGCAACCCCTGATCCCATGAAGATTCTTTCCTGCTTACTTTTTTCGGCGGCACTGCTCCGCGCGGCCGAGCCCAGCGAACTCGACCGCCCGGTGGAAAACCTGCGGCTGGAAAACGCACCGCTGCCGGCGGCGCTCCGGACCCTGGCGCGCGCAACCGGCGCCACTCTCCTCATCGAACCCGACGTCACGGGCGATGTGACCGTGGAGATCGCCCGCAGCACGCTGCGCTCGGTCCTCTTGGCGCTCACCCGACCGGGCGGATACCACTTTGAAGAGACGGCCGGCGGGATCGCCGTGCGGTTCCGCAAGACCGTCCTCTATCCGGTCGATTATCCGCAGCTTACCCGCAGCGGCTCCGGCAGCGCGTCCATCACACTCGGCGGGGCGAACAACGGCAGCTACGGCAACGGTTACCCGACGCCCACGCTGGCCAACCCCAGCCAGTTGCCCGGGCAGAACGGCGTCGGCTCGGATGCCACGCAGGTGTCCATCTCGCAGGAGAACCAGAACACCTTCTGGACCGGGCTGGAAGCGGAGCTGCGGGCGATGCTGAAGGACGGCGACAGTCTCGTGCTAAACAAATTCTCCGGGGTCGTGCAGGTGACGGCTCCCGTCGCGCGGCACGAAACCCTCCGGGCGTTCCTGGAACTGGTGAATACGCGCATCACGCGGCAGGTCGAGATCGAGGCGCGGATTGTCGAGGTCACGCTGCGCGACGAGCGCAAGCTCGGCATCGACTGGGACCTTGCCGCCGGCGCGGTCGGGAAGGTCTCGGTCGAGGGCGGCGCGCCGCTCGATGTCGTCGGCGTGGGCGGGGCCTTGCTCGCCCCCAACACGTTTGCCGCGAACCTGGGGTTTGGGCGGGCGACGGCGGTCATCCATGCGCTGCAACAGCAAGGCGAGGTGACGACCGTGGCACAGCCCCGGCTGCGGGCGCTCAATAATCAGACGAGCTTCATCAAGGTCGGCGAGGACCGCCCGTTCTTCCGCCTGCAGCAATCGACCACCTTCCAGCAGGGCGGGACGAGCGTGCCGGTGAACCAGACACAGGAGAACTACTCGGTTTCGACCATCACCATCGGGACCATCCTGGCGGTGACTCCGCAGATCGACGGCAACGGCGTCATCACGCTCGATGTGCTTCCAGCGATCACGCGGTTGCAGGCGATTGTGACGAGCCCGGACGGCAAGCAGACCGCCCCGCTGACGGAGGTGAAGCAGGCTTCGACCATCGTGCGGCTGAAGGACGGCGAGACCGCCGTTATCGGCGGACTGATCTCCGAGGACACCGGCGGCAGCACACGCGCGGTGCCGGTCCTGGGCTCGATCCCGGTGGCCGGACGGGCGTTCAAGACGAAGGCGACCCTGCACAACCGGACCGAACTCGTGATTTTCCTCACCCCGAAACTCATCCGCTAATGCTGGCGCTGCTCGACAAATTACGGACCCCGGCCGTCCCGGTCACACCGCCATTGGAAACCGGCGGCAACGCGACACGCACCTTGGATGCGATCCTCCGGGCCGCGGCGCGCGAGGGCGCGAGCGATGTCCATTGCGAGCCGAAGGAAGACGGGCTCGTGATCCGCTTCCGGCTCGACGGCGAAATGCGCGAGCACGCGCGGCTGCCGCTTGCCCAGCGCGACGCGTTGCTGGCGCGCGGAAAAATCACCGGCGGCATGGACATCACTGAAAAGCGCCTGCCGCAGGACGGCCGGGCGCTGCTGCAGGAACGGGGCCGGCGGTTCCACCTGCGGATGAACACGGTGCCCACCGTGCACGGTGAGAGCCTCGTGGTCCGGCTCCTCGACCAGTCGATGCCGGCGCAGTCGTTCACCGAACTGGGGCTGGCACCGGCACAGGCGACGGCAGTGCAAGAAGCGCTGACCGGGCCGGCCGGGCTCATCTTCCTCACCGGGCCGACCGGCTCCGGCAAGACCACGACCCTGCACGCCGCCCTCCACACCTTCGATCATTCCTCCCGCGTCATCCACACGCTCGAAGAGCCGGTGGAATACGAGTTCCCCGGCATTCGGCAGACCGAGATCCGCGAAAAGGTCGGTCTCACCTTTGCGACTGCGTTGCGGGCGATGCTCCGGCAGAACCCCGATGTCATTCTCGTGGGCGAAACCCGCGATGCGGAGACGGCCCAGCTTGCGGTGCGCGCGGCGCTCACCGGACACCTGGTGCTTTCGACGCTGCATACCAATGATGCGCTCTCGGCGATTCCGCGCCTGCGCGACCTGGGTGTCGAAACCTTCCTGCTGGCGGCGGCGCTGCGCTTGCTCGCGGCCCAGCGGCTCGTGCGGAAACTTTGCGCGGAGTGCAAGGAGCCGCATCCCGAAAGCGCGCGGCTCGCGGCGGAGCATCAGGTGCCCGGGGCGCATTTCTTCCGGCCGGTCGGCTGTCCCGCGTGCCGCGGGCGCGGCTATCGCGGCCGGCTTGCCATCCACGAGGTCATCCCCGCGCAGAAGTTTCTGCCGCTCATTGCGGCCCATGCGCCGCTTGCCGAACTCGCGAGGCTCCGCGACCGCGAGGGGCTGTGCACGCTCTGGCAACACGGGCTCGCGGCGGCCGGCGCCGGGCTCACGACCGTGGAGGAAGTCGCGCGCGTGCTCTGAATTTCAACCCGTAACCCATAACCCCCCATGAAAAGAAATCGAAATCATCCTTCGGTGAAGGGCTTCTCCCTTCTCGAACTCATGTTCGTCCTCGCGATCCTCGCCGTGCTGGCCGCCTTGCTGTTGCCCAAGGGCCAGGACGCCCTGCGCGCCGCGCGCGTCCATCAGGTCGCCCGGGCGGCCGACACCCTGAAGACCGCCTTGGTGGACTTCATCAACATGCCGGGCGGCAACGGCAGCATCCCGCGCACCGAGGGGACCGGCATCCCGACCTCGGGGGCGGCACTCGGCGGCGCGACCGACACCGCGAAGGGCAACGCCGCCCGGCTCGACACCGTGCTGCTCTCCGCCGGAAAAATGGAGCACCCGCTCAGCGTGCGGATGGGCAGCCAGGTCTACACTTCGACCGGGACCGGCAACGAGATGACCTGGAGCCAGGCGGCCCAGGCCTTCGTCATGACCCCCGATGCGGCGCCGTTGCGCAACTGGACGGGGGCCACCCGGATCGAGGCGCGGTCATCCAACCCGGCGCTCGCCCCGTCGGCGGCCCAGGGGGCGAACTTCCGGTTGGATGGCGTCACCAACCGGCCGACCAACGTCATCATCGCGTATCTGGTGATCATCGGGGCACCCGCCAACGACGCCTACGAACTGGCGCTCGCGATGAACGCCCCGCAGCTGGCGCCCGTGCCGGGTGCCGCCTGTGACACCGGACTGGTCGCGTATGCCGCCCCCGTAAATGGAGTCACCGATGTCTTTATTTTCATCACTGAAATCTGAGGCGGCCACGGTTCTCCTGTGGGGCGACCGGTGGTGGCTGCCCCGACACCAGTTGCCGGTGCCGTTCGCCGAGCCGGCCCAGGCGGCCGCCTTGCTGGCGGCGGCATGGCCGGGCCGGACCAAGCGGCTGCGGATCGTCTATCACCCGGACGATTTCGCGACCGTGCCGGCCACGTGTCCGAACGCCGGCAGAACGGTGCTGTCGCTCGCGCTGGCCGAGGAGTTTCCGGTGGTGACGCATCCGGGACTTGTGTGGAGCCACGAGCCGATCCTCGCGGCCGGCGAATCGTTCAACACCCTGTTGCACCACGAAACCCGGCCGGCCCTTTTTGGGTTGGTCCACCAATTGCAGGAGCATGGCTTCACGGTCGATTCCGTGTGGCCGCTGCCGACGTGGCTCAACGCGCTGCCGCCGGATCTGTCGGATTCGGGGGCGATGACCTTGGTCGCCGTCAGCGCCGAGCGCTTCTGTCTCTATCGCCACTCGCCCGAAGGCGTCCGCTCGGTGCAGACCGGACAGGGCGCCGATGTCCTCGACCAGCTCGCAGGCATCCTTCAGGCGACCTTCGCCAAACATCCGGACGAATTCGTCCTCTATGTGACAACGGACGACAGCCTGATTGACGCCCTGAACCAGCGGCTGCCCCTCATCGGCGACCGCGTAGTCGGGCACTTCTCGGTGTGGGAGGCGCTGGCCAAGCCGGCGCCGATCTCTGGCCGCCACCCGGCACAGTTGCTGCCGCCGGGTGCGGTCCTGCTGCCGGCGCGCGCGCTGGCGGCGGCGTGCGCCTTGGTGCTGGCGGCCGGGCTGGCGCTCGGGGGCGAATACCTCCACCGCGAAATCACCGCCCGCCGCACCGGGGCGGAACTCGCGCGGGAAGTCCCCGCGCTGCGGGCCGAGATCGCCCGGCGGCAGCAGGCGCAGGCGGAACTGGCGGCGCTCCGGGCCGAGGCGGGCCGGCCGGCGCCGGTCTTCGGCCCGTGGCTCCGCGCCGTGGGCCAGGTGCCGGGCGCGGTGACGCTGACGGCGCTGCGCGCCACGCGCGGCGAGTTCACGGTGACGGGCGGCGTGACCGCGGCCGGCGCGCTGACCGAGGCGGCCTGGCGCGACTGGCTCGGCCGGCTGGGCGGCGAGACCTGGCGCGTCGAACCCGCCGGGCTGCCGGCCGGCACCGTCCGGCTCACCGGACGACCCCGATGAACGCGCCGCAACCAAGGATTCCGGCCCCGGTCTGGGCGATGCTGCTCTTCGCGCTGGCCTGGCTGGCCGTCGTGCTCGCCGTCCGGCACCTGCGTCCCGTGGGCGTCCCCGCCGCCGTGGCCGAGGTGGCGGCGCTGCGCGCCGACCTCGCGGGCCTGCCGGCCGACGCCGAACGCCAGCTGGCCGAGTGGCGGCAGGCGCATCCGCTGGAATCCGCGGACCGGCCGGCGATGGCGGCGGACGAAGCCCTCGGCGGCCCGTGGGTGGCCGCCGCGAACTTGGACGCCGTCACCTTCCGGCCGGCCGAGCCGGCCGCCGTGCACTGGACCGACATCATTGCCGCGGTCGAACGGCTGGAGAACCTGCCCGGGCTCACCGTGCAGGGTATCCGGATCGAGACCACCGGCAGCCGGACCGCGCGCCAGTTCGGCGCCGTCGAACTCACCGCCCGGATCATCCCCACGTTGCGCCCAATGAACCCCGTCCGCCGCGCGGAGGAACCGCGCGCCGGACCGGGTTCCGGGCGGGAGTCGGCCGGGCTACGGGAGACCGGGTCCGGTCCGCTTCCCGCCGTCCGTCCGCCTCCGCCGCCCGCCATTCCGGCGGCCGGCTCCGTCTCCCGGCCCGGCGTCGCGTCCGTCCCGGCCACCCTCGCTCCGGCCTCGGATCGTTTCATCCCCGAATCCCAACCCCCAACCCACTGAGATTATGTTCATCGTTACTCTCCGCATCCCCGAGCCCGTCGCCTCCGAATACATCGAGGCGGCGAAGGAAATCAACCGGACCTTCGCAGACATCAAACCACCGGTGGACGCGAAATCCTTGATGATCTTTGCGCTCTCGCGTCACCAGCAGTCCGACATCAGCGCGCAGTTCGATTTGGCGCTGCGCGTGGTAAGCGGCAAGGAGCCGCGCCTGAACCCGCTGCTCGACTGATCCCTTTGGGCGGATTCCGCCCGGTGCCGAGAAGCCGTCCGGCCCGCACCTCTCAAGCGGCCGGCGCATCAACCAAAAACCAAACATGGCCCTCAAGCCCAAACATCCCGACCAGGCACCCGGCAATGGTGCCCAACCCCCGGCGACTGTCCTCCAGCAGGCCGCCTCGCCCAAGCCCGCGGCGGAAACCCCGATGGAGTTCCGCTCAAATCCCGTCATCGAGAAGAACATCGCCGACTACAAGGCGGCGAACCCCGAGACCGTGAAGTATTTCACGGACCTGGTGGCGAAGCACCCCGATCGCGCGGTCAACTACCACTTCTACCGCGAGTGGCAGAAGCACGACCGTGACACCCGCGAGGCGGTGAAGCAGCTGCCGCAGGCGAAGGCGATCTACGAAAAGATGACGCCGGATTCGCGTCATCGCGTCGATGCGGTGCTCGCCGAGGTCAATCCGTTCAACCACACCAAGCGCTTCGTCGGCGCGGTGTTCAGCGAGATGAACCGGCAGGGCATGGCGGACAACCGCCGGGCGCTGCGGGCGCCGGGCCATGCTGCGCCGGCGATGTCGGCGGGCTGAAGTCGTGGCAGTTCATCCTGCCATCCGTCAGCACGTAGACGACTACCTGTCCAAGGCCGAATTCGCGCTCAAAGTCGTGGCGCACACGGGGTGTGTCCAGAACACCCCGGCGCTGGAACATGTGAAGGCGGCCTTGGATCAGGTGGCGCGGGCGCGCGGCTGGGTGAAGGAGGGACTGCCGCTGGAGCCGGTGGTGATGAGGCCCTATCAGAAACCTAAACGCATCGGTCTACCGAAGAACCGCGCGGAGCGGCTGCGTTTCAACTGGGAATGATGACCGCACCCTACAACACGGATGCACCGTTCACCCAGCGGGATATCGACCGGTTCAACAACCTGACGCACTTCCCGAAGGAGCTGCGGAAGGAGAACGCAAAATTTGCCGAGGAATCAGTCGTCGAGAAAACCCAAGCGGAGACGACGCTCAAGATCCATGGCAAGACCACGATACCCGAGGACGTAGCCCGGGCTCTGGAGCGGCTGCGGGCCGCGCGGTATCAGGTGTTCCTTGCGACGATCCGGAGTCGGGAATTAGCTCCGCCTTGGTCGGTAGTTGGTCCTGCCAGATATAATGAGCATGCCCGGCCGCAGCGCGCGGAAAGAGTGATGAGACGGGCATTCGGGGAACTGAATGCCGCGCGGGAAAATCTAGCGAAGCGATTGCGGCGGCATGGCCCGGCGCAGTCTATTCGTTCCGATGACGACGGCGCGGTGGCGCAGCTCGAGGCCAAGATCAAGGCGGCCGACGCGGCGCAGGAACGGATGAAGACGGCCAACAAGATCGTGCGGGATCCGAATACTGACGAGGCCTGGAAAATCGCCCAGTTGGAATCGCAGTGTGGCATCAAGGAGGCGTATGCCCGTGAACTGCTGAAGCCGGATTTCGCGGGGCGGATTGGGTTTCCAGGATTCAAACTGTCGAACAATGCCGCCAACATCCGGCGGATGCAGGACCGCGTGCAGGGGCTAGTGGCGGAATCATCCCGGGAAACCGTGACGCTCGCGTTTGCGGGCGGCCGGGTAGAAGACAACGCAGCGGATTGCCGGGTGAAGGTTTACTTCGATGAAAAGCCGGCCGCCGACGTCATCGGCCGGTTGAAGGCGCATGGCTTCCACTGGTCCTACACCAATGATTGCTGGCAGCGACTGCGAAACAACACAGCCCGTCATGCGGCAACTTTGGTCACCGGCGTGAACTGGGCGCGGCCGGACACTCCGGCCCATGTTGCCTCGCTCAAAGCGGAGCCGTCTATCCGGCTGGGGCTCTGAGCGAGGCCGGGAAGTGGACTAGCCTCCGCTCGCTGGCCCTAGTCTATCACGCCCGCCAAGGTAGTCCGCGCTGCGCGCGGCTCCACCTTTCCCTCTCGGGCCTTCCCCCTCGCGAGGAGAAGCGAGTCTCCTCGCTCGGCGGCCCGGTCGGTGGCTGGGCGTGCTCGCAAGGGCCAGCGCGCGGAGCGCGCCACGAGAACCGGGCAGAACGCCCGGCCGGGGCGCAACGTGCGCCCAATATCATGAACCAATCGAAATTGGACTTGGGCCTGACGGGCGGGGATGAGGAAATAATCTTGGCTTGCGGCGAACAGCCGCAGGCGCGGATGGAAACATTCGGAGCAGATGCCCTGAGCGACACGGAACTGCTTGCGGTGATGCTGCAGAATGGACTGGCCACCGGCCAGTTGATGGCGCTGGCGCAACGGATCGTGGCGGAAGCGGGGTCCGTGGCCGGATTGGCCCACTGGCACCCGGCGGATTTCCGTCGATGGAAAGGCATCGGCCGAGCCAAGGGGCAAATGCTGATGGCAATGATCGAGATCGCGCGGCGGATGGCGCGGGGGCCGCAGGCGGAAGCGCCGGTGATGAACCGGCCGGAATTGGTGGCGGAATACTTCCAGCCTATCATCCAGGGGCTGGAGGTGGAAAAATTCTGGACGATGTGCTTGAACCGGAAAAATCGGTTGAAGCGAATGGTGGAGATTACTTCCGGGACCGCGACCAGTTCGCTGGCGCATCCGCGCGAAGTGTTCCGGTGCGCGATCCGGGAGGGAGCGACGGCAGTGGTGTGCGTGCACAATCACCCGAGCGGCGATCCGGCGCCATCAGCGGCCGATGTGCAGGTGACGCGACAACTTCGGGACGCCGCCAAGGCAGTGGACATTGAACTCCTGGACCACGTCATCGTGGGCCGGACTGGAGCGGACCCGCAATCCCGGGGTTACTACTCGTTCAGGGAGGCGGGTGTCCTCTGAAGAGGAGGTCGGCCTTAAATTCAAGAGCGGCCAAGCTTCTTCAGTATTTGTTTCGCGAATTGGAGCGGCGAAAGCATGTCGAGGGAAATGTAGGCGATGCTCGACCGGATGCCGTCCACCGGCGTGTCGTCGAACCGTGCCGGCAGGATATAATCCTGATGTTCCTCGACGGCGCGAGAGAGGGCGTTCCGGCGTTCGTGCCGGGTCCACATCTTCCTCACGTAGGCCGCCGAAATGAACATCACGCAATAGCGGGCACTCTGTCCGTAAATCATGCTGAAGTGCTCCGCCAGGTCCTTGCCCCAAAGATCGGCCGACTCGAACTCGTCATAAAACACCTTCACGCCCTTCGTCTTCAAGTAGCGCGCCACCTTCGCCACATAGGTCCGGTCCTCGCCCGCGAAGGAAAACACAATGTCGTAGGTTGGCCGCAGATGACTCATCATCGCGCTGGGAAGCCCGCCCTCCTTGACCGCCCAGTGAGTGCGGTTGCTTTCAAAGCGCCCGATGTCCAGCCGCGACATATATTCCTCCAGCACCGCCCGGGTGAAGCGGCCTTCTTCCGTGAACCGGAAGACGACTTCGTCTTTCGCGGCGTGCACGCCGTGCACCGTTCCGTAGCGGACCACCTTGGCAGCGGCACCCTCGGAACCGCTTTCGTAGAAGAGCAAGGTCGGAATCCCTTCGAGCAGTTTCAGAGTCGCGGGCTTCGCCAGTTCCACCCGGTCCGATTCCGGACCGCCGCTGTATTCCTTGAAGCGGTCATCATCCATCCGCATCAACTGGTCGGTTTCCCAGGCGGTCGGGTTATAGGCGACGATGACGTTGAACATCCCGGCATTTTCCCACCCACCGGAGGAAAGGTCAATCGCGGGCCAGCCGCCCGGACCTACTCGTCCGCCGGATTACTGGCGTGCTGTTCCCGCAGGGCCTTGAAATTTCGCTCCATGAGCGTGCGGAGGTGGACGGCCGGAACTCGGCGCAACCAGCCCTGAATGTCGCGCCAGTGCAGGCCGTTCAATTCGGTTTCGGGCAACCGGCCGCTATGACGGCGCCGGTTCATCGCCGCGAAATAAACGAGGTCAAACAGGGCCTTTTCGGGAGAGGCCACGTGCCCCCCCAGCTCGGGCACGAAATCGTAACCCGTGAAAAGCGTCGGGGTGATGTGGTGCAGCCACACCCGCACGGAGGCCACCTTCACTTCGGCCGGCCGGCCGAGCGTAACGCCGAAATGGGTCTCGGGAAACTGCTGGATGCGCCCGTGATGCCGCAGCGCGGACCAGCCCGAGAGGTAGGCCTCATACGGACGGGCGACAGCCGCCACCAGCGCGGCAGGTTCACGCACAGCGGAGCCGACCAGCCACGAGCCGGCCTTGATGCGCGTGACCAAGCCTTCGGCCGAGAGCCGTTGCAGTGCCATCGAAGCGGTCGTCATCGACATCCCGGCCAGCTGGGCCGCCGACCGCGTGGTCACATGCCGCTGAGCGGCGATTTTTTGATAGAAGGAAAGTGTGGTCATGTGGCGGGGGGAGGAGGCAGTGCGGCGGTCAGATCCTGTCGCACTTGCTCCTTCATTTGGCTCCAGGCTTCCTCGGTCCCGTAGTAGGCGGCGAGGTCGGCCGGAAGGAAGGGAATCACGAGGTCCAGAAACATCGCGAAGGTGATGGTCGCAAGTTGCTCCAGCGCTTTCTCGACGAGGGCCGGCGGCGCCTCGCGGCCGGCGGCGGCGTGGCGGGAGAGCAGCTGCAGGTCGAACACATCGCGGGCCTGCGCGTAGCGGCGGGTGGCCAGGGCATTGATCTTCTGCCGGTAGGCGGCCGGCGGCAGGTATTGGGGAAAAAGAAACGGAGCCAACTGGTGCTCGCCGAGGATTGCCGCCGCCGGCGGCGACACGCGATTGACGTCGAAGCCATCCTCTTTCCGACGCGAGAATTCGAGGCGGGTGGCGGTGGGCCGGCCCTCAAAGATCACGTCGAATTTCCAGCGCTGGCAGGTAGCGGTCTGCTTGTCATCGTTGGGCTCGCTCAAGGCGATGCCGGCGGCGGCCAGCTCGGCCACCAGTGGCCGGGCCTTCAACGTCTTATTGACGTTCTTGCGGAGCGTCGCGACGGCGACAATGCGGGCGTCGAAATCCATGTCCTCGGACAGCCGGGGGCTGCCGTGATAGAGGCGCAGGTTCACCCCGCCCTTGAGGCAGATCGTGCCCGGGCTGACCGTGTTCGTGAAATGCTTCAGGAACACGAGGTGAAATCGCTCGACTGCCTGCCTTGGGCTCATGTCGCCTAGTTCACACCCAGTTGAATAACTCGCAATAGCAAAAGCATGGTTTTTGGTGTATCTGGAATTATGTAAATAGCCCTGTGACAGCTAAAAAACCATGCAAAACCCACTATAACCGGCCTTGTCAGGCCGTTGATCGGCCAAAAGGAGCCCAAATGGCCATTAAAGGGCAGCCCAACCCAGCTTCGCCTCGATAGCCCGCCGGTATAATGTATCCACCTGCCGGGGCGTGCGCCGGATGTATTGTTCGGCCACATCGCGGGTCGGTCCCTTCAACCCGGACAGATGCTGCACCACCTCGGCCTCCGTGGGCACGCGGCCCGCCGTGCCCGTGAATTTCGGGGGCAGTGCCGTCCAGACCACATGCTCGATCCCGCGTGCCGCCGCCCAAGCCGCAAGGCCGGCGATAACCGGAACTTCCGGCGCACCTTGCGACCAAGCGCCAATGTCTTGGGCAATGCGGGTGTCCTTGATGCCCTCGCGAAGGGCGAGTTTCTCGCGTGCTTCCACGAGCGAGGCCACCGGCATCAGGGCCCAAAGGCTGCGGACGAAGGGAACGTCCTTGTGCAGAACCAGCGTGATTCGCTGGTCCTGTGATTGCCGCAGAAATTCCGCCCGCACGAGCGGGCCGTCCTCAAACCATCGCCGGTGAATCGGCAGGTCGCGCGGGTCCCACACCAGCGAACCCCAGCCGAGGCAGGCTATCTGTGAACTCGCAAGGGGAGCCGCCGCCGGAGCTTTCTTCATGAGTAGTATCCTTACCGAGGACGGGGCCGACTGCAAACCCTGACCGGCATTAGCGGCGGTTCAGGTGCTCCGCAATGGAGTCGTGGTGCAGTTTTATACTGAAATCGAATTTCGCCAGATGCTGGAGCAGGCGCAGCACGAGGTCGTGCGAACCGGTGACCAGCTTGTCATCCAGGGTCCGCCAGTCCTTGACGTTGCCCGATTGCGACTCATCCGCGCCCCGGTGAACTTCCGGCACCGGGTGCATGATCGCATTGCGGCAGGCAAAGAGTGCGGCCAGTTCCTTGTGCAACGCGTCGCTGGCCGGAATCTCGCAGCCGGGCCAGATCCTCTGCGGAATGGCCGTCCATTTCTTGATGGTGGGCAGCCGGTCCACCGAGGCCCACATCGCCGGGCTGAACTGCAGCGAGAGGACGGTGTTGATCGTGGCCTCGCACAGGGCGGCGTTCAGCAGCACGACGTTGATCGCCCGGGCGCGGGGCCCCTCGATTGCCTCCACAATGGATTTTCTTTTTCCGCGGGGCTCGGCGCCGCAGGCCCGGTAGTCGTCCAGCGCGAGGCGCAGGGCCACCGCGAGGCTCACATACTGGCCCGAGAATCCGGTGACGGTGCTCATGGGATCAGACCGTGCGCGGGGTGCGGGCGGCCGTGTCCAGCCGACGATGCAGGAACGAGGCCATCGTCAGCAGGTCGATCGCATCCTGTTCCGACACATTCCAGTGAATCCGGGGCGCGTGCGCGGTGGGATTGCGGAAGGTGCTGAACATGCCGACCGTGAGGGTCATCAGGCCGGACTGCTCGCTTTTCTCGGAGTCGTTGCGAAGGCTGTTGAAGGCGAGGAACGGCATCCCGACCTGACCGAGGGAAAGGGCTTTGGTGGCGAGATCGCCGCCGTCGCCGGTGAGCCCGGTCTTGTCCCGGATTTTCTGGGAGACACTCTTAGTCGCTTCCAGCACAGCGTGGAAGTAATCGTCCTTCACCAGTTCGGCCGTGCAGAATTTGAGCACATCGCCGTGCACCTGCCGGCGGAGAAGTTCGTTCCGCAGGCGCAGAGCGCGTTGCTCGGCCTGGTCGATGGTCTTGGCGGTGGAGCGCGGACGAACCTGACCGTCGGCACCGAGTTCGAGGCCAGCGAAAGCGAGCACGGTATTGAGGTCATTGCGGGTTGCCTCGAACCAGTCCTGGGCCCCGGTGTGACGGACGGGGCTCATGGCCTTTTGCACGAACGCCACCACAAGGTTGCCGCAGTGGTCCTGCGTTTGGCGCTGCCGCAGGGCTTCCAGCAGGCGCACCCGTTTGGTCGCACCGACCATCGGGTCGGCGATGCCGAGTTGGTTGAGCAACTTGCCCATGTCCGTGCCCGTTAGGCGGGAATCCGTCGCCGCGAGCACATCGCAGATGCGCTCCAGCACGTTGGGGTCAAAACTGGGAAAGGTCGCCACGGCGGAATCCATCCTAGGAATTGCCGTCGTGGGGGCCACCGCCAAATGACGATTGCCGGACCCCGCGGGATTTTAACCCAAAAGGGCGAGTAATTTTTCTTTGCCTGGGCGTGACCGTTCGCTGAACTGGACTGGCAGCGGGCCGGCGCCCCGGGGTTTCCTCGGGGCGCTATTTTTATGCCGGCGGTGCCGCCGGCGTGAGGAAGTCATCACGCTGCCGGTAGCATTCGGAGGAGCCCGCTTCGATGCAGGCGTCGAGCAGGACCAGCACCGCGGCGCGCATCTCCGGCGTCACCTTGAGCGCCGTGGGGTCCGAATAGATGAAGCGGCCGAGAATTTCCTCCAGCCAGGCGACGCTGCGCGACGAGAGCACCTGGGCCGCCGGCTTCGTGGAGACTTTCTTGGCCAGCGCGAGGAAGGCTTGGGGCAGCAGGCGCTTGGCGCCCGGCCGGCGGAGGCAGACAAGGTAGGACTCCACGACGAGCGGATGCGCGCCGAAGGCGGCGAACAGTTCCTCCAGCCGGCCGGTTTCCCCCTCCAGTGGGAGCCAGTCGCTTGTGTCGGGGTTCCAGTGCACGCCGAGGAAGAGTTTTTCCACGAGCTTGGGGATGCCCCGTTGCTGCGCCGGGGTGCGCTTCTTGGCGCTGACGGTCACCATCAATCCATCCGCCAGCGACTGCCAGAGCGGCCAGAACGCCGGCGAGTTCTGGCGCTGGTCCTGGGCGTCAATCAGGTGACCGAGGAAGGCCGCCCCTCTCTCCGGGTGGAGGAGCGCCGCCGCCAGCACCGGGGCGGCCGTCTTCACCGCCTGCTCGGGCGAAAGATCGAGGAGGAACTGGGCGAGGTGGCGCGACAGCATCGCTTCCTTTTCGAGATCGAGGCCTTCTTCGTCGTCGTCGAATTTGGAGTGGCTGTTCCGCTGGCCCTTCTCCGCCTCGTGCGCCCACGCGGCGGAGAGGGTCTGCGCCACGAGGGCGAAGAACTCGACGGCGAGCGGATCGGCCGGCGGCGCCAGAACCATGATGGCCAGCAAGAGCGGCAGGACCTTGTGGCCGGAGCCGTCGCCCAGCGCGAGGGCGAGCAGCTTTTCACGGGACACGGGCTCGCGGGCGATCAGCCCGGGGCGCACCTCATTCGCGGCGAGCTGCTCGATCTGCTCCCATGGCACCCGGTCCGGGAAAGGCACGCCGTCCTGCTCCTTCCGCTTGGCCTTCATAAATTCGAACTCCTTCACGAGAGCGCCCACGCAGCTCCACGCGAGCGCCGGGTCGAGATCCCAGACCCGGCGGCCGATGCCGAGCGCGGCGGCCCCTCGCACCGGGTCCTGCGCGTGCGTCAGGGCGATGGCGAGGCATTCAAGGACATCGGCCCGCTCCTCCGGCGTGAGGGTTTTGCCCAGCAGGAGGGGCAATGCTTCGGCGGCGGCGCGGTTGAGATCGAGCGTGCCGCGCAGGAGCATGCCGTGTTCCGCCCGGAGGTCGGCTTCCTGCACGGCGGCGGCACACACGCATTCGCGGCACCATGCCTGGTCTTCGGCGGACATCTCGTCCCAATGGTCGCGCAGGCAAATCGCCGCAACCTGCGGGATCGCGGAATTCTCCAGCCGCTCGTCCAGCCGGCTGGACGCACCGTCCGCAGTGCTCAAGCGGCGCGCTTCCGCCAGACGCGCGGGCCACTCCTTGGGATCGCTGGAGTCCTTCTTCCGCTCCCAGCACTGCGTCGACCAATGCCACAGACTCATCATCTGATTGTGGCGGTCGAGGGCCGGCTGGCGCTTCCCAATCAATTCCTGGATGTCGCTCGCCGGCGGCGTCGATTGGATCAGCCGCCGGCCGTCCTCCAGTGTTTGCGCCACTTCAAAATTGCGCAGGTCGATCCGGTGCAGCCGCAGCCGCCACAGCACGGTTTCCTCATCCTGTTCCGCCACCGGCGGCAGCGCCGCGCGGTAGGTGTCCAGCATCCGCTGCACTTCGGCCTTGAGCGGCCCGAATTGCAGGCGCACGGCATAGGCCTCCAGATCCTCCTGGCGATGCTCGCGGGCGCGGGCCGCACCGCGCTCGTGGTCGAAGATCGCGTGCTCCGCGTCAATCGGCGGCAGGGAGAGGAGCCCGCCGGTGCTGCCGCTTTCGGACACGCGCCGGCCCAGGTCGAGATCGAACAGCGGCGGACAGCTCAGCAGGGCGAGGCCGGCTTTCCCGGCGGGCCGGGGATACGCCTGGGCCACGCTGGCGACCACGGCGGTGACACCGACATTGTTGCTGCGGCGCAGGAGGTCGAGCAGCGTGGCCTCCAGCTCGGCGGGCTTGGATTCGGCGAGGTCGAACAGCCACGCTTCCAAGGCCATCAGGGCGGAGCACAGCACCGCGGGCGCGACCGAGGTCCCGCGAAACATCAGCCAGAGCCGGCTGTTGGCCCATTGCAGGACCTTGGTTCCGTCCGGCAACTCGAGCGTCACCTGCACCGGCTTCTCGAGGAAGTGCGGCAGGTGCGCCGGGTCCCCGTAGGCGGCGCAGCACTTGTTCATCAGGCGCACCAGCACGTCGATCCCCTTGGCCGGGTGATAGCGCAGCAGGTTGCCAAAGGGACCGTGGTAGGCGCTGTCCTGATGCTCGTCGAATTGCAGGCGGGAAGGCAGGCCGAAACCCTCGGCGATTTCCGGGCGGCGGTAGGATTCTGGGGTTTCCTCGACTTCGGGATTCAGGCCGACATAGGCCTCCAGCACCTCGATCACGAGGTCGGGGCAGTCCCGCGCCAGGGCGGCGGCCTTGAAATAGCTCAGGGCGAGACCGGCGAGGCCCGGCCGCCACCGGTCCCACCGGTCTTCCTTCACGCTGGCGCGGATGCGGGCTGTCAGGTCGGCCTCTACCGGCTTGGGCACCCGCAGCAGGATGGCCGCAAAATTCTGGTTCAGTTCGTCGGCGCGGAACCCGTAATCCTCGTCTGCGGGCAGGAACGACTGGGCGATCTTGGCGGCGCTATCGGCACCGGCGGGGTATGGGGTTTGCTCGGTGGCGGAACGCGACCAGTCCCCCAGCAAACCCGCGAGCAGCGGCTTGTCCTCGGCGGAGAACACCGCGAGATTCTTTTGCACCACGTCGATGATTGCCCCCCAGGCCGGACCCTGCGGCACGAGCGGGACCGCACCGGTGGCCTGCCGGCGCCCCAGCCAGGCCGGGGTGCCCTTGCAGGCGACGCGCAACAGGTGGATGCACTGCCGCAGCAGCGCCAGATTGTCGGCCACGAGGACAGATTCATTGCGTCGAATAAAACCGTCGGCCGTGCCGGAGAGCAGCGTCGCCGCCAGCGTGTCGTCGCGCCAATGGCGGTCCGCGGTGCTGGCCAGCACGCCCAGCACAAACTGGTCGGCGACCGCCGGCTCCGCCTCCAGCCATTCCGTGAGCCAGCGGCGGTAGGCCCGGCGCAGTGCGGGGAAGGTGCCGATCTGGGCGAGGAATTTGGGCACGTCGCCCTGCTGGCGCCGCCACTGTTGGGACAGCCATTCGAGCACCGCCCAGTCTTCGAGCACGTCGTGGGCGGTGGCGACCCAGGCGTCGTCGTTGGCCGCGCACATGGTCAGGCCGTCCTGGCGCAACTGTTGCAGCACCTCGGCATCGAGGTCGGCGCAATCGACAAACGCTTCGAGTTTCTGGGCGCGGCGCACCGCGATTTCGATGAAGGCGGTCGAACGCTTTTGCGGCATCCCGCCGGCCGGCTGGTCCTCCCGCCGGACGGTCTCGCGCCAGACCTTGGCCCGGAATTCCCGTTCGTTCTGCGGGAGCGCCGCGCCGGCCGACCAGTCGAGGGCCGCCGCCTTTTCCAGCATGAACAGATTGCGCAGCAGCTCGCGGAGCCGGGGCACGCCGAGGGGCACCGCCAGGGCGGGCATCTGCCGCTCGGCCTCCGCGAGTTCGGCATCGCTCAAATTCGGGACCGCGAGGTGGACAAACGGGAGGCCCGAGGCCCCGAACATGGCGGACTTGATCGCCTCCACCTGATAGTCCCGACAGGTCAGGATCAGCCGCAGGCTGGGATCGTCGGCGACCAGCGCGAGCAGATCGAGGAAGGCGTGGCGCTCCGATTTCTCCAGCAGCCGCTCCATGCTCTCGACCCAGATCCATTTGCGCGGGTGCAGCGCGGCCAGCGCGCGAAAGGACTCCGCCGTGAAGCCGTGCGGCGCGAAGACGTCGTTGAGGTGCGGCTCGGCAAAGCTCTCGGCGCGGAAGGCGATGGCCAGCCCCTCCGCCTTCATCAGCTCAAACACGGCCTTGGTGACGCCGGACTTGCCCAAGCCGGCCGGGCCGCTGATGCACAGGATGCGGTGGTTCTCCCAGGCGGCTTGGATGGTTGCCACCAGTTCCGTGCGGGCGAGCGTCAGCTTGCCGCCGATGGTGGTTTTCACGCCGCGCTCGACGATCTTGGAATGGTCGGCAATGGCCTTGGCGGTGGTGCCGGTGATACTGGGGGCCTTGTCGTGCCGCTGCCGCAGCGAATCCGGCAGCTTGGCGTAGTCATAGCTGGCGGCGGTGGGTTCGCCGGTCCCCACCAGCGCCAGCAATTCGTTCCACGTCCGCTCCGCCGCCTCGGCGGGCGGGAGCGGGCCCGCGGACGCAGTGAACGCCAGAAGTGAGCGGACCGACGCCTCGGTGACACTGCTGGGGGTCAGCAGGTCGAGACACTGGAAGTCAAAGACCTTGGCGAATTCCCACAGCTGCTGGTCGGTGACAGCGGACCCGTTCGCCTCGGTCAGCAGCGCCCGGAGGGCGTCGGCTGCCAGCGCGGCCCCGTGCTCGTGGTAGCCGGGCAGCGTGAGGCGGTTCAGCCAGTCGGCCGCATTGAGCGCGGCGCGGGCGGCATCAAGCACGATGCGGAGCCGTCGCTGTGTCGCCACCGGCAGGGGCCCGCAGATCACGGCGATGCCGTCCCGGGTCCGGTCGAACAACGCCGCGTTGTTGAAATCGGCCCACGCAGCGGCGAACACTTCCTGGCATTCCTTGTTATCAGCGGAGAAGATGAAGGCGCTCTTGACCTGCAACGCGGCCTGCCGCCGGCGGGGGCCGGCCCCCACCAACACAAGGTCATCGGTTTTCCAGCCGAGGTGTCCGGCTTGCAGGTGAACCTCCTCGACCGTCGCCCCCTGCAGGAATGGCGGCACGCCCCGGGAGAGCAGGTAGGCCAAGTGACACGCCGCCACCTGCTGTTCAAAGCTCCCGCCCCGGTCGCCGGTCGCGGCAGGACTCGTGGGGTGATCGCTCATATCCGGCGAGTAATGGCTGCATCTGACTGGCCGGGCGACTACGTTTTTTGTCCACGTTGGCTCGGGCGGATTGACTGGTCGCGTCTCGCTTGCCCGGGGTGGCGCGGTCTGCAAAATGGCGCCGATGCCCAAGCCCCGCCGCCGCCGTCACGCCGAGATTCCACCGGTCTCATTGGGTGGAATTGCCTTCGAGCGGGCGCTGCCGATGCCGTGGGTGCATTATCCCGGGCACTATGGAACGTTCCTCGCCTTTGGCGCGGAAGAGCAAGGGCCGTGGTTCTTGTGCCAGTGTGCCCGCACGCCACTCACGCACCTGGCTGAATTGAACCGCCGGCGGCCGGCGCGGCCGAATGCCAATCCCCAGCGGAGGGCGCCGCTCGACAGCCGGCATGTGCCGGACTTCATCGCGGACCTGTCCCAGCTGCACCGTGACGATCCGCTGCAGCCGTTGAACTTCCGCCCCAAGCTCTGCCACCGGTGCAACCTTGTGCCGCCCGCCTGGCGCTACTGCCATGAGATGTATGGCGGGCGTTTCGACCAAGCCTACGGCTGGTATGTGAACCAGATGCGGTTGCGGCTTGGCGTGCTCGACGGGGACTTCCTCCCGCAAATCTGCCCGGAATCGATCCAGCGGTTGGTGGAGGCGAGCGTAGCGGCGGCGCAAACCCGCGACGCTGAACCCACTCCGGTCAACCAACGGGCCTGCCAGACGGCGGAGCGACGTTTGAAGAATGCCGTCATCGACCTGACCCGGGAGGAGTTCGGGTTTAGGAAAGTAGGCGAAGGCTGGGTCTCAGAGACGATGCTGGGCAACCTCGTGCGGCGTCTTTTTCCCGATACCGAAGTGCTCCGCCATCACCGGCCCGAGTGGCTCGGCCGGCTGGAGCTTGATGTCTTTGTGCCCGCCCAAGGGCTCGCGCTGGAGTATCAGGGGCAGCAGCACTTTCATCCGGTCGAGGCCTGGGGTGGCGAGGAGGCGCTGGCGCGGGTGCAGGAACGTGACCGCCTGAAAGCCAGGCTATGCCGGAAACAGGGCGTGACCTTGGTGGCCATCAACTACACCGACCCGCTCACGGAGGAATTTGTCGGCGGGGAGATTGCACGCCATCGGCGGAAAAAGGAGCGCACCCCTTGACCGACCTCCCGGAAGTCCGCACCTCCCTGCCGCTGCCCATCTGCCACGCGGGCTATGTGTTCATGGCGTATGCGGAAGCTCCGGGCGAGCCGGCCTACTTCTGCGAGTGCACGCGGTCGGCCATCTGCCATTACCTAAATAGCGAATTGGAAGAAAAAGCGATCCGGGCCAGACGGGGCGGGCCCCGGCCACAGGGCCGCTACGATTTCGTCGTCAACCACTCCTTTCCGAAAGCCGTGCGCGATTCCTTGTGGGCGGAGCAGCCCGACAACGTGAATATCGGCGGAAGAATCCGCTACCGGGAGGCGATTTGCCACCGTTGTCATCGGGCGGTGCCACCTTATGAAAACATGGAAAGCCGGTCCTATTTCGAAAACGTCTTCCGGCGGCTGATCTATCGTGAGCTGCATGAGCTGGGGTTTTCTTTCATCGCCCATCCCTTGCCTCATATCGAGACTCCGTGGCAGGCTCAATTGTTGCCGGCGAATTTCGGGGAATGGGTGACGGAGGCACGGCAGTTGAGCGCGCTATTGCACGGCTCGGCGACGCCGCAGCCGCGAGCGGGAGCGGAAGACTGGCGCGAGTATCAACAACGCCATAAGCGGTGGGCGGAACTCGAACGGGCGATCGAGGCGGCCCGGCAGCAGGTGAAGGATTTCGCGGTGGCGCGGTTGCGAAGCCACTATGAATTCCCCGAGTTCAAGGCATGGCTGCAGCGGGAGACGGTGCTGTATCTGAACCTGCGGTCCATCTTCCGCGGTCAGGAGGTCATCCGGCACGCGAAGCCGGAGTTTTTGGGCGGACTGGAATTGGACATCTGGATTCCCACGGAACGGCTGGGAGTCGAATTTCAAGGAGCCCAGCACTATCGGGCGTTCGACTACTTGGGAGGCGAGAAGGCACTCGCGGCGGTGAAGGAGCGGGACCGCCGGAAAGCGGAGCTTTGTGCGAGGCAGGGCGTCACACTTGCGTGCTTCGGGGAGGACGACGACCTCAACGAGCCTCGCGTGGCAGAGCAGCTCGCGGCGTTGCGGCGCAAGCTGAAGTGACCCGTCCGCTATTGCGGGTGCTCGGCGTCAAATTTCGCGCGATGGCGCACGGCCCAGCGGATGTATCTTGTCTCCAGTCCGGCCAGTAGGCCGGGGTCGAAAACCGGATGATAGTGGGCCGCGGTTGCCATCTTGGTGCGCATGGTCACCTCCAGACTTCTCCCGGCGACCAAGTCGAGAAGGAGCAACCACACGTTGTCGCCGGATACTGTGAGACAGCGGTAATGTTTGCCCTCCCGGTTGGTGTAGAACCGATCGCGCTCGAATTTGGGCGCGACGTGGACCGTGGCGGCGAGGCCCGGGAGGTCGGCGACCGGCGGCAGGTCGGGGCCCATCGGCGGAAGGCCCCCCGTGATCTTGCGGAAGTCCAGGCCGCGGGCGCGGAGTTCCTCCAGAAAATGCGTGAACTGTTCCATGAGGGCGCTCGCCGTTTCGAGCTGTCCAGGCTTTGCGCCCTTGAGGAATCCGACAGTCATGGCCGGCATCAGCTTGGCGAAGAATTCCTTCAACTGGACTTCGGAGTGGTGCCGCAGATAGGGGTTGCGCCGGTATTCGAGGCGCCAGCGTTCATGCCGGGGCCCGTGGGTGGGTGGTGGTGACTTCGGGATCTCCTGGAACTGCAGGGTGCTGAACAAATCCTGTTTCATCTCCACGTAGGGCATTCCGTGGACCGCAGCCCACGGGCGCTGGAGGGCATCGAGGCAGCGCACGGCGGCGGAATCGTCCTCGCGGTGGATCGTGATGGCGGCCACGGATTGCTGGCCTTGCCCGATGTCCACGAGGTGAGTTTCGGCGAGAATCCAAACGGCCTCGACCTCCGGGTAGGAGATGCGCCCGTCGGGCTCCTTGTGACCAAAGAGTTCGTTAACCCGGGCGACCAGCACTTGCGGGGAGAGGATGGGCACCAAGTCATTCGCCAGCACGAGGACGCCGCCGGCGGAAGGCAGGTCGAAGGTGCCTTTCGTTGCCTTGATCTGCTCGTTGGCTTTGCGAAAGAGATTCCAGATGGCGGAGGTGGTCGCCTCGAATACCTTGCGCCTGATGGCTTCGCCGTCCGGGAGGTTTTTGAGGACTTTCTCCATTTCCCACTCGCCGTAGAAGACGGGGGCATCCGACCGTTGCAGGATAGGCTCCAGAATCCGGTCGATCTTCTCCTTGGTATCCGTCTGCAGCGCCTTCACCTCGCAAACGATGGTCCGTCGCTCCAAGAAGAAGTCGGCTTTCTCGCTGGCGCGCTGGGCCGGGGTCAGCGGCAGGCGGTCGATGTTCTCGGCTCCGGGCCGGTTGGCCAGGAAAGCCATGACCCGCTTTTCCAGCGATTCCGGCGGTCGGGTCTTCGGGTCGGCCATGCGAAGCTCCCGTTTAGCTCGACGGAGATGGATCCAAAATCAGAAACTTGATCTTGCCGGGTTCGCTGGGGGTGAAATCGAAATCCTGCCGGGCAATGCCGGTCGCTTCGGCGAGCGGCGCAAACCGCCCATACGCTTCCTCGTCAAAGGCGTAGGCTCCCCCCAGCCGGAGGCCGGCGAGAATCTCGCCGAAGCGGGTCTTGCGGATGGTGAAGGTGCCGGGAACCGCGGCGCGGAGGGCCAGTGCCTTCCGCATGGTTTCCTCCGAACCGGCGACCACCAGCGCGCGGTTGTCGCAGAACAGTTCCGTCGCGGATTTTTGGGCAAAATAACCGATCACTTTCCGGTCGTCCATGCCGGCAAGCAACGCGGTGTCGGCGGATTCGGCAAACCTGTTTTGACCTCGTGGCGAATAAACGCGCCGTTGACCTGTAACAAATATCAGGCTCACCATCGAAGGATGAACCCGTCGATGACAAACCTGCAGGTGATCGAGCATGTTCTGGCGAAGCTTCCGGAAGTGGAGGCCGCGACGAAGCTGCACGCGACCCAGATTGGGAATCCGCTTTATCAGGAGTTGGTGGGCTTTCTCTCCGGGTTGCCGCGGGAACAGATGCTGGCGCTCATCACGATCATGTATTTCGGGCGCGACGATTGCACCTCCATCGTGTCCATGCAGGAGCACTGCCACGTGACGTTCCCCGACAGCCGGGCCATGGCCCACCAGATGTTGGAAAAGTCGCCCGCGCTGCCGCGTTATTTTGCGGCGGCCAAGCGCCGGGCCTGGCTCGACGGGATTGATCTCGACCGGCTGCCGCAGCCCTTGAGCACATGACGGCCCTCGCCATCGCCGTGATCGGTTTGGCGGCGTTTGCGACGCTGTCCGCCTTCGGGTATCAGGTTTGGCTCCGGCCGGGCGTGTGCGCGCATTTTGGCGAGGAATTCGCTTCGCGGCGTGACCTGGAGCCTGCCCGCCGCCGGCGCTCCTTTGAGTGGCGCTGCGGATACGTGCTGCTCTGCCTTTATGGTTCGGTTGCGGCGGGGACCGTCCGCCTGATTCTGGCGGAACGCTGGCCCGGTTTGTCGGGTTATTTCTTGTTCGCCCAGATCGCCGCCGTCGTCGTCGCGGGGCTCTTCCTGCTCGCCGCCCGGTCGCGGTGGATGCAGCCGTTCGAGGATTGAAAGGTTGGTCCGCCGCTTGCCGTCTGCGCCCGTCACCAGAGGCTGTTGAGGGGGTGGTGTCCGGGGTGGTGTTGGGTCTGCCGGCCGGTCTCGCGGCCTTGCCTCGCACCCGCCCCGGGTGCTGGCCGCTCGCCGGGCGGGGCGCTCTTTGGGTTGCGCGCGTTCCCGGGCGGAGGTAGGTCGGAAGCGTGCTCGAACAACTGGTCACCCTCGATGAAATTGCGCAGGACCGCACTCCCGCGGATTTCGTCGTTTGGTTCGATGAGGTGCTGGAGCGGACGCGCCTCGACGATCCGGCGCTCCGGCGCCAAATCCTGCTGCGACAGGGTCTCGCCAAGCCCGTCTACGAGGAGGTGTTTCCCCTTTACCGCCTGCTGGCCGTGAAACAGGCGGCGTGGAGCGGGCGGCGCTTCCGGAACGTCCTCGGCAACCAGCCGTATGATGTGAGCGTCACCCCGGCGGTCGCGGGTGCCTTTTCCTTCCTCGAAATCACCACCGCCGACAACGACCAGGCCGAGGCCGTGCGCATGGAGGTGTTTGAGGAGAAGGGCACCGTGTCCGCCATCAGCCCGGTCACGTGGACCGGCACGAAACGAACCGGGCGCACCGTGGAAATCTCCGAGGACATGCAGCTGCATTCCGACACCGTGAAAAGGAAACGCGACCAGCTCGTCGCGGCGATTGAGCGGAAGTCCTCACGCGATTATCCGGCCGGGACGGCCTTGCTGGTTTATTTTGACGACTACGTTGCCTTTGCCGACCCCGACGACCAACCCGTCATGGCGGAAGTTCTGGCGGTGACACGGGACGTCTGGCGGCGGAAGTTCTGCGCCCTATATATCATTGGGGCGTCGGGCCGGCGACTCTGGGAACAGGAGTGAACCGAGGCTAGAGCCCCACTGGTGAAGCAAATGAATCAAATCAAAACCCGCCAAAATGACCTCTTTGCCGTGTGATTTGCTTCAAGACTTTGACCCGAAAACCTGTTTCCCTCTGAGAAAACCCCGCCCGTGAATCAAATGGTTGTAAGTTCTTCCCCATAACGGGCAGCCAGTTTGATTTCTAATCCAAAAAATTCAGTGAGTGTTGCACATTCCGCAACTCACAGAGAATCAGCCGCCTGAAAAAAGGAGTGTGCAACGGGCCAAGCTAGATTTTGGATTACAAGGTTCGCGCAGCCGTTAGTTACACTTGAATCGACGTGCAACACCCGGGGTGTTGCACACCCTCAGCGAGCCACCGCGGATAACCTCCGGGCGCAGCCAGTTCGCTCAGGGTTGAGAGTCGAGCGCGATGCGGATTTTGATCTTCCGGAGGCCACGCAGGCTCTCCACTCCCGAGTCGATCCGTCCGATCTTGATCAGGCCAGTGGAGTAACCGAAGTCACGATAGAACAGCGCGAGGTTTCCCCACGGTGCGTAGTAAGTAATGTCACCCGGAGAGGGATCGGCTCCTGCAGGAGCCCCATCGGTGACCAACTTTTGGGGTAAGTAGGCGATCTTCTCCGTTTGGTTGTAGTCCTCAAGTTCCAGCTCCAGCGGAAGTAGGGCAACAAACGACTTTGCTGTGGCATTCTCACCCAATGTGGCGAAGAGAGTTTCTTGCCCCGCTTTGATTGTGATCTTCATGGCACTATTTGGCGAAGGACTAGTTCGAGTGGGCGGGGAGCCGGTCTGGGCCTTCAAGGCACAGACGGCGGTGAGGAGGCAGACCGGCAGAAAGATGCGAGCAATCATGCCCGGTATTGCCCATCGGTGACGTGCTCAAGCCACTCCACCACTTTGCCGTCCAATTGCTCTTGGATGGCGATGTGCGACATTGCGGTTGTCGGCGTAGCGCCATGCCAGTGCTTCAGGTTCGGTGGTAACCAAACGACATCACCCGGGCGGATCTCCTGGACCGAACCGCCTTCGCGCTGCACCCAACCCAAACCCGAAACCACAATCAAGGCCTGCCCCAGCGGGTGAGTGTGCCAAGCCGTGCGCGCGCCGGGCTCAAAAGTGACGAGCGCCGCTGCGGCGCGAGCAGGGTCCTTTGCTGAGAACAGCGGATCGATGCGAGTAATGCCGCTGAACCAGTCGGCAGGCCCCTTGCTGGAGGCCCGCGATCCATTGCGGATGATTTCGAGGTCCATTTCGATATCTTGCGTGGAGGTTCGGGCTTTGTTGGACTGTGCTGGTAATTTTGTGGTAAGTGCCAGTGTCGCAACGATGGCGGCCCTTATCTTGGCGGCATCATCGGCTGGCGCGGTGTTTTTTGGGCGCTGACGCCCATCGCTCTGGCCAACCTGATCTGGCAGTGGGCCAGCCTTCCTTCGATGCGCCCGCAGCAAGCGATTCCCATAATGCGAGTCCTTGGCCTGCTTAAGCAGCGGCATGTGGTCGTCGCCACGATCGCGCAGATGCTCAGTTTCGGTGGCGCCTTCACCATTTTCACTTACCTCCGTCCGTTTTTGGAAACCCAGGCGCAGGTGAATGTGCCGCAGCTATCCCTCATGCTGCTTTCCCTGGGGGTTGCCGGATTTGCCGGCACCTACGGCGCAAGCCGCCTCATGCAGCGGCACTTCGATGCGCTGTTGATCGGTCTTCCCGTGGGGTTGGGCGTGGTGAGCATCGGTTTGCTGGTTGTGGGCAATTCGTTCGCGGGAGTGGCCGTTATGATGTTTCTCTGGGGGACGTTCCACTCCGCGATACCGGTGAGTTGGTCGAACTGGTTGACACGACGCCTTCGCAGCGATCCTGAAGCGGGTGGCGGCCTGATGGTCGGAGCCATTCAAGTGGCCATCATGCTTGGTGGGGTCTTTGGAGGCGTGTTGCTCGATCACCTGTCGATCACGGCAACGTTCGTCGGTGGCATTGTCCTTCTGACCATGGCCGGCATGACGATGCTCCGCGAGCGACGCGGAGGTTCGCTTGGAGACAACACCCGGCAAGCATTGGCACCAGCGGAAGGTCAGCCGGCGGAAGCATGACCGCCGGCGTATCAACCGTGATCTTCCGAGCGCTTGCCCTTGGTCGGAAACGGGTTAACCCTCGACTCGCCGGCTTGGTGATTAGGATGCGCCAGCGCCGGCGGCCGATGCCGATTCCCGACAAAACCTCCGCCGAAGCCTATCTTCCCTACACGAAATCGAAGTGCCTTCGGCCCAGTCGGGGCAAGGCTTGGCGGGATTTGAAGGCATGGATTCACGAGCCCTTGCGCGAAACGGCGGCGCTCGCCATGCCGGGGGTGAGCGAGGCCTATCTGGCGTGGACGTTCACGGGCGAAGCTGAATTTCAGGAACGCGAAGGCAACGGCCCTTGGATCACTCACCGAATCAAAGCGGGCTCCTTTTTCCTCACGACCGGTGGAGGACCCTACGAGTGTCGCTGGAAAACCCTGTCTCCCGAGCCGTTCCTTTCGATGATGGTATTTGTCGAGCTGCCTTTGCTCACCCGGGCCATGGAGGAGGTCTTCGGCGCCGATGCACCGAAGGTTCGTTTGCGCGACATGTCGGCCTTCACCGACCCGGATCTGAACTGGATGATGGAAGGCGTTCGTCAGGAGCTGATGGCCCGCCGCGCGAGCGTCCTGCGCGTCCAGGGCCTGGCCCACCTCATTGCAATGCATCTGGCACGCAACTATGCCGAGATCCCCAAGGATCTCCACGGTGCCAATCCATCGCTACCCGGTTACAAGCTCCAGCAGGTCACCGACTGGATCGAGGCACACCTCGATGCCGAGTTCGATTTGGATGCGCTCGCAGCCATGGCCGGCTTGAGCAAATTTCACTTTCACCGCCTGTTCAAACAGGCCACAGGCGTGTCACCGGCGAAGTATCAGCTTACGGCGCGCATGAACGAGGCGCGGCGGCGTCTGCGCGAAACAAAACAGAGCGTCATTGCCATCGCGCTGGACATCGGGTTTTCGAGCCCCAGCCATTTCGCGCAGGTTTTCCGGCGCGAGACGCGCCTGACGCCGAGTGAGTATCGGCGTCAGCCCTGACACCCGCGAGACTGGCCTGTCGGCAAACCCTCCTGCAACGACCTGGGGCGTTCATTGCGCGGGCCTGCCCGGCGCCGGGATGCCGGTTTTGAGCAACAAGACTACAGGTGGCGCAAGGGACCGGGCGAAAGGAGGGGCCGTTCCGTGTATTGTCGGGCATCAACCATGAACTCATCGAAATCCATTACCTCACTGATTGCGGGCTTGGCCATGTTCGTCGGCCACGCCTTTTCCCAGAACGCCACTTCCAACCAACCCGGCGCGCCCATGAAGACCGCGGCAGCATCCGACCATTACATCTTCTCGCTGAGCGACAAGGTCACGCGGCAGAAGGTGTCTTTCATCAACCGCTACGGCATCCGGCTGACGGGCGACCTCTACGTGCCGAAGGATCGCACCGGCCAAACGATGCCGGCGCTGGCCGTTGGCGGACCCTTCGGCGCGGTCAAGGAGCAGTCCTCCGGGCTGTATGCCAACCAGATGGCTGAACGCGGTTTCGTGGCCCTGGCCTTCGATCCGTCTTATACCGGGGAGAGCGGCGGCGAGCCCCGCAACGTTGCCTCGCCCGACATCAACACCGAGGGCTTCAGTGCGGCCGTGGATTTCCTCGGCCTGAACCCGCTCGTGGACCGGAATCGCATCGGCATCATCGGCATTTGCGGCTGGGGTGGCATGGCCCTGAATGCCACTGCGGTGGACAAACGCATCAAGGCCGTTGTGACCAGCACCATGTATGACATGACCCGCGTGATGTCCAAGGGCTACAACGACAGCGTGACGCTCGAACAGCGCACACAGGCGTTGGAGCAATTGAGCCAGCAGCGTTGGCAGGATGCCGAAAAGGGGGCACCGGCCTATGGCCCGGTCATGAATGAGCTGAAAGGTGGCGAGCCGCAGTTCCTGGTGGACTATCACGACTTCTACCGCACGCCGCGCGGTTTCCATCCGCGTTCGGTCAATTCAAACGGCTCCTGGACGATCACCAATCCGCTGTCGTTCATGAACATGCCGATCCTGACCTACATTAAGGAGATTTCACCGCGCCCAATCCTCTTCATTCACGGCGAGAATGCGCACTCGCGCTACTTCAGCGAGACCGCCTACGCGGCTGCGGCCGAGCCAAAAGAACTTTTGATCATTCCCGGCACCAACCATGTCGATCTCTACGACCGCCTGGACAAGATCCCCTTCGACAGGATCACGGCTTTTTTTGCGAAGAACCTGAAGTAAGGACTTCTCAATCGGCTTCTCTCGCCCGCTTCACATCCATGAGGCGGGCTCTTGTTTGGGCATGCTCTGATTCTGGCGGCTTTGGTGATGTTGACAGCGTGGGATGGTGCCGATGAATCGGACCAGCCTTAGCCAAAGAGGGATACCGAAGACCAATGTGTTCGCGCGGCATTTGGTTCAGTCCCGTAAGTTCAGGACGCAGCAGATATGGAAGCATTTGAGGCCGGCATGGAGCTGAATCGGTGCTGCCACGTCTTGAATTTCACGAGCTGTGCCTCCCGGTCCAGTTCCGACAACAGCGCGAGTTTTCTCAGGCTAAAGAACTCCACTTCGGCTGGAGTCGAAAGCTCGCGGACGAAGATTTGGATCTCCGGCGCCAGACGGAGCAGCTTTAGATGAAAGCTAACAAGCGAAGCTGATACATTCTCTTTCAGCGCCAACGCGCGAACGCTGGTCCCGCGCTCTAGCTCCACTTCCCAGTTTATTGCACGATGGATTGGGTGTTTGACCTGCTCGATCGGCACAGGGGCCACGGCGGCCTCTGGCCCGATTTCTATCTGAAATGGAGCAACAATCTTGGTCCGGCCTTTCCGGCCCAGTGCGATCTGGGCATCAATCTCGAGCAATCGTCTGCCGTAAGCCGGGGTTCGGGCGGTGCGGTCGTCGATCACCACATCCCGCTCCATGGCCTCCACAAAATTGGAGAGACGGAAGCGGAATCCAAGTTTCAGGACCTGTTCGCTGTCATCGGTGGCCCTGTAGTCGCGAGGCCGTTTGAGCCTGCTGACCTGGATCGATTCAAACAGGCTGAAGAAGATTTGTCGCTGCCGTTCCCGCTCCATGTTGGGCAATAGGCGGGCAAGTCGCTCAAAAGCATGGCATACACGTGCGTGATTGAAGGTTTGCTCGTCGAGCGTGGTGAGCTGTTGCCGGCATTGCGCACGTCTTATGAGAATTGGCTGCTTTTGCGTCTGCAGGCCGGCGAGCCTTTCCGTTAACTCTTGTTTTATACCCTGCAGCCCTTCTTCGGCTATTACATCGAGGCAGTTTTGTGTGCGCGTTTGCACTTTCTCCAGTTCTGCGTCGAGGCCCGCAAGCTCGGCTGTTAGCTTGCGTCGGAGAGCAACGTCAGCAGCTGGAATTTCCATCAGCGACTCACTGGCGAGGCGGCCCAAGCCCGGATGACATAGGAACTCGATGATGGCCTCTTCCAGTGGCTGAGCTGCAACACTACCAAGCGTGCAAGGGCCGCCTTCATCCGCGGGTTTCGCGACTACACACGCATAGTAGCGGTAAAGTTTGCCGTCGAGGCGGTCTTTGCCACTCGCCCGAGAGAAGAGCGGCACACCGCAATACGAACAGACAACCATGCCCTTGAGAAGATTGGCGTATTTATCTAGCGGGCGAAGGCGGATCTTGGGCTTCCTTTTTGCCTCAGCGATGGCTGCGTTGGCTTGATCCCAAACATCAGGTGTAACCAAGGCTTCATGTTGCCCTTTGAATTCTTCCCCCCGGAATCGAATGGCCCCGCGGTAGAGTGGATTCTGAATCAGCTTTCTCAGCACATCTGTTCGGAACGGTTTCTGACCGATGGCATGGCGATTTCGGGCGGCGTCTTTTCTCCAGCGTTGGCCCGTCCGGACGCCGATACTATTGAGGCGGTCAGCAACCTCTCCAAGCGGGACAAGCTCCGCCGCCTGCTGAAAGATCCGGGCGACGATTCGCGCCTCGGTCGGGTTGCGCCGCAATTGCTGAAGGCCGCGATCATAATCATACCCAAACGGAATGCATCCGCCATTCCACATGCCACGCCTTGCCTGGGCTCGCATCTTGTCGACCGTCTTTTCGGAGATATTGTCTCGTTCGTATTCTGACATGGTCACGAGCATATTGGTCTTGAATCGCCCCGCGGCTGAATCATCGGAATGGTCGTCGTAGGGCGTGAGCAACCGGCAGCCGTGCTCTTCGAGGAATTTGCTGAACTTGGCCCACTCATAGGTGCTGCGGAGGATGCGTTCGAGTTTGTAGATCAGGACAATTTTGATTCTTCCCGCAGCAATCTGCGCCATCAATGCCTGTATCCCGGGCCGGTCCATATTGGCGCCGGAGTAAGCCTGATCGACGAAGCACCCCGCCTCAAACCAGCCACAAGATGCCATTCTTTGAATGTAGTCTCGACAGACCAACACCTGGTGCTCACAGGAGTCGAAACGGAAGCCGACTTGGTGGTCAGTTGAGACGCGGCCATAGATGCCAACGGGGATCGCGCGGACATCGATATACTTGGGGCCGAATGGGACGGGAGCATCTGGAGTGGCTGATTTTTTGGGCATAGGCCCCCACTCATGGAAGGGGCCTGTTTTCGGGCAAACATAGCACGTTTCTTCTTCTTTGAATTGGATGGGAGAGCGGTTTTATTGGATCTCCGCGCGGCGGGTTGTGGACATGGAATACCCTATCAGTTTTCTGATTGTTCGGATCGGCATTTCGCGCCGCCGAATCGGCGAAAAGCGCGCTGGCAGGTTCATTTCTGGGGGTGAGTTCGCAGCCCTTTCCAGACCGGGCCTGACGAATGAGGCGAATGAGGCAAATCGATGCCGCGAAAACGGTTTGATCCGCTGCCTCGTCGATGTCACTTTTGACTCATTCCCGTGCTTCCCCGGAGGAATTCTCCTCTAGAATCGTTTTGATTCGCTCCAAAAGTTCGCGTTTCAATCGGACTTGGGCAGCCAAATTGCACCGCAATGGGGATGACGGGCGTGGATGAGAACGGAGTGCGACGACCGAAGCACAGCGGAGGGAGAGGGATCGCCCGCAACCGGCCTCAAAATCCCGGAAACGGCTTCGCGCGCTGGCACAGCTGCACGGGCACGCCCCACGGGTCGCGCACGAAGATCAGCCGGCTGCCGTCGGGCATCGTGTCGTCCGAGAAGGCCTTCGCTCCCGCCGCCAGCAGCTTCGCCTGCGCCGTGCCGGCATCCGGCGTGAAGAAGGCCACATGCAGCACCAACGGGTGTGTCGTCGCGTAATCGGGATACGGCGCCGCCGGGTTCGAGTAGAACTCAATGAACACCCGGCCGGTATCGTCGGCCAGAAAGTGGGTGAAAGGCTCCGCATCCAGGCTCCGCACCACACTCAGGCCGAGGTGCTGCACATACCAGCGGCTCATCGCGCGCACATCGGGGACATTCAGGGCCAGGTGTTCAAATTTCATGCGCTTCAGCGTTGGGTGAAAGCGCCCGCCCAGGCAACCGCCAACGCGCCTTCCATCTCCGCCATTGACGCCGCTTTTGACCGGGCGTTTGATTGACCCCCGATGTCCGCCAAAGCCTCCGCTTCCCCTGTCAAATACCAGCGCGTCGTCCTCAAGCTGAGCGGCGAGGTGCTTCGCGGCAAGGGCACCGAGCCGATCGACGCCGCCACCCTCGAGCGCATGTGCGACCAGGTGAAGGAAATCCACGACCTCGGCTGCCAGGTCTGCGTGGTCATCGGCGGCGGCAACATTTTCCGCGGCCTCCAGGGCGCCAAGCGCGGCGTGGACCGCACCACCGGCGATTACATGGGCATGCTCGCCACCGTCATCAACGGCCTGGCCATCATGGATTGCCTGGAAAAGATGGGCGTCAAGACCCGCGTCCAGTCCGCCATCCCGATGAACCAGATCGCCGAGCCGTTCATCATGCGCCGCGCCATGCGCCACCTCGAGAAGAAGCGCGTCGTCATCTTCGTCGCCGGCACGGGCAACCCGTATTTCTCGACCGACACCACCGCCGCCCTCCGTGCCTCCGAGCTCCACGCCGACATCATCATGAAGGCCACCAAGGTGGACGGCATCTACGACAAGGATCCGAAGAAGCACGCCGACGCCGTCAAATATGACGAGCTCACCTTCGTGGACGCCCTCCGCCAGCGGCTCAACGTCATGGACTCGACCGCCTTCTCACTCTGCCTCGACAACAACGTCCCCATCCTCGTCTTCAACCTCGACGACTCCCACGCCATCAAAAAGGCCGTCATGGGCGAGAAGATCGGAACCTTGGTTCACAACTGAGTTGTGGACCGGTTGAGTGTTGGTGGTTGAGAGTTGAGAGACCGATCCTCCCACCCCCAGCCTCGCCTTTTCTTTGTTTTTCCCTCAACTCTCATCCCTCAGCTCTCAACTTCCGCCCCCATGTCCCATCCCATCCTCACCGACGCCACGACCCGCATGAAGAAGAGCGTGGACCACACGCTCCACGAATTTTCCACCATCCACACCGGCAAGGCCTCCCCCGCCATGGTCGAGGGCATCATGGTCGAGGCCTACGGCGGCACCCAGCAGCTCAAGGCCTGCGCCGCCATCACGACGCCGGACCCGCGCCTGATTCAGGTGCAACCTTGGGACAAGGGCCTCCTGCGCGCCATCGAGAAGGCCCTCCAGCAGGCCAACATCGGCGTCAACCCCGTCGTGGACGGCAACCTCATCCGCCTCCCCTTCCCCGACCTTTCCAAGGAGCGCCGCCAGGAGTTCGTGAAAACCGCCCACCGCCTCGCCGAGGAGGGTCGCGTCCACGTCCGCAACGTCCGCCGCGACGCCCTCGAACAGGTCAAGAAGGCCAAGCTCCCCGAAGACGAGGCCAAGCGCCTCGAGAAGGAAATCCAGGCCGCCACGGACAAATCCATCAAGGACATCGAGACCCATCTCGCCCACAAGGAGAAGGAGCTGACGACGCAATAGCGCCAATCACCTCCGGAAATCGCGATTGGGCGGGATGAATGATCCCGCCCTTTTTATTGTCGCGCGCCAGCCCGCCGCATCGACTTATTTTCGTTCCTGCCGTTTCATCATCGTCCCGTCGCGGTAGATGTATTCGGGGCGGCCCGCGCTGTCCTTGTCGCCGAAAGCGAACACCGTGAACTTCACCGCCGGCTCGTTGTTCGGTTTCAGCGTCAGGGTGAAGCCGTCGAACTCATAGGTGCCCGCCGCCGCGCCTTGCGCACCGCCCGACACCGTGCTGCGGCTGTTCGCCACATTGATATTCGCGAGCGATTCGCGCGCAAACGTCCCGTCGCGGCGAAACACAAGGGTGCTCGACGACATCAGCGCACCGCCGCCGATTGAAGCGCCGCCCTCGTATTCGCCGTCGAAACGCCAGCCTTTCCTGAACCCGGCGACCCGGCTCGCGCCGACGCCGCCCCACTTCAACTCGTCGCCCTTGTCCGCAAAGTCATGCACCAAGGGCTTCGATCCATCGGCATAGGCGAGGGTGATCTTCCCGCCCGCAATCCAATAGGTCCCGTCGGTCGCGCGCGTGGGACTGAATCCGTCGAAGCTGAATCCGCCGGCCGGCGCCCGGCTGAACTTGCCGTCCTTGGTGAAGAACCACGCCTGGTTCGAGAGCGACAAACTCGTGCCCATGAAAAAAGACTCCACCCGCAGAAACGCGCCGTCGAGCCCGGCCTTGGCGCCGGGTGGCCGCGTGGTGGCCGCCGGTGCGGCCAATGCCTGGGCCTCCGCCAGTGGCCGCACCTGCTCGACCTTGATCCACTCCTCCGTCTTGTCGTCAAACCGCACCTGAACGCGGTCAGCCTCGACCGCGCCAACCGTGCCCTTGAACCACAGGCCCATGGTCTTGGCCTCGACCCGTTCGCCGGGCTTGAAGACCGTTGCCACCGTCGCTGCCGCAGCGGGTGCCGCCGCTGGCACGGCCGCGGCCTTCCGCAGCTTGTCCGCTGTCACCCAGGCATCCCACACCTCGCTGTAACCATCGAAGCCGACCTTGAATTGATCGTCCTTCACCGCGCGCACCACGCCGGGATGCCACTTGCGGGCCGAAAAAATTTCCACCCGATCGCCCGGCGCATAGGGCACCGCCCCGCCCAACCCCGACATACCGAGCAACATCAACACCCCGACGATGATTTTGCGCATAAAACGATGTGCTCCTAGGGCGAAGCCGCGCCCAAAACAAGCCGCGTTTTCCTTTGCGCTTTGCCCGCGCTTTCGGCCCTTTAGGCGCGACTCATGGACTACGAGCTCGACCCACGCCCGCCCGCCGGCATCCCGCCCATCGATTTCCGCGCGCAGCTCAACGACGAGCAGTTCGCCGCCGTCACCGCCCAGCCGGGCCCGCTCCTCGTGCTGGCCGGCGCCGGCTCGGGCAAGACCCGCACCCTCACCTACCGCGTCGCCTACCTGCTCTCCCAGGGCGTCAAGCCGGGCGAGATCCTTCTCCTCACCTTCACCAACAAGGCCGCCAAGGAGATGCTCCACCGCGTCCACGATCTCACCGGCGTCGAGCCGGGCCGCTTCTGGGGCGGCACCTTCCACTCCATCGGCAACCGCGCCCTCCGCATGTTCGGCGACGCCATCGGCCTGCCGAAGAACTTCACCATCCTCGACGCCGACGAGTCCGAGACCCTCCTCAAGCAGTCCGTCGAGGCCACCGACAAGACCTTCTTCAAGGAGAAGACCAACCCGCGCCCGGGCCCCCTCTTCAGCGTCCTCTCCCTCGCCCGCAACACCCAGCTCCCCCTCCACGACACCGTCGAGCGCCACTTCCCGCAATACGGCGAGATCAGCGACCGTTTCCCCGGATTCGCCGCCGCCTACGAGAAGAAGAAGCGCGAGGACAAGGTCGTGGACTACGACGACCTCCTCGAACTCTGGCTCCGGCTCCTGAGCGACACGCCCGACGTCGCCCAGTATTTCAGCCACCGCTTCCGCCACGTCCTCGTGGACGAATACCAGGACACCAACACCATCCAGGCCCAGATCGTGGACCGGCTCGCCGCGCACCACCGCGTCATGGCCGTGGGCGACGACGCGCAGTGCATCTACTCGTGGCGCGGCGCCGATTTCGAGAACATCATGTCGTTCCCCGACCGGCACGCGGGCACGGTCATCCACCGCATCGAGACCAACTACCGCTCCACGCCCGAGATCCTCGCCTTCGCCAACGGCGTGCTCAACGCCCAACCCAAGGGCCGCCACTTCGACAAGGAACTCCGCGCCGCCCGCAAGCACGGCCAGAAACCCGCCGTCATCCAGGCCATGGACGACAAGGAGCAGGCCGGTTTCGTCCTCAAGCGCATCCACGCCCTCGTCAACGAGGAGGGCGTGTCGCCCAACGAGATCGCCATCCTCTACCGCTCGCACTACGTCGCCCTCGAAATGCAGCTCGCCCTCACCCGCGCCGGCATCCCCTACACCATCACCAGCGGCGTGAAGTTCTTCGAGCGCCAGCACGTGCGCGACCTCATTGCCGTCCTCAACTTCGTTTACAACCCGGCCAACACCTCAGCGTGGAACCGCATCGCCGTCCTCCTCCCCAAGGTCGGCGAGAAAGGCGCGCAGAAGATCTATGCCGCCGCCCTCGATCACGCGAAGCTGATGCAGCAGAACTTCATCGACGCCCTCGCCACCGACGACGTGGCCAGCAAGGTCCCCAAGGACGCCAAGGCCGACTGGCCCAGCTTCTGCGCCTCGCTCAGGCAGGTCTATGACGCGATGAACGACCAGAAGCCCGCCGACGCCGTCGAGATCGCGATCGACGGCTGGTATGGCGACTACATGAAGGGCGAATACGCCGACTACGTGGACCGCATCGAGGAATTGAAGGGCCTCATCGGCTTCGCCGCGCAGTTCACGCAGATGTCGGAATTCCTCGCCCAGATCATGCTCCTCAACGGCGAGACCAGCGAGCGCCGGATCGAGAACGACCAGGAATCCATCAAGCTCACGACGATCCACCAGGCCAAGGGCCTCGAATACGACGCCGTCTTCCTCATCGGCGCCGCCGAGGGTCAGTTCCCCGGCTACCGCACGATCGAGAGCGGCGATTTCGAGGAAGAGCGCCGCCTCTTCTACGTCGCCGTCACGAGAGCCAAGAACGAACTCTACATCACCTACCCCCGCGTCGCGAGCCGCCCCGGCCCCGGCGGCATGATGCTCCAGCCCTCACGTTTCCTGATGGAGCTCCCGAGCGATCTCTACGACGAACTCCGCATCAAACGCAGCTTCGGTTGGTAACCTGTAAGAGGGGCTTTACCTCCCCCGATGGTAAAGCGCGTTGCTCTCAACGTGCTTGGTAGGGACGGTTGCCCTCAACCGCCCTGCATCGGCCGCTTGATATCCGCTATTGCTTTTCAAGCTGCCTCCGGGTAGCCTCCCTTCATGCAGTTCAGTTGGGATCGGGCCAAGGAGCGAGCCAACCTCGCCCGCCATGGCGTCGATTTCACGACAGCTCAGCAAGCGTTTGCCGATCCAAAGTTCATCGTTCTTTTCGACCAAGCCCACAGCACATCGCAAGAACTGCGCTGGTGGCTGCTGGGGCGGGTCGGTTCCCGTATCCTCCATGTCCGCTACACGCACCGACCAGGCGGCGTCATCCGCTTGATCGGTGCCGGTTACTGGCGCAACTCCGCTACCTACTATGAAATCTACTGGAAAGACCAAGAAGCCCAAGATTGAGCCTCCGCTTTTCGACGCCGAGGGATATCAAACCAATATCAAGGACCTGAACGGCACGCCCCTGCCCAACCTTGGCACAGTTCAGGCCTTCTCGCTTTGGGGCGGAGCCCGCGAAGGTGCCGGCCGCAAAGCTTCGGGCCGTCAGCCCGTGTTGCTCCGCCTCACGCCCAAGACGGTCCGCAACCTCCGCGCCGCCGCCCGCAAACAGGGCAAGACCATTTCCGAAGTCGCCGAGGAACGCCTCGTCGTCGCCTGACAGCATCAACTCGTATATGCCAAAACTTGCTGAACTAGTTCCATCACTGAATGCCAAAGGCTACATGGGCTGGCCAATAGGTGGTGTGCTTAGGGAGTATGAAGTGCTGGTTTTAAAGAAAAAACCGAGGGCGGATAAGTGCATATTGGAATCCAACACTTATGCCCATTTTAGGAGAGGCCAGAAACTAGACGCCAAATTTGATCGATCCTCAGCGATTCCAGGATTCCTTAGATGGATCCACGAATTTAAGGGCAACACGATTGATAGTGTTCCAGTGTTGGTGGATCGGCGTAACGGAATCGTGGTGCAACAGGACAACGGAAAGGAATATTTCGGCTGCTTGAGTGATGTTGTGCGAGGACTGTATTACAAGACCATCAGCGGGAATCTTTCCCCTTGGGGCCAATCGGGGCCCGCAAGCGCATCAGAGGCGATGTCACCTACGCCGGCTGAAGTGAAAGCGGCCAGTTCAAGTTCATCCATAGTCCGAAGCGTCGCTGCAAATGGCCGCCGCATTAACCAAGATTTTTGGCGCAAGCAGGTGCTAGAAAAATGGAACCATCAATGCGTCATTTCAGGTTCCGCGCTTGGAGCTATTCTTCGGGCATCGCATATCAAGAAATACAAAAGAGGATGTGAAAGTGACGATGAACGGCAGGATCCCGAGAATGGCTTATGCCTTGCTGGAACATATGATCTGCTGTTTGAATACGGCTACTTCACGTTTGGGGAAGACGGTCGCATCATACTTTCCCCATCGCTACCAAAAGCAGAGCGTGAGTGCTTGAACATGCATGCCGACATTATTGAGACTTACCTAAAGAAGTGACGATGGGCTCAAAACAGTTCGGCTTGGGCGAAGAAGGCTGCGATGAGCCTCGGGCGACGTTTCCGGCGACGGATGCGCTTGAGCGCCTGACTGGCGGCGTGGCCGAGTTCCCAG
>JAEUGW010000043.1 GCA_016795565.1 Opitutaceae bacterium | reverse complement strand
CTCGACGCACCGCGGCTACCATCAACCTACGTTCACGCTGGATATCTTGCTTCACCCACCAGCCCTAACCTGACCTCCATCATCTGGCACTTATCTGACCTGCATCATGTGACACTTGCCGTATTATATTACACATTTCCGGAGGCGGGGGGTCAGGCGAGGGCTTCGGCCAGGGTCGCGATGATGTCGGCGGCGGGCTCGGTGCCGATGCAGAGGCGGAGCAGGTCAGGCGAGAGGCCGTGGGCGGCGAGCTCGGCGCGGCCGGCCGCGCTGGTGACGAGGTCGTAGTGCGCGAGATAGACGAACGGTGAGATGAGCGTCGTCGTCATGCCGAAGCTCGGGCCCTTGGGCAGGCGCACTGCGTCGTAGAATTTTGCGAGCGGGCCCTTCAACGTGAACGAAATCATGCAGCCGGGCGAAGTGGGCGTGCGGGATATCCTGAGATAATTGGCCTTCGTCGCCGGCTGGTGCGCCCACCAGACCTGGGCGACGGCGGGGTGACTCTCGAGATATGCGGCAACCTTGAGGGTGCTGGCGTTGATGCGCGCGACGACGTCCGGCGTGGCGCCGATCTGGGCGGCGAGGCGGGCGAGGTCGCGGCCGTGCACGGGTTCGAGGTGGCCGGCGATGAGCGCGCGGAGTTCGGCGGCGTCGGGGCGCGCGGCGTTGACGACCACGGCGCCGGCGATGACGTCGCCCTCGTGGGCGGTGTATTTGGTGAGGCTGGTGGCAACGAGGTCGGCGTGCGGCAGGAGATCGACGTTGAACGGCGAGCTGACGGCCGGATCGAGGATGACCTTCGCGCCGTGGCGGCGGGCGAGGGCGGTGACGGCGGCGAGGTCGGCCGTCTGGATGAGCGGGTTGGTCGGCGCCTCGATGATGAGGCCGGCGAGGCGCGGGCCGTGGGTCGCGAGGAGTTTTTCCAGGCCGGCGAGGTCGGTGACGTCGCCGTGGTGCAGGTAGTCGCGCGCCGGGTCGGGCGTGAATTTTTTGAGCAGCGCGATGCTGTCGAGGTAGAGCCAGCCCAGCTGCAGCCAGGCGGTGCGGCCGGCGCGGGCCTGCACGGTGCTGATGGCGCGGAAGGAGGCGTAGAGGGCGTTCATGCCGCTCGGGGCGAGCAGCAGGTCGGCGTCGGCGACCGGGAAGGCGCCGCGCAGCACGCGCCGGATCTCGGCGGTGGCGTCGCCCGAAAAAAGTTTTTCCGGTGCGGCGGCCGGCAGCACGCCGAGGCGGACGAGGTGGTCCTCGGCGGCGCGGGAGGAGAGGAAGCCGCCGATGTTCTGGAGATAAACCTTGGCGCGGGAATTCAGCGCGGGCGTGTCGGCGTGCGCGACGCCGTCGATGTCCTCGATGGTGAACGGCGTGGCGGCGGCCGCGCCGGTGCGGCCGAGGTGGTCGGCGAGGGCACCGGCCATTTTCGCGGAGGAGACGAGCCAGAGCGACCGGCCGGCGAGTTCCGGCCGGCGGCCGAGGTGCTCGCACAGGCGCTTGGCGTGGGTGTGGACGACGAAGCGCGGATAGCCCGAGGCGATGTGCTTCGTGGTCTCGGGCCGCCCCTCCTCGTAGCCGATGACATCCGCCATGGTTGGCAGGCTGCAGGCCACGGAGTGGGGGCTGCCGGGGATGCGCTGGCCGAGCGGGATGGGCGAGAAGGCGGACATGGGGATGGGAGAGGGAAGTTGGCTGGCGCGCCGGAGGTGGCAACTGCGGTTTGTGTCATTCGCGGCTGTAGCGGCGGTCTATGACCGCCGGGCGTTTACTATGGGGATTTCGACGGCGGTCATAGACCGCCGCTACAGAAGGAGCAAAGGCGTGTTCATTTTGCTCTTTTTGTGGCCGATATTGTTTGGGCCGGCCGGCAAAACAGGTTGCAGCCGGCATTTGAAACGGCGAACTAGGCGCGCATGAAATTGCTTTCGTGGAACGTCAACGGTGTTCGCGCCGCCCTCGGCAAGGGCCTGCTCGACTGGATGGACGCGGCCAAGGCCGACGTCATCTGCCTGCAGGAGGTGAAGGCGACGCCCGGCGACGTGCAGGGCGTGGCGTGGCCGAAGGGCTACGAGCTGGTCTGGAACGCCGCGCAGAAAAAGGGTTACAGCGGCACGGCGCTGTTCACGCGCACCAAGCCGCTGTCGGTCGCGCTCGGCCTCGGCTCGCCGGAGCACGACGCCGAGGGGCGCGCCATCACGGCGGAGTTTGCCGGGCATTACGTGGTAGGCGTCTATGTGCCCAACGCGCAGCCGGAGCTGGCGCGCCTCGGTTTCCGCCAGGCGTGGGACCGGGCGCTGCTGGCCCACGTGCGGAAGCTGGAAAAGAAAAAACCGGTGCTCTTCTGCGGCGACCTCAACGTGGCGCACGAGGAGATCGACCTGGCGCGGCCGAAGGAGAACGTCGGCAACCCGGGCTTCTCCGACGAGGAGCGCGCCGGGTTCCGCGATTTCGTCGGCGCCGGATTCATCGACACCTTCCGGCATTTTGAGAAGGGCGCGGGCCATTACAGCTGGTGGACCTACCGCGCCAACGCTCGCGCCAACAATGTCGGCTGGCGCATCGACTATGTGATGGCCTCGGCCGCGCTGAAGCCGCGGCTCAAGCGGGCGTGGATCGAGGCGGACGTGCACGGCAGCGACCATTGCCCGGTCGGGGTGGAGCTGAAGCCGTGAAGCGTGCGCCGGGCGGGAACAAAGGCCGGGTGAGAGCCCCGGCCACGGTGCGGTTGGGCCGGTCCGGCCTGCACGGTTACGGGCTGTTCGCCCGGACCGCCTTGGGGCGCGGCACGCGGATCATCGAGTATGTCGGCGAGCGCATCACGAAGGCCGAGGCGGACCGGCGGGACGAGCAGCGGCGGGCCCGGCTGGCGGCCGGCGGCGACGGCTGCGTGTATATCTACGAGCTGAACCGGCGGCACGACATCGACGGCCGCGTGCCGTGGAACCTGGCGCGGCGGATCAACCATGCCTGCGCCCCCAACTGCGAGACGCAGGTGGTGCGCGGCCGGATCTGGATTGTGGCGCTGCGCGACATCCCGGCCGGCGAGGAGCTGACCTACGACTACCGGTTCGATTTTTCGGAGTGGCGGGAGCATCCCTGTCGCTGCGGGGCGCCGCGGTGCGTCGGCTACATCGTGAACCGCAGCCAGCACTGGCGGGTGCGGCGGGCGCTGGCGGCGGAGAAGGCCGGGAGGAAGCGGGCGGGGCGGGGTCGCTGATCCCGTCTTGGAGGGCCGGTCTCCCGGCCGGCCGCGGTCGGTCAGGAGACCGACCCTCCACAAATATAATAGCGGGGGCAGCGCCCCACCCTCCGAGCTGGCGGTTCGCAAAGCAGGCTTTTCTTCGCGGCGCGGCCGGCCAGTCTGCGGGCATGAATCATGAGGCCCGCCTGAAGCAACTGATGATGCGCCAGCCGCGGCTCACGCTGGCCGTGGCCGAGAGCCTGACGGCCGGGCACGTGCAGGCGCGGATCGCGGCGGTGCCGGGCGCGTCGAATTATTTCCTCGGCGGCATCACGGCCTACGGCCTGGAGCAGAAGGTGAAGCTGCTCGGCGTGAACCGGGCGCACGCGCGGCGCGTCAACTGCGTGTCGCAGCGCGTGGCGGTGGAGATGGCTTACGGCGCGATGGAGCGGTTCGGCGCGGACCTCGCGGCGGCGACGACGGGCTATGCCGAGCCCGACCGCGCGGCCGGCATCAAGGCGCCGATGGCGTGGTGGGCGATCTGTCAGCGGCTGCCGAACGGCCGGCTGGCGTTGAATTCCGGCACCATTGAGGTGCCCGGGGCCAATCGCACCGAGGCGCAGTCGCGCATCGCGGAGGACGTGGTCGGCCTGCTGGTCGCGCACGTGGCGGCGAGGCGGGAGGAATAGATTTTCTGGCAGCGGCGTCGCTTGGCGACGCCCGGAACGCTGAAGGCCAATACGCGGGCGTCGTCTAGCGACGCCCCTACAACCGGCAAAAACAAAAACCCGCCGGGATGCGGCGGGTTGGACGGGCAAGGAAATGTCCGGCGGTTACTGCGTGAGGCGCGTCACGTAGTTCATGAGGTAGCGGGCTTCCTCGGGCGGGGTGACCCAGTCGCTGAACAGCAGCTCGGGCATGCGGTGGTTGGTATTATAGAAGAGCCGGTTGGATTCCTCGCTGGGGGACATGTAGCCGGTCTTGACGGCGGCGCCGAGGTAGAAGCCCTCGGTGGTGGAATAGACGAGCACGTTGGCGTCGCCCGGCAGGGTCTTGGAGAGGGCCTCGCGCTCGGCGGCGCGGATGCCGGCCACGGCCTTGGCCTCGGCGCCGAGGTTCATGCGGTTCTTGAGGAGGAGGCGGGCGGTGTCGTCGTCCATGAGGACGTAGACGGCGGTGATGGACTTGCCGCCGGCCTGGAGGCCGAAGCTGAGCTCGCCGGCCTTGAGGAAGGCGGGCACGGACCACTTGCCGTTGGGGCGGCGGACCATCGCGACGGCGTAGCCGTCCTTGATGCCGAGGATGAAGCCGGCTTGGAACTGGTTGACGATGACGAGGCCCTTGGCGCGGTGCAGGATGTCGGCGGGGATGGCGGTCTTGGCGTTGCCCTGGATTTCCTGCAGGATGGCCTCGCAGCTGTCGAGGTGGGTGATGACGGTCTCGCGGGTCAGGCTGGACGCGGCCGGGAGCATGGCCGCGAGGGCGGTCAGACCGAAAAGGGCGGTGAGAAACTTCTTCATGTTGGAATGGGACGGAGAATGGGCCCGCGCCGGAGGAGCGCAAAGCTGTTTTCCAAGACGGGTATATGCAGATTCAGGGTGGGAATGAAAGCCCTAGTTGGGCGGCGGCTGGGCCAGGTGCGGGCGCGGGACCCACCGGAGGGGGAAACGGTCGCTTATTCCAGGCCCCGTTGCGCGATCTCCTCCTCATCCCAGCCGAGATAGTGGCCCAGCTCGTGGAGATAAGTCAGCCGGACTTCGTCGCGGAAGACGGCCTCGTCGCCCTCCGCGTAGTCCCACAGGTTTTCGAGGAAGAGGAGGATTTGGGGCGGTAGCGGCATGCCCTCGGCAAACTCGCCCCTGTGTTCGTGGCCGACAAACATCCCGAGGATGTCCGGTTCCCAACCTTCGGCCAGCAACGCCGGGCCGGGATGCGGTTCGTAGCAGACCGGGACCTGCGCCGCCGCCGCGCGCACGGCGGCCGGCAGCCGCCGCTGGGCGGCGGCCACCACGGGGGCGGCGAGGGCGGTGAGCTGGGGGAAGTCCATGCGGGTGGTGGCCGTCACGTTGCGCGAAAACCGCCGGGAGTAAAGCGGCCCCGCGACGCGGCCGGCGGGCGAAAGTTACCGTCCGGGCAGAAATTTTGCCGGGAGATTGGCGGGCATGGATGAAACCGGCGCCACCGCCCCGCGTCGTATCCCCCGAACCCAACCAATCCCTCATGAAAAATTCATCCCGACTATACGTCCTCCTCGCCGGCCTTTCGTTGCTGGCGGTTTCCGCCCTCCGCGCCGACGAACCGACGGACAAGCCCGCCCACAAGCGCGGCCCCGGTGCCATGCAATCACGCGCCATCGAGGCGCTCGGACTGAATGACGACCAGGCCGCCAAATGGAAGGCCATCGGCGAGCAGGAAAAGACCGCTCTGAAGGCGCTGCACGACGACACCTCGATCGCCAAGGAAGACAAGCGCGCCAAGGCAGTGGAGCTCAACAAGGGCTTTGCCAGCCAGCGCCGGGCCGTTCTCACCCCCGAGCAGGCCACGAAGTTCGACGAGCAGCGCGCCAAGATGCGCGAGCGCGGCGAGCGCCGGGCGAAGGGCGAGAAGAAGGGCGGCAAGTAACTTTCGCTGCCCCGGGTGGCAGTGTGTGCAGAAAGCGCCGTGGCGTGGGGCCACGGCGCTTTTCTTTTTGGACAAGCCGCCGGGCCGGCCGCACGCTCGCGAGCCATGGGTGAAAGGCGCGATAAAGTCCGGAGATCCAGAAAGCACGACTTCGGCAGCACTTTGACTGACGTCTTATGAGCCGGCGGCAAATCATCATTGCCGGGGGCGGGGCGGCGGGGTTCTTCGCGGCCATCACCTGCGCCGAGGCGGATCCGGATTGCGCGGTCACGCTCTGCGAGGCCACGGCGCACCCGCTGGCCAAGGTGAAGGTATCGGGCGGCGGCCGCTGCAATGTCACGCACGCCTGCTTCGAGTCGCGCGAGCTGGTGCAGCGCTACCCGCGCGGCGGGCGCGAGCTGCTCGGCGCGTTCCACCGCTGGCAGCCGCGCGACACCGTCGCGTGGTTCGAGTCCCGTGGCGTGCCGCTGAAGACCGAGGAAGACGGCCGCATGTTTCCCGTCACCGACAATTCTCAGACCATCGTGGACTGCCTGCAGGGCGCGGCGCGGCAAGCCGGCGTGCGGGTGCGGTTGCAGACGGGGGTTCGACGGGTAGGGCGCGTTGTCCCCAACGCGCCGCAAGCAGCCGGCAAAATAAACGGCGCGTTCTCCGTTGAACTCACGACGGGTGAGGTCGTGGAATGCGACCGCTTGCTGCTGGCGACGGGTGGCAACCGGTCCAATGCGGGCCTCGAAATCGCCGCGCGGCTGGGCCATGCCATCGAGCCGCCGGTGCCGTCGCTCTTCACCTTCCACATCAAGGATCCGCGGCTGGCGGGATTGGCGGGCGTGTCCGTCGAGTCAGCGGCGACGGCGGTGCGCGGCACAGCCCTGAAGGAGAGCGGGCCGCTGCTCATCACGCATTGGGGCCTGAGCGGCCCGGCGGTGCTGAAGCTGTCGGCCTGGGGCGCGCGGACGCTGCATGATGGCGGCTACAAGTTTGCCCTCGCGGTCAATTGGGCGCCGCGCTTCACGACCGAGACGTGCCGGGCGGAACTGGAGCGCGCCCGCGCCGCGAACCCGCGGAAACAGCTCGGCACCTGGTGCCCGCTCGGGCTGCCGCTGCGGTTGTGGGAGGCCCTGCTGCCGGCCGCCGGCATCGCCCCGGCGGCGCAGTGGGCCAGCGTGCCCGGCGCGGCGCTGCGTGCGCTGGCGGCGCAGGTCTGCGCGGGGGAATTCGCCGTGGACGGGAAGAGCCTGTTCAAGGAGGAGTTCGTCACCTGCGGCGGCGTGCGGCTGAGCGAGATCGATTTCAAGACGATGGAAAGCCGGCTCGTGCCGGGGCTGCACTTCGCCGGCGAGGTGATCGACGTGGATGGCGTCACCGGCGGCTATAACTTCCAGAATGCCTGGACTACCGGCTGGCTCGCCGGCCGGGCGATGGCGGGCCGGGCGGAGTGAGGGTGGCGAATCCCGACTGGCGTTTCCGGCTCCGGTCCTCTGTCCTCCGGCCTCCGCCATGATGTCCTACGGCCAGCTTTTCCTCACCATCCTGCCGGTGTTTGCCATGATCGCGCTCGGCGCGTGGCTGCGCGGGGTGCGGATGATCAGCGAGGCGGGGGAGGACAGCCTGCTCAACCTGGCGGTCAAGGTGACGATGCCCTGCCTGATCTTCGAGTCGGTGGCGACGAATCCCGCGCTGCGCGCGCCGGGCAACCTGCTGCTGCCGCCGCTGCTGGGCTTCGGGCTGACGCTGACGTCGATCATTGTCGCCTGGCATGTGGCCCGGGCGCTCGGGCTGACGCTTGGGCACGGGCTGCGCAGCTTCGCGCTGGCGGTGGGCCTGACCAACTACACCTACCTGCCGCTGCCGTTGCTTGATGCGATGTTCGGCCCGGAAAACCGCGCCGCGCTGCTGATGCACAACGTGGGCCTCGAGGCCGCCATCTGGACCGGCGGCGTGCTCGTGGTGACCGGCCTCTCGCCCCGGGCCGGCTGGCGCAAGCTGGTCAACGGTCCCGTGATCGCGCTGGCGGTATCCGTCGCGGCCAACCTGACCGGGGCCACGGCCCACGTGCCGGCCTTTGTGATGCAGCTCGTGCATTCCCTCGGCGTGTGCGCCATCCCGCTCGGCCTGCTGCTGACCGGCGTGAGCATCCAGCCGCATCTCGACGATCCGCGGCAGCTGGTGAACACGCGGGTGACGCTCATTGCGTGGTTCCTGCGGCTGGGCGTGCTGCCCTGGGTGTTCCTGCTCGCGGCGCGGTATGTGCCGTGTGCGGACGACCTGAAGCGCGTGCTGGTGGTGCAGGCGGCGATGCCGTCGGCGGGCATCGCCGTCATCGTGGCGCGGCTCTACGGCGGACAGCCGCTGGTGGCGGTGCAGATCCTGCTCGGCACGACCGCGCTGGCGCTGTTCACCATCCCGTTCTGGATCCGCTTCGGGCTGTCCTTTGCCGGGCTGGCCCCGTAGGCGGTGAAAGTGAGGGCGATTGGGGCCGGTGCGCTTTAGAACCTATCCGATTAACCTATTCCCGACCGCCTGGTTTTCTGTAGCGGCGGTCTGTGACCGCCGTCGAGCGCGGGGAGGTGATCGTTCGGCGGTCATAGACCGCCGCTACAGGACAGGCCGTTGTTCGGATAGGCTTTACCCGGCTTGAAACCCGGAGCGATTTTCCACCCGGCGCGGCGTTGACCTCGGGGGAGCGACCGGACTTCCTCCCGGCCATGGACTGGATAACCGACCCGCAACTTTGGATCAGCCTCGTGACGCTGACGGCGCTCGAGATCGTGCTCGGCATCGACAACATCATCTTCATCTCGATCCTCGCCGGCAAGCTGCCGAAAGAGCAGCAGGCGAAGGCCCGGCAGACCGGCCTCATGCTGGCGCTCATCACCCGGATCGCGCTGCTCGCCAGCCTGGCCTGGATGATCAAGCTCACGGCGCCACTCTTCTCGATCCTCGGCTTCGCCCTGTCCGGGCGCGACCTCATCCTGCTCACCGGCGGCCTGTTCCTGATCTGGAAAAGCACGCGCGAGATCCACGAGAAACTCGAGGGCGGCGGCGAGGAGCACGCGACGGGCAAGGCCGCGCCCACCTTCAACGCCATCATCGCGCAGATCCTCGTGCTCGACATCGTGTTCTCGCTCGACTCGGTCATCACCGCGGTCGGCATGGCCAACCGGCTCGGCGTCATGGTCGCCGCCGTGGTCATCGCGCTCGGGGTGATGCTCAAGTATGCCGGGGCGGTCAGCGACTTCGTGCACCAGCACCCGACCCTGAAGATGCTCGCGCTGTCCTTCCTGCTGCTCATCGGCGTCACCCTCGTGGCCGAGGGCACGCACCAGCACGTCAACAAGGGCTACATCTACTTCGCCATGGCTTTCTCCTTCGGCGTGGAGATGCTGAACCTGCGGATGAAGAAAAAATCCGCCCCGGTCGTGCTGCACGAGGCGAAGCCGTAGGCGGAGCGGAAAGCGTTGGCCAAAACCGCCGGGCCGCGCATCCTGTCCGGCATGAAACGACTGGCCCGACTCCTCCTCCTGCTCGGCACCGCCGCGCTGCTTCGCGCGACGGAGCCGGCCGTCCCGGCGGCCGACCCGCTCGAGCTGCAGGTGGCCGAGCTCGCCGCCGGGCCGCAGGTGACGGTGGTGCATTTCTGGGCGCCGTGGTGCCCGAACTGCCGGGCGGAGTTCGACCCCGCCACCGGCTGGGCGAAGTTCATCGCCGCCAATCCCGGGGTGAAGGTGGTGTTCATCAACATCTGGCACAAGGGCGAGGACCCGGCGCCGCGCCTCGCCGCCGCGGGCCTCGGCGCGCAGCCGAACCTGCTCCTGCTCACGCATCCCAATCCCTCGCGCCGCGCGGCGGACCGCCTGAACAAGTTCATGGGGCTGCCGGTCACGTGGGTGCCGACGACCTGGGTATTTCGCGAGGGCCGGCTGCGGGTGGCGTTCAACTACGGCGAGATCCGCTTCCCTGTGCTCCAGCAGCTGGTGGACGACGCCCGCCGCGAGTGGGAGCACTGAGCGCGGCGGGCTTGCCCCGGGCCGGAATCCGCGGCAAAACACGCTTCTCCCCCATGCAACACCGCACCCGCCTCCTCCTCGCGGGCGTGGCCGCCGCGCTCGCCGCGTGGCCGGCCGGCGCCGCCACCGCATCTGAAACCCCGGCCGAGTCCGCCAAGGCCAACGCCTTTTTCGAGCGCGTCTTCGACGAGAACGTCGCCCGCAGCCCGATGTTCATGACCCAGCTGGGCATGAAGACCGACTACGACAAGTGGGATGACCTCTCCGAGGCGCGGGCCCTGGAGGACTTCGAGCTCGGCGTGAAGCAGCTCGCCGAGCTGAAGCGCACCATCCGCTTTGACCGGCTCGACGACCAGGCGAAGGTCAGCTACCGGATGTTCGTGCGCGACGCCGAGCGCGCCATCGAGGGCTGGCGCTGGCGTTACCACAGCTATCCGCTCAACCAGATGTCCGGCCTGCACGCCGACGTGCCGGCCTTCCTCATCAACTTCCACCGCGTGGACAACGTCGCCGACGCCCGCGCCTACATCGCCCGCCTCCGCGGCATTGAATCGCTGCTCGCGCAGCTGATGGACAACGCGCAGGTCCGCGCGGCCAAGGGCATCCTGCCGCCGAAATTCGTCTTCGGCCTGGTGATCGACTCCTGCCGCGAGGTGATCGCCGGCGCGCCCTTCGACGCCTCGGGCAAAAAGAGCGCGCTGCTCGAGGACATCGAGGACAAGGTCGCTGCGTTGAAGGACGCCGACGCCGCCACGAAGGCGTCGCTGCTCGCCGACGCCAACGCCGCGCTCACCGGCGCGGTCAAGCCGGCCTACGAGAAATTGATCGCGCTCCTGCAGGCGCAGGAGAAGGTGGCCACGACCGACGACGGCGTCTGGAAGCTGCCCGACGGCGGCGAGTTCTACGCCTACCAGCTCCGCGGCTCGACCACGACGAACCTGACGGCGGAGCAGATCCACGCGCTCGGCCTGCGCGAGGTCGCGCGCATCCATGAGGGCATGCACGCCATCATGCAGCAGGTCGGCTTCAAGACCGGGGCCCCGGCCGGTTCGGCCGCGGCGCTGCAGGCCTTTTTCAAGCACATCAAGGAGGACCCGAAATATTACTACCCGACGACTCCGGAGGGGAAGGAGGCCTACCTGAAGCGCGCCAACGGGATCATCGACGCCATGCGCGCGCGCCTCGACGAGTTCTTCACCATCAAGCCCAAGGCCCCGCTCGTCGTGAAAAAGGTCGAGCCCTTCCGCGAGCAGGGCTCGGCCGGCGCGTTCTACGAGCCGCCGACACCCGACGGCTCGCGCCCCGGCGCCTATTACGTCAACACGATCGACATGCGCGGCGTGCCCATCTTCGAGATGGAGACCCTCGCGCACCACGAGGCCATCCCCGGCCACCACATGCAGATCGCCATCGCGCAGGAGCTGACGGGCATCCCGCGCTTCCGGAAATTCGGCGGCAACACGGCCTACAGCGAGGGCTGGGCGCTCTACGCCGAGTATTTCCCGAAGGAATTCGGCTTCTACCAGGATCCGATGCAGGACTTCGGCCGCCTCTACGACGAGCTGCTGCGCGCCGTGCGCCTCGTGGTGGACACGGGCTTGCACGCCAAGCATTGGACGCGCGAGCAGGTGATGGACTACTTCCGCACCAACACGCCGAACCCCGAGCGCGACATCTTCACCGAGACCAACCGCTACATCGTCTGGCCCGGCCAGGCCACGGCCTACAAGGTCGGCCAGCTCAAGATCCTCGAGCTGCGCGAGCTGGCGAAGAAGGAGCTCGGCGCGAAGTTCGACCTCCGCGAATACCACGACCTCGTCCTCAAGGACGGCGCCGTGCCCATGGACCTCCTCGAGGAAAACGTCCGCGCCTGGATCGCGCGGAAGAAGGGGTGAGGTGCAGGGCGGGCCCCTGATTCCGTCGAACCAGAATGATTAAACGCGGGGATCGCGGAGGCCGCGGAGAAATCCAAGGCCCCCGGCATGGTCTCCGCGCTCTTCGCGTCCTCCGCGTTAATATCTGCATTTCAATCCGAGCTCTTCGCGAGCCGGGCCACGCGGTCGGCGGCGACTTCGGGCGGAGTGAGGTCGTGAGCCGCCGGGCAAAACCGATCTTGCGCGCACCTGAGCGCCAGCTAGTTTTCCCGACATGGCCCTCCCCAGCGTATTCTTGGCGGAAGAAGTGCTCTCGTTGCCGACGGAACAGCGGCGGGTGCTGGCCAAGCTGCTGCTGGAGAGCGTCGCGGATGACGGCCGTAGCGAGGAAGAGATCCGCCTCATGCTGCGCGCCCGTCTCGAGGATCTGAAGTCAGGCCGGGATCCCGGGATGTCCTTCGAGCAGGTTTTCGGCGGGAAGGCATGAGGGTGGTATTCAGCTCGGCCTTCAAGCGGGACCTGCTGGAGGCGGAGTCGAGGTATGCGGCGATATCGCTGAAGCTGGGGGATGATTTTCACGAGCGCGCTCAAGAGGCCGTTCGGACCATCCTCGCGCGCAACGGCGGCGATCATGTCGGGCCGCATGGTTTCCGCTGCCGGAAGTGCCGACCATTTCCCTATCTCATCTACTACGAAATCACCGGTGATGTGATGTATGTCCTCGGCATCGTGCAGGAGCGGAGGCTCCCGGAATATCTCAAGCGAACATTGGAAGGCGGATCGGGGAAAGCCTGAGGTGGTGCTTGTCCGAACCAGAATGTTTAAACGCGGGGATCGCGGAGGCCGCGGAGAAACCAATGCTCCCAGTCTTGTCTCCGCGCGCTTCGAGCCCTCCGCGTTTGACTGTTCCCGGGATTGGGTGATTTGCGGGTTGATCTGACGCCGAGCTCGCGGAGGTTGCCAAGGTGGAACCCAGCCTCCGGCTGGGTTTGTTTAAGCGATCATGAGCCTAGCAGGACTCATGCGCGTGGCAGCAACCCGGCCGGTGGCCGGGTTCCACCTCAAGACGAGAGGCGCCGGAGATTGTCGCAGACGATGGCGGCGGCGACCGCGGCGTTGAGCGACTCGGCGCCGGGGCCGTAGCGCGGGATGGTCACGGTCTTGGTCACGAGCGCCATCACGGCGGGCGAAATACCGCGGCCCTCGCTGCCGACGACGATGACGGCATCCTTGGCGGGCTTGAGGGTGTGCACGTCGTAGCCGGCGAGATCGCAGCCGAGCACGGGCACCTTCGCGTCGGCCAGCGCCTCCTCCAGCGGGGCGGTGTGGACGGTCACGCGCGCGAACGAGCCCATGCTGGCGTTGATGACCTTCTGGGAAAACAGGTCGGCGCAATCGGGCGACAGCAGCACGCGGTCGAGTCCGAACCAGTCGGCGAGCCGCAGCAGGGTGCCGACGTTGCCGGGATCCTGGATGCCGTCGAGGACGAGGGTGAGGCCGCGGTCGAGCGCGCCCGGGGCCAGGGGCACGCGGTTGATTTTGCCCACGGCCAGCACGGTGGACGGGGTGGGAAAGTGGCTGGCGCGCGCCATCTCCTCGGGGGTGAGCTCGAAAACCTGTGGGCGGGGTGCCATCATCCCGCTGGTTGCGGCTGGCGGTGCTGATGTCTCGCGGGGTGAGGGCACCCCGCCCACAGCAGCCAGGTCCGGCCAGGCCGTAGTCGCGTAGAGCTCCAGCAGCGGATATTTCGCGGCCAGCAGCTCGCCGATGACCTTCTCGCCCTCGATGACAAAGAGCCCCGCGGCTTCGCGGTGCTTCTTTTCGCGCAGGTCGCGGAGGCGGGTGAGCTCGGCTTTCGTCAGGGGCACGGGGCGACATGAGCAAGCCGGGCCGCGGTTGGCAAAGCTTTGTGGCGTCGCCGCGTGTTTGCGGGCTTTCCAAAGCGCGGCGGGCGGGTATGGTGCGGGCATGAAACGCTCCGTGCTCCCGTGTGTTGCGATGTGCTGCGCCCTGTTGCTGGCGGTTTCCGCCCCGGCGGCGGAGGCCAAACCTGCCAAGCAGGCCAAGACCCCGGGCGTCGAGCTCGCCACCATGGCCTCGCAGGTGACGGGCATCGCCATCTCGCCGCTGCTGGGGGTCGGCGGGGTCGGCGCCTACCAGTGGGCGAAGGCCGACACGCCCGAGGAGAAGGCGCAGCTGCCGTGGTTCGCGCAGGTGTCGTTCTGGCTGCCGGCGCTGCTGCTGGTGGGCGTGTGCGCGTTCAAGGACACGATCGCCGCGATGGTGCCGCCGGGCATGAAGAAGCCGCTCGATATCGCCGAGACGGTGGAGAACAAGATCAGCGGGCTCGTGGCGGCCGGGGCCGTGATCCCCTCGCTGGTCGCGCTGGGCTCCAAGCTCATCATGCAATCCTCCGGCCTCGAGCACGCGCCGGTGATGGCCGGCACCTTTGGCATGCTGCCGCTGGCGGCCATGGACATGTCGTGGCTGCTGGCCATCCTGATGGTGCCGCTGTCGATCGCGGTGTTTGCCGTCGTGTGGGTGGTGGGGCACGCCATCAACGTGCTCATCCTGATCAGCCCGTGGGGCGGCCTGGACACGGCGCTGAAGGGCATCCGCACCGGCGTGCTCTCGCTGGTGGCGGGCACGGCTTACATAGACCCGGTGGTCGGCGCGACGCTGTCGGTGGTCATCATCCTGCTCGCCTACCTGATGGCCGGCTGGGCGTTCCGGCTGATGGTGTTCGGCTCGGTCTTCAGCTGGGACTTCTTCACTTTCCGCCGCACGCGCTTCCAGCTGCTGGCCGACGGCAACAAGCTCTTCACGGCGCGCGACATCGCCGCGGCGCCGCGGCGCACCTACGGCCGGCTGCACCAGGAGGCGGACGGCCGGCTGCTCTTCAAGTTCCGTCCCTGGCTGGTGATGCCGGAGCGCACGGTCGAGGTGCCGCGCGACGGCCTGGTGGTCGGCAAGGGCGTGTTCTTCTCCGAGGTGCTCGGCTTCGACAAGGAGGCCGACAAGAACACCACGCTGCTCCTGCTGCCGCCGCGCTATGTCGGCCACGAGGAACTGCTCGCCCGCACCTACCGCATCTCCGGCACCTGCGACGTCGGCCTGCGCCGGGCGTGGAGCTGGCTGCGCGAGGCGTTTGGTTTTGGCGCGAAGAAAGCGCCGGCGGCGGCGTAGCCCGGACGCGGCCCGCTTCAGGCGGGCGGGGGTGCCGGGCGATCCCGGCGCACCAGCAGCCAGTTGAGCGTGCCGATGGTGGCGATGAGGCTGATCACCACCGCGTGCGTGACGCTCATCTGCCACACGAGGACGGCGCAGAGCGCGAGACCGGCGAGCGCCAGCCCCCGGCCGGCCGGCAGCCGGAACGCATCGGCCTGCGGCCGGAGCCGGCGCAGGCGGAGGAGGGCGACACAGGCGATGCCGTAGGTGATCAGCCGCGCGCCGGCCGAGATGACGGCGTTCCAGATGAAGTTGCCATAGGCCGCCAGCGCCAGCACGAGCGCGCCCCAGACCAGGATGGAAATCCACGGCGTGCGGAAGCGCGCGTGCACGCCGGCGAAGGCGGCGGGAAAGTCGCCGCGCTCGGCCATGGCGTAGGTCTGCCGCGGCACGCCGATGAGTTGCGCGCTCAGGTAGCCGGACGTCGAGATCATCGCGCCGAGGGCGATGAAGCCCGCGCCGAGCGGGCCGACCAGCACGCGGGCGGCATCCGCCAGCGGGCGGGCGCTCTCCCCGAGGGCCGGCACGGTGCGCATGGCGACAATCTGGGTCAGCACCAGGCAGGCGGAGATGACGAGCAGGCCCGTGAACAGGGCGAAGGGGATGTCGCGCCGCGGATCCTTGCCCTCGGCCAGCGGCATCAGCGCGGCCTCAAACCCGCCGAAGGCAAACAGGAGCACGAGCACGGCGTTCAGCCAGCCGGCCGGCGTGGCGGCGACGGCGGGCTGGGTGGCGGGCGTCCCGGTCCACAGCAGGCCGGCCGCGATCAGCAGCGCGATGGGCACCAGCTTGGCGGCGGTGAGAAAATTCGACAGCTGTGCGCCGCGGCCGACGCCCCGCACATTGGTCAGCACGAGGCCGCCCAGCAGGAGCGCGAGCAGCGCGAGGCGCGGCCCCGGCGTGGTGGCGGCGGGCCAGAATTCGCCGAGGTAAACGACGAAGAGGTTGGCGTTGGCCGCCGCCGCCGTCAGGCGCACCAGCCAGGTGAACCAGCCCATCTGGATGCCCCAGAACCGGCCGCAGCCCTCGCGGGCGAAGAGGTAGGGGCCGCCGGCCTCGCGGAATTGCGAGCCGAGCTCGGCGAAGACGCCCATGAACACCGCGATGCCGGCGGTCGCGAGCAGGTAGGCCAGCGGCGCGGCGCCGCCGACCAGGCGCACGAGATCATCCGGCAGGCCGAAGATGCCGCTGCCGATGACGCCGTTGATGACCAGCCCGACCATCGTCCAGCGGCCGAGGGCGCGGACGAGCGGGGGTTGGGCCGGAGCAGGCATGGTCGGGCGGCTCAGGGCTGCTTCAGCGCGCGCGGCTTGGAGGCGATCGGCCCGGGATACTCGACGCCGAAGAGGGCGGGGTGCGCCTGCGGCTCCGGGTCGGTGCCGGGCGCGAGGTGTGTGAACACGTCGCGGAAACGGAGCGAGCACTGGAGGCGGCGCTGGCCGTGGTTGTCGATCTTCGGGTTCACCTGGATGATGGCCTCGCTGAAGGGCGGGGAGTTTTTCATCTGCAGCGCGCGGCGGCGGGTCTCCTCGACGGACGGCCCGGTGTCCTTGATGAGGGCGTCGAGCCTCAGCAGATCGGCCGAGGTGACGGGCCCCCAGAGCTTGCGCCACAGTGCCGGGGAAATCTCCGGCGCGATGATGCTGACGATGCGCTTCACGTCGCCGTCCTGCCGCCAGAAGCCGATGATGAGCAGGAAGGGCTCGTCGATGGCATACTGGCGCAGCGCGTCGCCGAGATCCACCGGGGTGCCGTATTTGACGGCCTTCGGGTTGACGGGGATGCCGCCGTGGGCGCGGTTGGCGGACGCGGGGATGTCCCAGCGCTGGGTGTAGCTGGCCGGCTTGTAGCCGTCGAAGAAGGTGTCGCGCACCCACTGCTCGAAGACCAGCCCGTGGCGTTGCACCTCCTGCGCCGGCGCGCCAACGGTCACCGCCAAAACCAGGGCCAGACTGAAAAATGCGCGCTTCATCAAGGTCAGGCGTGGTGTCTAGGTGGTGCCCGGCCCGGCCACAAGGCAGATGCTGCGGGGCAATCTTTTTGTTTCCGCTCCGCCGTGAAACTGCTAGGTTGGCGGGCATGAGCGAAGAAGAAAACGCACCCCGGCTCCGTCTGAAACCCAAGCTGGCTGCCGACCCTTCCGCTGCACAAACCCAACCCGCTACGCCGGCCGAGGCCGCGCCGTCCGCCACCACCCCGCCCGTGGAACCGGCCGCCGCCACGGCGCCCACCGTGCGCTTGAAACCCCGTTTGTCGGCGGCACCCGTGCAGGAGGCCGCGGCGACTCCTCAGCCGGAGCCCGCCGCCGCTGCGCCCGAGCCCGAGGCCGCGCCGGAGGCTCCTCCGCCCCCGCCCGAGCCGGTCGCGGTGGAGCGACCGAAATTCAGCCTGAAACCGAAAGCGGCCTCGGCGGAGCCGGCACCCGCGCCCGCGGCGGCCGAACCTCCCCCGGTGGCGGCCGAGCCGCCGCTGGCAGCACCGTCACCGTTCCCGCCGCCGCCGGCGACCGCGGAAACGGATCGCGGCGAAAAAGGCGAGCCGGCGGAAATCACCGCGATGCGGCAGGCTTCCGCGACGCCCTTCCCGCCGCCGCCGGGTGCGTCACCCTTTCCACCGCCGCCCGGCGCCACGCCGTTTCCCCCGCCGCCGGGTGGAGGCTTCCCGCCGCCCGGTGCCGCCAAAAAGAAAGGCGGCTTGGGCAAAAAGAAAAAACTCATCTTCATCGGCGGTGGCGCCTTCGTGCTGGTGCTGGTGTTGGCCGGAGGATTTTTGTTTCCCGGCCGCGCGCCGGAGCCGCCTCCCCCGGTGGCCAAGCCCGTGCCACCGGCCGAGACCCCGGCGGAAAAACCACCGGAGACTCCGGCCGTCGTGGCGGAAACCATCCCGGCTGAAACGGCCCCGGTTACGACGGAAACGAAACCCGCCGAGCCGGTCGTGGCGGCCGCCCCGGTGGTCGAGGCCCCCGTGGTGCCGGAACCGCCGCCGCCCCCGCCGCCGCCCAGCAACCAGTTCCGCGCCTTTGTGGAGAATCTCAAGATCAGCGGCGTGCGCGGCGGGGCGACACCCCGCGTCTTCATCGGCGGCACTTCCTTCCAGAAGGGCGACCTGGTGAATCCGCAGCTCGGCATCACCTTCGAGGGCTACAGCTCGGCCACGCGCCTGCTGACCTTCAAGGACCAGACGGGCGCCAAGGTCGAGCGCCGGCACTGATACCAGTTGAGTAGTGGATGGGCGCAGTAGGGGCGGACCTTGTGTCCGCCCGCGCTGGCGGGGACCAGCCACGCCCCTGCAAAAGAGCCAAACCGAGCCGGGTTTGGATGAGGCGGCGTAGGCCCGGCCGGCTCAGCGGCCGGCCAGCACGTTCCGGATGCCGCGCAGCAGCTCGGGGTCGGTGGCGATGCCGAGCACGCCGTTGACCACGAACTGCACGCCGATCGCCATGATGAGGAAGCCCATGATCTTCGTCATGGCGTTGACGCCGACCGGGCCGATGAACCGCACCAGGCGGGAGGACAGCCGCAGCACGATGTAGGTGAGGAGCGCCACGCACACGATCCCGGCGATGATCGCGACGTAGTCGAGCCAGTCGTCGGCCAGCGAGGTGAAGCCCAGGGTGACGGCGATGGAGCCGGGGCCGCTGAGCATCGGCATGGCCAGCGGGGAAAAGGAGATGTCGGGCTTTTGCAGCGCGGCGGCATTCTGCTCGCGGTCGGACAGGCCGTCGCGGGCGGTGCTGAGCATGTTCATGCCGATGCCCGTGAGCATGATGCCGCCGGCGATGCGCAGGCCGGGGATGGAGATGCCGAAGAAATTCATGAGGAAGGTGCCGCCGATCAGGAAGCTCACCAGGATGCAGACCATGTAGAAGCAGCCTTTCAGGGCCTGCCGGCTGCGCCGCTCCTCGCTGTCCCCGTCGGTGATGGCGAGAAAGGTCGGGCCGGCGGCCAGCGGGTTGATGATCGGCAGCAGGCCGATGAACGTGCCGAGGAAAATCGCCCAGAGATGCGAGACGTTGGACATCGGCGCACGCTCGCAAGCCGGGCCCCCGGCTGCAAGGCCGGGCTTTGCCGCAGGCTAGGCCGAACGGGTGAGTTACCAGACATCCACCGGGCCCTTGGGCACGGGAATGGAGTCGCGGCGCAGCACGGCGGGATCATCCGGATCGAGCATGAAGGTGGCGACCATGGGGTCGGGCCGGTAGCGGGCCTGCAACTCGCCGCGGGCGTCGAGGAAGGGGGCGCGCCACTTCTCGTAGGCCGCCAGCAGCGCCTCAAATTCGGCGCGCGTGGCGAACTGCGTGATGCCCTTCTTGAACTCCTTCGCCGGGCCGAAGCGCTTGGCATACCACGCCGCCGGCTTGCGAAAGAGCCGGCAGCCAAAATCCTCGCCGTAGAACTCGATCATGAGATCGAGGTGGCGCCGCATGACGGTGACGCGCTCGGCGTAACCGGCCTCGGGGCGCAGCTCGCCGGTCCTCAGGTAATGCTGCGTGTCGCGGAAGATCCAGGGATTGTAGAACGCGCCGCGACCGATGCTCACGCCGGCACAGCCGGTCTCGTTGAGCATGTGCCGGGCGGCTTCGGGCGTGGTGACGTCGCCGTTGCCGATGACGGGGATGTTTTTGACCGCCTGCACAACGGCGCGGATGCCGGCGAGGTTGACGGTGCCGCTGAAACCCTGGGCACGCGTGCGGCCGTGGACGAAGATCGCGGAGACGCCGGTGTCCTCGAGCACGCGCGCGAGGTCGGGGGCGGTGAGGTTGTTCTCGTCCCAGCCGAGCCGCATCTTGGCGGTGATCGGGATCTTCACGGCGTCGATCATGCCCCGCACCAGCTTCGCCGTCTTGTCGAGCTCGGTCATCATCGCCGAGCCGCCGCCGATGCCGGTGACCTTCTTCACGGGGCAACCCATGTTGATGTCCACCGAGGCGATGCCCATGGACTCGACCATCGCCGCGGCGTCGCGCATCTCCTCGGGCACGGCGCCGAAGAGCTGGACGGCGAGGCGTTTCTCGGCCGGGCAGGTGGCCACCATCTTCAGGGCGCGCGGGTTTTTCTCGAGGAGGGAGCGGGCGTTGACGAGATCGGTGGTCGTCCAGTCCACGCCGCCGATCTCGCGCACGACGAGCCGGAAGGGCAGGTTGGTGTAGCCCGCCAGCGGCGACAGGAAGAGGTTCGAATCCAGCTCGTAGGGCCCGATGCGCATGGGCGGAGAGAAGATCAGCGCGGGGGGAGGGCGCGTTTCATCCGGGCGAGGGCTTCCGTGAGGGTGGCGCGGGGGCAGCCGAAGTTCAGGCGGACGTGCGAGCCGCGCGGCGCGCCGAAGAAGGTGCCGTCGCTCAGACCGACGCCGTGCGCCTCGAAATGGGCGATGGGGTCGGGGAGCTTTAGCGCGGAGACGTTGAGCCAGGCGAGGTAGGTCGCCTCGATGGGAGCCTCAACGCTCACGCCGGGCAGTTCGCGCGCGACGAAATCGAGCAGGTGGTCGCGGTTGCCGCGCAGATGGGCGAGCAATTCCTGCCGCCACGGTTCGCTGTCGCGGTAGGCCGCCTCGCAGGCGACGTAGCCGAGGCCGGTGACCTCGGCCATGACGCCGGCGGCGGCGCGGACGAAGCGCGCGCGGAGCTGCGGATCCGGGATGATGGCGAGGGAGGTGCCCAGGCCCGGGACGTTGTAGGTCTTGCTCGGTGCCATGAGCGTGATGGTGCGTCGGGCCAGCTCGTCGCCCAGCAGGGCTGAGGGGATGTGCGGCAGGTCATCGAGGATGAGGTCGCAATGGATCTCGTCGGAGCAGAGCACGAGGTCGTGGCGCACGCAGAACTCGCCGAGCTTCATGAGCTCGTCGCGCCGCCAGACGCGGGCGATCGGATTGTGCGGATTGCAGAGGTAGAAAAGTTTCGTCCGCGGCGTGACGGCCTTTTCCAGCGCTTCCCAATCAATTTCCCAGCGGCGGCGGGCCGAATCGAGGCGGAAGGGGATCTGCGTCGAGATGCGGCCGCTGTTCTTCGGCGCGCTCATGAACGGCGGATAGACCGGGGTGAGGGTCAGGATTTCCTCGCCCGGCTCGGCGAAGGCCGAGGCGGTGAGGTTGAGGCCGACCACGAGGCCGGGCAGCCAGACGATCCAGGCGGGGTCAACTTTCCAGCCGTAGCGATGTGCAGCCGCGTTGACGAAGGCATCCACCGAGGACTTCACGGGCCGGGCATAACCGAACAAGCCGGTGGCCACGCGCTCCTGCAGGGCGGCGATGATCGCGGGGGAGGACCGGAAGTCCATGTCGGCCACCCACAGCGGGAGGATGTCGCGGCCGGCATATTTCTGCCATTTCTGCGAGTCGGTGCCGCGGCGCTCGATGACGGTGTCGAAGTCGTAGGTCATGGGAAGGGTGGCCGCCATAGAAGCCACGGGGCCCCGCGATGCCACGGAAAAACGCCGGCGTGACGGAGTTTCCCGGTTGGCCGTCACAGGGCGGGGCAATCCGGCGCGGCGACTGTGCGGGCCCGCGCACTAAGTGACGGGCGCGGGGAGAGTTGTGCGCCAGCGGAGGACGGCACGCGGGCTGCACTCGGGGTGGCACAACGTTCAACCCAACCAACCCAACAAGGAAAACCATACCATGTATCGTCTCATCCGTTACACCTCGCCCCTCGCCACCAGCGCCGGTCGTTCGTCCTGGAGCGGCTTCGACCGTGAATTCAACTCCTTCTTTGGCTCCGCCCTGGCCGACTATGCGCCGGACGCGACGCGCTCCATTCCCGTGAGCGTGCACGAGGACAAGGACAACCTGCAGGTCAGCGCCGAGCTGCCCGGCGTCGAGCGCGCCGACATCAACATCGAGCTGCTCGACGAGCAGCTCAGTCTCTCCGCCACGCGCAAGCACGGCGAGCAGACGCTGAGCTTCGCGCGCAGCTTCAGCCTGCCGTATGCGGTGCAGGCCGACAAAGTGACCGCGACCTACGAGAACGGCATCCTCCGGCTGACCCTGCCGAAGGCGGAGGCCGTGAAGGCGCGCAAGATCGCGATCAACTAAAGCCTGTGGGGTATCTCCCCGGCAACGGGGAAACTGTGTGTGCGACCGCCGGGTGCAGATATGCGCCCGGCGGTTTTGTTTGCCGGAGGGCGTTGCGCGGGGCTGCGGGGCAAGGCGATGCCTGGTCGTGTCAACCGGCGCGGCGGAAAACATTGGCCGGAGGCCGCGGGGTCTGCTTGCCTCCGGGCCATGATCGCCGCCTTCACGCCCGGATTGTTGATCCTGCCCGCGCTGCTCCTGGGTTTTGTGATTCTCGTGCGCTTCCTGCAGGTGCATTCGCGCCGGACCCGGGACGAGGCGCAGGCCTTTGCCGGGCGGAACGGGTTGCGCCTGGAGGAGGAGGTGCTCCTCGGCTTCGTGGCGGTGAAGAGCCTGGAGGGGGAGCAGCATGGCCGGACCATCCGCTATTGGAGCTACACCCAGGGCAGCGGGAAGTCGCGCACCCACTGGATCGCGGTGGGCGTGGTGCCGCGGGCGACGGGGGAGCTCACCTTCGAGCTCAGCCGGCAGGGGCTGGGCGCAAAAATCCTGGAGCTCTTCGGGGCGAAGGAAATCCAGGTCGGGGACCGGGCCTTTGACGACGCATGGTTCGTGCGCACCAACCAACCGGAGGTTCTCGCCGCCGCGCTCGTGCCCGGCATCCGCGCGCGCTTCATGGCGCAGGCCCCGGGGCGGACCGGCGGCAGCTACCGGCTGGAGGCCGCGCTGGTGCGCTATGCCGAGCAGGGCAATATCAGCGGGACCACCCTGGCGCGGCTCGAAGCGCAGCTGCCGCTGCTGCATGAGCTGGCGGACATCGCCGAGGTGTGTGCCGGCTCGGGCCGCTGAGGTGGTTTTGAGCCCAACCGAATAGCGGCCTGTCCTGTAGCGGCGGTCTATGACCGCCGAACGATCCACCCCACGCTCGACGGCGGTCACAGACCGCCGCTACAGAAAACCGGGCTGCCGGGAACAGGTTATTCGGATAGGCTCATATGCCGCGCCGCAGCTTTTAGACCTTTGTCATCGCGAGGCCCGCAAAGCGGGCCGTGGCGATCCAGCTGGATGACCGACTGTCGGCCTACGGCCTCGGTAGCTTCGTCGCTCCGCTCCTCGCAATGACAGGCCAAAAGCGAAGGGACGCTGGTATTACTCCGGCTGGCGGTTCTGCGGGATCAGCACCGAGGCCAGGATGGAGGCGGCCAGCACGGTGCCGATGATGCCGAGGGAGATGCGGATATCGATCGGGTAGTAGTGGGAGATGATCATCTTGACGCCCACGAAGCACAGGATGACGGCGAGGCCGATGTTGAGGTAGCGGAACAGCTGCATGATGCCGGCGACGGCGAAATAGAGCGAGCGCAGGCCGAGGATCGCAAAGATGTTCGACGTGAAGACGATGAACTCGTTGCGCGTGATCGCGATGACGGCCGGGATCGAGTCGAGGGCGAACATCACGTCCGTCGTCTCGACGATGAGCAGCACGAGGAACATCGGCGTGGCGTGGAGCCGGCCGCCGACCCGGGTGAAGAACCGGCCGCCCTCGAAGTGGTTCGTGACGGGGATGAACCGGCGGGCGAGCTTCACCGCCGGGTTTTTCTCGGGCTCGAAGCCGTCCGCCTTTTTCGGCAGCGCCAGCTTGACGCCGGTGTAAACGAGGAACGCGCCGAAGACGTAGATGATCCAGTGGAAGGCGTTGATCAGGCTGATGCCGGCGAAGATGAAGAGCGCCCGCATGACCACGGCGCCGAGGATGCCCCAGAACAGCACGCGGTGCTGGTGCTTCGGCTCGACGCGGAAATACTGGAAGATGACGATGAAGACGAAGACGTTGTCCACGCTCAGGCACATCTCGACGATGTAACCGGTGAAGAACTCGAGCGCCGGCTTGCCCGCCGCCGTATCCGGCATCTTCAGCGCGACGAGGAGGTTGAAGGCCATCGCCAGGCCGAACCAGACGGCGCACCACGCGAGGGCCTCCTTGAGGGAGACGACGTGGGCCTTGCGGTTGAACACGCCGAGATCCAGCGCGAGCATGAGCGCGACGAAGGCGAGAAATCCGGCCCAGGCCCACCAGGGCATGGAACTGAACATGGCGAGAGCGGGAATCATGTGCCGCGGAGTCTGGGCCGGCCGCGGGGCCCGGAGCAAGCGGGGAGTGGGTGGAATAGCCGGGCTGGTTTCCAGCGGCCCCGCTCCCTGCGAAAACTTTGACAAGCCGGGGCCGGGAGGTTGATTGGCGCCAGAACATGAAACTGCTCCGCCACCTGCTGATTTTTGTCACCCTTGCCACCGCCGCCCTCGCGCAGGAGGCCGTTGCCCCGGCGGCCGCGCCGGGGCCGGACCTGGCCACGCAGGCCGCCGCCGCCGTCGCCTCGGGGCGGGCCGCCCCGCACACGCCGGACTTCCTGGAGCACATGGTGGACGCCGCGCTCGAGCTCTTTGATGTCCGGAGCACGGACAACACGCTCACCCACTACATCGTCGCCGCGCTGTTCCTCGTGGCCTCCCTGCTGGTGCGCCGCCTGGTGACCGGCTGGGTCTTCGGCTGGCTGCGCAAGCTTTCCGCCCGGACGCAGTCCACCCTGGACGACAAGCTCCTGCCCGCGCTGGAGGCGCCGGTGGCGACCTTCCTCATGCTGGTCGGCGTCTTTGGGGCGCTGAAGGTGCTCAAGCTGTCCGCCGCCACCGACGACCTGCTCGGCTACGGCGCCACCGTGGCGTTCTCGCTCGTCGTGTTCTGGGGGCTGCTGCGGGCCTTCGACGCGCTGCTCGACCACGCCCAGGAGATCGCGCTGAAAAAACAGATGGGCGTGGCGGCGTTCATGCCGTGGATCAAGAAGTCGCTGCTCACGGTATTCTTCGCCTTCGGCGTGCTCATGGTGGTGCAGAGCCTCGGCTTCGACGTGAAGGCGCTGCTCGCCGGCCTCGGCATCGGCGGCCTGGCCTTCGCGCTCGCGGCGCAGGACACCCTGGCCAACATGTTCGGGTCGGTGGTCGTGGCCATCGACCAGCCCTTCAAGGTCGGGGAGACGATCCGGGTGGCGGGCAACACCGGCACGGTCGAGGACATCGGCCTGCGCTCCACCAAGCTCCGGCTGGTGGACCGGTCGCTCGTGATCATCCCGAACAAGATCGTGGCCGCCGAGGCCATCACGAATCTCTCGCGCTTCACGGCGCGCCGCGTCGAGCAGGTGTTTACCCTCACCTATGAGGCCACGCCGGCGCAGCTCGAGGCGATCGTCGCGGAAATCCGCGGGCTCATCAACGCGGAGGCGGAGGTCAACACGCCCGACACGCACGTGTGGTTCCGCGATCTCAGTGCCTCGTCCCTGGACCTCTGGGTGGTCTATGCGACGAAGGATCCGGATTTCGCCCGGCACATGGCGCTGCGCCAGCGGCTGAACCTCGCCATCATGCGCGCCGTCGCCGCGCGCGGGCTGGAATTTGCCTTCCCGACGCAGACGGTGCACACGCTGAACGTGGAGAAGAAGTAAGGCCAATATCCCTTAGTTTTTGGACGGTCATTGCGAGGAGCGGAGCGACGAAGCAATCCAGCTGAACTTCGGCTGGATCGCCACGCCCGGCTCTGCCGGGCTCGCGATGACAAGACTGGTTTTGAAATGAACTCTTATTGAGCCTCGCCTATCAGACTGACAGGTGGGGCGCACCGGCCCGGTGCGCCGGGAGCGCGATATCCTGTTCGCGGCGGGGCGGGCCGCCCCGCCCTACCTTCGGAAACACGAGCGTCAGTCCATTACGCGAATCTTAATAGTATAAGGGGGCGCCCGCTGCAGCACCCCTCAATCCAGCGTCTGCCGGTAGCGCTTCACGCCGATGGCCATCGCCACGATGAGGAAGAGCAGCAGGGGCCAGATCTCGGGGGCGATTTCCAGCGGGCCGTTGCCCTTGAGCAGGATGCCGCGCACAATGCGGAGGAAGTGGGTGTTGGGCAGGACGCTGCCGAGCCACTGCGCCCACTCCGGCATGCCGCGGAAGGGAAACATGAAGCCGGAGAGCAGGATGGACGGCAGGAAGAAGAAGAACGCCATCTGCACGGCCTGGAGCTGGTTCTTCGCCAGTGTCGAGAACGTGATGCCGACGGCCAGGTTGGCCGCGATGAAGAGCAGGGCCACCGCGTAGAGCAGCGGCACGCTGCCGAGCATCGGCACCTGGAATACGAAGCGCGCGGCCAGCAGGATGAGCGTGACCTGGATGTAGCCGACGGCGATGTAGGGCAGGATCTTGCCGAGCATCACCTCGATCGGGCGCACGGGCGTGGCCAGCAGGTTCTCCATCGTGCCGCGCTCGCGCTCGCGGGTGATGGCCAGCGCCGTGATCATCACCATCGTCATGGTGAGCACGACGCCCATGAGGCCGGGCACGATGTTGTATTGGGTGATGTTTTCCGGATTGTATTGGGCGTGGACGGCGAAGACCACCGGCCCGTCCTGCCCGCGCAGGCGGGCGAGCGGGCCGCGGAGGTCGCGGTCGAACACGGTGGCGGCGAGCGTGCGCGCGGCGGCCACCGCCGGGCCGGTGGCCGCCGGGTCGGAGGCATCGGCCTCGATCAGCACGGTGGGACGCTCGCCACGCAGGAGCCGGCGGGAGAAATCCTCCGGGATGTTGACGACGAACTGCACCTCGCCGAGCTGGAGGAGGCGCTGGGCCTCGGCATCGGTGGCCGGCTCGCGCACGAGCGCGAAGTAGTCGCTCTGCCGGAGCGCGGCGACGAAGCTGCGGGCGAAGGGCCCCTGGTCGGCGGCCCGGAGCGCGGTCGGCAGGTGCTTCGGGTCGGAGTTGATGGCGAAGCCAAAGAGCAGGAGCTGCATCAGCGGGATGCCGACCATGATGCCAAACGTCACGCGGTCGCGCATCATCTGGATGAATTCCTTGAGCACGACGGCCCAGAATCGATGGAGGGAAAACCGCGGCATGTTCAGGCGAAGTTGTCCTTGGCGGTTTCCATCAGGCTGATGAACACATCCTCCAGCCCGGCGGGGATCCGGGTCCAGCGGTGGCCGCCGGCCGCGCGCCACGGGGCGACGGCGGCCTCGAGCCGGGCGGCGTCGCGGCCGGTGACGTGCAGGGTGTTGCCGAAGGGCACGACCTGCTCGACGCCCGGGCGGCCGCGCAGGGAGGCGGCGAGCACCGGCAGGTTGTCGCCGGTCACTTCCCAGGTGGTGAGGCCGGCACGGGCGACGACCTCGTCCACGGTGCCGTGCGTGAGCAGGTTGCCGTAGGCGAGGTAGGCGAGGCGGTGGCAGCGCTCGGCCTCGTCCATGTAGTGGGTCGTGATGAGCACGGTGAGTCCGTCGGCGGCGAGCCGGTGGATCTGGTCCCAGAAATCACGGCGGGCCTTCGGGTCCACCCCGGCCGTCGGCTCGTCGAGCAGGAGGAGCTTGGGCGAGTGGATGAGGCAGGCGGCGAGCGCGAGGCGCTGTTTCCAGCCGCCGGAAAGTTCGCCGGCCAGCTGGCGGCTGCGGTTGGCCAGCCCGAGCTGCTCCAGGCTGCGCTGCACGGCGGCGGCGCGGTCGGGCACGGCGTAGATGCGGGCGATGAAGTCGAGGTTCTCGCGGATGCTGAGATCCTCGTAGAAACTGAACTTCTGCGTCATGTAGCCGACCTCGCGCTTGATGACGGCCTGTTGGGTGAGCACGTCGTGGCCGAGGCAGGTGCCGCTGCCGGCGTCGGGGGTGAGCAGGCCGCAGAGCATGCGGATGAACGTCGTCTTGCCCGAGCCGTTGGGGCCGAGGAATCCGTAGATCTCGCCGCGCCGCACCTGCAGGGCGACGTCGTTGACGACGGTCTTGCGGCCGAAGCGCTTGGTGACGCCGGTGACGTCGATGACGAGGTCTGAGGAAAGCAAAGACATGTTTTAGCGTGTCATCCTGAACGAAGTGAAGGATCCAGCGGGATAGGCGCGGTCGTGGATCATGCTGGATTCTTCGCTTCGCTCAGAATGACAGGAAGCGGTGAATCAATTGGAGGGCGTCACATCCACCGGCTGGCCGGGATGCAGGTCCCGGGCGGCGGCCGGGTCGAAGACGGCCTCGACCATGAAGACGAGCTTGGCGCGGTTTTCGCGGTTGTAGAGGACGGGCGGGGTGAACTCGGGCTTGGGCGACAGGTAGCTGATGCGCGCGGTGAGCGGGGGTTGCCCGGTGATGGCCACCTGCACCGGCTGGCCGGCCTTGAGCGCGGCGAGGCCGGCCTCGGGGACGAAGAAGCGCACCTTGAGGCTGGCGGGCGGGAGCAGTGCGACGACCGGCTGGCCGGCGGCGACGAACTCGCCCGCGCGATACAGCGTGTCGTAGACGAGCGCGGCGACCGGGGCGGCGCGGTTCTTTTGCGCGACGTTCCAGCCGGCGCGATCGAGGGCGGCCTGCGCGGCACCCGCTTCCGCCTCGGCGGCGGCGATGGTGTCGGCGCGCGCGCCGAGCTGGGCGGTATCCAGCTGCGCGGCCGCCTCCGCCACCTGCTTGCTGGCGGCCTCGTGGGCGAGCCGGACGCGGTCGAAGTCGCCGTCGGAGAGCACCGTCGTCCGGTGGAGCTGGGTGGCGCGCTGGAGCTCGAGGGCGGAGAGCTCCTCGGTGGCGCGGGCCTGGGCGAGGCGGGCCCCGAGGGCGGCCAGCTCGCTGGGGCGCGAACCCTTGCGCAAATCGGCGAGCCGGGCCTGTGCCGAGCGCAGCCGCTCGGCCGCCTCGCGCAGGGCGGAGAGCTCGGCCCCCTGCTCGAGGGCGAAGAGCGGGGCGCCGGCCTCGACGCGCGCGCCGCGGGTGACGGCGAGCTGCTCGAGCTGGCCGGCCAGCGGCGCGGCGACATAGACAAACTCGCCCTCGAGGTAACCCTGGTAGGCGGACGATTCGCGGCGGGCGCAGGCCGCGAGGAGAAAGGCGGCCAGCGCGACGAGCGCGATCTTAGCGCGGGAATAGTTTTTCATGTTCTTGGCGGCCGGCGGGCGTGAGGAGCCCGCCGAAAAAGAGTTCGATGGCCCGGGGCGGGATGTCGCGGGGGGTGAGTCCGAGGCGTTCCATGGCGGCGGGCTGGACCAGCCCGTTCATGGCCGAAAGGAAGAAGGCGACGGCGAAATCGGTGCGCACATCGGTGCGCACCATGCCGGCCAGCTGGCCCTCCTCGATGAAGCGGCCGAAGACGTAGGGAATGTTGCGCTCGCGCATCTCGGCGAGCTTGCGGTGGAGATCGGGCGCGAAGCGCTGGAGGTCGCGCAGCAGGCGGGGGCTGGTCTTGGTCAGCCGCTCCACCATGCCCTCGGCGAAGCCGCGGAGTTTTTCCGCGAAGTTCAGCTGCCGGTTGGCGAAGAGCGCATCGGCGGAGGCGCGGATTTCGCGGCCGAGGTCGTCGATCACGGCGGCCATGATCGCTTCCTTGCTCGGGAAATGCACGTAGAGGGTCTTCTTGCTCATGCCGAGCTCGGCGGCGAGCTCGTCCATCGTGCACTGGCAGTAACCGTGCTCGAAGAAGTGCATGCGCGCCTGGCTCACGATGCGGGCGAGGACGGGGGTGGCGGTGGTTTTGGGGGGGCGAGGCATAAACCTATGGAAACTATAAAAGTATTATCAGTTTCCTGCGTCAAGCGCCTTTTTGCGGCGGGGCTGGGATTGCCTTGGCCGGAGCGGGACTCTTAGGCTGCGCCTATGCCTGTGCAGGCCAGCAACTTTAAGGCGGAGGTCAGCACCTTGCTGGCGAACAAGGATTTTGCGGGCCTGAAGGCGAAACTGGCGCCGTCGCTGCCGTCGGATGTGGCGCCGCATCTGGCGGAGCTGCCGGTGGAGCAGCTGGCCACGTTGTTTCGCGGCTGCTCCCAGGAATTGTCGGCGGCGATCTTTGCCTACGTCGCGCCGGGTGCCCGCACCCACCTGCTCAAGGCCCTCACCCAGCCGCAGGTGGCCGCCCTGCTGAGCGAGCTGCCGTCCGATGATCGCACGGCCTTCCTGAACGAGCTGCCGCTCGACGTCGCGATGCAGTTGCTCTCGCTGCTCTCCCCCGAGGAACGCAAGGTCGCCCAGGAGCTGCTGGCCTATCCGGAACACAGCGTCGGCCGGATGATGACGCTCGATTTCGTCGCCGTGCGGCCGGAGTGGACCGTGCGCGAGGCGCTGGCCTACATCCGCGCCCACGGCTTCGACCGGGAGACGCTGAACATGGTTTACGTGACCGACGAGGCGGGGGTGCTCCTCGACGACGTCCGGGTGCGCCGCTTCCTGCTCGCCGACCCGGAGACGAAGGTCAGCGCGCTGATGGACGGCAACTACGCCCGGCTCGCGCCCGCCGACGACCGCGAGAAAGCGCTGCAGATTTTCCGCCAGCACGACCGGGTCGCCCTGCCGGTGATCGGCCCCGGCCACAAGCTCATCGGCATCGTCACGGCGGACGACATGCTCGACGTGGCCGCCGAGGAGGCGACCGAGGACATCCAGAAGCTCGGCGGCAGCGAGACGCTCGACGAGCCCTACACCACCATCGCGCTGACCAAGATGGTGAAGAAGCGCGCCGGGTGGCTGGTGGTGCTGTTCCTCGGCGAGATGCTGACGGCGACGGCAATGAGCTACTTCGAGGACGAGATCGCCAAGGCCGTGGTGCTCGCGCTGTTCGTGCCGCTGATCATCAGCTCGGGCGGCAATGCCGGATCGCAGGCCGCCACGCTCGTCATCCGCGCGCTGGCGCTCGGCGAGTTCCGGCTGCGGGACTGGTGGCGGGTGATGCGGCGCGAGCTGGCCGCCGGGCTGATGCTCGGGGCGATCCTCGGAAGCATCGGCTTCCTGCGCATCGTCATCTGGGCGCAGTTCAGCGACATCTATGGCGCGCACTACCTGCTGGTGGCGGCGACGGTCGGGGCCTCGCTGGTCGGCATCGTGCTGTGGGGCTCGCTGATGGGCTCGATGCTGCCGCTGGCGCTGAAGAAACTCGGCTTCGACCCGGCGACCTCGAGCGCCCCGTTCGTGGCGACACTGGTGGACGTGACGGGGCTGGTGATCTATTTCAGCCTGGCGTTCGTCATCCTGCGCGGGACGCTGCTGTGAGCGAGAAACCACCCCGGCCGGTCCTGCTCTATGATGGCACCTGCGGCCTGTGCAACTGGGCCGTGCGGCGGCTGCTCGCCACGGATCGGGCCGGGCGCCTGCACTATGCCCCGCTCCAGGGCGAGGCGGCGCAGGCGTATCTGCGGGCGCACGGGCTGCCGACCGAGGATTTCGATTCGCTGGTGTTTGTCCGGGACTGGGCGCATCCCGGGGACCATGCGCCGCTGCTCCGGACGGATGGCGCCCTGGCGGCGGCGGCCGAGGTCGGGGGAGTCTGGCGGTTGGTGACCTGGCTGCGGGTGCTGCCCGCCGGGCTGCGGGATCCGGGCTACAAGCTCGTCGCCCGGTTCCGCTACGCGCTGTTTGGCGAATACCGGCCGCGCCCGCTGGCGGACCCGGCGTGGGCGAAGCGGTTTTTGTAGAACCGACTTGCGGGCGAGGGCGGGGCAACGGGGGACAAGCTTCCGGGCAGTTCTGCAGGCGGAACCAAGCAGTTGGGAAATGAGGGAGAGAGCTTGCTCGCGATTTTTGGGCGAGGTCGCGAGCAAGCTCGCTCCCACAGTCAGGCACTGAAAGGTGAACGGAAGCCCGGTTGTAATGCAGGAGAGCACGCCGCCCACACCAACCAAGCCGGAGCCGGCGCTCGCACAAAAGGAAAACAAAAAAGCCGGACGGGCGTCCGGCTTTTGCACTGACATTGGGAGCGGGGGCTTATTCGCGGCCGTAGCCGCCGCCGCGATAACCACCGCCGCCGCCACCGCGACCGCCGCGGTAGCCGCCACCGCCGCCACGACCACCACGGCCGCCGCCGTAGCCGCCGCGTTCACCGCCGCCGCCCTCGAAGGAGCGGGCCGGGCGCTCTTCGCGCGGCCGGGCGATGTTGACCGCCAGGGCACGCCCGTCGATCTCGTGGCCGTGAAATTTCTCGACGCCCTTCTGGGCTTCGTCGCCGTTGGCCATCGTGACGAAGGCGAAGCCGCGGGAGCGACCGGTGAACTTGTCGAAGATGATCTCGACGACATTGACGGTGCCAACCTGGCCGAACAGGGCCTCAAGATCCTGGGCGGTGCTGGCGAAGGGCAGATTCCCCACGTAGAGCTTGTTGTTTTCGGACATGTGATGATGGGAGCTGATGCTGTCGCCTTACCGCCCGTCCCCGAAAATCCGGATTTCAAATCATCACTGAACAAGGTCGCTCACCTGACAATTCTCCATGGCGATAGAATCTAACAAACAACCAACCCGACAGCGGCAGGCTGGCCGGGGGGCCATTTTTGGCAAGCGCGGAGTAGGCCGAGCGCCGGCGGCGGCCCGGGGCGCGGCCGGCGAAAATATTTCGTGCAGTAAAAAGGCTTCTCCGTAGCGTGGGGCTTTCATGACCGCTGAGCCCGCTCTCGCCGACCCCGCCCCCGCCGCCAACCGGGAACTGGTGCGGCGGTTGTTCGGGCTGGCGTGGCGCTACCGGCTGCATTGCCTGCAGGTGCTCGGCATCCAGCTGGTGCTGCTCACCCTCGGCATCGGCGGCCTGAGCTTCACCGGCCTCGGCATCGACTACATCCGGCACAAGCTCGACGGCACCCCGCTCGGCGCCAACCCGCTGCATGTCGCCCTGCCGGAGACCTGGCCGCCGCTCCAGGTGCTGGGTCTGCTGGCGGGGCTGATCCTGGTCTTCGCCCTCATCCGCGCCCTGCTCAACTACGCCTACGCCGTCTCCGTCAACCGGCTCGTGCAGCAAAAGCTCGTGGTGGACCTGCGCGGGGAGGTTTACGACAAGCTGCAGCGGCTGAGCTTCCGCTTCTTCGACGCCAACAACACCGGCTCGATCATCACGCGGGTGACCGGCGACGTGCAGTCGGTGCGCATGTTCGTGGACCAGGTGCTGATCCAGAGCGTGATCATGGGCATCTCCCTCACCGCCTACATAGTTTACATGGCCAGCCTGAGCCCGGCCCTGACCGTCGCCTGCCTCGCCACGACGCCCGTCCTCTGGTTCATGTCGGCGGCCTTCTCGCGGCAGATCCAGCCGGCCTACGCCCACAACCGCACGCTGGTCGAGAAGATGGTCCAGACCCTCGCGGAAGGCGTCATGGGCGCGGCGGTGACGAAGGGCATGGGCCGCGAGGCCGAGGCGCGCGCGCAGTTCGACGCGGCCAACCAGGCCTGCTTCGACCAGCAGCGCGGCATCTTCTGGCGGGTGAGCCTGTTCTCCCCGGCCGTCGGTTTTCTCACCCGCGTCAACATGATGGTGCTGCTCGGCTACGGCGGCTGGCTGGTGGCGCACGACCGGCTGCCGCTGGGCACCGGCCTCGTGGTCTTTGCCGGCCTGCTGGAGCAGTTCTCCGGGCAGGTGAACAACGTGGCCACGATCGTGAACAGCGTGCAGCAGTCGCTCATCGGCGCGCGCCGGGTCTTTGGAATCTTGGATGCGCCGGTGGAGGTGAGGAACGCCCCCGGGGCCGCCCGCCGCCCCAGGCTCGCCGGCGGCGTGCGCTTCGAGAACGTGTCCTTCGCCTACGCCGGCACCGAGGCGGTGGTGCGCGACATCGACCTCGAGGTGCGGCCCGGCCAGTGCGTGGCCATCCTCGGTGCCACCGGCGCGGGCAAGAGCGTGCTGATGAGCCTGATCCCGCGCTTCTTCGACCCCACGGCCGGCCGCGTGCTGCTTGACGGCGACGATGTGCGCACGCTCGACCTCGACGACGTGCGGCGGAACATCGGCATCGTCTTCCAGGAGAGCTTCCTCTTCTCCAACACGGTGGCGGCCAACATCGCCTTCGGCCACCCCAACGCCACGCGCGCCCAGATCGAGCAGGCGGCCCGGATCGCCGCGGCGCACGATTTCATCACGGCCCTGCCGCAGGGCTACGACACGCTGCTCGGCGAGGGCGCGCAGAGCCTCTCGGGCGGCCAGCGCCAGCGGCTGGCCATCGCGCGGGCCGTCCTGCTCGAGCCGGCCATCATGCTGCTCGACGACCCGACGGCGGCGATCGACAGCGAGACCGAGCACGAGATCTTCGAGGCGCTCGACCGCGCCATCGCCGGGCGCACGACGTTCATCGTGGCGCACCGGCTGAGCACGCTGCGGCGGGCCGACTTCATCATCGTGCTGGAGGCCGGCCGCATCGTGCAGCGCGGCACGCACGAGGAGCTGATGAAGGTGCCCGGCCCCTACCTGCGCGTCGCCGACCTGCAGCTGGTGGACGCGCGGGAACTCCAGCAGCTGAAGCTGCGCGAACGGGAGGGCGGCGCATGATCCCTTTGAGCCGTCACTCTGAGCGGAGCGAAGAGTCCATGCGTGAACTCGCGGCATGGTGGTCGTGGCGATGGATTCTTCGCTGCGCTCAGAATGACAACAGGGTGGAAAATGAACGGGGTTCCCGGGAGGGCGGCGCATGATCCCGGGCAAAATCCGCGATGATATCGGCCTGGTCCGCCGCGTGCGCGACGACGAGGACGAGGAGCTGCAGAAGCCGCTCGAGTGGGGCCTGATCCGGCGGCTCTTCACCTACGCGCGGCCGGTCCGGGGCAAGGTGACGGCGCTGATCATCCTCACCGTGATCCGCGCGGCGCAGCTGCCGGCCCTGGGCTGGGTGGTGGCGCTGGTCATCAAGGGGCCGATCACCGCGCGCGATTTCGCGGGCCTCGCGCTCGGCGTGGCGGGCTACGGCCTGCTCGCGCTGACCACGGACGGCATCTTCCATTTCCGCCAGCGCTTCGCGCTGGAGATCGGCGAGACGGTGGTGAACGGGCTCCGGCGGGACATCTTTGCCGTCACCATGCGGCAGCCGATGAGTTTCTTCCACCGCGTGAAGATCGGCCGCGTCATCGGCCGGGTGACGAGCGACGTGGAGGCGGTGCGCGTCGGCATCCAGGATGTGCTGTTCGTCAGCGTGATCCAGTTCGGCTCGATGTTCTTCACGGCGGCCGTGCTGCTGTGGATCGACTGGGTGCTGTTCCTCGTGGTGCTGGCCATGGCGCCGGTGCTGTGGGCGCTCAACCGGCATTTCCGCGTGAAGCTCAGCCACTACACCCGCGCCTCGCAGGAGAGCTTCAGCCGGGTGACGGCGACGCTGGCCGAGTCGGTCAACGGCATCCGGGTGACCCAGGGCTTCGTGCGACAGGAGACCAACGCCGGGCTGTTCCGCAGCCTGCTGGCCGACCATGCGCGCTACAACATCGCGCTGGCCCGCACCTCGGCGATCCTCACGCCGCTGCTCGAGCTGAACAGCCAGTTCTTTGTCGCCACGCTGCTCATGTTTGGCGGCTGGCGCGTGTTCCAGGGCGACATGGCGCTCGGCGGGCTCATCACCTTCTTCCTGCTCGCCAACCAGTTCTTCGCGCCGATCTCGGTGATCGGCAACCAATACAACCAGGCCCTCACCGCCATGGCCGGCGCCGAGCGGGTGTTCCGCCTGATCGACGTGCAGCCCGAATGGGAGGACGACCCGGCGGCGGTGGCGCTGCCGGATCCGCGGCCGGCGGGTGTTGTCGGCGGGGTGACCGCACCCCGCGAGGACGGACAACCGCGGGGCGGGGGCGCCCCGCCCGCAGAAAACGCCGGCCTCCGCGTCGAGTTCCGGGCCGTCACCTTCGGCTACGATCCGGCCAAGCCGGTATTGCACGACGTCAGCTTCGCGGTGGAGCCGGGGCAGACCGTCGCGCTCGTCGGCCACACCGGCAGCGGCAAGAGCTCCATCATCAATCTCGTCGCCAAGTTCTACCTGCCGACCCGCGGCGAGGTTCGGGTGGACGGGCGCGAAATCCGCGCGGTCACCAGCCATTCGCTGCACCGGCAGATGGGCATGGTGCAGCAGCAGAACCTGCTTTTCACCGGCACGGTGCTGGAAAACATCCGGCTGGCGAAGCCGGAGGCGACCGAGGAGGAGGTGCGCGAGGCCGCCCGCCGCCTCGACTGCCTGGACCTGCTGGAGGCGCTGCCGCAGGGGCTGGCCACGGAGGTGGGGGAGCGCGGCGCGGGGCTGTCCCTCGGGCAGCGGCAGTTGGTCTGCTTCACGCGCGCCCTGCTCGCCGACCCGCGGCTCGTCGTGCTCGACGAGGCGACCAGCTCCATCGACGCCCTCACGGAAGCCCGGTTGCAAAAGGCCCTGGCGGCGCTCCTGCGCGGGCGCACGAGCTTCGTGGTGGCGCACCGCCTGAGCACCATCCGGCACGCCGATCTGGTGCTGGTGCTGGACCAGGGGCGCATCATCGAGCGCGGCACCCACGCCGCCTTGCTGGCGCAGGCCGGCCACTACGCCGCCCTTTACCGCCAGTTCGTGCAGGTGGATTCGCCGGACGCGGCCTAGCCGCGCCGGGCGCGCGGCGCAATTGCCGCAAGACTATTTTGGCGGGAATCATCCGGTTTCTCCCTCTGGAAAAAGTGATTTCCCCTCTAGAAAATCGTTGCATTGGGTGCCACCGGTTCTATGACGAATACCACTATGGCTAAAAAATCCGCTCGCAAACCCAACGCCGCTTTCATGAAGCCGGTTACTCCGGACGCTGCTCTCGCCCCCATCGTGGGCTCGAAGCCGCTTCCCCGCACAGAGCTCACCAAGAAGCTCTGGGCCTACATCAAGAAGAACGGTCTCCAGGACACCAAGAACAAGCGCAACATCAACGCGGACGCCGCGCTGAAGGTTGTCTTCGGTGGCAAGTCCACTGTCAGCATGTTCGACATGACCAAGCTGGTCAGCAAGCACGTCTCCTGAGGCATCCGCTCTCAGCGAAACTTTCGAGACCGCCGCGGAGCAATCCGCGGCGGTTTTGTTTTGCCCCATGACGCCCTCCGGCCGCTCCGTCCACGCGCAGGCGCTCCTGATGCTCGTGCTCGCCACGTTCCTCTGGGGGCTGAGCTTTCCGCTCGTGAAGGCGCTCGCGCTGGCGCACCGGCAGGTGCTGCCGGCCAGCGGCACGTGGTTCATCACGGCTGGCTCCATCGCGCCGCGTTTCCTGCTCGGCACGCTCGTGCTGCTGCTGGTGCTCGGCCGGCAGCTCCGCACCTTCACGCGGTTGGAGCTGCGGCAGGGCGTGCTCATCGGGCTCACCCTCGGCGCCGGCATGTTGTTCCAGAACGACGGGCTGCAGTTCACCAGCGCCTCGACCTCGGCCTTCCTCACCCAGATCTACGCGGTCATGATCCCGGTCTGGATCGCATGGCGCCAGCGCCGCTGGCCGCCGGCCGCCGTGCTGGCCTGCTGCGCGCTGGTGCTCCCCGGCGTGGCGATCCTCGGGCGGTTTGATTTCCGGACACTGCACCTCGGCCGCGGCGAGGTGGAGACGCTGGTCAGCGCGGTGTTCTTCATGATGCAGATCTTCCTGCTCGAGCGCCGGGAGTTCGCCGCCAACCGCGCGCTGCCGGTCACGCTGGTGATGTTTGCGACGCAGGCCCTGCTCTTCACCGGCATGGCGCTGGGCACGGCGCCGGCGCCGGCCGATGTGCTCGTGCCGTGGACCTCGGGCGTCTGGCTCGGGCTCACCCTCCTGCTCACGCTGTTCAGCACGCTCGGCGCGTTCACCCTCATGATCAAGTGGCAGCCGAGAATCTCCGCCACCGAGGCGGGGCTCATCTATTGCGTGGAGCCGGTGTTTACCGCCGTGCTGGTGCTGTTCCTGCCCGCGTGGTTCTCCGCGTGGGGCGGGTTCGACTACGCCAACGAGCAAATCACCTGGCACCTGCTGGCCGGCGGCGGGCTGATCACGGCCGCCAATGTGCTCATCCTGGTCCGGCCGCCGGCCCGGCCGGCGGCCGGGTGAGGCCGCCCGCCCGGCGCTCGCGGATCGAGTCCACCGCGCGCCAGGTGACGGCGCCGAGGACAATCGCCCCGCCCACCAGCGCCAGCGGGCTGGGCCGCTCGCCGATGACGAGCATCACCCAGATGGGATTCAGGATGGGCTCGATGACCGGGATGAGCACGCCCTCGAGCGCGGTCACATGCCGGATGGCGCGGCTGTAGAGCAGATACGGGATGCCGAGTTGCACCACGCCCAGCAGCAGCAGCGCCACCAGGCTGCGGGCATCGGGCAGGCCCGCGGAGGCCATCGCCGGCAGGCCGATGAGGAAGCCCAGCAGGTTGCCGAGGATGACGGCCTCGAGTGTCGAGCCATCCTTCTGCTTGCGCATGAGCAGGATCATGGCGGCGAAGGCCACGCCGCTGGCGATGGCGAGCACGATGCCGGTCAGGCTGTGGAACTGCAGCCCGTCGTAGAGAAACACCGCCATGCCCACGAAGCTGGCGGCGATGGTCCACCAGTCGGCCCGCCGGGCGCGCTCGCCCAGCAGCCAGGCGCCGAACAGGGCGACCCAGACCGGCGCGGTGTATTGGAGCAAAATGGCGTTGGCCGCGGTGGTGAGCTTGGTCGCGGCGGCGAAGAGCACCGTGCAGCCCGTGTAGGCGAGGGCGGTCGCGAGCTGCAGCGGCGACCAGGTGAAGCGCAGCGAGCGCCCGCCGACGGCGAGCAGGAACAGCGCGGCGACGAGCCCGCGGCCGCCGCCGACAGCCACGGGCGGCCAGTCCACGGATTTCAGGAGCACGCCGCCCAAGCTCCACCCCAGCGCGGTGAGCAGCAGCAGGCCGACGGATTTGCGGTGGGCGGGATCGGTCACGGGCTGTCACCCATGGGGCAAGGCGGCGGGGTTGGAAACCAGAAATCCGCCGGCCGCGCCGGCAGGCGGTTGGCGCGACGGGCCTACGGCGCGCCGAAGCGCGTGTCGGCGGGGAAGAGCAGGTCGAAATGCGCCGCGAGGAGCGCGAGCAGCTGCGGGGCGGAGGTGATGGCCTCGCTCGCCAGGATCTCGGCGCCGCGCCGGTGGGTGAACTCGCCGCCGCGGATCGCCTTGCGCGTGCCGTCCGGCCTGGCCCGGCCCGCGATGACTCCGCCCTTGAAATGCGAGGCGGGGCTGGCGCTCGTCCACCAGTTGGCCACCTCGCAGTCGATGGGGAACATCTCGTTGAGGGTGAACTCGCAGCAGTCCGCCCACTCGGTTCCGGTCCACAACTGGTGGAACATCCGCTCGCCGTCGCGCACCAGCCGGCGCGGCTCGTGCGGTGTGGGCAACTCGCGGTCGAACTCCAGCGGGATGGCCCCGGTCAGCGAGGCGCCGCCCATGCCGACATCCGTCAGCCAGTCGCCGTCCGCGAGGTGCACGCGCAGGAAGAGATGCGTGCGGGCCGGCTGGATGTCGCGCGGGATCTGCCAGCGCACGCGGGCGCCGATGGGCGTCACGCGGTAGCCGAGCGCGCGCAGGACGAGGAGAAGGAGATTGTTCTGCTCAAAACAGTAGCCGCCGCGCCGGTCGCGCACCAGTTTCCGGAAGATGGCCTCGGGCGCCAGGCTGATGCCGCGCCCGAGCAGCACGTCGAGGTTCTCAAACGGGATCGTGGTCGCATGGTGCAGGGTGAGGGCGTGCAACACGGCCAGCGTGGGCGCGCGCGGGCCGGTGTAGCCGATGCGGGCGAAATACGCGTCGAGGTCGGGGGCAAACGGATCGGGCATGGCGCACGTTGGCAGCATTTCCGGCATCGCGCCAGCCGCGGGTCGGGGGACGGTGGATTTTTCGGGGCACTGTCATGGTGTCGCGGCGATGGGCACTGCGTCCTGAAACCGGCCGTGGCGCAGAAAATGGATCGTCTGGCGGATGGCCGTGCGGTCGCGCAGCAGGAAGGGATGGGAACACGGCAGCACCAGGTGCCCGGTCATGCCGGCGAGGCGGGTCCGGGCGACGGTGACCTTGCCATCATCGGGGCCGGGCAGGAGCAGGCTGTTGATCCAGTTGATGGAATGGCGGCCGGCGATCACTCCGACCGGATAGTCCACCGGGCCAAGCCGGTTGGGCACGGAATCCGCGCCGGTGCCGAGCTGCCGGCCGGCGGGGCCGTTGATGGCGGCGAAGAGCCGCCAGCCGCCGAGCCGGTCCACGACTTCGCTCCCCTGATTCGGCGGCCCGAGCATGACGACGCGGCCGAGGGCCGGCGGGCGGTGCGTGGCGAGATAATCGCGCACGAGGATGCCGCCGAGCGAATGGGTGACGAAGTGAATCCGCGCGGCGCCGGCCTGCTCGCACGCGACGATGGCCGGGGCGATGGCCGGGGTGGACAGCCCGCTGATCGGCGCCGTGCGCGAGGGGTAGTCAACATTGTGGACGACATAGCCCGCCGCCTGCAGCGCGTCCGCCATCGGCTGCATCGAGCGGCCGGTGCGGCAGAGGCCGTGGAGCAGGATGACATGCTCGGTGGCGGCGAGTGCGCGGGGGGCGGGAGCGAGCGCCAACAGGAGAAGGAGTGAGCGGCTGAGCATGCGGGGGCGGAACCCAGCTCAGGCCCATGCTCCGGACGGGCAGATGGGGCGGAGGACGGTGAGCATGCGCGCGTTGGCGGCGGCGTCCTTCACGGCGATGCGGACCGCGCGCGGCCCGAGGCGGGCGCCCATGCGGACGGCATCGCGCAGGAACACGCCCTCGGCCCGGGCGAGGCGCACGACGGTGTCCGCATCGGGGCCGCCCTCCGGCAGATGGCACAACAGAAAGTTCGCGATGCCCGGCAGCACGTCCCAGCCGAGTTCGCGCAGGCCGGAGGCGAGCGACTCGCGCAACCCGGCGGTCTCCTGGTAGCGGGCGGCATAATAAGCGGGGTCCTGCAGGGCGCGGACGGCCGCGACTTGCGCGGGCAGGCCGACCACCCACGGCGGGGTGATGGCACGCAAGGCCTCGAGCTGGTGGTGGCCGGCGCAAAGATAAGCCACGCGCGCGCCGCTGAGCGCATAGACCTTCGACATGGATTTCGCGACGATCACGTTTTCCGACGCGGCGGCGAATTTCTCCAGTGATTCGGATGGAAAAGGGTTTTCTCTCCCCGCCTTCGCCAAGGCTTCGGCGGGCACAAGTCCAGTCGAGCGAGCGACTGAACTTGTGGCATACTCGACATAGGTTTCATCCACCCAGAGGCGCGTGTGCCAGGGCGCGGCGCGGAGCACGGCCTCCAGTTTCTCGCGCGGCACGTGCCGGCCGGTCGGGCTGTTGGGGTTCACCAGCGCGACGAGATCGTAGTCGAGCGCCAGCGCGGCGGAGAGTTTCGCGAGGTTCACCTCGAAGCCCTGCGCGCGGTCCAGCGCCAGCCGGTCTACCGTGCAGCCGATGACCTTTTCGAGGACGTGGGCGTATTCGCCGTAGGTCGGGTCGAGGATCAGCACGCGCGAATCCGCGGTGAGCCAGTGGCGGAAGGCGCGGAAGATGAGGTCGGACGAGCCGGCGCCGGGCAGGATGTTCGTCGGGGCCACGCCGCGCGCTTCCGCGATGCTCGCGATCAGGCCGGCGCAATCCGTCGGCGGCGACGTGCGCAGCAGCCACGGCAGGTGGTCCGTGAGCGTGGCGGTCACGCCCGGCGCGGGCGGGAACCACGCGTCGAGCACGTCGGCGTTGATGATGTCGTGGCGGCGTTCGAGCGTGTCGAATTTCTCGCCGATGGCGCCGAAGAACGCGCCGCCATGGAAGCAGGCCGCCGGCTGGCGGAAGGGGAAGGGCAGACGCCACGCGGTGCGCGTCTCCAACCGGCTGAGCACGGCGGCGAACTCCGCCGAGTGCTGGCGCAGCCCGCTGATGGAGCCGAGCAGCAGGTCGTAGGTGACCTCCCCGGATTGCGTGGAGAGCCCGGCCGGCTCGAGGCCGACGCGTCGGTAGAGGTCCATCACCTCGCGGCGGCCGATGCCGACGATGCGCGTGCCACCGTGCGCCTCGACCCAGCGGTAGGCCGCATACATGAGCAGCATGGCCAGTTCGCGGCCGCGGTGGGGTTGCAGCACCGTGAGCAGGCGGACCTCGTAAAGCTGGTCGTCGAAGGCGAAGGGCAGCGCGGCGCGCGCGAAATACTTGTCCACGGAGAAGGCCGGTGCCGTGGGCGGCGTGATGCTGATGAAGCCGGCGATCTCGCCCGCGCAGCGCGCCGTGAGGTAGATGTTCACCGCGTCGAGCGGGTCGCGCAGCGTGCCGGCGGGGTTCACCGCGTGCTGGCCGAGCTCGCGGGCGTAGATCTCGTGGCGGAGGCGGAAAATCTCCCCGCGATCCTCGGCGTCGGCCAGGCCGAGGACGAAGGAGGCCTCGGCCTGGGGAAACGGGAAAACCTGGGCGGGACGGCGGGCGGTGCTGGCGGGATTCGGGTTCATGGTGGGTTTCCTTTTTGTAGGGGTGCCGCTTGACGGCACCCGCGGGCGGCGACAAGCGCAGCCCCTGCGTTTTCAAATTACGCGGCGATGAGTTTTTCGAGTTCGCGATGGTTGGTCTTGCCGGTCCCGAGCTTGGGAATGCCGGGGACGACGATGAGGGCGCGCGGGGCGCAAAGATTGGAGAGGCCCTTCGCGTTGATCGCGGCACGCAGGTCCGCGAGCTGCAGGCGGGGTTCGTTGGTGACGGCGATGAGCTTCTCGCCCTTGTTTTCGTCGGGCTGGGTGATGACCGCGACCGCGCAACGCAGGCCGAACTGCGGGAAGGCGCCGGCGAGTGCGTCCTCCACGGCGGTGAGGCTGACCATCTCGCCGCTGATCTTGGCAAAGCGTTTCATCCGGCCGCGGATGTGGAGGTAGCCCTCGGCATCCACGTGCACGATGTCACCGGTATCATACCAGCCGCCGTGCGCGGCGAACTTCGCCTGCGCGTCGGGGTTGAGGTAGCCCTTCATCACGTTCGGGCCGCGCACGAACAGGCGGCCGCCCTCCGCGACGCCCTCGACGGGTTCCAATTTGTATTCGAGGCCCGGCACGAGGCGGCCGGCCGAGCCGATGGCCGGCTCCATGCGGGTGTTGAGGCTGATCAGCGGGCTGCACTCGGTGGCGCCGTAGCCCTCGAGGATGCGCACGCCGAACTTTCGCGCCCAGGTGTCGAGCGTGGCGGTCTGGACCTTCTCGGCGCCGGCGATGAGGTAGCGCAGCGTGTTGAAGTCGTAGGGATGGGCCTTGCGCGCGTAGCCGTTGAGGAAGGTGTTCGTGCCGAGCAGCACCGTGCAGGTCTTTTCATAGACTAGCGTGGGGACGACGCGGTAGTGCAGGGGCGACGGGTAAAGGAAGGTGTAGCAGCCGCGCACGAGCGGGAACAGCGTGCCGCCGAGCAGGCCGAAGCTGTGGAACATCGGCAGCGCGTTGAAGAAGCGGTCGGCATCCGTCACGTCGGTCACCGCGATGGCCTGGCGGACGTTGGCCAGCAGGTTGCGATGGCTGAGCTCGACGCCCTTCGGCATGCCCTCCGAGCCGCTGGTGAAGAGCACCACCGCGGTGTCCTCCGCGGCCAGCGGCGTGTCGCGCAACCCTGCGCCGCAAGCCAGCGTTTGGCGGGCGAGCGCGGTGGCCTTCGCGTAGCCGGAAATCGCGGGGCGGATGTCCTCGAGATAGTGGAAGGCGATGCCGGCGTTGGCGAGGAACGTGATGTTGAGCTTCGCCTTCTCCAAAAACTGCCGCGACGTGACGATGTGCTTCAAGCCGGCGAGCTGGGCGCATTGCAGCATGACCGGGATGCCGGTCGAGTAATTCAACATGGCCGGCACTTTCCGGGCCGCCCACAGGCTGAGCAGCGTGACCGGCTGCGAGTTCACGTTGGGCAGCAGCACGCCGATGCGCTCGCCGGCGGCCGGGCCGAGGCGGCGGCGCCACTGCGCGGCGAGCACGTCGGCGCCGATCATCAGGCGGCGGTAGGTGAGCTCGGCGAAGGTGACATCCTCCAGCGCGACGCGATTCGGGATGTTGGCGGCGGTCTCCGCGACGGCGGCGAGCAGGTTTTGCGCGCCGAACTCCAGGTCGGTTTCGAACTGCTGGAGCGTCATGCGGTCGCGCAGCCAGGTCGTAATCTTCGTGCGCGCGGCGGCGTTGGACAGGCCTTCGCAGGCTGGCGCGGTGAGCGCGTCGCTGAAATGCGCCGTCACCCGCGGGAACCAGCGCGTCCAGCCCGGGTGCCGCACGAAGCGCACGCGCGTGGCGCCGCGCAGGTAGCAGGTGATGACCTTCGCGTTGGCCTGGCGCAGGAGGAAGCCCGTGCCCTCATAGACCTTCATGAGGCTGCCGCTGAGCGTGATCCGGCCCTCGGCAAACAGCACGAGGCGGCCGCCGGCCTTGAGGTGCTCGGCCATGTCGCGCACGGCGTAGGGCGAGGTGTTGTCCACGGGGAAAGTGCGGCGGTTGATCATGACCTTGCGCAAAACCCAGTTCGATTGCGCCGTCGTGCTCGAGGTGACGAACTTCCAGTCGTCGTCGAGCACCACGGCGAGGAACAGCCAGTCCAGCCACGAGGCGTGGTTCGGCACGAGCAGCACCGGGCCGGGCGTGGCCAGCGCCGCAGTGTTGTAGGCGCGGAACCGGAAACAAAGGCGGACGAGGAGGCGGAGGAGAAGTTTCATGGGAAGCGGGGCACCGTTGCCGCCTGCTGGCGGCCCGGTGTTTGTCCGCAGTTCTCGCGGTGCGAAACAGCGGCAAAGGTTTTCATGCACGAGTGGGCCGGGGAAATTTGTAACGCATTGTATTACAAATTTCCGGGGACGGCGGGTTGGGCGGGGAGGCGCAGCCAGGAGACGAGGGCGGCGACGGCCACGGCGAGGCCAAGGAACACGCCGCTCGCGCTGAGGCCGGCCTTGACGCCGGCGAAGACGAAGACGCCGGCGAGCAACATACCGAGGTTGTCGAAGAGGTTCTGCACCGCGATGGTCTTGCCGAGCTTGTCGGGATGCGACTCGGCCTGGAGCGCGGCGTTGAGCGGGATGAGGAAGAGGCCGGCGACGAAGCCGGTGGCGATCAGCAGCGCCACGACCGGCACGACGAGGTGCAGCGGCCCGAGCTGGACGACGGGCGCGCGCCAGAAGCCGAGCGTGTCCACCGACCAGAGCAGCGCGAGCATGCCGGCCAACGCGAAGCCATGGCGCTGGGTGCGGCGAAGGTCGCCGACCGGGTGGAGCTGGCCGGCGAGCACGCTGCCCGCCATCACGCCCACGCTGAGCCACAGGCCGAGCAGCGCGATCTGCGTGTTGTCGGGCAGGTTCAGCACGTCGAGGCCCCAGGGCTGGAAATTGATCTTCATCGCCGCGCCGCACACCCAGAACAGCGCCGTGCCGACCAGCACGCGGCCCAGGCGCGGCGAGCGCAGGAGGTCGCGCAGATGACCGGTGAATTCGCCCACGCTCCGGTTGAGCCGCACCTCCGGGTTGGCCGGCGTGGGGGCCATGAGGAAATTGCACAGCAGCGCCGCGCCGAAGATGGCGCCGAGCACGCCGTAGGAGACCAGCACGCGGTCCTTGAACACGTCCGCCAGCACCGAGCCGGCGATGGCGCCGCCGAGGATGGCGACGAGCGTGAGCAGTTCGACGGTGCCATTGGCCTTCACGAGGCGCTCGCGCGGCAGGATTTCGGGGAGGATGCCGTATTTGGCCGGGCCATAAAAACACGCGCCGACGCCGACCAGCAGGTAGCCGAGGCCCTGCCACACCGGCCCGAACCACACGCTCAACCCGCACACGCCGGTGCCGAGCAGCTTCAGGGCGTTGCCGCCGGTGAGCCACGCGGTTTTCGAATAGCGGTCGTTGAGGTAACCCGCGAGCGGCGCGAGCAGCACGTAGGGCAGGAAGAGCAGGCTCGTGTAGAGGGTATTGCTCGTGCGCAGCTCGGCGCCGGTGATGGCACCGGCCTTCTGCAGGTAGGTCAGCTGCCCGACAATGACAGCCAGGATGGCGTTGTCGCCGAAGGCGCCGAGGAACTGCCCGGAGAGCAGCAGCGGATAGTTGCGATTGGATTTCATTGGGCGTGGGCCGCGGCGGGCCGCCTGAGTTCATCCCGCCACCCCAGCCGGCGCGACAGGAAAAAGCCGACAGCGGTGATCGCGCCCATGACGTGGGCGAAGGTGGAGACACGCACGACCTGCGCGCCGAACGACGCAAAGAGCGGGGCGGGTTGCGCGGCGTCGAGCGCGAGCTTGAGCGCGACCAGGGCCAGCAGGCCGAGCCACCAGGCGCGGGCGGCGCGATCGCGGCCCAACTGCGCCAGCGCGAGCAGCACGACCACGCCGGTCGCGAGGCCGGAGAGGCCGCCGTAGGTGCCCATGCCCGGGGCGCCGGCCAGGAAGGAAACGCCGAGCATCGGCGCAGCCACCGCGAGATAGCGGAGCAGGCTGCCCGGTTGCACGCGTTCCAACCACCAGCCGGCGCCGGCGAGCACGAGAAGATTCCAGGTGAGATGCGACGCGGTGAAGTGCATCCAGTGTCCGGTCCACAACCGCCACCACTCACCCTGGAGGATGGCGGTGCGGTCGTAGAGGAGGACCTCGCGGACGGCGGGCACCAGCCCGAGCAGGGCGGGTGCCGCGGCCAGCAGGACTGGACGAACGGATTTCATCGACGCGAGCGGAGGAGGGCGGCGGCCGCGAACAGGGCGAGGAGGGCGGCGAACGAACCGTCGAGCGCGCCGCCGCCCGTGTAGCCGGGCTTGTGCTCGACGCGGTAGTTCTGCGGCTCCTCCTTCACGCGCACCTTGAAGAGCTCGAGCTCCTGCGCGAGGTTGGCCGTCATGTCCTTCGCGGCGGCGGCGAGGCTGGCGGCGGAATCGGCGCGCAGCTGCTCGGACGTGCGGATCGGGGTGGAGTGGCCGTCGGTGGTGTTGGTGCCCGGGGCGCGGAACAGCAGGCTGCGGCTGGAAAGGTCGTAAACGACGGTCTCCAGCAGCGTGCTGGTGTCGTTCTTCTGGCCGGGGACGACGTAGGCACCGACGATGGTCCAGTAGGCGAGACTCCAGGCGGTGTCGCCGGTGTTCTGCGCCTGATCGTAGGCGACGAGGGCCACGACATCGATGCCCATGAGGGCGCGGAGCTGGTCGAGGTTGGCGAAACCGCCGCCCGGGCGCAGGTAGGTGGCGGGCACGATCTCGATGGATTGGACGAAGGGCAGTTCCTTGAACTGTTGCGCGATGCCACGCAGCAGCCCGGCCTTTTGGGCTTCGCTGATGCGGCTGGGGGCGGCGGAGGCGCGCTCCGGGGCGGCACCGGCCGGGACAAAGGCCACGCCGACGCGCAACGGCAGACGGAGGGTGGGGATCTGCGGCTGGATGTAGGGCTGGTCCTTTCCCGGGTAGAGAAATTGGACGACGCTGCTCGCCTCGTGGCGACGGCGGTCGAAACCGGAGACGCAGCCGGTGAGCAGGAACACGAGCACGAGCACGAGCAGGGCGAAGGCGATGAAGCGGGGTGTGTGCGAGACGGTCTTGGATTCCATGGCGGCGGAAGATACCGGAAAGGCCGCCGGGACCGTTAATCGATAAACCCAATGGGACCCATTGAGGAAACCGGGGAGGCGGAATCGCCGTTGCCACGCGCCCGGCCGGATGCAGTCTCGGCCTCCGCATGAACATCCACCACCTGGAGCTGTTCTACTACGTGGCCCGCCACGGCGGCATCAGCCGCGCGGTGCGCAACATGCCCTACGGCATCCAGCAGCCCGCCGTCAGCAGCCAGGTGCTGCTCCTCGAGGAGGATCTCGGCGCCAAGCTCTTCGAGCGCCAGCCCTTCCGGCTCACCCGCGAGGGCGAGGAGCTCTACGCCTTCATCCGTCCGTTCTTCGAGAATCTCCCGGCCATGGGCGCGAAGCTGCGCCAGCAGTCGGCGCCGTCCCTGCGCATCGGCGCCTCGGAACTGGTGCTGCGCGACTACCTGCCGCCGGTCGTCGGGCGGTTGCGCCAGCAGGAGCCGCGGTTGCGGCTGACGCTGCGCTCGGGTTTCCAGGGCGAGATGGAGAAATGGCTGCTCGACCGCGAGATCGACCTCGCGATCGTGCCGCTCGAGAGCAAGCCGCCGGCGCGCGTCCGCTGCGTGCGCCTGCTGCGCCTGCCGCTGGTCCTGTTGGTGAACCGGAAATCCAAATTGAAGTCCGCGGCCGAGCTCTGGACGCGGGAAACGATTGAGGAGCCGCTGATCTCGCTGCCGCCGACCGAGCCGCTCAGCCGGAATTTCCGGCGCGGGCTGCAACAGCGGCAGGCGGACTGGCCGCACACGATCGAGGCGAGCTCGATGGGGCTCGTCACGCGTTACGTCGCCAACGGCTACGGCATGGGGGTCAGCCTCGGCGAGACCGAGGTGGTGAAGCATCCGGACGTGCGCGTGCTGCCGCTGGAGGGTTTCGAGCCGGTCGAGATTGCGGCGCTGTGGACTGGCGAGCCGTCGCCCCTCGTGCAGGTGGTGCTGGCGGAGGCGCGGCGCTTCGTGGGAAAGAACTGGCCGGTGCTGGCGGTGGCGGAGTGAGCGGGGGCGCCGGTCTCCGGCCTTGCCACGGCGCGGCGCGGCGCAAGGCTCCGGCCATGCCCGCTGTGGAAGGTATTCGCTCCCCCTACGACCGGAACGCCGGCGGCCTGCACCACCTCGGCCGCATGCTCGACAAGATGCGCCTGAAGCTGGCCGGCCGCCTGCCCGGGGATTTCCAGCGCAACTACGGCCTCTCCTTCGGGCTCGACGGCCAGCTCTGCGGGTTTCTCGGCGTGGAGTTCGCCGCCATCGAGACCCGCGTGGCGGCGGGCGGCACGGACGCGGAGCTCGCGGAATGGGTCTTCACCCAGGGCCTGCGGCCGAACCGCGGCCAGACGCAGGTCTGGAACGAATACATCCGCAAGCTGGGCTGGAACGACCGGGGCACGGCGGTGATCACGAAGGTGAAGGAGCAGGCCGGGCTCACCGCGCGCACCGACATCCAGACCATCTTCGACGGCATCGAGGTGCTCGAGGACCGCACGCCGCCGCCGCGGGCGTGATCAGCTGGCCGCATCCTGTGTCCCGCAGAAATGGGGCCGGTGTTTGCGCGAGTGAAACCCATCCGCCGACAGCTTGACGCTGGATCGAGGCGCACGCCGCTCAAAGAGCTCGAGGCTTTTAGCTAAGCTGCGAGTCCGAGAATAAGCCCGACCAGCTTCTTGCTGGCATAGTATGCACGAGTCGTGCTGCCATGCCCCTTGCCCTTGGTGCCGGGTTCAATGAAGTCGCACAGTGATCGCGACAGAGCTCCGAAGCCCTTGGTCCGAATAGTATGCTGAATCAACTCGTAGTCGGCCTTCACATGGGCGAGCAGCTCTTCGTCCGTGACATCGAAAGCGTTGACCTGGATGAGACGCGAACGCGGCTCATCCTTGGTCACCCACTCGCGGCCACAAACAATGGTGCGTTTCAGTTTGGCCCAGAGGTGGCTTTCCTCGAACGGGACATCTATATCCCTGGTCGGATTGATCATAGTGATCGCGAGAGTTTCCTTCGGACGCCACTGGTCATCACGCAGCACAAGCGAAGTGGTTTTCAGCTCCCAGCCGAGACCATTGGGTGCTGATTTGCAGTTCGGATCGATGCTGATGCATTTTTCCAGAACCAAACCGGCCCAGCCTTTGTTCTTGTTGCCATTCACGAACACGGGTTGCTGGAACTGCACGGCCAGCTGACGGAGATCCTGCCCAATGTATGGGCGCAACAATTTCAAGGCCTCGAACCGGGTAATCAGCACAACGTGCCCCCCCCCCGGTATTTATGAAAGCTTCTTGGGTCGGCGTGTTCTTTAGACGCCGCTCGGCGAGTTGAACCCACTTCAGATCGGCATCTAGGCCGACGAAGCGTCTTCCTGATTTTGATGCAGCTAGCGCCGTCGTGCCGCTGCCCATGAAGGGATCGAGCACGAAGTCACCGGGACTGGTGGACGAAAGAATGATGCGCTCGAGTAGGGCCACGGGCTTTTGTGTGGGATGCTTGCCAAGGATTTTCTCCTCGGGCTTGGGTGCGGTGAAGGTCCACACGTCCTTCATCTGCTTGTTGCCGTTGGCGCGCTTCATGTCGGCGTAGTTGAAGCGGTGCCGGCTCTGCTCGTTCTTCGCGGCCCAGAGGAGGGTCTCGGTGGAGTGGGTGAAATAGCGGCAGGCGAGGTTGGGCGGCGGGTTGGGTTTCTGCCAGGTGACCTGGTTCAGCATCTTCATGCCGAGCTGCTGCATGGCGTAGCCGACGGAAAAAATCACGTGGTGCGTGCCGCTGACCCACAGGGTGCCGTTGGGTTTGAGCAGAGCCTGGCAACGGCGGAGCCATTCGGTGTTGAACTCGTGGTTGAGCGCGGGGCCGCGGGATTTGTCCCAGTCGCCCTTGTCCACCTTCACCATCCTGCCGGCGTGGCAGGTGATGCCGCCGTTGGAGAGAAAGTAGGGTGGGTCGGCGAAAATCAGGTCGAACACGCCGCCGGGATGCTTGGCGAGCAGGGTGTCCATCACAGTCAGACAGTCGCCGTGATAGAGATAGAGCCCGCGGGCGTCATCGCGGTAGGCGAGTCTGCTGGCTTGCAGCACCTCCGGGCCCTCGGCGACGACGGCGTCGGCGGGCGCAAAGGCCGTCTCGCTTTTCTGGACATAGACGACCGGCTGGCGCGGGGATGGGCGGGCGGGGCGCCTGGGGGCAATCGCCCCCGCCGGTTTGGATTTCGCGGGCTTTTTCGGCACGCGTTGATCGGATCGATCCGCAAGGGAGCCGGAGCAAGGGAAAATTTCCCCGCCGGGGCGTCGGCCTGCGTCCGGTGCCGGTCGGGCTTCGGCGCGGGTGACTGGCAGGCCAAGCTCAGCGCCCATCCGAATAACCTATTTCCAGCAGCCTGGTTTTCTGTAGCGGCGGTCTGTGACCGCCGTCGAGCGTGGGGTGGTGATCGTTCGGCGGTCATAGACCGCCGCTACAGGACAGGCCGTTATTCAGATAAGCTCTCAGCGGCGGTCGTAGCGCAAGAGCTGCATCGTCTTCTCGGAGGCGATGTAGAGGGCGCGGCCGTCGGGCGAGAAGCACGCGGCCTCGGCTTGGGGGAGGTCGTGCGGGGTGAGTTTCACGGGCTCGCGGGCGAGGGCGGCGGCCCAGCTTTCGCCGGGGTGGCGGGGATAGAGCAGGGGCTGGTGGTAAACGAGCACGAGGGCCAGCGTGCCGTCGGGGGAGAAATCCAGTGCCGTGGGCCAGCCGAGGTAGCCTTGCGTGGGGCGCTGGATGAGGCGTTGCAGCGCGGTGGGCTGGGGGAGGTGGGGCACGAGGCCGACAAACCGCGCTGCCGCGGGCTGCTGCGCCGTGGCGGGCGCGAGGGGCAGGCGGTAGAGGCGCGGCGTGTCCTCGCGCTTGGAGAGGATGTAGATGGCGCGCTCCTTCACGTCCACGGCGAGCGCCTCGGCGTCGCGGGCACCGTCCTCATAGATGAAGGGGATGGAATAGTCGGGGCGCAGGCGCAGCTCGCGGTCGGGCGACAGCGCGGCGGCGTCGGGCTCGGCGATGAGGTGCAGCACGCAGGCGGAGCGGCGGCCGAAATTGTCGCCGAGGTCGGCGGCGAGCAGCCACGCCTTGCCGTCGAGCTCGAAGGAGGCCATCTCCTCCCAGTCGTAGTTCGTGACACCCTCGACGCGGATGCGGCCGCGCGACGAGCCGTCGGCGTTGAGCGCGAAGAGCACCGGTTCGCCGCCGCTGTCGTTGTGCGTCCAGAGCAGCCCCGGGGTGCGGTGCGACACGGCGAGGCCGCTGGTCTCCTCGTTTCGCGGCTCGGCCAGCTGGGCGGCGGCGACGGGCCCGGCGTAGTCGGGGGCGGGCTGGGCCCGGGCGGGCAGGAGCGCCGCGAGCGCGAGCAGGGCGGCGAAAGCCGACTTTGGCGTTGTTTTCAGGAGGGTGAAGCCGGATAGTGCGCGAACCATGACAGGCACTGCTCATGCCGCTTTCCGGCGATTGTTCAATGAAATCGGCACGGTCGATCAAGTTGGCATCGAGGAGCGCGTCGCCAAATACACCACGCGCAGCATCAAGAAGGGCTCGAAGCTCTTCGGCCTGAAGCTGGCCGCCTCGATGGTCGATCTCACCACCCTCGAGGGCAAGGACACCCCCGGCAAGGTCGAGTCCCTCTGCCGGAAGGCGCTCAGCCCCTCGGACGATCCCGATGTCCCGACCGTCGCCGCCGTCTGCGTGTATCCCTCGATGGTCAGGCACGCCCGCCGCGCGCTCGGCGAGGACACGCCGGTGCGCATCGCGTCGGTCGCCACGGCCTTTCCGTCCGGCCAGGCCCCGCTGCGCACGCGGCTCGCCGAGGTGAAGGCGGCGGTGGGCGACGGTGCCGACGAGATCGACATGGTCATCAACCGCGGGGCGTTCCTCGCGGGCGAGTTCCAACTCGTGCAGGACGAGGTCGCTGCCGTCGTCGAGGCCTGCGGCGAGGCGACGCTCAAGGTCATCCTCGAGGTCAGCGAGCTCGAGACCTACGACAACATCCGCGCCGCGTCCTTCCTGGCCATGCGCGTGCTGCGGCCGAACGACTTCATCAAGACCAGCACGGGCAAGACCACGCTCAACGCCACGCTCGGCAACAACCAGGTGATGCTCGAGGCCATCCGCGACTACTACCTCGACACCGACACGCCCATCGCGATGAAGCCCGCCGGCGGCATCCGCACGGCGAAGCAGGCCCTGCAGTTCCTCATCGCCGTCAAGGAGACGCTCGGCGACGAGTGGCTCAACAACACGCGCTACCGCTTCGGCGCCTCCTCGCTGCTCAACGACCTGCTCCGCCAGATCGCGAAGGAGCGCACCGGCGCCTACCAGGCCCCGTATTACTTCAGCGAAGCCGCCGAGAGCTATTAACTTTCAACCCATGATTGTGTCATCCTGAGCGAAGCGAAGGATCCGCGTTCACGACCGCCACTGGATTCTTCCTGCGCTGCCAATGAACTCCCTTGTTTGTCATTCTGAACGAAGTGAAGAATCCATCGGCACAACCGCCGGCGGATATCGTGATGGATGCTTCGCTGCGCTCAGCATGACAATGCCTTGGAATGTTCATCGGCGAGTCCCACGCAAGCCTCGCGGCTTGCTGTCCAGTCCCAGAATAACACGCTGCCAAAATGCCCACCGTCACTTCTGAAAAGAAACGCCCCGCGGCCCGCTCCGCCGGCCGCCCCGCGCCCGAGCTCATCTTCGGCGACCTCTGGGAATATGATCCCTCGCCCGAGACCGCCGACCCGAGGCTCAAGGCCCGCTACGACCACTTCATCGGCGGCCGGTTCACCGCGCCGGCCTCGGGCAAGTATTTCGACTCCATCAACCCGGCCAACGAGGCGAAGCTCGCCGAGCTCGCCCACGGCAGCGCCGCCGACGTGGACGCCGCCTACGCCGCCGCGCGGAAGGCCTTCGACACCACCTGGGGCCGGATGCCCGGCCGCGAGCGCGCCAAATACATCTACCGCATCGCCCGCCTGCTGCAGGACCGCGCCCGCGAGTTCGCCGTCGCCGAGACGATGGACGGCGGCAAGGCCATCAAGGAGTCGCGCGACTTCGACGTGCCGATGGCCGCGGCGCATTTCTTCTACCACGCCGGCTGGGCCGACAAGCTCGACTACGTGGCTCCGGGCCGGAAGGTCGCGCCGCTCGGCGTCGTGGGCCAGGTCATCCCGTGGAATTTCCCGCTGCTGATGCTGGCGTGGAAGCTCGCCCCCGCGCTGGCGATGGGCAACACCGTCGTCATCAAGCCGGCCGAGACGACCAGCATCACCGCGCTGAAGCTGGCCGAGATCTTCCAGGACGCCGGCCTCCCGCCGGGCGTGGTCAACATCGTCACCGGCTTCGGCGACACCGGCGCGGCGATCATGACGCACCCGGTGGCGGCGAAGGTGGCGTTCACCGGTTCGACCGAGGTGGGTAAGATCATCATGCGCTCGCTCGCCGGCACCGACAAGAAGATGACCCTGGAGCTCGGCGGCAAGGCGGCGAACATCGTGTTCGACGACGCGCCGATCGACCAGGCCGTCGAGGGCATCGTCAACGGCATCTTCTTCAACCAGGGCCACGTCTGCTGCGCCGGTTCGCGCCTGCTCGTCCACGAGCCCGTCGCCGCCGAGGTCCTGGCCAAGCTCAAGAACCGCGTCAAGGTGCTGCGCATCGGCGACCCGCTCGACAAGAACACTGACATCGGCGCCATCAACTCGAAGGAGCAGCTCGGCACCATCGAGCGCCTCGTCGCCACCGGCGTGAAGGAGGGCGCGACGATGTTCCAGCCCGCCTGCAAGCTGCCGAGCAAGGGCTACTATTTCCGCCCGACGATCTTCTCGGGCGTCTCGATGAGCCACCGCATCGCCCGCGAGGAGATCTTCGGCCCCGTGCTCAGCGTGCTGACCTTCCGCACGCTCGAGGAGGCGGTCGAGAAGGCCAACAACACCGCCTACGGCCTCAGCGCCGGCGTGTGGACCGACAAGGGTTCGCGCATCCTCAAGATGTCCACCGAGCTGAAGGCCGGCGTGGTCTGGGCCAACACCTACAACAAGTTCGATCCCGCGTCGCCCTTCGGCGGCTACAAGGAGTCCGGCTTCGGCCGCGAGGGCGGCCGCCAGGGCCTGCTCGACTACTGCAAGCTGGCGTGAACCGGAAAATTTTGAACAGCAAACAATGTGGAACTCAGGAAAGCAGGAACAAGATGGCAGGAATTTTTCTCCTGATTTCCTGATTTCCACATTCAATCCGTGGCTTTCTCAATTCCACCGGCCGAATGCCCCGTCTGCGGCGAGGAAGTCCCGCGCGGTGCGGCGGCCTGCCCGGGTTGCGGGGCCGACGAGCGCACCGGCTGGGACGAGGACGCCACGCGCCACGACGGCCTCGACCTGCCCGACGAGGCCTTTGCCGACGAGCACACCGAGCGCGCCGCGCGCCAAAAACACGGCCGCGGGCTCTGGTTGGTCGTCGCCGTCGGCCTGCTGGTCCTGCTGATCCTCACGCTCATTTTCCGTTAACCCCCCCCCATGGCCACCACCCCCTACCTCACCGCCCCGCTCAAGATGACCACGATGCCCCCGGGCATCCCCTACATCATCGGCAACGAGGCCGCCGAGCGCTTCAGCTTCTACGGCATGCGCGCGATCCTCGTCGTGTTCATGACGCAATACCTGCGCGATTCCTCCGGGGCCCTGGCCACCATGAGCGAGGCCGAGGCCAGCACCTGGTTCCACCTGTTCCTGGCGTCGAATTATTTCTTCCCGGTGTTTGGCGCCATCCTGGCGGATGCGTTCCTCGGCAAATACCGCACGATCTTCTGGCTCTCGATCGTCTATTGCGGCGGGCACCTGGCGCTCGCGCTGGATGACACGCGGGCCGGTCTCGGCATCGGCCTGACGCTCATCGCGCTCGGGGCGGGAGGCATCAAGCCCTGTGTCTCGGCGAATGTCGGCGACCAGTTCGGCCAGTCCAACCAGCACCTGCTGTCGCGCGCCTTCGGGTGGTTCTACTTCTCGGTCAATTTCGGCTCCTTCTTCTCCATCCTGCTCATCCCGTGGCTGCTCAAGCATTACAGCCCCAACCTCGCCTTCGGCGTGCCCGGCATCCTCATGCTGCTCGCGACGGTGATTTTCTGGGCCGGCCGCCGCAAGTTCGTGCACATCCCGCCGGCGGGCAAATCCACGCTGCCGACCAATTACAGCCGCGAGGACTGGGCCGCCATCGGGCGGCTCGCCATCATCTTCTCCTTCGTGGCCATCTTCTGGTCGCTGTGGGACCAGAGCGGCGGGCGCTGGGTGCTGCAGGGGGAGCGGATGAACCTGCATTTCGCGGGCATCACCTGGCTGTCCTCCCAGATCCAGGCGGTGAACGCCATCATGGTGCTGCTCTTCATCCCCCTGTTCCAGTATGTGATCTACCCGGCGATCAACCGCGTCTTCCCGCTGACCCCGCTGCGCAAGATCGGCCTCGGCATCTTTGTCTCCGGCGTGTCGTTCATCATCAGCGCCTGGATCGAGTCGCTCATCACCGCCGGCCAGCAGCCCAACATCGGCTGGCAGCTGCCGGCCTACGCGCTGCTCACCGCGGCGGAGATCATGGTGTCGATCACCTCGCTGGAATTCGCCTACACCCAGGCGCCCAAGCGCATGAAGTCCGTCATCATGTCGCTCTACCTGCTCTCCATCTCCGCCGGCAACCTCGTCACGGCGGCGGTCAACTTCGCGATCTCCCGGCTGAACCTCCGGCTGGAGGGCGCGAACTACTACCTGTTCTTCACCGCCCTCGCGATGCTCGCCTCGGTCGTCTTCGTGTTCTTCGCCCGCCGCTACACGGAGAAGACCTACCTGCAGGACGAGACGCCGGCCGCCTGACGCTCAACCCGATCCCGCCCATCCTGAAATCATTCGCTTAATCGTAATCTGAATCGTTCTCCCCTGTTCCGAGAGAGCGCCGCGTGAGAACGATTGGGAGAAAGAGAACGAGAACGAGAACGATCAATCCCATGACCCGACTCCCCATCACCAAGACGCCCAAGGTTTACGTCGGCGGCGCGTTCATCCGCTCCGAGAGCGCGCGCACCTACCCGCTCAAGGATGCCGCCGGCAACTTCTTCGCCAACATCCCGCAGTGCACCCGCAAGGACGTCCGCAACGCCGTCGAGGCCGCCGCGAAGGCCGGCCCCGGTTGGGCGAAGCGCACGCCCTACAACCGCGGCCAGATCCTCTACCGCCTCGCCGAGATGCTTGAGGCGCGCAAGGCCGACCTCGCCGACGCCCTCGCCGTCGGCGGCGCGTCGAAAGCCGCCGCCGCGAAGGAAATCACCGCCACGATCGACCGCCTCATCTACTACGCCGGCTGGGCCGACAAATACGAGCAGGTGCTCGGCAACGTGAACCCCGTCGCCTCGCCGCACTTCAACTTCACCGTCACCGAGCCCATGGGCATCATCGGCCTGCTCGCGCCCGAGGAGGCGCCGTTGCTGGCGCTCGTGTCGCTCATCGCCCCGGCCATCACGAGCGGCAACACCGTCGTCGCGCTGGCCTCCACGGCGCAGCCCTATCCGGCCATCGTGCTCGGCGAGATGCTGGCCACGAGCGACCTGCCCGGCGGCGTGGTCAACCTGCTCACCGGCTACCGCAAGGAGCTGGTGCCGACCTTCGCTACCCACACGCACCTCCGCGCCATCGCCGGCGTGGCCAACGCCGAGGAGCGCAAGGCCCTCAAGCTCGGCGCGGCCGACAGCGTGAAGCGCGTGAAGCTCGCCCAGGCCGAGGAGCCGGTGGACTGGTTCTCCGACCAGGCGCAGAGCCTCTACGAGCTCCGCGACCACCTCGAGTTCAAGACCACCTGGCACCCGATCGGGGCATGATGCGGCGGGATGGTCCGGGCGAGGCCTGATGCCAAACGCCGCGAGCCTCTCGGCTATTGTCATCGCGAGGTGCGCGCAGCGCGCCGTGGCGATGCAGGTGGATTGCTTCGTCGCCAGGCTCCTCGCAATGACAGTCCAAGCGCAAAGGGCTGTTGGCCTGAGGCGGAACGATGCAGTCGGGAAATGTGGGAGCGAGCTTGCTCGCGGCTTTTTGGGCGAGGTCGCGAGCAAGCTCGCTCCCACAGTCAGGCACCGAAAGGTGAGCGGAACCTCGATTGCAATGCCGGAGGGCTCCTGTTTTCAGATGGCAGGTTATCTGTGGCTGAAGGAGCCCTACTGCATCGTTCCGGCTGAGGCGGCTTGCCATCGCTGGTGAAACATCCATGTTTCACCACGCCATGAAGACCGCCAGCGTCCGCCAGCTTCGCACGGAGTTCCCCAAGGTGCGCGCCTTGATCGAGCGCGAAGGCGAGGTCGTGGTCACGGAGCGCGGCCAGGCGGCCTACGTCATCAAGCCATATGTCGCGCCGCCGAAGAAAAAGGGGAAGCCGGAGCGGTTCGACTATTACGCCCGCCTGATCAAGCGGATGCCCAAGCCGATCTCGGCGGCGGCGTCCCGAGCGATCGACGATTTGAACCGTGGCGACCGTTGATGAAGTCTATGTCGATCCCAGCGCCTTGCGGGCACTTTATGTGACCGACCCGCGCTCACCGGCCATGGCCCGCTGGCGGATGCGGTTGGGTGGCGCGGTGCCGATCACGCGGTTCGGCTATGCGGAGCTCATCAACGCCATCGCCTTGGGGCAATTCCGCGGGGATTACGGCGCCGTTGACTGTGAGGGCGCGATGCGGGACGTGCAAAGCGACCTGGAGCAAAACCGTTTGGGCTGGGTGGATATTTTCTGGCGGGCAACTTTGGACGGGGCCGCAAGATTGAGCCGTGAGCATGCGCCGAGGCTCGGAACCCGCTCGCTCGACGTGCTGCATGTCGCCTCGGCGCTCGAGCTGAGGGCGCGGCATTTTGTGACCTACGATGTCCGCCAGTCCCGGTTGGCGGCGAGCTGCAGCCTGAAAGTCATTCAGCCATGATGCCCGGTTACGACGAGCGGAAGATCAAGGCGCGCCTGCTGGTCTGGTGGGTGGTCTGGGGTTGGATCCTTATCGCCCTGGTTGCGATCTACCTCGGCTTTGCGCAGGGCAAACCGTTGCCGCCCGTCTCGCGCGAGAATCCGTTGCAGGGTCTGGTCGGCTTCGTGCCGCTGTTCCTGAGTGTCGTCCTCCGCTGGCTGGTGCTGCCGCGCGCGACCGAGCCGAACCGGGCCCTGGTGCTCTTCATCGTGGGCCTCGCGCTGGCCGAGAGCTGCGGGCTCCTCGGCATCTTCCTCGGCGGGCCCTACCGCGACAGCCTCTTCGTGCTCGGGGTGCTGGGCGTCGTGCAATACGTGCCGTTCTACGCGAGGAAGCTGTTCGACCCGAAGGGCTCGGGCTACATCCCGAACAACTGAGCCTAAATTCCGCTGTCAGTTAACCGCTAATCTTCGCTGAGAGCCTATCCGAATAATGGCCTGCCCTGTAGCGGCGGTCTATGACCG
>JAEUGW010000030.1 GCA_016795565.1 Opitutaceae bacterium | reverse complement strand
CTCAGCGCTTGAACCCACCGCGATCATCCGGCAATCACCCAACCAGAGCGGGGGAGGAGCTTCGCCCCTCCCCCTGCACCCCCTCCCAGAAACATATCTTAATTTACCCGATCCCCTGTCCAATGCTTGGGGTCCACTTCCATCCCGCCGGCCGGACGCGCTCAGCCGGAATGAGGCAGTAGGACTCCTTCAACCACAGACAACCTGCTGTCTGAAAACAGGAGCCCTCCTGCATTGGAATCGAGGCTCCGTTCACCTTTCAGTGCCTGACTGTGGGAGCGAGCTTGCTCGCGACATCGCCCAAAAAGTCGCGAGCAAGCTCGCTCCCACATTTCCCGTCTGCATCGTTCCAGATCAGACCTTCACCGGCTTGAGCTTCCAGATCTCCTTGGCGTATTCGCGGATGGTGCGGTCGCTGGAGAACTTGCCCAGGCGGGCGGTGTTGAGGATGGCCATCTTCGCCCACTTTGCCTGGTCGCGATAGGCGGCGTCCACCCGCGCCTGGCAGTCGCAGTAGGCGCGGAAGTCGGCCAGCACCAGGTAGGGATCGCCGCCCGACAGCAGGCTGTCGTGGACGGGCGAAAACGCGCCGTGCTCGCCGGGCGTGAAGAAGTCGCTGCCCAGCCAGTCGAGGACGGCGCGCAGTTCCTCGTCGGCCTGGTAGTAGTCGTGCGACCGGTAGCCGCGGGCCCAGAGCGCCGCCACCTCGTCCACGTTGAGCCCGAAGATGAAGATGTTTTCGTCGCCGACCTCCTCCTTGATCTCGACATTCGCGCCGTCGAGCGTGCCGATGGTCAGCGCGCCGTTCAGCGAGAGCTTCATGTTGCCGGTGCCGGAGGCCTCCTTGCCGGCGGTGGAGATCTGCTCGGAGAGGTCGGCCGCCGGGATGATCTTCTCCGCGAGCGACACGCGGTAGTTGGGCAGGAAGGCGACCTTCAGCTTGCCGCCGGTGCGCGGGTCGGCGTTGATGTGCGCGCCGATGACGTTGATGGCGCGGATGATGTTCTTCGCGAGATCGTAGCCCGGGGCCGCCTTGGCGCCGAAGACAAAGACGCGCGGCACGATGTCGAGCCCGGGGTTCTGCAACAGGCGCCGGTAGAGCGCGAGGATGTGCAGCAGGTTCAGGTGCTGGCGCTTGTATTCGTGCAGGCGCTTGATCTGCACGTCGAAGAGCGCATCGGGCGAGACCTCGAGGCCGCACTCGGCCCGGATGACGGCGGCGAGGTTCGCCTTGTTGGCGCGCTTGATGGCCATGAACTCCTTTTGGAAAGAAGCGTCGCCGGCGGCCTTCTCCAGGCCGCGCAGCAGGTCGAGGTCGCGCACCCAGTCGGCGGAGCCGAGCCGCTTGGTGATGAGCGCGGAGAGCCGCGGGTTGCTCTTGTGCAGCCAGCGCCGGGGCGTGATGCCGTTGGTCTTGTTCTGGAATTTGCCCGGGTAGAGCGCGTCGAACTCCGGAAAGAGGTTCTTCTTCAGCAGCTCCGTGTGCAGGGCGGCCACCCCGTTGACGGTGTGCGAGGCGGCGACGGCCAGGTTGGCCATGCGGACCTGCTTGTGGCCGTTCTCCTCGATCAGGGAGCAGATGCGTTTCTTGTCGTTGTCGCCGGGCCATTTCGCCTCCACCGCCTGCATGAGGACGGTGTTGATGTCGTAGATGAGCTGGAGATGGCGCGGCAGCACGCGCTCGAACAGGCCCACGCCCCACTTCTCGAGGGCCTCGGGCAGGAGCGTGTGGTTGGTGTAGGCGAAGGTGGCCCGCACAATTTCCAGCGCGGCGGGCAGCGTCATCTTCTCCTCGTCAATGAGGATGCGCGCGAGCTCGACGACGGCGATGGCGGGATGCGTGTCGTTGAGTTGGACGGCGACCTTGTCCGCGAAGTTCTGCCAGTTGTTGGCCGGGTTGCGATGGTGGCGGCGGATGATGTCGCGCAGCGAGCAGGCGACGAAGAAATACTGCTGCATCAGACGCAGCTCGCGGCCGGTCTCGGTCTTGTCGTTCGGGTAAAGCACCTTCGAGACCGTCTCGCCGATGGCCTTCTCGCGGACGGCCTCCACGTAGCCGCCGCGGTTGAAGGCGGCGAGATCGAAGTCCTCGGAGGATTTCGAGGCCCAGAGGCGGAGCAGGTTGACGGTGCCGGTGCCGTAGCCCGCCGTCGGGATGTCGTGCGGCACGCCGAGAATGGTCTTGGTGCCGACCCAGCGCGGGCGGTAGTTGCCGCTGTCGTCGAAGACGTTCTCGACGCGGCCGTAGAACTGCACCGTCTGCGTGTATTCGGGGCGGGCCACTTCCCACGGGTCGCCAAAGAGCATCCAGTTGTCGGGATGCTCGATCTGGTGGCCCTTTTCAAAGGCCTGCCGGAAAAGGCCGAACTCGTAATAGATGCCGTAGCCGAGCGCCGGGTAGTCCTGCGTCGCCAGCGAATCGAGAAAGCACGCCGCGAGTCGGCCGAGGCCGCCGTTGCCCAGGCCCATGTCCATCTCGGCCTCGCGGATCTTCTCAAAATCCTGGCCGAGCGACTTCAGCGCAGCTTTCGCCGTGTCCATGAGGCCGGTGGCGAGCAGGTTGCTGCCGAAGAGCCGGCCCATGAGGTATTCGAGGGAGAAATAGTAGATGCGGCGGACGTTGTTGAGGTTGTGCACCGCCTGGGTGGCGATCATCCGTTCGTGGATGGTGTCGCGCACCGCGAGGGCCGTGGCCACCCACCAGTCCCGCGGCGTGGCCGAGCCCTCGTGCCGGGCGAGCGTCGAGATGAGATGCCGCTTGATCAGCGAGCGGAAGATGGTCTCGGCGTTGTCCGGGTGCGGTCGTCCCGGGCTTTGGGCTGGCTTGGCGGTGGCTTTGGCGGGCATGGGAAGGCGTGAATCACAAGCCGTGCCAACGGGGCAGGCAAGGCGGGATTCTGCCCGCCCCTAGCTCAGCCCACCCGCTTATTGAGATTCGCGTAATGGACTGACGCTCGTGTTTCCGAAGGTAGGGCGGGGCGGCCCGCCCCGCCGCGAATGGGATATCGCGCTCCCGGCGCACCGGGCCGGTGCGCCCTACCTGTCAGTCTGATAGGCGAGGCTCAATAGAACCTATCCGGATAACCCATATCCGACGGTCTGGTTTTCTGTAGCGGCGGTCTATGACCGCCGTCGGGCGTGGCGTGCTATCGTTCGGCGGTCACAGACCGCCGCTACAGATCGCCCATCGGTATGGTTATTCGGATAGCTTCTTAGCGCTGGAACCGCCGCGCCAGCTCGGCCTTGCCCAGCTCGAAGTGTGTCGGCCGGCCGGCCGGGCTGGTGTGGGGCTGGTTGCAGGCGAACAGCTGTGCCACCAGCGCCAGCGCCTCGGCCTCGTTCAGGCTGGAGGGCAGGCGCACGGCCTTGGCCGCGGCCAGCCGGGCCAGCTCCTCATTGGCCAGACCGGCCTTCTTTTCATCCAGACGGCCCTCGCGCATGAGCCCGATGATGTCGCGCAAGAACATCTCGGCATCCGCCGGGTCCAGCCAGACCGGCACCGCCTCGATGCGAAAGAAGTTCCGGCCGAACTCCCCCACTTCCAGGCCATGGGCCTGCAGGAAAGCCAGCCGGTCGAGCAAGAGGGCGCTCGCGATGGCATCCAGTTCAACCGGCTGGGCGAAGAGCAGCCGCTGGCTCGCCACCGCGCCGCGCGCGAACTGGTCCTGCAGCCGCTCGAACCAGACGCGCTCGTGGGCCGCCCGGCGATCGAGCACCACCACGCCACCCGGCGCCTCGAACAGCGCGTAGTCCCCATGCGCCGAGCCCAGAAACCGCCAGCCGAGCAGGCGGGTCGCGCCTGCGTGATTTTCGATTTTTGATTTTTGATTTTCGATCGCCGCAGCCGGTGTGGAAGCTGCCGCGGGAGGTTTCGGCACGTGCTCGATCCCGAGGGACGCCCGGATGAACGGCCGGAATGGTTGCGACATCGCGCTGGGAACCGAAATCGGTTCCAGTGGCGCCGGTCGCGGATCCCCGGGCATGACCTCCGCCGCCTCCCTGCTCCCCGCTCCCTGCTCCCTGCCGGGACCAAACTCCCGCAGCGCCTGCAGCACGGCGCGGATGACAAATCCCCGCACGGTGCCCTCGCTGCGGAAGCGCACCTCTCGCTTCGCCGGATGCACGTTCACGTCCACCGCCGCGGGATCGAGATCGAGGAACAGCACCGCGACCGGATACCGGCCCTTCGCCAGCGAGGTCGCGTAGGACTCGATGAGCGCGTAATTCAGCGTGCGGCTGTCCACCGGACGGCGGTTGACGAACATCAGCATCTCGTGGCGCGTGGCGCGGCTGACGCCGGGCTTGCCGATGAGGCCGCTGAGCTTGAGGCCGGTCTCGGCCATTTCCACCGGGAGAAGATCAGCCGCCAGCTGCCGGCCGAAAATCTCGGCCACGCGGTCCGCGAGCGTCGTGCATGCCGGCGACTGGAACAGCACGCGGCCGTCCTCGACGAGGGTGAAGGCCGTGGCCGGACACGCCAGCGCGTAGAGCCGCACCGTCTGGATGATGTGCGCCGACTCGGTGGTGTCGCTCTTGAGAAATTTCCGGCGCGCCGGCACGGAGTTGAAAAGATGGGAAACGGTCGTGCGCGTGCCGGGCGCCAGGCCGGCTTCGCGCACGTGCACGAGCTTGCCCCCGTTGATGACCACCTCGGTGCCCGGGCCGGTGGCGGGCCGCGTCTGCAACTCGAAGTGCGACACGCTGGCGATCGACGGCACCGCCTCGCCGCGAAAACCGAAGGTGCCGATCCGGTCGAGGTCGGCGGTTTCCACGAGCTTGCTGGTGGCGTGGCGCTCGAGCGAGAGCAGCGCGTCGTCCTTAGTCATGCCGCTGCCGTTGTCCTCGACGCGGATGTAGCTGCGGCCGCCGTGGCGGAACTCGACCTCGATGCGCGTGGCGCCGGCATCGAGGCTGTTCTCGACCAGTTCCTTCACCACCGCGGCCGGGCGCTCGATGACCTCGCCGGCGGCGATCTGGTTGGCAACGCGATCCGAGAGGATGCGGATGCTCGGCATGACAGCGAGGGGCTCGCGACCTCAGCCGAGCAGTTTTTCCCAGCGCTTGAACTGCCGGGCGACCTGCGCCGGACCGGGCATGCCGGTGCCGGTGCGGCGCGCCATGGCCTTGGCCAGATGGAACGAGGTCACCCAGTCGCGGCCGAAGGCCGGATGGACCGTCTTCACCTCGGCGTGCGTCAGGCGGTCCAGGGCGACGCCGCGCTGCTCGGCGAGCTTCACGACGGCGCCGACGGCGTGGTGCGCGGCGCGGAAGGCCACGCCTTGCCGCACGAGATAGTCCGCCAGATCGGTGGCGAGCAGCGCGGGATCCGCGACCGCGGCGGCGCACTTGTGCTTCTCCACCACCATGCCGGCAAAGGTGCCGGCGAGCACCTCGAGGCACAGCGCCGTCTGGTCGTGGCTGTCAAACACCGGCGGCTTGTCCTCCTGCAGGTCGCGGTTGTAGGTCAGCGGCAGACCCTTCGCGAGGACAAGCAGGGTGTGCAGGTTGCCCTGCAGCCGCGCCGACTTGCCGCGGAGCAGTTCGGCCGAGTCGGGGTTCTTCTTCTGCGGCATCAGGCTGGAGCCGGTGCAGAAAGCGTCGGGCAGCTCGACAAACTTGAATTCCTGGCTGGCCCAGAGGATGAGGTCCTCCGCCATGCGGGAGAAGTGCACGCCGGTCAGCGCGCAGGCCGAGGCGAACTCGATGAACCCATCGCGGTCGCTGACCGCGTCCATGCTGTTCTGCGTGACGCGCGGCCGGCCGGCCGCGTCCACGAAGCCGAGGGTCTTCGCCGTGAACTCGCGGTCGATGGGCAGCGTCGTGCCGGCGATGGCGCCGGAGCCGAGCGGACACCAGTTGGCATGGTCGGCGACGACGGCAAAGCGCTGGGCGTCGCGCTGCAACATCTCCAGGTAGGTGAAGAGGTGATGGGCGAGGAACACCGGCTGCGCGCGCTGGAGGTGCGTGTAGCCGGGGATGAGCACGTCGCGGTTCTTCGCGGCGACCCGGAGGATGGCGCGCTGGGCGGCGGCGATTTTCCCGATGATCTCGGCGCAGGCGGCCTTGAAGTAGAGCCGCATGTCGGTCGCGACCTGGTCGTTGCGGCTGCGGGCGGTGTGCAGCTTGGCGGCGGCGGGCACGCGCCGGGTCAGCGCCTGCTCGATGTTCATGTGCACGTCCTCGAGCTTCGTTGACCATTGGAATTTCCCGGCGGCGATGTCGCGGCCCACGGCGTCGAGGCCGCGGTGGATGGCGTCGCGCTCGCGCTTCGTGATGAGCCCGACCTGGGCGAGCATGGCCGAGTGGGCCTTGCTGCCGGCGATGTCGAACGGGGCCAGCCGGCGGTCAAAGGAGACCGACTCGCTGAACCGCAGCATCAGTTCGGCGGGGCCCGCCGAGAAACGTCCACCCCACGTGGCTTGCGCCTTCTTTGCCATAGGGGGTCAAGCAACGGCGCGCCCCCGTCCTTGGCAACGCGGAAATAGTCCCGAAAACTAGGGCAGGCGCGGAAGCACGGGGTTAAGAGCCTATCCGAATAACGGCCTGTCCTGTAGCGGCGGTCTATGACCGCCGAACGATCACCACACCACGCTCGACGGCGGTCACAGACCGCCGCTACAGAAAACCAGGCTGCCGGGAATAGGTTAACGGAGTAGTGCTAAGCCGGAACGATGCAGTAGAATCGCCGACTGTGTGGGCTAAACTTCTGCGTCACATGGAGATTTCCTACTGCATTGCAGTTGGATTTGGCTCACTGCACCGCTGGGAAACACGCTCATGCGCTGCTTCGACTGCATCGTTCCGGCTAAGGCCGGTTGCTTCAGTGTTTCCGTCCTTCCGCGCTTCCGCGGTTTCCCGGGCAATTCCAGTTTGCCTGCAACTTCGCGCCTTCCATGGTGATCTCATGAGGACGTTCCGACTGAGACTGGGCTTGCTGCTGGCGCTGGGTGCGCTGGCGATCCTGCGGGCCGACAGCCCCCACCCGACCCCGCCGCGCGTCGCCGTCGCCCCGATGAAGACCTCGATCTACGTCGGCAGCGTGACGCTCAGCACCACGGACTTCCTGGCGCAGGACAAGGGCTTCCAGGCCACCTACGAGGCCAAGGTCCGGCCCTGGTTCTTCTGGGGCGAGACCGGCCGCATCACCATCCGGCTGCCCGCCGCCGAGCTGGCCCGCCTGACCCAGGGGCACGCCATCGAATTCACCGGCGAGGCCACCAACCACCGGAACAAGCCGCGCACCGTCACCGGTCGCGCCCAGCCGGCCGGCGCGAACTCCGGCAAGATCAAGGTCCGCATCATGGCCGACGGCATCGAGCTGATCTTCAACGGCAGCTATCAGCTGAGCACCGCCACCCCGGCCGGCACCCCGGCCCTCACTCCGCCCAGTGGAACGTGACGGGCCGCTCGATCGCCGGGTGCAGGCTGTGATGCACCGGGCAGTTGAGCGCGGCCTTTTCGAGCAGACCGGCGGGATCCTTGGCCTTGGAAAACGGCAGCCAAATCTGCGTGGTGATGCGCACGATGCGGCGCGGGGCGTCGGCGGACATCTCCTTGGTCACCTCCCACCGCACGCCGGGGATGTCGAAGCCCAGCTTGGTGCGGGCCGCGATGGCCATGGTGGTGACCATGCAGTCGGCGAAGGAAGCCGTCGTCAGGTCCGTCGGGGAGAAGGCCAGGCCGCGGCCGTGGTTGTCCTTCGGCGCGTCGGTCTCGATGCGCTGGCCCGAGGGGCCGTGCGTGAGCTGGCAGTTGAGTTCGCCCTGATAGATGCCGGTGCTTTTGACCATGGCTGGAGGGAAACCACGAAACACACGAAAGACACGAAAAAAGGCGGACCATCCGGCCAGGTTACAAATCCTGTCATTCTGAGCGCTGCGAAGAATCCATCAGAATCTTGGCCGCTTTGCACCGGCTACGATCATTCCACCGGATCCTTCGCTTCGCTCAGGATGACAGGCCCGGAAATGGTTCCGTGCTTCCGTCCTTTCGCGTTTCCGCGATTGCGCCACCTTACTTGAATTTCCGCAACCGCGCGGCGACATCGGCGCGGAGGCGGTCGAGGTAGCTGAGGGTGTATTTTTCGACGGAGAGCTTGGGGTCGCGCACGAGGGGCGTGAGGTCCATCGCCCAGGTGAGCGCGTTGGCGCGATCCGTGGCGTGTGAGGTGTGGAAGGTGGCGTTGGCCAGCCGGCGGCCGGCGATGGCCAGGTCATAGCGCTTCCCGCCGGCGATCTGGGACACGAAGGCCCCGATGAGCTTCGCGGCGAGCTTCGGGTTGGCGGAGTCGTCGAGCACGACCTTGTCCGTGTCCACGAGCCAGTCGAGGTTGCGCCAGACTTCGCAGCCATACACGGCCTTGGGCCGGAGCCGCACCGGCAGCGCGCGCAACGCCTCGAGGCAGCGCCAGAAGCACGCAACATGGGTGTCATGCTTGTCCGCCGGGTTGTGAAGATAGACCGCCTCCGGCGTCGTGGCGCGGAGGATGGCGGCGAGATCCGCCACCACCTCGGGGCGCCGCGAATCCTTCACCACCGCGCTGGGATGCGCGAGCTGGAGCATGGCCCCGTAGTGGCCAAGGCGGGCCGCGCGGCGCTGCTCCATCCGGCGGGCGATCTTCATCTGCTCGTCGGTGAACCGCGCGAATTTGCCCGCCCGCGGGCTGCCGCCGCCATCGGTGATGACCACGCCGGTGAAGGTGCGCCGGGCGAAGGCCGCGCTGATGCCGTGGTAGGCGAGAATCTCGATGTCGTCCTGGTGCGCCGCCAGGCAAAGGTGCGTCGTGCGGGCCAGCGCGGCGGCCAGCGGACGGCGGTCCGGCACGTAAAGATCGGCTGCGGGTGAGGATAGTTTCATCATGGCAGTTTCAGGCTAAGCCACTCCAGGCGCCCGGCGCGACCCGATTTTGTGAATTCCACGAGCGCGGCCGAGAGGCGGTTGTCGCCCGCGGCCACCTCGAAGCGACGGGGCAGGCCGTCGAGAAACCGCCCGACGACCGGCGCGATCTCGCGCCCGAGCACCGACTCGTGCGGGCCGGTCATGCCGACATCGCACATGAAGGCCGTCTGTTTCCGCAGGAGCGAGGTGTCCGCCGTGGCGACGTGCGTGTGCGTGCCCAGCACGGCCGTGGCGCGTCCGTCGAGATGCCAGCCCAGCGCCTGTTTCTCGGACGTGGCCTCGGCATGGATTTCCACCAGCGCGCCGTCGAACCGGCCGGCGAGCCGCGCGAGCAGGGCATCGGCGGCGAGGAACGGGCACTCGGCCTTCAGGCCCATGAAGCTGCGGCCGAGCACCGTGAACACGAGCAGACGGAAGCCGTTCTTCTCGACGATCACATGGTCGCGCCCCGGGTTGCCCGGCGGCAGGTTGGCCGGGCGGCAGACGCGCTCGAACGTGGTGATCTCATGCTCGAACCCCTTCTGGTCCCAGACGTGGTCGCCCAGCGTGATAACATCCACGCCCGCCTCGAGAAGGGACTTGCACAGGGTGCCGGTGATGCCGGCGCCAGCCGCGGCGTTTTCGCCATTGGCGATGACGAAATCAATGCCCCGCTCGGCCCGCACCCTCGGCACCAGCGCGCTGACGATCTCGCGTCCGGGCTTGCCGACAATGTCGCCGATGAAAAGGAGCTTCATGCCAGGTGGATTGTCATCGCGAGGCCGGCCGAGCCGGCCGGGGCGATCCATCTAGCTGGATGGCTTCGTCGCTGCTTTCCTCGCAATGACGCGCGAGGCTCACGGCGCCAGATAAGTCGCGCCGGAGGCGTTGCCGAGCGAGGTCGGGCTCAGGCGCGTGGCCTTGCCGGACTCGGTGTCCACCAGCCAGAGGCTGCGGGTGTGAGCGGCCCGATAGGTGCACATGACGTGGCGCCCATCGCCCATCCAGACGGGCTCGATGGCGTCGGTCGGAGCCTTCGTGACGATCTTGCTGGTCCGGGCTGCCAGATCGTAGACCCCGGTCTGGTAGCCGCCGCCCATCTTGGCGGTGAAGACGATCTTGTTGGGATTGGCGTCGCTCCAGTCGGGCTCGGCGCAGTAACCCGAGATGTTGGTGGCGAGGCGCGTCGGCGCGCCGCCGGTGGCGGGCATGGTGTAGAGCTGCGGGCCGCCGGCGCTGTCGGAGACGTAGAGGATGCGCGAGCCGTCGGGCGACCAGGTGGGAGAGGCCTCGACCGCAGGCGTGTTGGTCAGGCGGCGGATCTGCCGGCCTTGGGCGTTGCCGACATAGACCTCGGGGTTGCCCTCGCCGGAAAGCACCATCGCGACGCGCGAGCCGTCGGGGCTGAAGCTGCCGCCGCTGTTCGTGCCCTTGAAGCTCGCGAGCAGGGAAATGCGGCGGTTGTTCAGCTCGAGCACATAGATGTCGGGGAAACTGGTGCGGTAGCTGGTGAAGACGATCCGGCCGCCGCCCGGCACCCAGCGCGGGCTCAGGATCTGCTTGCCGTCGGAAGTCCAGCGCTGGGCCTCCCCGAAAAACAGGTCGGAGGTGTAGATCTCGGTCTTGCCCGTCGCCTCGCCGACAAAGGCGAGCTTGCCGGCGAAGAAACCGCGCAGCCCGCTGGTCTTCGTGACGGCGACATCGGCGGCGCGGAGCAGGGCGTTGCGCAGGCTGGTGCCGGAGACGGTCTCGGTGTGGACCGGCGTGCCGGCGCTGCCCTTGGCGATGGTGACGGTCACCTGGGTCGCCCCCGCCGGCGTGAACGTGAGTGCATACGCGCCGCCGCTGGCGACCGTGCGGTAGCGGCCGTGGGCGCCGAAGGCCTTCAGGGCGAGGCCCTGCAATTCGGCTGACGAGGAGCTGATGGAAATCGCCGTGGTCTGGGTGTCGGCGTTGACGTTGACGGTGCCGATATCGCGCTGGGCCAGGAGCGGGGCCGCGAGCGTGAGACCGAGGAGGAGGCGAAAAGCATTCTGCATGGGGGATGGGTCAGGAATTAATGACGAAAGTTCAGGCCGGGTTTTTGTTTTACTCCCGGCAGCCTACTCACAAGGTCAAAGCCATCCGTTTTCCAAGCCATTTTCACGCGCCACTGTGACCGCCGACACCATCAAGGAAGCCCTCAAGCAGGTGAAGTATCCCGGATTCAGCCGGGATATCGTTTCCTTCGGGCTCGTGCGCTCGGCGACCTTCGCCGACGGCACCGCGCAGGTCGCGGTGGCCATCACGACCTCCGACCCGAAGGTGCCGACGATGCTCAAGGCCGAGATCGAGAAGTGCCTGCGCGCCCAGCCCGGCGTGAAGGACGTGATCATCGAGCTCGCCGTCTCGGCCGCCAAGGCCCCGCCCCAACCCGGCCAGGGCACCGTGGGCGGCGGCACCGCGCCCAAGGGCCTCAAGCACTCCGTCGCCATCGCCTCCGGCAAGGGCGGAGTCGGCAAGTCCACCTTCGCCGTCAACCTCGCCTGCGCCCTGGCCCAGATCCTCGAAACCCGCGGACGGCCGGGACGCGTCGGGCTGATGGATTGCGACATCTACGGGCCGTCGGTGCCGCTCATGATGGGCCTGCAGGGCCGCCCGGCCATCGAGGGCGACTCGCTCGTGCCGCTCGAGCGCTATGGCGTGAAGGTGATGTCCATGGGTTTTCTGGTGGACGACAACACCCCGGTGGTCTGGCGCGGCCCGATGATCATGAAGACCATCCAGCAATTCGTCCAAAACGTGGCCTGGGGCGAGCTGGATGTGCTGCTGATTGACCTGCCGCCCGGCACGGGCGATGCGCAGCTTTCGCTGGTCCAGACCCTGCCGCTCGACGGCGCCATCCTGGTCACGACGCCCCAGGCGGCCGCGACCAACATCGCCCGCAAGGGCGGCCTGATGTTCCAGAAGGTCAACGTGCCGCTCCTCGGCGTCGCCGAGAACATGAGCTGGTTCGAGGACGCCAATGGCCGGCGCCAGGCGCTTTTCGGCGAGGGTGGCGGCGCCACCACGGCCGAGTTGCTCGGCACGGCGCTGCTCGGCCAAGTGCCGCTGTTCCCCGACATCCGCGCTGGCGGCGACACCGGCCACCCGGTCACAGTCAACGCGCCCGACAGCAAGCCGGCACAGGTTTTTCGCGCGATCGCCGGTGATTTGCTGCGGAAGCTCAAACTGTGATCGGCTGGTTGACACCGGCGCGGCGAGCCCTCTAGGTTCCCGCTCCATGATACTGCTGCCGGGCCAAATAAAGCCCATGTTTACTGTCGGGGCTGCGGCCCGTTGCTGTTGAACTCATCCCCGCCGACCATGCCGACCCTGACCCCGCAGACCAACAGCGGCAGCCGCGAGTTCGTCAAGCAGTCGAGCCTCTACCAGGAATTTCTCGCCGAGCGGGAGGAGATCCTGAAGCACAAGTGGATCGAATCGGAGCGGCTGGGCCACGACATCGGCTTCGAGCGCGCCCTGCTCGACTGGATTCGCAAGCACCGCGACAGCTGGCGGGCGGCCCGCCGGGCGCAGTTGGCGACGCCCACTCCCCTCCCGGAAGCCAAGGAATAAGCCGGCCCCGCTCGCGCTGCGCCCAAGCAAAAAGGCCGGTCCGCGAGGAACCGGCCTTCAAATTCTTCCCTCTCCGGGATAAACCCGGCCTGCACCGAGCCTTACTTGATTTCCTTGTGCAGCGTGTGGCGCTTGAGGAAGGGGTTGTATTTCTTCTTCTCGATGCGCTCGGTCACGGTCTTCTTGTTGCGCTTGGTGAGGTAGCGCGAAGCGGGTTTGCCCTCTTTGCGGGCTTCAGTGCACTCTAGGGTTACGGTTTCTTGCATGGCTTAAATGGAATGGAAGGGCGAAGAAAGGCCGCGCCCCCGCCGCCTGCAACTTAAATCTTTCCCCAACCCAATCTCCGCCTGCAGGTCGGGCTTTATGCCCGACAAGAACACGCCTGCGCCGGACATAAAGCCCGACCTACAAATGATTTCGGCTTATCATGAGTGCCACACACCCCTTCACTCTCACTTTCACTTTCTCCTCGGCTACGCCGATACCTTCTTTTCCGTCAGGGGCATCATGACGCCGCGCCGGAAGAGAGTCACCTGCCCCGAACTGGAGGAGACGACGAGCGCGATGCAGTCGGCCACGACCGAGATGGCGGCGGCGGCGGCGTGCCGCGCGCCCAGCCCGCTGGGCAGGACATGGTTGTAGTCCGAAGCCTGGATCAGCGAGCCGGCCGCCTCCACCACCCCGTCGCCGCGGATGACGAATGCGCCGTCGATGGACGAGAACTCCTTGATGGTCTCGTCCATGAAGGGATTCAGGATGTTCCGGTCCTCCTCCTTGTAGCCGTAAAACGGATTTAGCACGAGCGGCTTGGTCAGCGTCGCGAGTTTCTCGTTGTCGCCCACCACAAAGAGGCAGCCGACCGGGCGGCCCTCGCGGCCCTCGACCGCCAGCTCCGTGGCGACGGCGATCACGCGCTCCAGCACCTCGGGCTTCACATCCGGTGGCAACAGGTCGGCGTGGCCGGTGAGCAGCGTCGAGAACTCCTTCTCCACGTCCACGATCACGATCGTGTCGAACTGGTTGCTGCCCGCCAGGCCGCCCACGCAGCAGATGCGGTCCTTGAAGGTGATCAGCCCGCGGGTGATGCCGACGAGCACGGCGCTGCGCAGCTGCGCCATGCGCTGGCTGGAGAAGGAGCGCACGTGGATGCTGTCGTCGAACCGGTCGGGGCGGTCCTCCGCCTCCGCCAGGTTGCGGGTCACGAGGATGGTCTTGAGCGAGCCGGCCCACTTCGGCGCCTTGAAATTCCCGGCGAAGGTGTCGCCGAAAACCATCAGCCCGGTGCAGCCGCTGCCCACCGCGATGCGCTCCGCCTCGCGCAGGACGACGCGGTTCACGCGCGTCTGCGGCATCGCCACGGGCTTGGCCGCCATGCCGCCAAACCCGGCAAAGAGCCGGTCGTAGAGCGTGTCGAGATCGGGCGCCTGCACGAGGCTGTCCACGAAATCCTGCTCCTTCATCAGCCGGGCCAGGGCGGCGAGCAGCTGCAGGTAGTCGCGCGTCTTTTCGTCGGCGATGAGCATCAGCACGAGGCGCACCGGCTCGTTCTCCAGCGCGCCGTCGTAGCGGATGCCGTAGTGGCTGCGGCCGACCGCGAGCACGTAGCGCCGGCCCATCTTCACGCGCACGTGCGGCATCGCCACCCCGAGCCCGAGGTAGGTCGTCATCGTGTTCTCGCGGCGCAGCAGCCCCTTGAGCAGCGTGTCCTTGTTCAGGTCGGGGAAGCTCTCGACGGTCAGGTTGAGCAGCTCAACCAGCGCGCCCTCCATGTCGGCGCTGCCGAGGTCAATGACGCGGCTGCGGGAGATGTATTTGTCGAGCCGCATGTCAGAAAGTAGCGAGGAGCGAGTAGTGTGTAGCGAGCATCAGGCGATCAGTGGATTGTGAGATGCTCGCTACTCTCTACCCGCTACTCGCTGCTTCAATCACTTCTCCCACTCGAGGGCGCCCTTCTTCACCTCGTAGAAGAGGCCGAGCACGAGCACGAAGAGGAAGAACAGCATCGGGGACAGGATCGCGATGTTCTGGGCGAGGAAATCCCGGTAAACGAAGGTCCACGGGATGAGGAAGACGACCTCGATGTCGAAGAGGATGAAGAGCATCGCCGTGACGTAGAACTTCACCGAGAAGCGGGTGTGCGTGCTCCCGTCGGAGAGGATGCCGCACTCGTAGGCCGCGTCCTTGATCTTGGAACCCAGCGCGCGTTGTCCCAGCAGCTGGCTCGCGAGGATGACACCGCCCGTAATCCCGGCGGCGAGGACGATTTGAACCAGAAACGGCAGATAGGCGGCGTAGCTCATCCCCCGCAAGATGCGCGCAGAAGCCGCCGCGCTTCAAGGGGAATTTTTGCGCCGCAGCTACTCCTACCGCCCGGCCGCGCCGGCGGGGGTCACGATGGTCGGGTTCTGATACAGCGCGCCGGGGACCGCCCCCGGGATCGTTTGCTTCTTCAGGGAGCCGCCGGGACTGACGAGATTGGCCGTGACGAAGATGAGCAAATTGCGCTTCTGCGAGCTCTCGCCCTGGCTGCGGAACAGCCGGCCGACCACCGGCAGGCTGCCGAGCACCGGCACCTTGTCGCTCACCTTTTTCACGTCCTCCCGGGTCAGGCCGCCCATGACGAGCGTGGCGCCATCCCAGATCGTGACCTTGGTCGTCACCTCGCGCACGGCGAAGATGGGCTGATAAAAGCCCGGCGGCACCGTCACCGTCGTGCCACCGGAGATGGCCACGCTCGGCCCGCCGTATTCGACGAAGCCCTCGAACTCCGTGACCTTCGGGTTCAGGTCGAGGCTCACGCTGTAATCGTCCTCCTCGACGGTGGGTGTCACCCGCAGTTCCACGCCCACGTTGCGGGTGGTGAACTCCTGCGGCGTGCCCGAGGTGATGGACACACCGGCCGACCCGCCGCCGGACACGCTGCCGGTGCCGACCTGCGACTGGATCTGGCCGTAGGACTGCGGATAGCGCAGCTCCTGCGCCACCGTGATGGTGGCCGGGTTGCCCGAGAGCACCGTGAGCTTCGGCGCGCTCAACAGCTCGGTGCCGCTCTTCTGCGACAGGGCGCGGATCACGGCCTGCACGTCAAACTCGCCGACGATGCCCGCGATGTTGGCCAGCGGTCCCGCGCCGGCCCCGAGCAGCACGCCGCCAGGGATGGTCGGGGCGGCGGCCGGGAGGTTGAGCCCGCCCTCGGGCTGGCCGGTTCCCGTGATGGAAATCTGCTGGGACGTCGTGGCGTTGCGGAAGGCGTCGGCCAGCGTGCGGTTGAGGCCGTCGCCCGTGGTGTAGGTGGCCTGCGCGGCGTTGCGCTGCGTGAGCTTGTTGGCGAGGTTCCACTGCACGCCGAGTTCCTCCAGCGCGCCCTGCTGCACCTCCATGAACTTGGCCTCGATCTCGACCTGCCGCACGTCGTTGTAGCGGGTCAGGATGTTCCGGATGCGCTCGAGGTTGCGCGGGGTCTGCGTGGCGATGATCTGCGAGCCGTCGAAGGCCAGGGCGCTGCCGGCGACGCCCTCGAAGCCCACGCCGGCGAGTTGGAGGAAGTTCCGGATGGACTGCCCCTCGTTCTCGACGCTCGCGGCGGTGGGCGGCGCTCCCTCCACCGCCGGCGGGGCCGCGCCCCTGCCGGTCAGGCGCAGCACCGTCGAGCGGGAGACCGGGAAGAACTGGGTCTCGAGCGCCGACTGCCCGCCGCCGGGGCGCACGACCACGGCGTCGGCCTGCACCTCGTATTGGTAGCCCACGGCATCGGTGATGAAATCGAGCACGCGCTTCAGCGACAGGTTGCGCAGCGTGAGATTGACCGTCGGGTCGGCGCCGGTCGGATCGAGCAGGACGATGTTCACGCCCCGCGGCGAGCCGCCGGTGCGGTCAAATTCCTCCGAGATGACGCTGAGCGTGTTGACCACGCGGCTCAGCTCCATGCCGCTGAAGTTCACGTTCGGCAGCGTGATGGCGTTCAGCTTGGCCAGCAAGGGCGAGGGCCCCGCCGCCACCGCACCGCCGGACGGTTTTTCCGCGAACACGCCCGGCCGCCGCCAGGCCTGGTCCACCTCGCCCAGCATCTGGCCGCTGGTGCGCGGGCGCGCGGCGGCCGGCGCGGGCGACTCCTGGGCGATGCGCTGCAAGAAATAGCGGGCGTCAGCGTTGCCCGGATCCTGCGCCTCGACTTGCCGGAAGGTCTCGGCGGCGGCCGCCGCCTCGCCGGCCAGATACTGGCTGCGCCCGCGGGCGGCCAGACTGGCCGGGCTCGGCACCTCCGGCGGTGGTGAAGCCGGCTCCGGCTCCGCCGAGGCGGGGGCCGGGGCCGAGCGGAGAAAATTGTCGCGCGCGGTGCTGATCTCCGCCTGGGCAATGTCGAGCTCGGTCAGCGCGGCGGCCGTCAGGGCATTGTCCGGCAACTGGGCGCGGGCCCGATCCAACGCGTCCAAGGCGGGCGCAAATTGATTCTGCCGGGCCAGGGCGCGGGCTTCCTTGGTCGCGGTCGCGGCGGCTTCCAGCATCCGGCCCTGCCGGGCTTCCTCCGCCTGGACCAACTGGTCGGGCTCGGTGAGGGTCGGGGCCGCCGGCGCGGCCGTGCCACCGGAGACACTGATTTTCTTTTCCGGCAGCCGCTCGAGGCTGGCGAGCAGCCGTTTGACGGTCTCGTCATTCGGACTGAGCTGGAGCAGCTCCTCCAGTTTCTGCCGCGCCGCCGCCGTGTCGCCCGTGTCGCGCGCGTGCAGCGCGGCGGAGAGCAGGCGGATCTTGGTCGCCGCCGCATCCGGTTCGGCCGGGGGTGCGGCGAGCAGCCGCGCGAGCCCGAAGCCGGCGATCCCCAGCAAAACGAGCATGTGGCGCGGTGGACGGATCATGGTTGGGGTGCTCAAGGCGGATTGTGGGCGAGTCCGGTTTTGGGTGGGGTGGCAAACTTGCCCGCCTTGGCCGGCTGGCCGGCGATCTGCCCGCCGTCCTTGCCGACCGGGCGCAGCACCCGGGACTCGGGCAGCGGCAGCCCCGGCGTTTGCCGGGCCACGACCACCTCGGGCGGGTCGAGCTGGATGCGCTCGATCCGGTAGCTGCCGTTCCCGTCGGTGAAGGTGTCCCCTTCGCGCAGGGTCCGGGTCGAACTGCCGCCCGTCCCCCAGCGGAGCACCGCGAGCGGCGTGTCGGTGAGCTTGCGGGTGCGGCTGTCGAGGACGACCTCCGTGCCGGATTGCTCGTCGAACAGCACGGCCAGCGCGGCCACATCGTAAACCGGCCGCGCGTCGTCATGCGGCACCTCGACCTTTTTCACGTCGAAGCTCCGCAGGCTCAGCCCGAGTTGCTCGAAACGGCGGCCGCTGCGCGCGAGCAAGGTCTCCGCCTGGTTCGCGCTGACAAACGCCGCGAGATAGTCGCCCGGCTCGCCAAAGTAGCCAACCAGCTGCAGCCGGTAGGGCTCGAGCTTCACGTCCAGCAACTCGAGGCCGAAGGGCGCGCCACCGTCCGCGGGGTTCAGCGGAGGCGTCACGGCGAAGGACCGGGCCAGCGTGTTGTAATAGATGACCGGCGGCGTGAACACCTCGTAGAGCCAGCCCGAGCCGTGGGATTGGGCTTCCGGCCGCGCCCAGACCGCAGGATTGGTCTCCAACCGGCGCGGGGCGGACGGAGTGTAAGCCACGCCGGTCAGCTCAGCCGCCACCGCTTGGCTGCGGAGCGCGGCAATCACGGACTGGTGCGAGCCCACCCACCCGAGGCTCGCGGCCAGCAGCAGGAGCGCGCCAGCCGCCAGCAGCTTGTCGTAACCGGACTTGATGAGGGCGCTCATGGGGTGGCGGGCTCCGGGGCTGGCAGCAGCTCAACACATTCCACGACGACCGCAAACTTTGAAAGATTCTGCGCGACCAAAGGCACCGGCGCTTCCGCCGCGGGCACGGCGGCGGACGCCACTTCCGCCGCCAGTCGTTCCACCTCCACCTGCCGCACGATGACGGGCCGCGGGCCGGCGGCCAAACTGTTCAGGAAGGCCCGCAGCGCGGGCGTCTGCCCGGTGAATTCCAGACGGTAGGCCTCGCTTTCGACCCGGCCGGGCCGGCGCAGGGCGACCTGCGGGTCGAACGCAAAGAAATCGCTCCCCGTCGCGCTTGCGGCGGCGGCGGACGCGCCGGGTTGATTGCGTTGCGCGCGCTGGGCGGCCGTCAGGGGGCGTTCGCGCTGCACGCCGAGCAGCGTGCGCGGGCGGGCCTCCAGGAGCTTCTCCACCAGGTATTGCAGTGCGAGTTGCTGGCGGAACACCGCCGGCAGCAGCTCCGGTTCCGGGCCCTCGTTGGCGTGGGTGGCAAAGCCGAAGCGCTCGTCCGGCTTGATCAACACTTGGGCGCGGGCGGCCAACGCCCGGCTCTTCTCCACGAACGCGGCGATGGCAAAATACGCGTCGAGCGGCTTGGCGGGCGGCGCGAGCCCGGCCGCCTCCCCATCGCGGGCCTGCAGGGCGGCGCGCAGCCCCGCCAGCTCCCGGCGCGACTGGAGCAGCTCCTGCGTGATGGCCTGCTCATTGGCGGCGCTTGGCGCCGGCGATTGCCGGGCGAGCCAGTCGCGCTCCTGCTTTTTCTGCTCGAGCGCGGCCCCGGCCCGGGCGGCCTGCTGCCTCGCCTGCTGGAGGAACCAACCTTCCGCCGCCACCGCGAGCAAGCCGAGAACCAGCCCGGCACCCAGCAGCGGATGGCGCTTCAGCCAGCTCATGGTCAGAGCGGCCGGGCCGGGTCGGCCACGAGCACGCAGTCGAATTTCAGGATGCCGGGCTGCCCGTTGTCGAAGCGCTCGGCCTCGATCCCGGCGACAAACGGCGAGTCCACCAGGCTCGCGAGCAGCGCCTGCACGCGGCGGTAGGTCTCGGGACTGACCTTGGCGAGCGGGTTGGTCTTGTCGAGCATCCGGCCGGAGACGGCGAGCCGGATCGGGGCGCCGGGCGCGGAGGCGATGGCCAGCTGCTCCAGCCACACATCCTCCACCCGCACGAGGCGATCCTGCAGGTCCGCGAGCAGGCTCAGCCAGCCGCTGCGCCGATCCTGGATGCCCTGCAGTTCCGCGATCTGTTCCTTCAGCGCCGCGAGTTGCTGCAGCGCGGCGCGGTTGCGGGCCTCGCGCTCGCGCCACGGCGCCAGCTCGCGCTCGATGGCGGCGGTTTTCACCCCGGCGATGACCGCCACCGTCCGGTAATGCACCAAAGGCGGCAGCAGTGCCGCCACCGCAAGCACCGCGGCTGCGGCCAGCCAGGGTTGGCGGCGCCGCCGGCCCTCCTGCTGGCGCAACGCCGGGGGCAGCAGATTCAGCACCGGGTGGCCCGGCCGCAGCTGCGTGACCGCCGCTCCCACCAAGTCCGTCAGGCTCAGCGCGGCGGCGGCGGCATCGTTGCGCGCCGCGCCGGCGGCGAGCTCAACCGCGCCGAGCGCATCCAGCCGGCCCACCGGCACCTTGAGTTTCTCCGCCAGCGCCTCGCCCAGGCCGGCGAGCCCGGCGCCGCCCCCGGTGAGGATGAGGCGAACGGGATTTTCCAGGCCGCCCTGCCGGCGGAAATGCAGCACCGTCCGGGTGATTTCCTGCGCCAGCCGGGTGGCGTGGGTGGCCAGCGCGTCCGCCGTCAGGCTGCGGTTGTGCGCGGAGAGCTTGATGCGCTCGGCCTCCTCCGGCTCGCAGTCCTGATTCGCGGCAATCTGTTGCGTGAGGGCCTGCCCGCCCAAGGCCAGCGTGCGGGCGGCAAAACGCGGCCCCTCGGTCAACAGCAGCGTGGTCGAGCGCGAGCCGAGATTGAGCACGAGGGCGGGTTCCGTGGCCGCGGGCTGGGCGAGGCGGAACGCCGCAAGCGTCGCCAGCGGCGATGGCAGGATCAGGCGCGGTTCCAATCCGGCGGCCTGCACGGCGGCGCAGAGCGGCTCGACGGCCTCGAGCTTGGCGGCCACCAGCAACATCTCGAATTCCCGGGGGTTCTCCGCCGCGATGGCGCTGTCCCACACCACGTCGTCCAGCGCATAGGGAATGCTCTGCTCCGCCTCGAAGCGGATGATTTTCTCCCGCTGCGCCGGCTCGACCCGGGGCGTCTTGATGAGCTTGGTCAGCGCCAGATGGGCGGGCAGCACCAGCACGACCGGGCCCGCGAGCTTCAGCCTGGCTTGCAAGGCGGGCAGCGCCGCCTGTGTGTGCGCCAGCCAGTTGTCCTCGCCGCCCGCCTGCGCGGGAAATGTCACCGCCGCGTAGTGGTCCAGGCGAAGGCGTTGCCCCTGGCGGCTGAAGGCACACAGTGCCGTCCGGCTGGCCCCGCAGTCGAGTATCAATGTCCGGTTGGCAGCCACGGCACCGGTTTTGTCGCCCGGCGCCGCCCAAAGGTCACGCTCATATTGCCGCGCCGGCGGCTCCCCGGCTCAGTGCCCAGTGCGCGCGCCCGCGGGCTCGGCCGCGGCCGGCTGGTCCCGCCAGCGGCGGTAGGCGGAGAATTCGGACTTCGTGCGGTCGTAGATCTCCCGGCGCCGGGAGTATTCCGCGTAGGTGGTGACGAGTTCCGGATGCTGCCGGCTGCTCACGAGGAAATCGGCCTCCGGCGGGTAGCAGGCGACATTCACCTTCGCGTAGAAATCGTCATCGGCCGTCCCGTCGGCGGCGATCGCCGCGGGCTCCAGCCCGACATTGCTCGGGGTGGTGGCGGATTGGTAGCGCAGGTCCACGCTCCAGCGGATGTGGTCGGAGGTGTTGGGCGTGGAGCAGTGGGGCGTGCGGTTGGTCATGAACACCACGCCGCCGCGCGGGCAGGCCGCCGTGATGGCCTTGCGCGGATCGTCGGGGAGATCCTCGTCCTTGATGACAAGGAAGCCGGCGTTGCCGCCGGTGTTGTGCTTCACGACCTTGCCGAGGTGCGCGCGCGGCAGGATCTGCATGCAGCCGTTCTCCACCGTGGCGTCCACCAGCGGCACCCAGCAGGTGATGATGAGCTGCGTGTCGCAATGCGTCGCGAAATAGCCGCTGTCCTGGTGCCAGGGCACGATGCCGCGGCCGGAGTTGGGCAGCTTCGGCCGGATGCGATAGACCGAGGAGGCCACGATTTCCTCCGTGCGGAGGAGCGAGCCGACGGCGGCCTGCATCTTCGGGTGGGCGATCACCTCAAACATCTCCGGGGCGTGAAAGCCGCCGCCGCGCAGGCCCTCCAGGTGCTTGATTATCGCCTCGCCGTTCTCCGCCGAGTCGCGCTGGATGGCGGCGAGCTGGTGGTCGAAGCCGAGGTCGGCATGGAGCTGCGACAGCTTGCCCGCGGCCTGCAGCGCAGCCGCCTTCCGGCCGATCTCCCGGTGCATTTCCTGCCGGAGCGGCTCCAGGTCCGCCGGGTCGAAGACATCCGGCACAATGAGGTAACCAAGCTCGTGAAAGGAGGCGACTTGTTCCGCTGACAGCGACCGGGGTGGGATCATGCCGGGATTCAGGGGAATTCTTGGATGCGGCGCAACCGCCGAGGGGATGAATATTCAGCGCACCGGGCTTGAGTCCCGCGCGGAATTTTGTGTCGTCGTCGTCATGAGTCCGAGCGCTGCGGAACCCCTCTCCCCTCCCCCTTGGCCGACGGTGCTCGTCGAGTCCTCCACGAAGCAGCGTCCGCGCAACGTGGACCTCATGAACGACTGGCAATACGCGGAGCGCAGCATCCACCGCCTGCTCGCCGCGTGGGGCCGCGACGTCGCCGAGTGGGAGAACAAGAGCGCGCTCCACCGCCACATCTGGGATCAGGCCGAGTGCGTCCGCCGCCTGCGCGAGCGCATCGAGCAGTTCCCCGGCGGCAAGGCCGACGCCCCCGTCTCCGCGCGCCTCGAGCACCTCGCCAACGCCGTGCTGCTCGCGCCCTCCCTGCAGGACGCGCTCGACGGCATCTATGAGCTGCTCCTGAAAACGCTCGTCGGCGCCTATGGCGAATACATCGGCCTCGTCCACCCAATCCACGACGCACCGACCATCGCGCTGTTGCACGAGATCAACCAGATCAAGAGCCAGCAGTGGCTCTGGTATCGCGACTACCGCCGCCGCGTGCCGCACACGACCGATGCCGCCTATCGGGCCCGGGTCACTGCCCTCCTGGAGGACTGCGGCCAGTTCCGCGCGCCCCTGCCCGTCGCCCCCGGGGCCGAGGCGCAACCGGCCGGCGTCGCCACGGATTTCCGCCTGAGCAAATTCAGCGCCCGCAACGTGCCCATCCGGCCGCGCCAGCCGTTCATGGATTACGTGCGCGCCGACTTCGCCACCAACCTCGAGGCGCGCCGCCTGTTCTGGGCCTTTGGCTACATGCTCGAGAAGAACCTGCCCGACGACCAGTTGCTCTGGCTCTACTACGGCCACTACATGCCGTGGGCGTGGCAGCACATCATCTCCCGCCACCTGTGGGACGAATCCCGCCACGGCGACTCGGGCTACTCGCGCCTGCGCGACTTCGGCATCAGCCTGGAGGACGTCGGCTTCTCGGGCTACGACCAGCTGGTGCGCGACGCCGAGCTCAGGGAACAGGCCGCCCGGCGGGGCATCACGCTCGACGAGGCCTATGCGCGCCAGCAGGAGCTCCTCGCCCCGTTCCGGGCCGAGCCGCTCACCAAGGCGCAGCTCTACGAGCACGTGTTCATGATCGGCCTCGTGGCGGAGACCGGCCACTTCGTCGTGAAGAACGAGGGCTACGTGGACTTCAAGGAAGGCCAGGACCTGCAGTCGGCCGAGATGATGCTCTTCGACATCATCGACGAGACCGCGCACGTCCAATACGCCCACCAGTGGCTGCCGCTGCTCGCCGAGCACGCCGGCGTGGACAACACCGGCTATCGCGAGCGCGGCGTGAAGATCCGCGAGGAATCGCAGGCCCGCGCCATCGCGCTGGCCCAGGAACTCGACCGCAGGCTGCCGCGCTCGCCGGGCGACCCGGGTTTTGATTTCTACCAGGACCTGCTGGCGCGCATCCGCCGGGCCTGCCCACTCACGAACGCCGCGACCTGCCCGCCGCGCTCGCCGAAGCCGATGTGATTTGCCTCGGTTTCACCGACTCCGGGCGCTGCCGGAGGACAGCGCGGAGGCGAGAACCGTGGACAAACACCGGGTTGGCAGCAGCCAACAACGGTGGGCTCACGCCCGCGCCCACGCCCGGCCGAGCTCGTGGCGGAGCACGACCGCATCCGGCCACGCCGGGGGCAGACCGGAGATGTTGTAGCCCGATCCGCCGGGCGCATAGGGCCCGAGCTCCGGGCACGCGAACATCGTCTTGTTCCGGTTGCCGCGGCCCTTTTTCCAGAGCCGCATCAGCGCCTCCACGAACACGAGATAGCTCTTCACCTCGGGCGACAGCGCGCCCTTGTGGGTGACCGGCACCTGGCAGTGGTGGCCGTTGAACGGCCGGAAATGCACCTGCTCGCTGTGCTGCACGAGTTCGGGATGGTCGAGCAGGCGCGCGATGTAGTTGTCGGGGTTGAGGTGCTTGACGCTCGCGAGGTGCGAGAAGTCGAAGTTCATCTTGCAGAGCCGGCCGGTCGCCCGGTGGTAGCGGTCAGCGATCTCGTAGGTCTTCTCCGGGGTCTCCGTGCAGGTGTCGCGGTGGATCTCGAGCGAGACGATGACCCCGCCGATTTTCTCGGCGGCGCGCTCCAGCTGGATCCAATGCCGGGTCGCCAGCGCGGGGGGCGTGTCGTGGTCGTCGAGCTGCACGTTGATGTGCATCGCGCCGCCCTCCTTCTGTTCGCGGATGAGGCGGGGGAAGTCGGCGGGATTCTGCGAGGAGATGAAGCCGAGCAGGTGGCGCAGCCCGTGTTTCTCGGCGAGGCGGCGGTGCTCCGGCGTGAGCGCGGTGGTGAGGCCGTCGAAGCCGGCGGCGGCCACGGCCTTGATCTTGCGCTCCAGCGACCACTCGGTGGCGGCGGAGGGATGGCGGACGAGGGACCAGAGGTTCGCGATGTGGGCGAGGTGGGGCATGGCGGGTATGGTTATACGGAAGCCAGGAAGCCGCGAATCAGAAATCCGTGCAGGCCTGTTCTTGGTTTCATGGCTTCCGAATCATCCTGTTATTGGGACGCGGGAATCGCACCGCGGACAAGGATTTGTTTGCCCGACCTGCCGCAAAGGTCACGCTCTTTTGCCACATGGCCTCCGTCCTGCCCTACAAGATCAGCGTGCTCGTGTTCATTGAGAACACCGCCGGCGAGCAGCTCCTGCTCCTGCGGGCCAAGCAGCCCAACCTCGGCGTCTGGACGCCCATCGGCGGCAAGCTCGAGATGGCCACGGGCGAGTCGCCGTTCGATTGCGCCGTGCGCGAGACCGCCGAGGAGACCGGCCTGCGCATCACGCCGGACCAGCTCCACCTCTTCGCCATGATCGCGGAAAAAGCCTACCAGGGCGAAACGCACTGGCTCATGTTCCTGTTCCGCTGCCGGCAGCCCATCGCGGCGCTGCCGCCTGACATCCCCGAGGGCAAATTCGCCTTCTTCTCGCGCGAACAAATCAAGGGCCTCCCCATCCCCGAGACCGACAAGGCGGCGCTCTGGCCGATTTTCGACCAATACCGCGACGGCTTCGTCGCCTTGAAGGCCGACTGCGCCCGCTCGCCCATCGCGATCACGGTCGAGCAGATCACCGCCTGCCCGCCGCGCCGTCCCTAGCCGGCCCGCGGTTCGCGATCCGTTGCGATTGAGCCAACGATGCCGTGGGAAATGTGGGAGCGAGCTTGCTCGCGACTTTTTGGGCGAGGTCGCGAGCAAGCTCGCTCCCACAGTCAGGCACTGAAAGGAGCACGGAACCTCGATTGCAATGCAGGAGGGGTCTCCCATTTGCAGACGGTAGGTTTCACTGTGTCTGAAGGAGTCCTACTGCATCGTTGCGATTTGGAAGCTATCCGAAACCCGTTTTTTGTAGCGCGGCTTGTCCACGCCCGACACGGATAGCGCAGTCTCTCGGGCGCGCACCAGGCGCGCCCCTACTTTTGCTGCAATGGCCGGAATCTGCCTGGTTTCGCAGGCTGTTCTCCCCGGTCCGCGATCAGCGGACTCCCCGAAACCCCATCCCGTAGGCGATTAGCCGGAGGGGGACCGGGAAAGTTTCGCCCCTTGGCGAAACTCATCAGTGGTTCCAAAACTTCCAGGATAGACGTGCTACCCAATGAAAGTGGCGAAGCACCCGGTTTAGCCTTGTGTTCACCAGTCGGCACCTAAGAACGGGAGTCTGCTTCTGGATATTGCTTCAATCTCAAACTATTTCCCTGTGACCAAGAAATCCGCTCCCGCCAAAAAGCCCGAAGTCGCTGGCTATAATGCCCGGCAGGCCCCCATCAACGCCAAGCTCGGCCACGACGAGCTGATCGCGCTCTACCGCGACATGGTGCGCATCCGCCGCTTCGAGGAGCGCTGCCTGCGCAGCTACCAGCAGGGCAAGATCGGCGGCTTCCTCCACCTCTACATCGGGCAGGAATCCATCGCCGTCGGCTGCGTGTCCGTCATGGGCAAGCATGACCACATCATCACCGCCTACCGCGACCACGGCCACGCGCTCGCCGTCGGCATGGGCATGAACGAGATGATGGCGGAGAACTACGGCAAATACACCGGCTGCTCCAAGGGCAAGGGCGGCTCGATGCACTATTTCGACCCGTCGCGCAATTTCTGGGGCGGCCACGGCATCGTCGGCGGCCAGATCCCGCTCGGCACCGGCCTCGCCTACGCCCTCAAATACAAGGGCCTCAAGGGTGCCGCCCTCGCCTTCATGGGCGACGGTGCCGTCAACCAGGGCGCCGTGCACGAGTCCTACAACCTCGCGGCGCTCATGTCGCTGCCCGTCATCTTCATCATCGAGAACAACGGCTACTCGATGGGCACCAGCCAGGAACGCTCCTCGGCCGGCCCGAGCCTCGCCCAGCGCGCCGAGGGCTACGGCATGAACTGGGACATCATTGAGAACGGCCACGACGTCCTCGAGGTCCGCGACAAGGTCGCCGCCGCCCTCAAGCTCGCCCACGAGAAATCCCTCCCGAGCGTCCTCGAGATCCGCACCTATCGCTACCGCGGCCACTCCGTCGCCGACCCCGACACCACCTACCGCGACAAGCAGGAGATCGAGGCCTACAAGGCCACCAAGGACCCGCTCATGGTTTTCCAGAACTCGCTCCTCGCCGAGAAGGTCCTTACCGACGACAGCATCGCCAAGATCGACGAGGCCGCCCGCGCCGAGGCCGAGACCTCCGCCCAGTTCGCCGAGGCCAGCCCCTTCCCCTCCGTCGAGGACATCCAGAAGGACGTCTATTGGGAGGCCGACAACCCCGCCGACCGCAAGTCCCAGGGCACGCTCTTCTTCAATTAATCATTCTCGTTCTCCTACTCCTTCTCGTTCTCCAAGCCACCGAGAGAAAGATTAAGATTACGAGAAAGAGAACGATTCCGCTCAACCTACTCACTACCCGCTACTCGCTACTCACTACTTTTCTACCATGCCCGTCATCTCCTACCGCGAAGCCCTCCGGCACGCCATGTCCGAGGAAATCGAACGCGACCCCAACGTCGTCCTCATGGGCGAGGAAGTCGCCCAGTTCAACGGCGCCTACAAGGTCTCCGAAGGCATGCTGGCCAAATACGGCCCCCAGCGCATCGTGGACACGCCCATCAGCGAGGCCGGCTTCATCGGCATGGGCGTCGGCGCCGCCATGCTCGGCCTGCGTCCCGTCATGGAGCTGATGTTCTTCAGCTTTTACACCGTCGCCTTCGACCAGATCTTCAACAACGCGGCCAACATCCGCTACATGTCCGGCGGCCTCATCAACTGCCCCATCGTCCTCCGCGGCCCCGCCAACGGCGGCACCAACGTCGGCGCCACCCACTCCCACACGCCCGAGTCCATCGCGGCCTACCACCCGGGCATCAAGGTCGTCGTCCCCTCCAACGCCTACGACGCCAAGGGCCTCATGAAGTCCGCCATCCGCGACAACGACCCGGTCATGTTCATGGAGAACACCATCCTCTACGGCGAGACCATGGAGGTGCCCGACGGCGAATACCTCGTGCCACTCGGCAAGGCCAACATCCTCCGCGCCGGCACGGACCTCTCCATCATCGGCCACGGCCGCGCCATCCAGATGGCCCTCAAGGCCGCCGACCTCCTCAAGGAGAAGCACAACATCAACGCCGAGGTCGTGGACCTCCGCTCCATCCGCCCGCTCGACGAGGAGACCATCCTCAACTCCGTCAAGAAGACCAACCGCGCCCTCTACGTCGAGGAATCCAAGCCCTTCTGCTCCGTCGGCGCCATGGTCGCCGCGATCATCTCAGACAAGGCCTTCGACTACCTCGACGCCCCGGTCAAGCGCCTGACCTCGATCGACTCCCCCGCCATCTATTCCATGCCCCTCGAAAAACTCCAGCTCCCCAACGTCGACCGCATCTACCAGGCCGCGCTGGAGACTCTGAAGTAATCCCCGCGCCCGTCATTCTGAGCGCAGCGAAGAATCCACTTTCCCTTCTCACTTTCACTCTCACTTTTCCTCCCATGGCCGACATCATCGAAATGCCCAAACTCAGCGACACCATGACGGTGGGCACGCTGGTCAAATGGCTCAAAAAGGAAAGCGACCCCGTCAAGGCCGGCGACATGCTCGCCGAGGTCGAGACCGACAAGGCCACGATGGAGCTCGAGTCCTTCTTCACCGGCACGCTCCTCAAGATCTACGTCGCCCCCGGCGGCCAGGTCGCCATCGGCGCCCCGCTCTGTGCCATCGGCAAGGCCGGCGAGCAGGCACCGGCTGCACCCGCTGCTCCGGCTCCCAAGAGCGATGCGCCCCAGGCCGAAGCTCCTGCGGCCGTCGCCCCTGCTCCCGCTCCGGTTGCGCCGGCGCCAGCCCCTTCGCCTGCGGCGAAGCCACCGGGCGAACCAGCCGTAGGCCCGGCGAAGGCTGGCCTTTCATCCTCGACGGCCGCTTCAAGTAGCGGCCGCCTCAAAATCTCGCCCTTGGCCCGCAAGCTCGCCGAACAGCAGAAGGTCGATGTCTCGCACGTCACCGGCTCCGGCCCCGGCGGCCGCATCGTCAAGGCCGACGTCTTGGCGGCGGCCGCGAATCCTTTGCCGGCGGTTGCGAAGCAGGCCGCCGGACAAACCCCGGCCGGCCAGCAGGCCGGAACGGGGCACTTCGCCCGCGGTCCGGTGCAACATGACCGCACCGTCCCCGTCTCCACCATGCGCGGCGTCATCGCCAAGCGCATGGTCGAGTCCACGACCACGATTCCCTACATCTACCTCGACATCGAGATCGACGCCGAGCCGCTGCTCGCCCTCCGCGCCCAGCTCAACACCGGCCTCGAGAAGGACGGCGTGAAGCTCTCCGTGAACGACTTCGTGCTCAAGGCCAGCGCCGAGGCCCTGCGCCGCGTGCCCGCCGTCAACAGCTCCTGGGAAGGCACCGCCATTCGCTACCACGGTGCCGCCCACGTCGCCTTCGCCGTCGCCCTCGAGGACGGCCTCATCACCCCGGTCGTCCGCGACTGCCACCTGAAGAGCGTCTTCCAGATCAGCACCGAGGCCAAGGCCCTCGGCAAAAAGGCCAAGGACAGGAAACTCGCCCCGAACGACTACACCGGCGGCACCTTCTGCGTCTCCAACCTCGGCATGATGGGCATCCCGAAGTTCACCGCCATCATCAACCCGCCCAACTCCGCCATCCTCGCCGTCGGCACCACCGTCGCCAAGCCCGTCATCAAGAACGGCGCCATCGTCCCCGGCCAGACGCTGACCGTCACCCTCAGCTGCGACCACCGTGTCTTCGACGGCGCCGTCGGCGCGCAGTATCTTGGAGCACTCAAGGACCTCCTCGAAAAGCCCGCCCTGCTGCTGGTCTGACCCGACTCCGGCGCGTTAAGGATAACGCGCCCTACCCCAATCCCGTCTGTCTTGGCGCTTCTCCTCCTTGAGGCTCGCATAATACGCTGACGGGTAGGGCGCACCGGCCCGGTGCGCCGAGGCGGAGCGGGCCGCTCCGCCCTACCTTCGACATGGCGATGTCCGCGCTATTGCGTGAGACGCAATAATCGGCCGCGCTCGTAGCGCCCTTCGCGTTAAGAATGCCTCACCCTTCCGCACGCTGCCGGGCATCGGCCTCCATCAGCGCCTTGAGCGCGTCCAGCGTCGCCTGGGCCTTGGCCTTGGCGGCGGGCAGGTCGGCGGCGGACTTCACCGGCTCCTGCGCAAAGAGGTAGAACTTCATCTTCGGCTCCGTGCCGCTGCCGCGCGCGGCGAACGAATAACCGTTCGCCAGCGTCACGAGGTAGAGGTCCTGCGCGGGGATCTGCTCGTTGTCGGCGTCGAAGAATTTCTCGCGGCCGAAGTCCTGGAACCGCGTCACCTTCGTCGCGCCGAACGCCGTGGGCGGGGCGGACCGGTAGGTGTTGAGGATGCGCTTGATCCTTGCCGTGCCGCTGGCGCCTTCGTAGTAGATGTTGATCACGCCCTCGAGGAAGAAGCCGTATTTCAGGTAAATCTCGTCGAGATATTCGGGCACGGTCAGGCTGCGCGACTTCACCCAGGCGCAGACCTCGGCAAACATCAGGCAGGCGGAGTTGCCGTCCTTGTCGCGCAGCAGGTCGTTCGGCAGGTAGCCGTAGCTCTCCTCGGTGCCGAACAGGTAGAAGGTGCTGTGCTGCTGCAGCAGCGCGGCCCGCTCCCGGAACGGCGTGGCGTCGTAGTCGAAGCCCGGCCCCATGGCCTTGGCCAGGGCCTGCTCGTAGCCGCGCATCTTGCCGGCGATCCACTTGAAGCCCGTCAGCGTGTTGATGACCTTCACGCCGTGCCCGCGGCCGATGGCGTCCTGCAGCGGCGTGGTGACAAACGTCTTCACGATGCAGGCGCGGTCCGTGCCCTTGGCCGGGATCCAGCCGAGCTCCTTGTATTTGGCGATGCGGTAGTCGGCCAGCATGGCGCCGACCTGGTTGCCCGTGAGCAGCACCAGCTGCCCCGCCCGGTTGCGCACGGCCGCGCCCATGCGGTCGCCGTCCGGGTCGGTCGCCATCACGAGGTCGTGGCCGCCCTTCTCCGCCAGCGCCACGGCCAGCGCCATGGCCTCGGCATTCTCCGGGTTCGGCGACTTCACCGTCGGGAAACGGGCATCGAAGGCCACCTGCTCCGGCACCTCGGTCACCTGCACGCCCGCGTGCAACAACAGCGGCACTGAGGATATTCCGCCCACGCCGTGGATGTTCGTGTAAACCACCCGCAGCGGCGTGCGCCGGAAAACCTCCGGGTCGAGCGCCGCCTGCGCCGCCGCCGCGAGATAGTCGTCATCCGCCTGTCGCCCGAGCGTGACGACCTTCGCCAGATCCTTGGTCAGATACTCATGCACGGCCGCCAGCGGCACGGCGTCCACCTCGGCGATGATGCCCTTGTCGTGCGGGGGCGTCACCTGCGCGCCATCGTCAAAGTAGGCCTTGAAGCCGTTGTCGTGGGGCGGATTGTGGCTCGCCGTGATCACGGCTCCCGTGTGCGCCTTCTGGTGGCGCACCGTGAAGCTGAGCTGCGGGGTCGAGCGCGGGCCGTCGAAGATCACCGCCTCGCCGCCAAGCCGGGTCCACGTGGACGCCGCCAGTTCGCAGAAGTGCCGCGAGAAATGCCGCACGTCGTGCGCGATGACGATCTTGGGCCGCGCGCGGCTTCCCTGCCCCGCGAGATGCTTGGCAATGTAGCGATGCAGGCCGATGACGGCCCGCAGGAGCGTGAATTCATTCAGCAGGTTGCAGCCGATGTTGGCATGCTCGGGTGAGCCGGTGGGACTGAGAATGCCCGTCTCCGCCTTGGCGGCCACCCGGCCGATGGTCCGGCCGCGGATGCCACCGGTGCCAAACTCAAGGTAGCGGTAGAACCGGTCGTTGAGTTCGCTCCACTCGCCGCGCTCGATGAGCTCAGTCAGGCTCTGCTGGGCCCAGGCGGGCAGACCGGCCTTGAGCCAGGTGGTCAGGTTCTCGGCCGCGCTGGGCATCAGTTTGCCGTCACGGACGGCTGAGGCGATTTTGTCGGTGTGGGTCATGGGGTGGGGAGATTGTTCAATGGGCACTGGTCATTGCTCAATGGCCATATCGAACTGGGAGTCATCAGAGCGCCCGCAATGAACAATGAATAATGGCCGATGAGAAATGAAAAATATCCGGGACTCATTCGAGATACAGCCCGTCAGCGACCGCTGGCTTGACCGGCAGGCGCCGCCAGCTCTCGGCGAACGTGGCGGCGTCATAGCCAAAAAGCGGCGACACCTCGACGGTGCAGTGGGGCAGTCCGGTGGCGTCCGTCTCGACCGCGGCACCCGCCGCCTTGAGCCAGCGGGCGAATTGCCGGAGCTGGTCGTCGCGGCAGGTCTGCGGCGAGTCCACACCCTCGGCGTTCTTCACCGGGCTGAAATCGTCCGCCCGCGCCGTCTCGATCACGATGGAGTTGGCGGCGAAGGGCAGCGCGTCGAACACGAACATCTCGAACTTCACGCCGTTGGCCGCGGCCGGCTTTACTGCGGCGCCAGTTGCATCCACGGTTTGGATCTTTTTGTCGGCGCGATGGAATGGAAGCTCCGGTGTGGATTCTGAGGTGGGGCGCGTTGTCCCTAACGCGCCGTCTTTTTCCGATCCCGGCGGGTTGGGGACAACCCGCCCTACCCCACCCGCCATGCGGGTGGCGAACTCCCGATCAATGACGTGGATCGCAATGCTGCCGGCGCCATAGCGCAGGGACCCGTCGGGATTCGTCTCCTTCTGCATGGCCGCCGGCATGTCGCTGTATTCGATCACGACCACCTTGCCATGCTGGCGGCAGAAATGTCCGACTTTCTCCTCGGGGAACGCCTTGGGGACCATCTTGCTCGACATCCCCGCCCCGGCCAGGAGGTGAAAGCCGATGAACTCCGCGTCGATGCAGCGCACGAGCGGGTTGTCCACCTGGAAGTAGCTGATGGTGTCGATGCCTTCGCGGGCCATCAGGTCGAGCGCCCCGCTGCGCTGCAAGGCCCGCAGCGAGCCGCCGTGGCCGTCGGGACTCAGCGCCAGCGTCGAGCGCGTCTCCAGCAGGAGCTTGCCCGCAAAATCCACCGCCGGCATCCGGCCTTGGCGGAAGAAATGCACGCGGTCGCGGTCGAGGCCGAAAAACTTGTTCGCCGCAAAGAACTGCTCCGTCTGCTCGTGGTTCGCATGGCTCGTCATGATGAACCAGTGCAGCGGTTTCTCGTGGCGCAGACCCGACGCGAGTATCTTCTCGGCGAAGACTTGGAAGAGGGATTTTTTTCGCAGCGGCGTGACCGAGAAGGTGCCCTTGGGGCCGTCATAGCCGAGGCGGGTCCCCTGCCCGCCGGCCACCGTGAACGCCGCCACCCGGCCGGCCCGCAAGGCCGCCTCGCCCGCCGCCCGCGCCGCCGCCCATTTCGCCGGGTCACCGCCGTTGGCTGGCAACCGCTCGCACGGCGCCGGGGCCAATCCCTCGAGATTCACTCCGCCGGTCCCGGCCGGACGCAGCACAAGGTCGCGATTGAGCTGCGCCACCTCGGCCAGGTCGATTTCGGCCGCCTGCGCGGCCAGCCCGGCGCGTTCCTCCGGGTTGAGCGCCTCCCAAAAGGCAAACACGTGGCCCTGCCCGGCGGCCCGGTAGGCGGAGATTAATTGGTCAATTGTCATTGGTTATTTGTCATCGGCCATTTCGGAGAGGAAGACTCCCGGACAACGCTCCCTGCAGAGATGGACAATGACCATGGAAAAATGCCCGCCGGAAGATTTCACCGTTATTTGGCAGCGCGCCGCGCGGTCTGGATCGAGGCATTGAGTATCCGGGCCAATTGCCGGCATTCGTCCAATACCGGGGCGACTTCCGTTTCGGACAGCAAGTGGGCCCTTTCGATCATCTGCAGCCAGATTTGTGTTTCGTTAAGCTCCTTCAATGCGATGCCCATCTTGTGCACAAAATCGGCGCGACTCTCCCCACCGCGCGCCTCCCCGTAGTTCGGCGCCGGCGAGGTTCCCGAGCGGAGCATTTGATTGGCAATATGCTGGCCGGCATAGGAACGGGGCAATTTCCCGCTCAGCACGATGACTTTCACCCCAAAGTCGATCAGTCGCTCCTCCAGTTGATTGGCCTGCGCGCTACTCATGGCTGCACAAATGGTAAATGGACGATGACCAATGGACAATGAACAATGATCATTTCCTCTCCTCCTCAAACCGGAACACGAACTCCTCGCCTTTCACGTAGCCGAGCTTCTGGCGGATGAGCCGTTCGACCAGCACCGGGTCGTGGCGCAATTGGTCGAGGTATTTCGTCTGGGTGGCCAGCTTGGCCTCGGCCTCGGCCAGCCGGCGGCGGCTGGCGGCCTCCTGCGCCCGGAGCGCGGTGATGTCCCGGTGCATCTGCACGAAGAAGCTGACCGCGAACAGCGTCACCGCGACGAACGCGACGCCGAAGATGCCGAGGATGACCTTGCTGAAATTCACGGAGGTAGAATCAAACGGTATGCTGACTGAGACTTACCCAAAGCAGTTGCTGTTTTTGTCATCGCGAGGTGCGCGAAGCGCGCCGTGGCGATCCAGCTGGATTGCGTCGTCGTTTCACTCCTCGCAATGACCGGTGGGCGCAACTTCTTTGGGTAAGTCTCAATAAGCGGGCGCATGCAAAAACCGCTGCCTGTCATGCTGAGCGGAGCGAAGCATCCATCACGATATCCGCCGGCGGTTGTGCCGATGGATGCGGGTGTCGCTTCGCCCGGCACTTCACCTCGTTCAGAATGACAAACAAGGGAGTTCATTGGCAGCCTCCGAAGAATCCAGCGGCGCGCCCGAATCCTGATGGATCCTTCGCCCGGCTCAGGGTGCCCGGTGGCGATATTGCCCCGGAAGTCGGGTGATTTGGCGGCCAAGGCATTTTGCCAACACGCCCTGACGCTGCGGGCCCGGCGAACGCGAAACCCGCCGCAGGATTTTGGGCAGCACCCATCCACCCTAGTCCTGCACTGGTCCGGATTGGCGTCTCATCGGTGTTCATTGGTGGTTAGACATCCCTCCGCGATCTCTGCGGGCTCTGCGTTACATTGCCTTGGTCGGTATTCATTCGTGTCATCGGTGGTTAAAATATCCTCGTCCGTTCAGGGCGTCACCCGCACCCGGTCAGGCTTTTGCCGGCCTGAGCCCCAACGCCGGTGCCGCCAGGGTCTGGTGCTTGTCGTAGGTGTATATCTCGGGGAAGTTGTAGTGCAGGGCCGTCACGACGTGCACGCAGTCGGACGAGCGCAGAAACACGGTCTCCGGCAGCGTCGTGTAGATCTGGGCCGCCGCGTTCAGCATCGCACCATCCAGCGGCAACCAGGTCCAGAAGCCCCCGAGGTCGTCCTGCTGAAATTGCCTAACCGCCGCCTGAAATTCCGCCCGGCCCCACCGGCCCTCGCGCAGGCGCCGGTGGAACGCAGCCATGAGCTCAACCCGCACCAGTTCGGAAACCGCCGCAGCCTCCGCTCCATCAAAGAGCGTCCGCACGGCGGCCGACTCGGCCTCGGGCACGTAGAGCTTGGCCACCGCGGATGTGTCAGCGAAAATCACCTGTCACCCCGCACGGCATCGAGATCCTCCTGAACCCCGGTGCCCGGAGCCGTCGCCATCAGCGCGACATACTCCGGCAGCAAGACCCGCGTGCGGCGCTTCGGCTTGAGCAACGCCGGGCTGCCGAGCACCGCCACCGGCTGGCCGCGATCCGTAACGAGCACCGGCGTCCGCGACGCTCCAATCCGGCGAACATGCTCACCCGTGGTGGCATGGAGTTCCTTGATGGTGATGCTGGGAGGCATGGTGTCACTGTGTAACCAGCCATCATGAAGTCAAGTGTGACAGTGTCACCGGAGGTTGCGCTAAACCGGAAGTAAACCTGATCGGAAGCCGAACGCCTCCCCCGCCCTTACCCTCAGGTTACAGGTTTGCTTCGCCATCTGCGCAAGCCTCCGTCCGGTCTCCTTGTCAGCCATAGGCTCGGCGCCGGCTGAAGGTTTCTCATAAAGAAGGGCCCCGTTTTCGCCCTTCATTAACCTCTTTTGGCGTGCTTTTTCCCGTGCAGCCCAGATAGTTGCCCGCGCGATGTATCAAAGCTACTATGGTTTCACGGAGATGCCGTTTCACATCACTCCGGACCCCAAGTTTCTCTACCTCAGCGCCACCCACCAGGAAGCCCTGCAGCATCTGAAATACGGTGTGCAGGAGAAAAAGGGCTTCATCGTCCTCATCGGCGAAGTCGGCTGCGGCAAGACCACCCTCTGCCGCAAGTTCCTGGGCGAGCTCGATCCCAACCATTACGACACCGCCCTCGTCCTGAACCCTCGCGTCACCGAGACGCAGATGCTCAAGGCCATCCTCACCGAGCTCGGCGAGCCCAACCTCGCCCGCAGCAAGAACGACCTCGTCGCCCAGATGAACCAGGTGCTCCTCGACCGCATCAGCCGCGGCCGCGAGATCGTCCTCATCATTGACGAGGCCCAGAACCTCTCCTTCGAGGTCTTCGAGCAGGTCCGCCTCCTCTCCAATCTCGAGACCGACAAGCAAAAGCTCCTCCAGATCGTCCTCATGGGCCAGACCGAGCTCAAGGACCGCCTCGCCGCCGAGGAGCTCCGCCAGCTCCGCCAGCGCATCCTCGTGCATTACGAGCTCCGCCCCTTCACGCGCGACGAGATGGACCGCTACATCCACCACCGCCTCACCGTCTCCGGCAGCATGGGCCGCCCCCACTTCACCCCGTGGGCCCTGCGCCACCTCTTCAAGGCCAGCCGCGGGATTCCCCGCATCATCAACAACCTTTGCGACAAGTCGCTCCTTTCCGCCTTCATCCGCGAGTCCGACGAGGTCAACTACTGGGACGCCCGCCGCGCCGCCAAGGACCTGGAGAAGCTGACGGACTAGCCATTTTCCATCGGTCATTGTTCATCGGTCATCTGTCATTTCGATCCCGGAAAAATGAGCACTGAACAATTTTTTCTCCCTCCCCTTATCATCCCGCTTCATTGGCTCCCTGATATGGCAAATGAACAATGAACGATGAAAATTGAACAATTGCCATGAGCCTCATCAACGACGCCCTCAAGAAGGCCCAGAAGCAGCGCACCGGCGAGGCCCCGGCGCTTGGCTCCCTGCCCAGCGTCGGCGGCGAATCCGCCCGCAGCATCTCCCGCCGGTCAAAATCCAGCGGCCCCAACCCCCTGCTCATCGGCGGCATCGCGGCTGCGGTGGTTGTCATTGGCGGCGGCACCTGGTTCGCGCTGAGCGACAAACCCGCTGTCAGCCCTCAGCCCTCAGCTCTCAGCTCTCAACCAGCACCCTCGCCCCTCGCCTCCAGCCCTTCGCCTGTGGCGAAGCCACGGGACGAATCAGCCGTAGGCCCGGCGAAGGCTGACACCTTCACCCTTCAGACCGCCCCAAAAACAGAGGACAGACGTCCGACATCCGCCGCCAGCTCCGCACCTGGAGGGCCGGTCTCCGCACCGGCCGTGCCTTCTGCTGTCCAGACTCCGACCGCGAAGCAGCCGGAAGCCCCTCGCCAAGCGCCTATCGCCTCTAGCCCAACGCCACCACCCGCCGCCCCCGTCCGCCCGCTCGACGCCCGAGCCATCGAATATCTCGACAACATCAAGGTCGCCGGCATCCGCGCCTCGGCCACCGACGCCAAGGTGCTGATGAACGACCGCGTCTATCGCGTCGGCAGCGTGGTCAACGGCGAGATGGGCCTGCGCCTGGTCGGCATCACCGCCAACACCCTCACCTTCGAGGACCCCGCCGGCGGCCGCTACACGCGGACGTTCTGACATTTTTCAATGGTCAATGATCAGTAGGCATATCGAACTCGGGTCCACCGGATCGAAATGAGTAATGAGAACTGATTTAATGACCGATGAATAATCCCCCCTCCTCCGCCCGCTTGCTCGAACACTTTCGGGCACCGAAGCACCGCCTCCCGCTTCACCCACTCGAGCGGGCCGTGCTGGCGGCCGTCGCCATCCACCTCTGCTTTCTCCCCTGGGCCCTTGGCACCATGCACGTGTGGTCTCAGGTCACGAGCCTCGTGCTTTCAGCCCTGGGTTTGGGAATCGCACTCCTCCCGCGGCATTATACCGGCGACCAATCCGGCGGACCGGCATTCCGGCTGTATCCGTGGGCCCGCCTCGTCCGCTTTCCCCTCTTCTGGATCGGCTTGGCCCTGCTCGCCTACATCGCGGTGCAAGGCTTCAATCCCTCCTGGGTCTGGGAGCGCAACGCCGCGCAATGGTGGCTAAGGCGCGTCAACGACATTCCCTGGCTGCCCACGTCAATCGACACCCCGTGGGAGCGTTTCAACCTCTGGCGCCAGTTCATCATCTACGCCTCCGCCTGGCTGACCGTCTGCACCGTCTGGATCGGCTTCACGCGCCGCCGCTCGCTGCAGCTCTTGCTCACGATGCTGCTCGGCAATGCCGTGTTGCTGGCCGTGCTCGGCTTCGCCCAACGCTTCGTCGCTTCGAGCAAATTCCTCTTCTTCATGGAATGGCCGATCGGTCACACCGCCTTCGCCAGCTTCATCTACCGCAACCACGCCGGGGCGTATTTCGCGCTGATGACCTTCATCGCCGTGTCCCTCGCCATCTGGACCTTCACCCAGGGCGAACGCGGCGGACGCAAGTCCACCCCCGCCGGTCTGCTATTCTTCTGTGCCGTGTTCCTGACCACCGCCGTCTTCTTCTCTCTCTCCCGTGGGGCCAGCCTGACGCTGATGATTGCCTGGCTGGCCGTAGCCATCTGGTTCTGGCTCAGCCAGCGCCGCAGCCCGGCCAGTGGCGGCACTCATCGCGGGGTTTATGCCGCAGTCGTCCTGCTCTTCCTCGGTGTGATCGGGTTCACGATGCGCGAAGTGGATTTCTCCTCAGTCCAATCGCGCTTCGATTCTCTGGCCAAAAATTATGAGAATGTCCACGTGGAGAGCGTGCAGGCCCGTCTTCAGGCCTATGCCGCCGCCAGCATCATGCTGGGCGATTCCTGGCAACGCGGCGTCGGTTCCGGCGGCTTCCGCTACCTTTTCCCAGAATATATCAAGAAACATCCGGATGTTTATGCCGGCGGACGCATGTTTTGGGAGCACGCTCACAATGATTGGCTGCAAGTGCCCATCGAACTAGGAGCGGGAGGCACTGTGTTGGTGTTGTTGGGCGCTGGCTGGTGGCTGCTGGTCTTTTACCGTAATCGAGTCGTCTGGCATTCGCTTGCTGTGCCTGGGCTCATCGGCTGCGCCCAGACCTTGGCGCATGCGTGGTTTGATTTTCCGTTCCAGAATCCCGCCATCCTCTGCACGTGGCTGGCGTTGATTGCCATTTCCGCCCGCTGGATCGAGCTCGACGTCAGCTAGGCTGTCCTGGTTCGTCGAAACTATCATGCGTATCTCGTCATTGCGCCCAATAGTCGCGCTTATTGTCGGCCTCCTGACGGTCTCAGCCCGAGCCCTCGACATCGACAGCGGCATGGATGCGATTCAGCTGGAAAAGACGCTGTCCAGCTCTCAGCTCTCGGCTTTCAGCTCTCAGCCCTCGCTGCACGATTGGGTGAGGCTGCGTGGTATCGACCTTGGCAAAGTGCCTGAGACCCGCGGAGCCTTGCTCAATCTTCGCGCCGAAGGGATCAAAACTTGCGTTTTCCTGCGCCGCGCGGCCAAGGACTGGAAGGTCAGCTATCTGCCCGCCGACTTACGCGAAGTCTATGAACAGGGCTGCAAGCTAGGCGCTGCTTATGGCGACCTCGTTGATGCCTGGGAGGTAGATAACGAGCCGGATCTGGGCTTCGTGCCGGAGTCGGCCGAACGATACACGGCGTTCCTGAAGACGATGTATCTTGGGCTTCAGCGAGGAATCGCTGAAGCCCAGCATCGGGTAGCGGGCAGCGCGCAGCGAGTAGTCGCTCCCAAGAGACTCGAGCCAGGAACCCAGCCCCCACAATCTCCGCTCGTAGTGATGGGCTCCTTGGGCCTCCCTCCCGGCCCTTGGCTGGAACGTTTCGCGGCGAACGACGGCTTCGCCTACACCGACGCCTACAATTACCACTACTACGGCTACGCGGATGATTTCACCGGCGTCTATCACCAGCACGAAGCCGCCGCATCAGAACTCTCAGCTCTCAACTCTCAGCTCTCAACTGCAGTGATCAAATCACTGCCGGTCTTCATGACCGAGATTGGCTACGGCATGCTCGGCAAAGGGGCCCGCCACACCAAGGCTGGACGACTTCGCCAATGGCGCTGGTTCAAGTCTGTGGGCGAGCAGATCGCCTCCCTCCGACCCGAGGCCCCGATGGCTTTCTACCTTCCGCCCTACCTCGAATACGACACCTCGGAGTATGGACTGACGGTGCCGGCTATTCAGAGAACAGCGGGCGGAGAACAGAGGACCGCCCCAAGCAAGGAGACCTTCCGGGCAGGTGGGATCCAATACGAACCTGGCGACTTTGGGGCCGCAATGTCCGAGCCATGGATGGCACAAATTGGAACCGACATCGGCGGCAATCAAGTGACGCCCGCACTGGCTCAATGGCTCGCTATGCGGCGGTCTGCGCCGTCGCCAGTTAACAGTAGACCGTGGACCGTTACCACGAATACACCCTCCCCCATTGTCATTGATTTTCTCCCCGGCGCAGGGCTGTCCCACGTTAAGCGTTACAATGGGAGCTTCGTGACCGGACGCGAACCGCCGGCTCCCAGGAAACCTGAAACTGGAGAGCCGGGACCCGGAGGGCCAAAACCCAAGCCTCCCGCGCCTCCTCAGTCAGAGGAATTCATCGTCCAAGTCCGCACGCAGAACGGAAACCTCTACGAAGTTTATCCGACGCGGCAGGCGACGCCCGACTGGCAGCGTTTTCTCGAACCAGGCGACAATTTCACGATGGCCTTCTACGGCCGCGCCGCCCTCCCCTGGCGGTTCAAAGACAACAAACCCGCCTCGCTGGTGGTCGTGATGTATCCGAAATCGCTGCCAGCGACCTACGAATTTAGGCGACCGCAACTGATAAAGCTCTCAGCTCCCAGCCCTCAGCTCTCAGCTGGTTTTAGATACGGCCAAGGGACTGTCGTGCTTTATAATTTTTCGGACAAGCCCGTCACTGGCCGGTTGGTTTTGCCGGAATGTTCAACCACGGAACACACAGAACACACGGAATCCAAGACCTCCGCGAACTCTGCATCCTCCATGTTAAAATTGTTACCGAACGAACGCCGTGAAGTCCCCGTCAGTATCAAAGTTCCCTGGGATAGTTATGCGCGAATCGAAGTTCCCGTCACCTTCGTTCCAGAAGTTGCCTCAATCCCTTCCGCGCGATATCTGACCGCGCTAATTCCGGATATCGGCGGCATGCCCGCGAATCAGATCACAGATTTGCTGGCGACCGCCAACCGCCAACTGACAACCGCCAACGGTGACTTCGTCGCCACCCGTCCGCGCGCCGCGGAAGAGGCGCCGATGACTGAGCAAAGAGCAGAGGGCCAAGCGCCAAGCGCCAGGAGCAACTCGCCAGAGCCCCTTTCCTCTTCGCCCTATGCCCTTACCCCATTTGTGCAGCCCGGCGCTCAGCTTTCAGCTCTCAGCTCTCAGCTTTCCGATACTTTCACCATCACCGTCACTGCTCTCCCACCAGGCAAACCCCAGCGCATTGAGCTCGAGATTCCGTGGGCCGATGGCTTAATCTTTCCCGAGGACGAGTTCCTTTCGCTGGAATTTCGGTTATTTCAGCCGTAGGGCTGCTCACAGATGCCCAAGCCTGAGTCTCCTTGTAACCTGCAGATTCGATTGTGTGATCCTCTACATTTGACACTCCGCATAGCTGCAGGGCAATAATGCTCGTCACACATGTCCGCAAAGCGCTCCTATCCGCGATCCCAAAACCTTCTGCTCACCCTTCAGTTGTTGGGTGACTTGCTCTTCAGCTACCTGGGACTCTGTGTCGGTTACGCGGTCCGTTTTAACACGCACCTCAAGGGCGTGGGCGTCGAATCCACCAAGGTCACATTTGATACCTACAACCAGCTTCTCTTGCTGGGTTCCGCACTGCTGATCGCAAGCTATGCCTTCTTGAAACTTTATGATGCGCGTCTGCTGCTGCGCCCCCAGCGTGCAGCCAACATCATACTGCGCGGCACCTTTTTCTGGTTTGTGCTGTTTCTCAGCACCTCGCTCATTCTTAAGTTCGACCCTCCGATCTCTCGTATCTTCGTCGCGACCTCATGCCTCAGCACCCTCGTCATCATGTTGCTATGGCGCTTTGGATTCTTCTATGTGCTGTCCAAAAGCGACTGGCGCGAACGCATCACCCATCGGGTTGCGCTCGTGGGGTGGAGTGGCGAGGCAGAGAAACTGGCCCAGGCCATCCTGCATGACAAAAACCATCCCTATTCCGTCTATGGCGTCATCTCCACCCCGGCGACGGAGAACCAGGTCAGCCGGGAGCAACGCCTGCTGGGCTCCGTCGAGAAACTCGATGACGTGATCAACGAGCATCTCATCGACATCATCGTCGTCGCTGATCTGGAGTTGCCCCGTGACGAACTGGGCCGCATCGCGTCGGTCTGCGAGCGGCGCTATGTTGATTTCAAGGTCATCCCCTCTTTCTTTCAGGTCTTCGTCTCCAATCTGCGCATGCAGACCATCTCCGGCGTTCCGCTGCTGGGCATCGAGCAAATTCCGCTCAACGCTCTCCCCAACAAGATACTGAAGCGCTCCACCGACATTGCTGGGGCCATCGTTGGACTGGCTGGTTCCGCTCCGATCATAGCGTTGCTCGCTGTGCTGATCAAACGAGAGAGCCCGGGCCCGATTCTCTACCGGCAAACTCGCACCGGGCTGCACGGCCAGACCTTCGCCATCTACAAGCTGCGCTCCATGCGGCTGGACGCCGAGTCAAATTCCGGCCCCCAGTGGGCCGTCGCGGCTGATCCGCGCCGCCTCAAGATCGGCGCCTTCATGCGGGAATGGAACCTGGATGAGCTGCCCCAGTTCTGGAACATTCTGACCGGCGACATGAGCCTAGTCGGCCCGCGGCCGGAACGGCCCGAACTCATCAAACAATTCGAACGTGAGATCCCGCACTACAACCCCCGCCATGAAGTGCGTCCCGGCTTGACCGGCTGGGCGCAGGTCAACGGTTTGCGCGGCAACACCAGCCTAGTCGAGCGCATCCGCTACGATCTCTATTACATCGAAAACTGGTCACTCTGGTTTGATATCCAGATCATGATCCTGACGTTCTTCCGCCGCCAGAATGCGTATTGAACCCTGCTCCCTGACAGCAGCACGCATTGGGGCAGGACTGCGCCCCGCCAGTTCTGCCAACCAGTCTCCGTCCGTCACCTGCGCATGCATCGGTAATGGATCGAGTGCCAGTAGTAGCGTTGCGAAGACAACCAGCGACACCACCAAGGCGGCATCCGCAGCGATAGATATCCCACTCGATACCCGACCCATTTTACGCCGGTTTGCAGCAGGGCATACGGGATCAGGTGAGGTGTCGAATGCCAGAGACGGCGCAGCATCTCCTTGGCGAAGGATGCTCCCCTACTTTCGGCCTGGCCGGCCAGTTCGTTCACCCAACCGTTTTCCGCTCGCACATAGCCGGTGTCAAAGTAGCGCTTGAACTCCTGCACGAGCGTGTAGCGATGAGAGTGCCTTACCCGGGAGTCGGCCGCGTATGCGATCCGTCCCCCGGCGCGCAACAGGCGAGCCACCGCAAAGTAATCCTCGTTAGTTAAGATGGGCTCGAAGCCGCCGATCCCATCCAAGGCACTATTTAGATAAGCGGCGGCCGAGTCCGAGCAAAAGAACGCATACACCCCGTGCCGAGCGGTGTCCGCAATCGAGCGCAGATTACTCTCAGCTGGATAGTTGAACTCACGCGGGAACGCCTCGAGAAAGCCCGCACCCAAGTGCGGAAGCTGCCGGCTGTAAGCCACAACGGCGTCGCCCCTCTGGATCGGTTCGATCAACCGGGCGATAAAGTCGATCTCGGGAATCACATCCTGTGTGAGCAGGACCACAATGTCCGTGCCCAACAGTTTTCGCGCCTTCTCCCGGGTAGCCCCGTGATTGAATTCTTCTCGGGGCAAGAGGTGAACCTCCGCCCCCAGCCTCCGGGCCAACGCCACGGTGCCGTCCGTTGATGACGAATCCACCACTAGGCAACGTTTCACTGCCGGGCTCGCGAGCACGACCCGGAGGGCGGGTTCAACTTCGTGCTCGGCATTGAGGGTGACAATCGCCACCCCCACCGTCATGGCGTCAGCCGCTTCCATGTCCGCGGTGGGCCGCCAGCACCTTCTGATAGGCGGCGAGCGTGGTGCGTCCCGCTTCCTTCCAGGTAAATCGCTCCAGCAACTGGGAGGAATCCGCCGGAGGCGTGCGCCAAGCCTGCTCGATCGCCCTGGTGATGCTCTCGTTGGAAAAAGGATCGCAGTAGTGCACCTTGTCGCCGAAATACTCCCGGGTGCACGGCGAGTCTGTGACTACAACCGCTGAGCCGTGCGCCAGCCCTTCCAGCGCGCACAGTCCTGTTGTCTCGAAGTAACTCGCCAGCACTGTCACCCGCGCTGCGGCATATTTGGCATAGAGTTCGGCCTGAGGCAGCTTGCCGCCATATTCGCTCCGCCCAGCGACCAGTTCGCGCTCCAATCTCATGCGATAGCGCTTCGCTTGGGGCAGCGCGGCCCCGTAAAAGCAAAGCCGCGCCTCGGCCGGCAGACTGGCCTGGCTGAATACTCGGGCGAGGCGCACCTGGTTTTTCCGGGGCTCAATCCGTCCGGCACAGACTAAGTCGCGACGCGTCGCCCACGGCATGGGCACCGCCCCCATACGGTGCTCATATCCGTTGGGTATTATCGCCGTCATCCGCGCCCGACATCCCGTCTCTCCTTCCAAGGCTTCCAACTCGGCCTGGGAATTCGGCAGCACCGCATCGGCCGTGCTAACCACATAATGCAACCGGCGTCGGTAGCCCAGCGCCATGCCAGGACCCCAGGGTTGCCCGGCCCGGCGTGCGTAATAAATCTCCTTCAAGGCCGTGTAACTCCAGATGGGGAAGGGTTTCAGTCCGTGGATCTCGCCGTAGGCTCGTGCCATCTCCCGCATGGAGTGCCAGATTGTGCTCACGACCACTGGTCGGTGCGCCGCCTGCGCCTGACGCAGCATGCGATACGTGTCATTGATGCGTGTCGTGTTGAATACATGCACCAAGTCGACGCCGACCAAGTCACCCAGAGCACCTGCCCGATAGTCCACGCGGCAACCCATGCGTTCCAGTTCCGCGCCTGTTTTTTGCATTTGGACCACATCGCCACCCGGCACGGCGTCGCAATCCCCACGAATTCCCATCACCACTCTCATGCCGGCAGCATCCTGATAACACATGCCGGCACTCCGGCCACGACACTCCGCGCGGGCATCGGCTTCGTGACCACAGCCCCCGCACCGACGACGCATCCGGCGCCCAGTTCCACTCCGTCCAAAATCTTGACGTCATTGCCAATCCAGCATCCCGGACCAATGTTTATCCCGCGGCCTTTTCCCGCCTGCTGTGCGATCGATTCACCGGCTGCCAGGTCATGCTCTTGGGCCGAAAGCCGTAGTCCCGCACCGATCGAAGTGCCCGCACCGATCCGCACCGGCCCGTGAAATCCGATGACCGCAAACGGGCCGATGTAGACTTTGTCCTCGATAACCAGCGACTCGCCTGGGTTGGACAGGTGCGCCGTTCCCTGCACCCACCCGAAGTCCCCGATCGTTACCCGATCGCCCAAGGTTACCTGCCCGGTGCAGTTGGCGTTGATGTGGACCATTCGGCCGAGGAACACCCGTCGGCCAGCCTTGAATTTTTCCGGATACCAAATGCGCGCGCCGGAATCCATGAAGAAGGGCCAGCCGGCGCGACCCGGCCGGGTCAACCAGAACCAGAGACCGCGCAACAGGGAAAGTCGCGCGCGATACCAGATGTAGCGCAATGCCTGCATCCGACCCGCCCCTTGCAATGAAACTGGCGTCTGCGTGTCGCTCATATGGTCGCCCTCAGGGGATCTGCCGCATTGCTGATCAATCCAAGCCCATCCAAGCGCACCGCCCAGGAGTAGCGACTCAATTCATAGGCGGGCTTCAGGCGTGCGGCCTCGCCAATGGCCCGCCTGAGTCCGGTGGGGTCGCCAAAATCGTAATAGACTCCTCTGCCACCCAGAGCCTCGAACGCCTCTCCAATCGGACTGGTGACCACCGGGAGTGACGCCCGGATGTAGTGAAACAACTTGTTGGGGCAGCGCGCCAGATTTTGCCGCGTATCCTGCAGAGGGAGAAACCCAGCGATAACCTGCGGATGTCGCAGCCAGCTATCCACGCCGGCTGGTGTCATTCGCCCTAGAAAGTGAATCTGCCCCAGCCGGTGATCCAGGCCTTCGCGCAGTCGCGGCAACAGCTCACCGTCACCGATCACCAGCAGGTCGATCCGCTCCGCCGCCGCGGCTTCGGCCGCCCGGAAAAGCTCGTCGATGTCCGCCGCATAGTTAGCCGCAAAGGAGCCGACGTAGGCGAGATAGCGCCTGCCAGTCGGCAGCGCCCCTGGCGCAACCGACGCGGCGTCCTCCGGCAGATCAAAGCCATACGGGATGTAAACCACGTCCCGGTTCCGCTCCAGCTTCTGACGAATCTCCACCTGTAGAAACTTCGAAGCAACGAGAAAGGTGCTGGCGACGAAAAACATCATAGCCTCGACAGCGTGCCACATCAACTTACGAGCGGCCGGAGCCGGGATTCGGGTCGCCCACTCGTCCCAGTCCGCCACCACACGCCCACGGACAATCGCGGTCATCGCCGCCAGAAACGCGCTCTTCAGGCTGACATTGACCAGATGCACGGTAATGGGCCGTGTCGGCCAAACATATAGCAGTGCCATAATGCGCCCCGGACTTTGCAAACATCCGGCCGGCAATGTGAATTTCTCCGCGAGCGCCAGATTCTGTGCGGTGCGCTCCAGCGCCAGAAAACAAAGCTCCCCGCGAGTCTGATACCACCTCGCGACCGCCATGGCTCGGAGCACACTGGCATTCCGCTCAAAGCTTCCGGCACATGCGACGATCACGGACGCGCTGTTCACTGGGGACGGCGCTGGATAAACTCGGGCAGAACCCAAATCTGCCGGCCGGACCGCAGGAGCATGCTGAAGGCGATTCCCGACGATATTCCCAGAGTGAAGCGCTGTGCGCCGGCGAAGGGACTCATGATAATGTGGTAAAACCCCAGCAGCAGCAGATAGCCATATAACCAATCGGTCGCATAAAGCCGATGCAGAGAGATGACCTTGAACAAGGCCAAGACATGGATCACGAGCAGCACGCAGCCTGCTAACAGCCCCAGTGTTCCATACTCATAAGCAAACTGGATAATGGTAGAATGAACACCGATCAGTGTCTCGGTTTTGGTCGGATCAATAAACAAGCGGGCATGTTGCCAAGATCCGTTGCCGATGAACGGGCTTTGCAAATAGCCCGCCCATGCATCTGCCGCCATATCGAGCCGGAGCGTATCAGAGGCCGTTCGTCGCTGATACACATCGTAATCAAAAGTGGACACCTCGGAATAGATCAATACCGCAGCTGCAGTAAAAAGAAAGCTGGCTAGGAACAGCATGGGTATCCGGAGGATTCGCGGCAAATACTTGTAGATGCAGACGATTTCGATGAACGCCGCTCCCCAGAGCATGCCAGCGAGCGAGCGGATATCCATGAAGTAGGCCCCCGCCCCCATGGCCAGAAACAGCGCCGCACCCACAATGAGGCGGATTTTCCGGGCACCTAGCCAGTGAGTCAGAACCAACTGCGCCGGCAGGAGCAGGAAGATGCCGTTGTCCCAGCGGAGCAGGCGATCCACGTTGCCAGAAACCTGAGGGTCCAACAAAATCACGGAGATCGGCAGCGAGCACAGGGCCGCGATGATATACAAAGCGACGCGGCGGCGGCCATATACTTCCAACGCCGCGCATGTCGCCAGTGACATGAAGATGAAGACAAAATTCCTCATCCCGCCCCGCAGAATATCATCCGATGGTATTCGGTTCAGAAAATCAAACACCACGCCAAGCCCAATCGAAATAACGCCGATTAACACCCAACGTGTATGCGGGTAGCGCGCGCCGGACAGGATGCGAATAAAGGCGGCGCAAAAGAAGATCGTGACATACACATCGCCCAGATAGACGCGGGCGGCTTGCACGTTGAACATACCCACAGTAAGGCAAAGGAGCAGCAAGAAGAAGGTCTGCGCGTTCGAGAACCTGGCCTCGATAAATGGGACGTTCGGAATCGGACGGGGAGGCATACTAGAATGTGAAGCTGAGGGCGGCGGCTTAGTTCGTGTCCGCGCGCACGAACAGGCAATCACCGCTTATGGGGAAAACCTTCCGGTCCGAGAACAGGGGGCGCACGAAGCCAGTAAATAAAAAACCCTGCCCGATGAAATAGGACACCACCTCTTCCGCACTCGCGCCGTTCTCGTAGAGATCCTCAAAGGACACCTCCACCAGCGCCGCTCGAATCCGGTGGAGGCTCACCTGGCATCCTTTCATCACCTCAAGCTCGTAGCCTTGCACATCGAGCTTGATGAACGCCTGCCGGTGATCCGGGCGGGCCGCAAAAAATTCGTCTAGTGTGATGATGGGCACGGACGTCTTGGTCGTGGGGCGGCTGCCCGGAAAAATCTCCTGGTGCCGCTTCTGCATCGGGAGCAGTGAGCTGGCCTCATGGAAGGCCCCGTGGTGCAGGTCGGCTGTGCCGGGCGCGGCACCGAGACCGCATTTGTGCAGCTCTATCCCCGGGATGCGACCAATCCTGTCGCTCAACTCGGCGTGCAGGGTCGGTAGTGGTTCGAAGGCGTGGAACGGGACACCCCTGGTCGCCAAGGCCAGCGCCGTGCTGAACATGCCGCGGTTGGCTCCAATATCCAGCACCACATCACAATGTGAAAAAAACGGCTGGGCCGCGAGTTGTCGCGCGAAGACCAGCTCCGACCGGGGAATACCATGGGCGCGACTCAAGAGGAAGTCCTGCAATGGTTTTAACATCAGCGTGAAATAAAAAGGGAGAGAAAGCTAAGCAACATCATGCACAATGCGGCAAAGCCGCCCAGCAACCATCCTGATTTTTTGCCCCCCGTCCGCCGGTAGGCAAGAACTCCCCACAACACCGTAAACCCGAAGAGCATATTACCCATGACGGCACCGTAGATGCCGTAGATGCTACCCAGCAGTAGGATCGCCCCAAGGGAGAGCCCGGCGATCAGGAGGTTGCCCCACCCGACCAGCCTGTATTCGCCCTGCCCGATCAACAGAAAATATGCCGGTGCGTTTAGGGACAGCAAACCGTAGATGCTGGCGGCACAGAAGAGCAAAGCTCCGGACAGCCTGCTATAGACCACGTCAGGGAACAGTGCCTTGATCAGGAAAAATCCCGCCAGCACCCCTATCATGGAAATGACAACCAAGGTGATATTCCAATACTGAGCCATGCGCAGTAACCTGCCCCGTTTTTCCTGGGTCTGCCGGAACCAAGCGGCCAGCGGAATACACGGCAAGGCTCCCACCACATTGATCTGCCCCGCGATGGCCACGTAAAACGTATACTCGGCCAGTTGCGTCTCGCTCAAGACGAAGCGCAAACCGATCTTGTCACCCTGCGAGAACAAAAGCGGCCCCAGACTCAAGGCCATGGCGCCTGCGAAACTGGTCTTACCGACCGGGCCCTTGAATTCGGCCACCGGCGGCGGCTCGCCTCCGGCCATCCGGGAATAGATCAGGGCCTGCACAAAGAGCACCAAGACATATGCCGCTGCGATCGCCTTCACGTTTCTCGTGAGATACGCTGTCGCGATGACACCTAGGCTCAACAGCAGGTTCAAGCCGCTCGTCAGCAAGGCGTGAAGTCGCCACTTGCCACTGGCCTGTAGCCGCCCCCGGAGCACGGCTACACGGAAACGAAGCGGAATGGCCAGCGCCAGGATCAGCAGGGGTGCCAGCGACTCCATCATCCCAGTAGCCAAGCCATCCCGAGCCAGACCGAGAACATGCAGTAACAACGTGGCGAGCGCACACACCCCCGCCACGGCCACAAACTTGTAGGTCAGAGTCCTCTGGTTGCGGCCGGCGTCGTGATAGCCTGATGTGATCAGCAGGTTGCGCGCGGACTCAGGGAAACACCACAAATTAAGGCAGGCGAGAGCCGTGGCCCATTCGGCGAAGGTTCCTTTGTCCAAGACAAAGTAAAGCACGGGAATGGTCGCTGCATTGCTAACCATCGTGACCACGCCGCCAATCATGCTCCATTTCGGGCCATGATCAGCTTCGTGCCCGCTTCTCGCCGCTGGTGGCTTGTCCAATTCGCGCAATTTATTCCGACGCTCGATCCGCGCGTCAGATTTTCCAGCAATTCGGTGTTTTGTAGAACACGCTGGTCTCGGTAAGCTTGTCGAAGATCGGACTCATGCCGACAAACCTCAACCTCCTCCAACCGCGCTCCACCAGATACGAAACTCCTTCTTGTGTCTCTGGAAAATCGGTATTGTCGTAGATCAGTATCCCCGTCTCTGCCACCGCAGCGCACGCCGCCGCCACGCAGGCGTTCCGGAAGATGCCATCGACGACCACGACATCGGGACGAGGCCCCGTCGCGATGGCATCAGAGTAAGCATTGCGATCCGTAGTCTTGGTAAAGGCGACATCGAGATATTCCACGCTGCGCCCGAGCGGTTTGAAGATTAGCCGCGCATTGGTCGGGAGCTGCTTGGAGACCTCGTCACGCCACCCCTCGTGGTGCTCGACGGAATACACCTCTTTGCAGCGTTGTGCGAACCAGGTCGTCGAGCCGCCGCAGCCATATTCGAAGAGCACCTGCGAGCGATCCAAACGCTCGGCGATAAAGTCTATCGCCGGGTAGCTCAACCACGGCAAGGGCGCGCCGGATGCATCCACCGATCTTTTTTCCCGAACGCTGCGAAACCAGCCTTGCTTGCACAACGCCCCGGCGGGATTTAGTATGATGCGGATTTCTCCCTCCAGTCGCAGTAGGGAAAAGAAGCGAGTAAGAACTGCTTTAGAGTTCATTTCAAAACCTGACCTGGACAGGCGAGTGGAAGATGGGCACAGGCAGGCATGGCTGAACTTTTGTCGGATGAACTGTGGGGTGTGATCGAGCCGCACCTGCCGAAGCGCAAGCGGCGGGCGAGATGGCGAGGTGGCCGGCCGCCGATCCCGGATCGGCAGGCCCTGACCGGCATTCTCTTCGTGTTGCGCCACGGTCTGCCATGGGGCGCGCTGCCGAAGGAACTCGGCTGCGGCTCAGGGGTGAGCTGTTGGCGGCGGTTGGTCGCCTGGCAGGCGGCCGGAGTATGGGCGCGGGCGTGGCGAGCCCTGCTCGAAGCGCTCCACCGCGACGAGCGCCTGCAATGGGAACGGGTCGCGCTGGATGGGTCCGCCATCCCAGCGCCAAAAGGGGGCCCCAGACCGGTCGCAATCCCACCGACCGAGGGAAAATCGGGGCCAAACACCACCTCGTGGTCGATCAACAAGGCATACCGCTCGCAGCAACGCTCTCGGCGGCGAACACGCATGATTCCAAGATGATGGAGGCGACGTTGGACGCCATCCCCGCCGTGCGGGGCCGGCGCGGCCGACCCCGGCGGCGGCCCACCAAGGCGCACATGGACAAAGGCTACGACTATCCGCGATGCCGCCGAGCGCTGCGCCACCGGGGCATCTGTCCGCGCATCGCCCGCCGCGGCATCGAGTCCAGCCAACGCTTGGGCCGTTACCGCTGGGTGGTGGAACGCTCCTTCGCCTGGTTGCACGCCTTCCGCCGGTTGCGGGTTCGTTACGAGCGCCGCCCCGACGTGCATCACGCTTTCCTCTCCCTCGGTTGCATCATCATCTGTGCGCGCTTCCTTCATCGGTAGTTTTGAAATGAGCTCTTAAGCGCTTTCATGTGGGATGGGATTGGAGGCGCGAGCGACCCCTTCGGTGTGCAAATCGAGCCGCAGGTCGAGTTGCTCAACGGCGGCCAGAGCAAAAGTGGGAAGGGTGACTACATCGGTCTGGCGCGTAGCCACAAGGTCACGGGAGATGATCCATCCCGGAACGACATCGCGCTTGGTCTCAAGATGCATCACAGTCTGGTTAACTCTATGCCCGGGTGCCCGGGCACCGTGGTCTGCATAGACAGCAAAGACCGTCTCGGGTTTGTGTGCCCGGTAGTCTGCGATGAAGCCGGCGACTTCCCGATCGACATACCTCAGCGTTCGGCAATACCGGTCATACATGCCCGCCCCGGCGGCATCGGTTCCGGATTCGATCGCGTTGATATTCGTGAAGGGCGTGTGGCTTGTCATCAGGATGATGGCCGCAACCACCGGCTCCTGCTGGGGCACGAGCTTCTCCCTGGCGAACCGAAGAACCGCGCCGTCGGCCGCCCCCCACCCCGCATCCGGCAGGTTCATACGCGCCTGGTCGTAAAATTCGGCACCCATCTTGAGGTAAGCGTAGCTCCGCTTGAAGAAGGCTCCGGTATTACCATGAAAGGCATACGCCTTGTAGCCTTGTTGCCCTAAGGCATGGAAGATGGAACTGCTATAATCGTAATATTCATCCAGCATCGGAGCATCGCTTGCTGCATGCATCCGACCAGTGAATATGGCCAGTTCCACATCACTTGTGCCCCCCCGCCCCTTGGCGCTGATCATCTGCGGGAAGAATATCCCCTGCTGTGCCAAGGCCTGCAGGTGAGGCATCACAGGTCGCCCGCCATGAATCGCCTCCAACATGGGAGAACCAATCGACTCCATCTGGATAAAGATCAAATCCCGTGGCCGGGCACCCGGGCGGTCCTTCAGGCTGACCAACGGTAGTTTGCGATTGTATTGTTCCCGCTGCGACGCGGCAAAGCTATAGGCTGCCTGCCACAGGAACGGCCCGAAAATCTTCAGCATGTTATGGTAGGAGAACAACTGTCCGACCGAGGCCCGGTTGGTGCGCAGGGTTGTCGTAATGCCCACCACTATCACCACCACATAGCCCATCGCGGCAGCCGGCGCGATCGAGCGCAGGATCGCATCCAAGTATTCCCCCGTAATGTGCGCATAGACCACATGGAGGGACGCAAAGATCGCCGCGTAGATCAGCAAAATGGTCAGTTCAAGATACAGAAATCCACCGGTGATCAGTTCCTTTGCCACCATAATCGCCTCGCGTCGGATCGCGACCACGAGACGCAGCGACGGAATAAAGTGGAAGTGGGTGAAGTATGCCAGCAAGAGCACCTCATAGGCGCAGCTGATGAGCAGGTAAATGCCCAGCCCCAACTGCCGTTGCCACATCCATGCGAGCGCGGCAAAACTCAGGTGCGCGAATACACTACGAAAGATAACATAGAGCCGCAGGCTGCGAGTAGGCGGCAACGGCACTACCCGCAGTCCCACCACGCAAGTGAGCACCACGACACCTGACAGCCCCGACAAAAGATATATGGAATAGCCTGAAATCATCAGAGGACGTTTAAGCTGACTGCTTCGAATTGCTGGAGCTCATGGCGTTCCAAAAAGAAAAGGGGATTTTCGGGCTATACCGCGCATCACCTCGGTCTCGACAAATTCTGGTAAAGCCCGGTTGCTGGAGATGCGCAGGAAAAACTGTTCCCGCTTGAACTGGTTGCCCCAGCGGACGAATTCCCCGACGGCCGCATACCACGGTGGTCGGCCACCTGTGTGATAGGATATGATCTCAGTCCCCGCCAAGTGCCAAAAGGCCACATGCTCCGTCTGTCCTTGGATTGTGAAGCTTCGGTTCTCCGTGTGGCCGAAGCGCTGGCTGCCGATCACTAGCGAATCCAGCTCCTCCCGCATGATGCATTTCCACCCAGCCAAGGTCCAACAAACATCGGGTGTATGTCGAGCAACTGACCGCACTGGCATCCTACCAGGCCTCCAATAAGCAAGATATACGGATATCCTCATAACGCCCTTGGTGTAGATGGCATAAACCGCATCGTCGTAGTCGAGGATATCCAGCACCCGCTTTTGCATCTCAGGCGTGTCCGCGATCGGCGCGTAGGTCACCTTCCAGCCGGGAATCTCATCAGGCTTGGGGATGAAATTTTCCACGTTTCCATGGAACCTGGGTTCCTGCCGGAACTGACCACTGGCCAAAACTAATCCGACTGCTGCCAGTAAAACAATCGCCCCAGCACCAATTGTGAGAAATGCGCGCCCAGCGAAAGTGGTCATGTTTTACCCATGATACATGTTTTGAGCCCGCTAATTCCAAGCGGCTGGTCATCCATCGCCGGTTGACCGGGTCGCGGTCGGAATCCGCGAACGGCCAGGCGGGAGCGCGGATTTGGCAAAGGGTTCCGGTCCGAAATGAAAGGCACGTCAGGATAGTGGATATTGCGCTCTCTCCGACCCTGCTCAGGCAGCCGGCTCGGAACCGGATTCACGTTCGATGATGCCGGACATTTCCGCCACCAGAATTCCGGACTTCTCCGTGGCGACATGGAAACAATATAATAATCCACGCCGAAATAATCATGAATAAGGCGATCCCGCATGCCCGCCATCTTCGCCACTCCACCTCCGGATGCCTCGCCCTGAAATCATCGGGCACCTTCTTGGCCGCCTCGCCAATCACTTCGATCGCCCGCACACAGGCGCGCTTGAGCACGGAGTCGTCCAGAAATGTCGCGATGAGCACGCTCTTCGTGGCCTCGTTCAGGAATGCAGCCTCGTCCCGGATGTGACGGAGATAATCAAGTGCCGAGATCGACATACTTCACTTCCCGCAGAATCCGGGGACCGAGATAGGGGCTGAGCGCATCCTCGGTCACCAGATCCACCTTGCGTTGAAACGCCTCCTCCAAGGCCTCCCCCACCGCATAGAGATTGTCGAACGTGCGCGCCGGGCCATCGAACCGCACCAGCACATCCACGTCGCTGTCCGCCCGCGCCTCACCGCGACCGACCGAGCCGAAAATGCCCAGCCGACGAACCCCGGAAGCCAGGAGCCGTGATTTCACCGGTGCGATGTCCGCTTCAAACATACTGGCAGTCTCCCCAAGATCAGGGCATTGGCAACATCATGTTCCGCACCGCGACTCGGGCAGTGAGGGCGGAGCCAGGGGCCAGAGCGGGAGAACCCTCCGACTGCTCCGGGTTGGACGTTGGGTGTTCAGCGTTCAACGGTCGGCGTTTGGAAGCAAACATCCGCCCCGCGGGCACCGTTCTCCTCGCGTTGACGTCGATGCAGGTGAAGTCGCGCATGGATGCCATCGCCGTGGAGTGTGCTGGGCATGTCGTTTCCCTCGCCGCCGTCCTCTGCGCTCCCCCGTCTGATTTCCATTGGTTCAGTTCCAGTCCCCCGTCCTCCTCCCAACCACGGCGCTGGGAGCCCGTGCGTCATTTGAACGCACGGGCCAACCGCCGCCCGGTCCGCGTTCGTGGGATGTTGATCATCAGGTTTCAAGTTTGCTTCGCCATCTCCGTCGCTGCTTCGCCAGGTTCCACGTTTCTCCGTCGCGGAGATCTCGGGCCGGCGTGCCTGCGCCGCTCCACTTGATGAAACGGAAGGGCACCATGTCGGGCCGCCACCCGACCCGCCGGGCTGGCGCAAAATTCTCCTTTCCCGCCATTCCATCCGCCCCGGGCTGCCCCTCCCGCTTCTTGCCCCCCGGCGCTCCGAGCCGGTGCGTCATTTGGACGCACTTGCTCGCCAGACTGCTTTCTTCGGCGGGATCCCGCGGTTGACAATTCCCCGGTATGTGCGTCCTTATGTTGCACATGAGATCCGTCACCCTCCGCCACATGCAGCACCATCTGAGCGACGTGATCCGACACGTGGACCAGGGCAATGAGGTGCTCGTGACCCGCCGCCGCCGCGCCATCGCCCGCCTCGTGCCCCTGCAACCCGCCGCCACCCGCATTCCATGGCCGGATTTTGTCGCCCGCGTGGCCCGCATCAAGGGCACCCCGCTCAGCGCCACCATTCTGGCCGAGCGCGACTGAGCGGCCCCGCCGGGCAACCCGGCGGGGAAACCGGAAACTTGAGGGGAAGGCAGAAGCCCGAGGAGTAACCGTAAGACCTGAAACAACTCCGACCTCCCCGCTCCCCGCTCCAGGCCCCCGGACCCCAGCTTTCAGCTTTCCGCCCCCAGTCTTCTTGCTTCTGACACGATGTCCGCCCTCGATCTCTACCTCGACTCCAGCGCACTGGTGAAACTGTATGTGCGGGAACCGGAGACCGCGGAACTGTCCGCCTTCGTCCGCAAATCCTCCCCCCCTCTGCCCTTTTCCTCCTTGCATGAACTGGAGCTGACCCACGCGCTGGAGCGCCGGCGGAGCGAGGGCGACCTCACCACCATCCAGCTCAATCAGATCGTGTCGGCACTCGACAAGGATCTGACCCAGGGAGTGCTCTCCCGGCCGGCCACGGACTGGCCCGGCACCTTTGCCCGCGCCATCCATCTTTTGCGCCAACACCGGGGCCTGCGCTCGCTGGACGCCCTGCACATCGCTCACGCGCTGGAGTCTGGCGCGGTCTGGTTCGTCACCTATGACCGCCGACAGGGCAAGGCTGCCGCCGGCGAAGGCCTGAAGCTCTGGCCGAAATTGTGAGGCCTTGATCAAAGCTTGATCCCCGCCAGCCTGGAGCGATTGGCGCGATGCCAATCCACGGTATCCCGAGATCCTGCCGCCGACGCGACATGCGGCAACGAGCCGAGCATCGCTGTGATGGTGAGCGGAGGTTTCCCCGCCTCGGTTGATCACGTCGGAGGACAGGCGAAAGCTGGCTGAGAAGTCTGCATCCTGAGGACTCGAGCCGAGGCCTGCCCCCGCCAACGGGAAATTTCCACGGGCAACCTCGCCCTCGGCGGGCGAACCGCGCTGTTTGCTTAAAGCTTCCAATGATTGCCGCCTTTGATCAATCGCGCGTTGTCCGTCGCCTTCAGGCGTGAGGCGAAAGTGGCGAAGGCAAGATATTCCTTCACCGGCCGCACCTCCCAGCGCCGCGCCGGGGCGAAGCCACCGGTCTTTCGCCGGAGCTGCGCGCGTTCAGTTCTGGTCAGAGTGGCCATGATATTTCCTTAATTCCGGCAACCGGGCTTCCAAGTGAAATATTCGCAGATAATCCCCGATCAGCTCCCAATCCAGCGCCCGGTTCTGCTCCCGGCTGGCCTCCACCATCATTCGGATATCCGCCCAATCACGCGTCTCTCGCCTGGGATCGTTCACCGCCGCCTGCGCCTTCAGTCCAATGAGGTCCTCCAACTGCACGACTCGAATCTTGAGTCCGGACACGACCGGCAACTCCTCGGCCCGCTTTAACATACCCAAGGTCGGTCCGCGAAAGGCGTGCAGTATGTCTATCCGGCCCCAATCGCCCTCGGGCGATCGATACTGCGATACATTCGGCGATTGGTGGAAGCACTCGTAGCCCAAACCGCGCAAAATCTCATCTGTCTTGCGCATGTCCTCGAGCATGAGGATGAAATCGAGATCCATCGTGGCGCGCTGCACCCCGCGTAGTGCCATCGCAAAGCCCCCGATCAGGGCATACCGGACGTTGGCGGCCTCCAAGGCTCCCACCACGCGTCGGATCACAAGTTCGAAGTCCATGAATTCAGTCTCGTCCCCCTGTCGCGTTCAAATCCTGATCCCCGCCAGCCAGGAGCGATTGGCGCTATACCAATCCACGCTGCGCTGGAACCCCTCGTGTGACCGGTTCTGCCCACAGGCACCCGCACCGGTCACCCCTTCGTCAAGACTGCGGGGCCAGCTCACATACGTGTGCAGGCCATCTCCGCGCTGCCGCGCTGCGTCGGGCCTGTTCCCCTGTGCCATATTCACAGCTTGATGTCTTTCAACCAACCGCGATTGGCGATGTGCCAATCGACGCTATACTGAAAACCTTGCTCAGGAGAAATTTGCGGGGTCCAGCCGAGCAGGCGCTCGGCCTTGGAGATATCCGCCCAGGTCTCCTTGATGTCGGCGACATGGAAGGGCTTCCCGTCGATGATGGCCTTCTTGCCCAGGGCCTTTTCGATGAAGGCGATCACCACCTGCAGGCTGATCGGATTGCGGCCGCCGCCGAGGTTGATGATGTCGTAGGTCGGGGCCACAGGGCTCCGGAGTTGAGGGTTGAGGGTTGAGAGTTGAGAGCCGAACAGCTTCCCCGCCAGCACAGTTCCCCGGGCAATGTCATCGACATAGGTGAAGTCGCGGGACTGCGATCCGTCGCCATAGAGCGTGATGGGCGTGCCTTCTTCAATCCATTTGATGAACCTGAACGGCGCCATGTCCGGCCGGCCGGCGGGGCCAAACACCGTGAAGTAGCGCAACACCGTCACATCGAGGGCATGCCGGTCGTGGGCCTCCTTCGCCAGCAGTTCGGCGGCGCGCTTGGTCTCGGCGTAAGGTGACTGCCCAGGTCCGAGTTTCGCGTCTTCTGTGAAGGGCATTGGGCACCCGGCATAGACCGACGAACTCGACGCGAGCACGTGCTTTTTCACGCCGTGTTTCACCTGGCATTTCAGGACGTTCTCCTCGCCTAGGACATTGGTGCGGCGGTAGAGCTCGGGGTGCTCGAGACTTGCGCGCACGCCGGCGCGGGCGGCCAAATTGAAGACCGCGTCGAACTTGTGCGCCGCGAATACCGCCTCCAAAGCCGGGAGATTCTCGATGTCGAGATGGTGAAATTCAAAGGTAGGGCGCGTTGTCCCCAACGCGCCGCTCTGATTCGGCGCGTTGCGGAGAACGCGCCCCACCCCGGCGAAGACCGATTTCTTCGGATCGGCTCCAAGTTCCCTGCTCCCTGCTCCCAGCAGCTTGCCGAGCCGGTAGTCCTTCAGCCTCACGTCATAGTAATCATTGAGGTTGTCCACGCCGACGACGGTGTGTCCCTCGGCCAGCAGCAGCTCCGCCACCTTGGACGCGATGAACCCAGCGACGCCGGTGACTAGGTAGGTGCGCTGCGCTGATTGTTCAGTTCTCATCGGTCAATTTCCATCGGTCAGATCAGCAGGAATCGAAATACCCGAGGCTTGGTCATTATTGAGGTTTCCCCTAAGTAGTTACTTTTTTGTCATCGCGAGGTGCGCGAAGCGCGCCGTGGCGATCCAGCTGGATTGCGTCGTCGTTGCACTCCTCGCAATGACAGGTGGGCGTAACTTCTTTGGGTAAGTTTCAATAGGAGGAAATCCCAGAATTCGGAACAGTTCAAAGTTTCCAGTGTTTGCCGCCTTCGATCAAAGCGCCCTTTCCGGCTGCTTTCAGGCGCGAGGCGAAGGTGGCGAAGGCCAGATATTCCTTCACCGGCCGCACCTCCCAGCGCCGCGCCGTGGCGAAGCCCCCGGTCTTTCGCCGGAGCTGCGCGCGTTCAGTTCTGGTCAGAGTGGCCATGATATTTCTTTAATTCCGGCAACCGGGCTTCCAAGTGAAATAGACGCAGGTAGTCCGCGATCAGCTCCCAATCAACCGTCTGCCCCTGTTCGCGGCTCGCTTCCAGGATCATGCGGATATCCGCCCAGTCCCGTGTCTCCCTCGCGGGGTTGTTCACCGACGCCTGCACCTTCAGGCCGATGATGTCCTCCTGTTGCACCACCCGGATCTTGAGCCCGGGCAGGACGGGCAGCAGTTCGGCCCGCTTCAGCATCCCCAGGGTCGGCCCCCGGAAGGCGTGCAGGATATCGATCCGCCCCCACTCGCCGTCCGCCGCCTGATACTGCGACACATTCGGCGATTGATGGAGACACTCGTAGCCCAGGCCGCGCAAAATCGCATCCGCCCGGCGCATGTCCTCCAGCATCAGGATGAAATCGAGATCCATCGTGGCGCGCTGCACCCCGCGCAAGGCCATGGCAAAACCACCGATCAATGCATACCGGATGCCCTCTGCCTCCATGGCTTCCACCACGCGCCGGATCACGAGTTCAAAGTTCATGACGGAATCAAGCCGGCGACGCCGGTTACCAAGTAACAGCGTGGAGCCGGGAGCGTGGAGCCAGGAACCATGATTATGCAGAAACCTGAAATAGAAAACCCATGTAGCGGCAGTTATGGCCACAAAAAGGCGCAAAAAGGCTCGGGCTTTTTAACACAGAGGACACGGAGCGCACGGAGGCAATGCCTTGGATCCCAACCAGACCGCTTTGCGCCTTTGCGTTAAGTGTCATGCCCCATTCGTGTTCCTTCGTGGTTCAACCGGATTGCTCCGGCTCGAGCATTTCCAGGCGCAATCCCGCGGGGACAAAGTCATGGAAGTCCGCATCGCGCGTCACCCAGGTGCAGCCGTGTTCCACCGCCAGGGCCGCATGCCGGGCGTCTCCCACCCGCTTGCCCGTCGCCCGCGCGATTTCACACATCCGGCGGAAAAGATCCCAGTGCCGGTCGCCGGCGGCCAGCAGCCGGCAACCGGGTGTCTGCCGCAGGGCGTCGATCACCGCGAGGGCTTGCGGCAGCGGCGTGGGGCCGCCCGGAAAATTCACATGCGTCACGATCCGCACAAAAGCCGTGGCGATATCAAGGGATAGCGCAAAGGGCTCGGGGCCGGCGGCCAGTTGCTCCAACCAGCGGCGATAGAAGCCATGGGCGGGATCGTCCGCCCGGTGGGCGTAAATCAGCACATTGACATCAGGCATGCGCATGGAAATCAGCGGCCGTCGTCCCGCAGCTCCGCCAGTTGCGCGGGACTCACGGACGCGGCGCGGGGCGCGCCCTGACCAAACACCGGCATCGAAAAAACATGCGTCTGACCAGCCGTGGCAGATGCAGCGTGAAGGTAGGCCCGAAGGGACTGATTCACCAACTCGCTGACCGTGGTATCACGGGCCGCCGCCTGCTCTTTTGCTTTCTTAAGTATCGTATCTTCTATGATTAAAGTCGTTTTCATAGACATATGCCATATTTATGGCCTTAAGGAAGTCAAGCGAGCCTAGACATGCGTGCCGCAAGACTGCTGGAGGCGGTGAGCCCTTCGGCGAGGCGCATCTCCGCCACCTTGGATGCGATGAAGCCCAGCCGCACCTGTCACCAAATAGGTGTGCGCAACGCTGCCCAAAGGGTGTCCAGTTCTCATCGGTCAATTTCCATCGGCCATATCGCCAGGAATCGAAATGTCCGGGGCCTGGCCGTTAAAAGCAGATAGCACGGATAGCCCAGCTTGGGAAACCGGCCTGATGTCTTGATCCCGATTGATCCGCGTCATCAGCGGATAAAGGGATTCTGACCGAAGATAAAATCTGAACATTGAACAATGAAAGGTGAACATTGCCGCCGGCCGGCACGGCGTTTTCTCACTCGAACAGTGCCGCCAGCGCCGTCAGGTGCGCATCGTCATGCTCCAAGGCGACCCCGTGTTCCCAGGCGCAGGCCGCGATAACCAGATCCGCGCCGGGCACGGTCAGGCCCGCCGCGCATGAGCGGCGCGCCAACTCGCGGGCCTTGACCCAGGCCGCGTCCGTGGTCGGCAGGAGGGTGATATCCGCCTCGAGGCCCTCCATCTGCCGGCGCTCCGCCGCGCCCCGCAGACCGTTCCAGAGTTCCAGCCGCACCATGTCGCACCAGGCGGCCTCGCCGCTTTGCATCAGCGCCAGCACCCGGGCCCGCACGGCCGGATCGCCATCCCGCCGCATGGCGTCGATCCAACTGGAGGTGTCAATCAGCCGCACGATCAGTCCGTCTCCCGCATCTTCTTCAGGTCAGCCCGGGTCAGCATGTCGGTGAAAGTCCCCATCTTGGCCGCCAGCTTGGCCAGACGCTGCCGGCGGTTGAAATCCGCCACCGCCAAGGCGACCGCCTCGGTCTTGGTCTTGGCGTTGGTGTGCCGGAGCGCTTCTTCAAGTTCGTTTTCCGGAATATCAACAGTGGTTTTCACGCTTCCTGAAATAGGTTAAACGGATTCCGTTTCAATGAAATTTCCCGGAAGAAAATATCCATCTCCCATCCGAAAGCCAACTTCTGGCAACCGATAACCATGGAGCGAAGCGTTTCCGGCCGGTGGCCGGCAACGCTTCGCCTCGTCGCTTCCTTTGGTGAAGCAACCGGCTTGGGCTGGACTGTGCGGTTCACGGCCATGGGGCCGGCCCGGCGGATTCAGCCGCCGAGCTTCAAAAATGTCTTGGCGATGGGCAGGAGCGCCTGCGCCTTGCTGTTCCAAGTTTGCAATTGCTTCACGCGGGCCCGCAGCACCGCCGCCTCGCCGTGGCGGCCCTTGGGCAGGGTTTTCACCATCTGCTCCAGCCGGCTGCCCCCGGTCTGCAATTGTTTGGCCAGCCGGTTCTCCAGGAAGCGCTGCACCATTTTCCTCAGTTCCAGATCGGGCTCAAACCGCTCGGCGCGGTCCTCCTGGCTCGACACCTCCTTCACGGCGCCCACCTCGCGCAGCACGCGCAGTCCCTGGCTCACGGAGCCCTTGCTGATGTCCAGCCGCGCCTCGATGTCGGCAAAGCTCAGCGGCACCGCGGAGGCGAACACAATGCCGTAGATCGCCGCCACCGACCGGGGCACACCGAGCAGATCCGCTGCATCCACGAAGAAATCCACCATCGCCCGCTCAAAGTCGGCGACCTCCGACGGGCGGCCGCCGGTCAGGACCAAGCCGGAGGCCGGGGTGATAAGCGTGGCGGTGGTCACGGCCCCAGCCAGACAGGCCGCGCCCTTTAGTTCAATTCATTTTGAAGTAAACTGCACTTCGCTTCGTTAAACCATAGAGGTTCTGATCTGAGAGCATGCGCGAAAGCCCAACGCGAGGGAGGCATAATGTCCCGATACGAATGGTCGAGAGTATCATTTCTAAATATAGTGCAGTTGGTTACGTATTCCAAGGTCTGGCTTACAGACGCAGGCTTGCGGTCATTTCAATTGCTTCATAATCGCACGACAACAACATTAGCGTTGATTACGCGTATTTATAGTAGCACCGTCCGCCCATGTGGTCCGACCGACAGGCCATCGAGCTATTCCATCTGATCTTCGTCCTCCACCTAGGGCGCCGGGTGGACAAGGCCTTGTTCGTCATCAAAGGCGGCTGCAACCTGCGGTTCTACGCCAAAAGCATCCGTTTCTCCGAGGATATCGACTTTGACATTCGCACGATGGCCCCGGCGACGCTGGCGAACAACGTGAACACCCTCCTCGCCTCCCCGGCCTTGCGAATGGATCTGCGCGCCAGGCATATCGTCATCGAGCACGTGAGCCCGGCCAAGCAATCGGAAACCACGCAGCGTTGGAAGCTCGGCATCCAAGTGAATGGCCGCCCGCCGCTTCCCACCAAAATCGAGTTTTCCCGCCGAGGACTGGATCCAGAAGCGAAGCTCGGGCCCGTGGACCCTGACCTCGTGCGAACCTACGCCCTGCTGCCCGTCCTGGCCCAGCACTACTCCGAGGAAACCGCCTTCCATCAAAAAATCGTCGCACTCAGCAAGCGCACCGAGACCCAGGCGCGGGATGTTTTCGACCTCAAGCTGCTCCTCGACCGGGGCGTGGGCCGCGGGCCCCTGCCTCCGGCCGTGCACGGAGAACTCGGTCCCGCCATCGAAAAAGCGCTCATGATCGGCTTCGATGAATTCGCCGGACAGGTCCGGGCGTTCCTCGTGCCGGAATATTTCGAGTATTACAACCGCCCGGTCTGGGACGCCTTGCAGGCCGAGGTCATCAACCGGCTGGAGACGTTAAAATGAACCTGCTGGAAGCACTGCAACGGATCCGGGCTCTCGGCGTGCCGTCCTTCGAGACCCGGGATGTCTCCGCCCTGCTCCAAGTGAGCCCCGCGAACGCGTCGATGCTGCTGGGGCGTCTGGCGCGGCACGGGCAGGTCAGCCGGCTGGCACGGGGCAAATGGATGCTCGGCACCGGATCGCGCGCGGTCATGGCCGAACAACTCGCCGCTCCCTACCCCGCCTATGTGTCGCTCCAGTCCGCGCTCTTCCGGCACGGGGTAATCGAGCAGGTGCCGGCCATTACGTTTGCCGTGACCCTCGGCCGGGCGCGCCGCATCCCGACGCCGCATGGCATGATCTCGCTGCACCGGATTCCGCCGGCATTGTTTGGCGGCTTCGCGGTGGAGGAGGACGGCGGCAAACTCGCAACCGTCGAGAAGGCGCTGTTCGACCTGGTCTATCTGAGCCCCACCCGCTCGCGCCTGTTCGTGAAGCTCCCCGAGGTCGAACTGCCGCACTCCTTCCAGTGGCCGGAAACCCTGCGCTGGGCGAAGCAGATCGCAGGCAAAAGCCGGCGGGCCTTCGTCGAGGCCAAGCTCCGCGAGTTGCGCTCCCTATAACCAAGCTCCCAAGCCTCCGTTACCTTCTGTAAGAAAAGTCCTACGACTTCCGCGCCGCCAGCCATTGCTTCATCTCGGCCAGCCGCATGGTGGTGACGACCTGCTCCTTTGTCAGCCAGCCCTTGCGGGCGATGCCGACGCCGATTTTGTAGAACGCGAGTTGCTCCGTGCGGTGGGCGTCGGGGTTGATGCTCGTGAGCAGGCCCCGGTCGGCGGCTTTGCGCCAGTGCCGCCAATCCATGTCGAGCCGCCAGGGGTTGGCGTTGAGCTCGATGACGACCTGGTTCGCGATGGCGGCGTCGATCACCTTGTCCACGTCCACCTCGTAACCCTCGCGCTCCAACAGCAGGCGTCCGGTCAGGTGCCCGAGCATCGTGACGTGCGGCTGCTCGATCGCGCGGATGATGCGCTTCGTCATGACGTCCCGTTCCTGCCGGAAGGAACTATGGATCGAGACGACCGTGTAATCGAGTTGGGCGAGCAGCCCGGTGTCGAAGTCGAGTTTCCCGTCGGGCAGGATATCCACCTCCGAGCCCGTGAATACGTGGCACTTGAATTTTTTCGAGGCGTTGAGCTTGCCGATCTCGACCATCTGCGCCGCCAGCCGCTCCTCACTGAGGCCGCGGGCCTGGACACTCGACTTCGAGTGGTCGGCAATGCCGAGGTAGTCGAGGCCGAGCGCCTGCGCCGCCGCGACCATCTCCTCGAGCGTGTTGTGACCGTCGGAGGCCGTGGTGTGATTGTGAAGCACGCCGCGGATGTCGGATTCCTCGACGAGGCGAGGAAGGCCGGTTGTTGGTTGTTGGTTGCTGGTTGTTGGCCTGGCGTTGGACGTTGAACGTTCAGCGTTGGGAGTTGGACGTTGATTCTTGCTCCCTGCTCCCCGCTCGGCCGCCGGGATCTCGGCGGCTTCGATCTCCCCCTGCCCCTCCCGCAGCTCTGGCGGAACGAAATGAAGGCCGAGAGCAGCAAACAACTCGGACTCCGCCCGAATGGTTGTTGATGGCCGGTCGTCGGTTGATGTTTTTTTGGTCTTCGCGGCTGGGAGTTCAGCGTTGGGCGTTGGGCGTTGGGCGTTTTTATCCCCGCTGGGCCCGTGCTTCTGGTCAGCGGGGAACAGCCCCCACTCGCTCATGCTCAGTCCGCGCTCGAGCGCGCGTTGGCGCATCTGCACATTGTGATCCTTCGAGCCGGTCAGGTGGTGCAGGGTGAAGACAAACTGCTCCGGCGGCACGAGCCGCAGGTCGGCCTGCAGGCCGGACTCAAGCCGCACGCTGGCCTTGGACTCGCCGCGGGCCGTGACTTCCTTGATGCCCGGTTGCGCCACGAACCACTCGACGATCGGCGCGGGCTCGGTCGTGGCCACGAGGAAATCAATGTCTCCCACCGTCTCCAGCCGCCGGCGCAGGCTGCCGCAGGCCTCGACCTGCTGCACGCCCGGCTGCCCACGCAGGCCGGTGAGGATGGGCTCCGCCGCCGCCCAGGCCGCGATCCAGAGATGCCGCTTGTTGTAGGCTTCGCGATTGCGGATGCCGGCCAGGATTTTCTCCTGCGTCTTCTCGCCGAATCCGTCCAGCCCGGCCACCCGGTTGTCGTCGCAGGCCTCGCGCAGCTTCGCCACCGAGTCGACCCCGAGCTTCTCCTGCAGGGCCCGGACCTTCTTCGGGCCGATGCCTGGGATGGCCAGGATCTCGACCAGGCCAGGCGGCACGGAAGCCTTGAGTTTTTCAAAGAATTCCAGCCGCCCGGTCGTGTGCAGCTCGGTGATCTTCTGGGCGAGGGCCTCGCCGATGCCTTTCACCTCCTGCAGCGTGCCGGCCTCGATCCGCTGCGCGAGCTCCGCCTCGCCCAGCGACTCAACCACGCGCGCTCCGGACTGGTAGGCGCGAATCTTGAAGGGATTTTCTCCTTTCAGTTCCAGCAGCGTGCCGATTTCGGTCAGAACGGCGGCGATCTCGGACTTGGTCATGGGAGTATGTAACCACGGAAAACACGGAATACACGGAAACAATCCATTATTACGTGGAGGCGCCAAGCGCAGAGAACCCCAACCGCAGGTTCTCTGCGCTTTCCTGCCAGCCATAGGCTAGGCGACGGCTGATGCGTTTAAATCCCCCCTCACCGCCGCACCTTCAACTGGGCGATGACCCGCTCCACGAGCCCGGCCACGTTGAGCTTGCCCGAGGCGGTGGTCGGCCAGGCACCCACGAGCGGAATGTAGCTTTTCGGCCGCTTGTAGTCCGCCAGGCGGTTCGTCGCGCGGATGACGGCATGAAAATCCGGATGAGCATTGCCGGGATAGACCACCACCAGCAACTGGCCCCACCGGGCGTCAGGCAAGCCCAGCACGGCGAGATCCGGAAACTGCCCCGTGCCGCGCAGCAACGCCTCGATTTCCGCCGGCTCCACCTTCTCGCCACCGGTGATGATGACGGCATCGCGGCGCCCCAAGATATGCAGATGCCCCTGCGGGTTGAGTCGTCCGCGATCGGCGGTCTCAAATTCTCCGCCGTCGCGCCAGTGGGGATGATAACCGCGAAACAGCGAGTCGCCGGCGATGACAATCGTGTCGTCGGCGCCGATCCGCACGGTCGCGTGCGGCAGCGCCGGGCCACAATCCCGCCGCCCGGCCAGAAATTCTCCGGGACGCAGCGCCGTGACCATCGCCGCCGTCTCCGTCATGCCGTAACCCAAGGACAGCGGCAGCCCCTGTGCCGCCGCCCGGTCCAGCAAGTCCGGCCACGCCGGTGCGCCGCCGAGGAAAATGATCCGGAAACGTTTCAGCCAGGCCACGGCCCCCTCGTCCTGCAGCAGGCGTTCCAGCTGCGTCGGCACGAGCGAAATCACGCAGCCGTCCGGCTTCTCCGCCAACACCGGGCGCGCCCCGGCCGCGACCTCCCGCCAGTCCAGGGGCAGGAATTCGCCGCCGGTGAGGGCACAGCGCATCCACGCCATGAGGCCGCTGACGTGATGCAGCGGCAGCACGCCCACGGCATTCACCCGGGCCAGCCCAAAGTGCCGGGCAAAGCCGTGCACCGCCGCCGCCAGCGTCCCACCGTCGTGCCGGGCAAATTTCAGTTTCCCCGAGGTGCCGCCCGTCGGAATCATCAGCCATCCGGCTTCGCGGGGCCCTGGCGCGACCGGGCTCGCCAAGTCGGCCAACTGGGCGCGCTCATTGTCGCCCCAGTTGGGGTCGCAAAGGAAAACATCACCGTCCCGCGCCACCGCCTCGGACAGCGCCGCCATGAACCGTCGCGGCTCAGCTTCCGCGATGAGCACGGCACCGGGATGCGGCTCGGCCGCCACCCCCGCCGGTGCGCCCAACAAGGCTGCTAGTTGAGCGCGTTCCATATGGCCTCCGGGTGGACCGCGTCGATCCAGCCCTTGTCCAACACCGCGCCGAGGACCGGGCCGTCCCAGCGGCGATCGCCGAAAATACCGTCCACGCCAAACCCGATGGCGCGGCTGGTGAGCGGCTGCGTCAGCGCGGTGCGCAGGATTGCGGCACGACCCACGGCCGTCTCGATCGCACTCGACAGCACGATGTCGGCCCTCGTCGCCGCAGCCCAGGCCGCGATCTCGCCCAAGGGCCCCGCGAGCGCGGGCTTGATGACATACACCCCGCGCCAACCGAGCCCCTGCCAGCGTTGGGCCGCAGCCAGGCCGGTCACGGATTCGTCGAGTGCCAGGGTCACGGGATAATCCGCCGCCAAGCCCAGCAGCGCCGCCTCGTCGTCCGGTCGCACCGGTTGCTCCACAAATTCCACCGGCCGCTCGGCGCAGCGCGCGAGCCATTTGGCCGCCTGGCGCCGCTCCCAGGCCCCGTTGGCGTCCAGCCGCAGTTTCACGTAGGTCGGCAACTCGGCCAGCAGTTCGTCCAGCAGGCCCAGCTCCGTGTCCACATCGCCGACGCCCACCTTCCATTTGAACGCGAGAAACCCCGCCTCGAGCTTGGCCGGCAAGGCCGCCAGCGCCTCCCGCCCGGCGGGCAGCAAGGCCGCCACCGGCAGATGATTTTTCTTAATGTCACCTATTAAGTGACATTGGATTTCCCGCGCAGCGGCCAGGGCAAACCGCACGCAGCCGAAACGCGCAGGCACCGCATCGAGTGCGGCCGACGTGACTTTGTCGCCGAGTTTTCGGCAAATTTCCTCCGCCTCGGCCAGGGTCTCCGTCCCAAACCACGGGATCGGCGCGATCTCACCAATGCCAACCCGACCCGCCTCGTCTTCCAAGCGAACCATGATCCCTTCCCGCTCCGTCCAGCTCCCGTGCGCCGTGCGCAGCGGCGCCCGCAGCGGCAGGCGGTAGGGTTTGAACTGGAAGCGATACTCCATGCAGTCTCATCATGGAATACACGGAATACACGGAAGGAAGGCAACCAGCCATCCGCGTCATCTTCCGCGGGTTCCGTGTCTTCCGTGGTTAAAACCGGGTTTCTCCAAGATTCCTGTTGAGGTTTCCGCACCGAGGAGTATTTCGTTCACGGCAACGATGACCAAGCCTGTTGCCTCTCCGTCCAGCGATGCGGACTTCTACCTGCCCGCCGATCGCTTCTTCGCCGCCAACCTGCCGAACGCGCTGACCTTCGACGACGTCTCGCTCGCCACGCTCCACTCGGAGATACTGCCGAAGGACACCGATCTGGCCACCACCCTCGCCGAGGGCCTGCGGCTCCAGATCCCCATCATTTCGTCCGACATGGACACCGTGACCGAGTCGCGCATGGCGATTGCCATGGCGCTCAACGGCGGCCTCGGCCTCATCCACTACAACCTGCCGGGCAAGGACCAGATCAAGGAGGTCGCCCGCGTGAAACGCCACATCCACGGCCTCATCCAGGACCCCATCACCGTGGCGCCCGAGGCGCAGGTCAGCGAGGTCCTCGCGATGATCGACCAGAAGCGCTTTGATTTCCGCACCTTTCCCGTCGTGGACGGGACCGGAAAGCTCGTCGGCCTCCTCTCGGGCAATCTCGTCAAGGACCGTTACAAGTCCCGCAAGGTCGCCGAGGTGATGACGCCCCGCCAGCAGCTCGTCACGGTCACGGAAAAACAGATGGCCGCCGACCCCATCAAGGCCGCCGACAAGTTCTTCACGGAAAACGTCGGCATCCACAAGGCCCTCGTCGTGGATGACCGCGACCATCTCCGCGGCCTCGTCACCATCTCCGACATCGAGCGCATCACCAGCGAGGCCAAGTCCCGCCGCAAGCCGGCGCGCGACTCCCAGTTCCGCCTCGTCGTCGGCGCCGCCATCGCGCCGGTCCGCAAGCCCGGCGGCGAACTCGACCGCGACAAGATCTTCGACCACGTCGGCGAACTCGTCCACGAGGCGGTGGACATCGTCGCCGTCTCGACCGCACACGGCCACACCGCCGGCGTCGGCGACATGGTCAAACTCATCCGCAACCAGTTCAAGGACCTGCCCATCATCGCCGGCAACGTCACGAGCGGCGCGGGCGTCGAGTTCCTCGCCGCCGCCGGAGCCAACGCCATCAAGATCGGCCAGGGGCCCGGCTCCATCTGCACGACCCGCATGGTGGCGGGCGTCGGCATCCCCCAGCTCACCGCCCTCCACGTGGCCGGCCTGGGCGCGGCCAAAAAAGGCGTCCGCCTCATCGCCGACGGCGGCATCACGAAGTCCGGCGACATCGTCAAGGCGCTCACGCTCTCCGACGCCGTCATCCTCGGCGGCCTGCTGGCCGGCTGCCGCGAGGCCCCGGGCGAGATCATGGAAATCTCCGGCAAGCTCTACAAACAATACCGCGGCATGGGCTCGCACGCCGCGATGAAGGCCGGCTCCGCCGCCCGCTACGGCCACGACAAGAACGACACCGCCCGCAAGGTCGCCGCCGAGGGCATCGAGGCCCTCAAGGAAGTATCCGGCTCGGTGGACGACGTCCTCGGCAACCTCATCGGCGGCATCCAGAGCGGCATGGGTTATCTCGGCGCGAAGCACCTTGGCGAACTCCGCCAGAAGGCCCGCTACGTCCGCGTGACCACCGCCGGGGCCAAGGAAGCCGCCCCGCACGACGTGATCGAGGTCGCCACCCGCCACGGCGGCTGAGTTGGCGGTCTCCGGACCGGCCGTGTTCGAGGCGAAGACCGGCCATTTTGGCTGATGACACGGGGCCGCCCAATTTGGCGTTGCCGCTCTACAGGCCGTGTTCTGACTACCGGCTTCTGGATTCTGAATCCTGGATTCTTCCGCCACATGCCTCTTCTCCCCTTTTCCAGCCAGCTTATCGCCGATGTCGGCATCTCCCTTGGTGACGAGGGCAAGGGCCGCCTCATCCCGGAAGTGGCCGACGAACTGCGCGGCACGGCCGCCGCGGTCACGGTGGTGCTCAAGGTCAACGGCGGCGCCAACTCCGGCCACACCGCCGGCGGCGTGAAGCTCAACCTCCTGCCCGCCGGTGTTGTCGTGCAGGACGCCCCGCACCTCTGCATCGGCTGCGGCGTTGTGGCCGACCCGCGCAAATTTTGGTGGGAGGCGAAACCGCTCGAGCAAAAGGGCCATGCCATCCTCTCGCGTCTCGTCATCGACGAGCGCACCATGGTGTCCGACCTCACGCACCGCCTGCTCGACCTCGCCTGGGAGGACTACCGCACCCACGTCCTCGCCGAGGAACCGCGCGGTTCCACCGGCCGCGGCATCACGCCGGCCTACGGGGACGAGGTGGGCCAGGCCCAGATCACCTACTCGGATTTCCTCGCCGGCCCGAACTACTTCGCCCGCAAGCTCGCCCAGCGCGCCGACCGCGCCTTGCGGACCATCCAGCACGTCTGCCGCGTCTCGCCGGAGAGATTCGCGGGCTTCTTCGACACGCTCACCGCCGCCGAGACCCGCGCCAACGCCGAGGCCATCGAGGCCGGCGTGTTCCCGAAGTCCGAGTTCGATTTCGCCCAGTTCCGCGGCGCGGAACCCTTCACGCTGAACCTGCCGCGCCTCACCGAGGTTTACTGGACCGCCGGCACCGCCCTCGCGAGGAACATCGGCGAAGTCCGCGAGCTCATCCTCCGCGAGCTCGCCGCCGGCCGCACGGTCATCGGCGAGTTCGGCCAGGCCTACTGGCTCGACAAGCGCCACGGCTACTCGCCCAACGTCACGGCCTCGCACACCTACACCCCCGAATTCTTCGAGAGCGCCGGCATCCCGGTGCAGCGCATCCACACCTTCGGCGTCGCCAAGGCCTACGACACCAAGGTCGGCACGCATACTTTCCTCACGCAGATGGACGATGCCGCCCCTCTGACGATCAAGCTGAAGCAGCTCGAGTTTGGCACCAGCACCGGCCGCCAGCGCATGGTCGGCTGGTATGACGCCGTCGAGAAGGGCGACGTGCTCCGCTACGGCGGCTATCAGGACCTGATGATCAACAAAATCGACGCCCTCAGCGGCGCGACCGAACTGCTCATCTGCACCGCCTACACCGACGACAACGGCCGGCGTTACACCCACGTCCCGCGCAACGAGGCCATCCGCCGCGCACTGAAACCCGTTTATTCCATGCACCCCGGCTGGACGGAGGACATCTCCGGCGTCCGCAAATTCGCCGACCTGCCGAAGAACGCACAGCACTACACCGCCGCGATGGTGCGCAGCCTCATCGAGGTCGCCTATCCCGGCAAGCTGCCCGCCGTCCTGCCCAATCTCCGCTACCTCGGCGTCGGCCCGTTGCCCTCGCAGATCATCAAGGACGTGCCGGCCACCGCCGAGCTGATCAAGCTCCGGTAGGACACCCGCCCCCAAGCACCCGCGCCGTTGTGGGCAACGCCCCCGGCCACCCCGAGCGTTGGTAGTCTATTAGACTACCAAGGTGCCGACACCCGCAGCGCGCTCCAGACGGAGGCGGCGTAGAGCGCGATCATCGCCAGCGCGCAGGCCAGTTTGGCGATGGTCGAGAGCAGGAAGCCCACGGCGGCGCCGGCGCCGGCCCGCAGCGACTCGTCGGTGGTGCGCTTGCCGAGCCATTTCTCCGCCAGAATCGCGCCGAACATGCTGCCGAGCACGAGCGCGGGCAGCGAAAAGAACATGCCGGCCAGCGCCCCGCCCGAGGCCCCGGCCATGCCCCATTTGCCGCCGCCAAACAGCTTCGTCCCCAGCACCGTGCAGCCGATGTCCGCCAACACCGACACGACCCAGAAGGCGATGATCCAGCCGACGGCCGTCCACCCGAGGGTGTCCGGCAACAGCCATTTCTGCAGCAGCGCTCCCGCCATGATGAGCGTCGTCCCCGGCAGCAGCGGCACGAACGAGCCCACGAGTCCGGTGAGGATCAGCAGGAGGGCGATGGACCAGTAGAGGATTTCCACAGCGTCATGACACCGCATCCGGCCGGAAGGTTGCAAGCAGGTAGGTCGGCATATCCATAAGAGCCTATCCGAATAACGGCCTGTCCTGTAGCGGCGGTCTATGACCGCCGAACGATCACCACACCACGCTCGCCGGCGGTCATAGACCGCCGCTACAGAAAACCAGGCTGTCGGGAATAGGTTATTCCGATAGGCTCTAAACCGCCGCGGCGCGAGGGATAACGCCCTACGCCTGGAACGCCTTCACTTCCTTCACCACCCGTGCGACGTCGTCGTCGCCCAGCCCGGGATGCAACGGCAGCGAGAGCACCTCGCCGCAGGCTTGCTCCGTCTGCGGCAACGCGAGCGTGGCATCGTGATAAGCCGGCTGGCGGTGGATCGGCATCGGGTAAAGCACGCCGCAGACGATGTCCTGCTTTGCCAGGTGGGCCTGCAATTCATCGCGTCGCGCGGAGCGCACGACAAACTGGTGCCAGGTGTGCGTCCGTCCCCCGGCCACCACCGGCAGCTTGAGCGGGGCATCCGCCAAGGCCGCCAGATACTGCCGCGCGATGGCGTCGCGCCGCCGGTTGCCGGCCTCGAGGCGGGTGAGGTGCACGCGCAGGATCGCGGCCTGCAACTCGTCGAGCCGACTGTTGCGCCCGTGGTGATCGCTCACGTAGCGCTTCCGCCAGCCGTATTGGCGCAACAGCTTCACCTTTTCCAACAGCGCAACATCCCGCCCGGTCACGGCACCGGCATCGCCGAGGGCACCAAGGTTCTTGGTCGGATAAAAGCTGAACGAGGCGAGCTGGCCCCAGGTGCCCGCCATCCGGCCGCCGACCAGCGAGCCGTGTGCCTGCGCACAGTCCTCCATGACGAACAGGTTGTGCCGCGCGGCGACCTCCATCAGGTGCGGCATGTCCACCGCCTGGCCGTAGAGATGCACCGGCACGACGGCCTTGATCTTTGGGTCGCGGAGCTTGGCGAGCATCGTCTCGAGCGCGGCGACATCCAGCAGCATCGTGCCGGGCTCGATGTCGGCAAACATCGGCTTCGCCCCGGTGGCCACGATGGCCGAGACGGTCGCCGTGACGGTGTTGGCGACGGTGATGACCTTGTCGCCCGGGCCGATGCCGGCGGCGTGCAGCGCCAGCTCGATGGCATCGGTGCCGTTGGCCACGCCGACGGTGCCCGCGCTGCCGAGCCACGCGCTGAATTCCCTTTCAAAGGCCTCGAGTTCCGGCCCGAGGATGTAGTGCCCGCTGCGCAGCACGCGCTGGATGGCGGCATCAATCTCCGCCTGGGCGGCGAGATAGGAGGCCTTCGGATCGGCGGGGAGTATTTTGCTCACAGGTAGTGCGGCAGTTCCTTGCGGTAATAATCCACGGTCCGGGCCAGCGCCTGCCGGATGGTCGTGCGCGGTTTCCAGCCGAGTTGCTTGGCGATGAGCCGTCCGTCCGAATAGTAGTCGCCGATATCAATCTTCTTCCGGTCGGCGGGGAAGGCCTTGACCGCGTAGCTTCCCTGCCCGGCGACGGCGACCAGTGTTTTGGCCAGGTCGCGCAGGCTGATGCGGCCCACGCCGCCGAGGTTGAAGACGCCGCCCACCGCCTTGGGATGGGTCGCCGCCAGCAGGAAGGCCTCGACGGCGTCATCCACGTAGGTGAAGTCGCGCAACTGCTCGCCACCCCACACCTCGACGGGCTTGCCCTCGAGAATCTGGCGGATCCAGACGCCCACGAAGGTCTGCCGCGCATCCTTCACGCGCATGCCCGGGCCGATGGTGTTGGTCAGGCGCAGGACGGTGCTCCGGATGCCGTGGACCGCGCTGTAAAGCAGGTGGTATTCCTCGCCGGCGAGCTTGTTGATGCCGTTCACGTCCACCGGGCGCAGCGGGTGCCGCTCGTCCACCGGCAGGTAATCGGGGCGGCCGTAGATTTGGCGGGTGCTGGCAAAGACGACGCGGATGCCCGGGCTGTGCTTCCGGCAGGCCTCCAGGAGCGTGAGCTGCGCCCGGCAGTTGATCTCCAGATCGGTCTCGGGATCGGTCATCGAGTCGAGGTGGCTCGTCTGACCGGCGAGATTGAACAGATAATGCTGGCCACGCAGGAATTCCGGCAGGCTGTGGCGGTCGCGCACATCGGCCACATTGATGGCCACCTTGCGGCCAAGGCCGTGCAGGTTGCGCCGGTTGCCGCCGTATTCGGGGATGAGGCTGTCGAGGACCGTGACCCGGGCGCCGAGCGCCACGAGCGCACGCGCGAGGTTCGAGCCGATGAAACCGAGGCCGCCGGTGATGAGCACGCGCCTGCCCTTGAAGGCGGTCGCGAATGACGGACGGGATTGCATCGGTGCCCGTGACCCTTGGAGAGAAACCGCCCTGAAACAAGCGCGCAGTGTGCGCTCAGAAATCCTGCAGCTTGCCTTCGCCCGTGCCGCGGCCGGGCTCGATGCGTTCCAGCACCTCGCCGAGCAGGTAGATCGAGCCCGTGACGACAATTGTGTCGCCTGGTCCGCCCGCGCTACAGGTGCGGGCATCGGGGAAGAGCTGCTCCAGCGTGCCGCCGCGGACCATGCCCCGCTGCGCCGGCGGCACGAGTGCGAGCAGATCCGCAATGCTGCTCGCCCGCGCCTGGTGCGGCACAACCAGGTGGACTTCCTGCGCGTGGCGGCAAATCACCTCGAGCAAGGCCCGGGCGCGGAACTCGCCGAGGACGCCGGCAATGATGATCGGCTTCCGCCCGCTGGTTGTGACGAGCTGCCGCAGGTTTTGCTCCAGCACGGCCGCGCCCTCGGGATTGTGCGAGGCATCGAGGATGAGCGGACGGCCACCGAGGCTCGTCGTCTGCCAGCGACCCGGCCAGTTCACCTGCTGCAGGCCGCGCACAATGTCCGCTTCTGTGGGTGGAACCCGGCCTCCGGCCGGGTTGGGCCAAGCGCGGCCGGAGGCCGCGCTCCACCCCAAGGCAAATACCCGCGCCGCGAGCGTCGCCGTCGCGGCGTTCCAGCGCTGGTAGTCGCCGGCGAGATTGGTCACGGGATAGCGGTCAATTTCCTCGCCGAAGGTCTCGCGCACCGCGTGGACGGGTGCGCCGGCCGCGGCCGCCACTTCGCGCACGACGACCTCGGCCTCGGGCGACAGGCGGCCGATGACGACCGGCCGGCCGGGCTTGATGATGCCGGCCTTCTCGCGGGCGATCTGCGCGAGGGTGCCGCCGAGCTCGGCAATGTGATCGAGACCGATGGAGGTGATGACGGTGACCTCGGGCTGCACGACGTTGGTCGCGTCCAGCCGGCCGCCCATGCCGACCTCGACGATGGCCAGGTCCACCTGCCGGCGCTGGAATTGCAGGAACGCCATCGCCGTCATGAACTCGAAAAAGGTCGCGTGCTCGTCGGCCGCGTCGGCGGCGGCCCGGGCCGCCAGCGGACGGAGCTCGTTGGTGTAGGCGACGATTTCGGCCTCGGTGAGCAGGCGCCGGCCCACCTGCACGCGTTCGCCGAGCTTCACCAGATGCGGCGAGGTGTAGAGTCCGGTGCGCCAGCCGGCGGCGTGCAGGATGGCATCCAGCATGGCCGCGACCGAGCCCTTGCCGTTCGTGCCGGCGATGTGGATCACCGGGTAGCTGCGCTCGGGGTGGCCGAGGGTCGCGGCGAGCCGGCGCATCCGGTCGATGCCGAACTTCACCCCGCCCGCCTTGAGCGCATAGAGGTATTCGGTGACCGCGGCGTAGTCGGGAAAATTATTCACGGATGACAGGCTTGGGGACACACCGGCCCGGGGCGGCGGAGCGGGCCGCTCCGCCCCACCCACCTGGACTCAGTCGGCCGCCACGGCCGCCGGGAACGGCACGGCAGTCGGCACCTTGTGGGCGCGATAGCGGTGGGAATGGAAGGCCTGCAGCAGGCTGGTCAGGCGATCCTTCATCTCCAGGCGGCTGACAATCTGGTCGATCAGCCCGTGCTTGAGCAGGAACTCGGCGGTCTGGAATCCCGCGGGCAGCGTCTGCTTGGTGGTCTCCTTGATCACGCGCGCCCCGGCAAAGCCGATGAGCGCGCCCGGCTCGGCGAGGATGACGTCGCCCAGGGTCGCGAAGCTGGCGGTGACGCCGCCGGTGGTCGGATAGGTGAGGATCGAGACGAACAGCAGCCGGGCCTCGGCGAGTCGGCCGAGGGCCGCGCTGGTCTTGGCCATCTGCATGAGGCTGAAGATGCCCTCCTGCATGCGCGCGCCGCCGGAGGAGCTGACGACGATGCAGGGGGTCTTCAGCTTCACCGCGCGCTCGATGGCGCGGGTGATTTTCTCGCCCACCGCCGCGCCCATCGCGCCGCCGCAGAACCGAAAATCCATCACCGCGAGCGACACCGGGATGCCGTCAATCTTCGCAGTGCCGCAGAGCACCGCCTCGGCCAGGCCGCTTTCCTTTTCATAGCGCTTGATGCGGTCGGGATAGGCGGCCGAATCCACGAACTTCAGCGGGTCGGCCGATTTCACCTGCGCGTCGAACTCCACAAAGGTGCCGGCATCCACCATGCCCTGGATGCGCTCGCGGCAGCCGATGGGGAAATGGTAGCCGCTCTTCGGCACGACCATCTGGTTGGCCTCCAGATCCTTGTTGAAGACGATTTCACCCGAGACCGGACACTTGGTCCAGAGCCCCTCGGTGATAACCTTGGTTTTTTTCTTGCTGGTGCCGGCCTTGGCGGAAGGCAGGCGTGGTTTGGCGAAATGTGTCATGGTTTAGCCGTGCCCAAAGGTGACGACGTCGAGGTTCCGCGCGCCGCCGCGGCGGAGGACCGTGGCACAGGCATTGAGGGTGGAACCGGTTGTAAAAACATCATCGACCAGCACGTAACGTTGGGCCGGAGTAATGGTGGCACCGGGAGCCAAAGCAAAGGCATTTTTCAGGTTCTCCTGGCGCGCGACCCGGTCGTAATGCGTTTGCGATTCCGTATGCTTCACGCGGCAAAGCAGTTCCTCCACGCGCGTCTCCCCGCCCGCGACCGTCATCGCGCAATCCGCCAGCAGGCGGCTCTGGTTGTAACGGCGCTTCCGTTGCTTTTTCCCGTGCAACGGCACGGGCACCAGCACGGCACCGCGCAGGTAGTCGGCATAACCCGGCACTGCGGCCATGATGACGGTGATGTCGGCCAGCACCTGCAGGCTGCGGTGGTATTTGAGCGCGTGGATCAGCGACCGGCCCGAGCCCTTCAGGAGGATGGCGGTTTTGCCCTCGCGGAATTCCGGGGCCAGCGTCTCGCAGTGTGGGCAGAGGCGGTTGACCTCCGTCTCGCCGAAATACGGATGTCCGCAGGTCGTGCAATGCGGCGGGGTAACGACGAAAAGCAACCGCTCGCACTCCGGGCACAGGTGGCGCAACCGGCCACCCTCCACCACCCCGCCGCAATGCACGCAGCTGCGCGGGAAAAGCACGTCGAGCCGGTCGCGCCAGAGTTCTTGCAGCGTGGTGGCCATGGCGGATGCGGGCGGGCGTCCATCAAACACGGATTAACCGGATAGGCACGGAGAAAGTCGCCCGTCATCCGGCGCACCGGCCGGTCCCGCCGGTCAATAGAGCACCTTCACCAGGAACAACCCCTGCGGCGGCGCCGTGACGACCATCGGGATGCGGCGGCGGCTCCGGATGAGCGCGGCGAGGTCGGCCGGGGTGAGCTTGCCGAGGCCGACATTGACCAGCGCGCCGGTGAGGCTGCGCGCCATCTTGTAGATGAAGCCGTCGGCCTCGAACGTGAACGTGACGCGCTGGCCCTTCCGGCTCACATCCAGCCGGCGCAGGTCGCGCACGGTCGTCTCGTAGGTGCGGTCGTTCTCGCCCGAGAAGGCCCAGAAGTCGTGCTTGCCGCGCAGCACCTTCGCCGCGGCCTGCACCGCCGGCCAGTCGAGTTCGCGGTTGAGCGACCAGCAGTAATTCACCTCGAACGGGTCCGCCGCGCCGAGATGGAGGTGATAGCGGTAACGCTTCCCCTTGGCATCGAAGCGCGCGTGGAATTTCGCCGACACGGCCCGCAGGGTCTTCAGCTGGATGCTGCGCGGCAGTCCGGTCTGCAGGGCCAGCCGGAGCTTGTCGGCACCGTGTTTCCAGGCCGCGTCGAAATGGAACACCTGCGCGTGCGCGTGGACGCCCGAGTCGGTCCGCCCGCTGCCCTCGATGCGGATCTGGCGGCCGAAAATTTTCTTCAGCTGTTTCTCGATGAGATCCTGGACGGTGTTGCCACCCTCCTGACTCTGCCAGCCGTTGAACGGCCCGCCGTCGTAGGCGCAGACGCACTTCCAGCGGGTGGGCTTGGGATCAGGCTTCATCGGGCGGCGGCACGGGCGGCAGCTTCTCGTTCAGGTAGTCCTGCAAAATCAGGCACGCGGCGCGCGAGTCGATCAGGCCGGAGTCGCGCACGGCGCGCCGGTCCTTTTTTGCGATCGACGACTCGGCCGCGTCGCTCGTGAGCGTCTCGTCCACCAGGTGCACCGGCAGGGCGAAGGCCGCCTTCAACTTCGCCGCGAACGCATCCACCTCCTTCGCCTTGAAGCCGACCGAGCCGTCCATGTTGTAGGGGTAGCCGAGCACGAGGTCGGTGATGCGGCGCGCCTTGATGACCTCGCCCAGCTTCGCCCAGCGCGCGGCCTCTTCGGCGTCGGTCAGCGCGGGCAGCGGCGTGGCGACGCCGATCTCGTCGCCGTGGGCCAGGCCGACGCGCTTCGTGCCGTAATCGATGCCCAAGCAGCGCATGGCGCTCAGAGGAACTTTTTCTTCGTCGGATCCTGTTTCAGGCGCTCGAGCAGCGCCTTGATCTCCTGCGCACGCTCCTTCGGGCAGACGAGCGTCGCCTCGGCCGTGTGGACCACGACGAGGTCGCTTGCGCCGACGACGCCGGTCAGGTGGCCATCGGTGGAGACCACAATGTTGTTGGCCCCGCCCTCCACCATGGCCAGGCCGCGCAGAACGTTGCCGGCGGCGTCCGGCGTGAAATGCTTGGCGATCGCCGGCCACGCGCCGACATCGTCCCAGTCGCAGGTGGCGGGCACCACGACGACATTGGTGGATTTCTCCATCAGGGCGTAGTCCACCGAGATTTTCTTCAGGGTCGGATAAACCTCCGCCAAGGCCGCGGCCCAGCCGCCCGCCGACTTGGCGGCGGCCTCGAGCCTGGCCAGCCCGGCGTAGAGCTCGGCCGCATGGGCCCGGAAGGCCTCCTCCACGACCGGCACGCGCCAGACAAACATGCCGGCGTTCCAGAAGTATTCGCCCGAGGCGAGGTAGCTCTTGGCCGTCTCCAGGTTCGGCTTCTCCACAAAGCGCTTCACCGCCATCACGTCGCGGCCGCCAATTTTTTTCCACGGGCCGGCCTGCTGAATGTAACCGAAGCCGGTCTCGGGCGTGGCCGGCTTGATGCCGAGGGTGACGAGCACGTCGGACGTCTCGGCCGACTCGAAGGCGACGTTGAGCAGCTTCGCGTATTCGGCCGTGTCGTGGATGACATGGTCAGCCGGAAGCATGGCGAAGGCGGCGGCCGGATTGCGCTGTTTTACCAGCAACATGGCCAGGCCGGTCGCGGCGGCGGTGTCGCGACCCATGGGCTCGGCGACGATGTTGGTCGCCGGCAGGCCGGGGCAGGCGGCGCGGCAGCCTGCGAGCTGGGCCTGGGTCGTGATGACAAAAATGTTGGCGGGCGGCACGACGCCGGCGACCCGGTCCACGGTCTGGGCCAGCATCGGCTTGTCGCCCACGATGGGCAGCAGGTGCTTGGGGGTGGCTTCCCGGCTTTGGGGCCAGAACCGCTCCCCGCGGCCGCCGGCCATGATGACGACAAAACGTTCGGACATGGGGTGCATAGGACCCATAGGTGCCGGGAGGTTCAAGCCCTGATGCGCGGTTAACGGGGTTGCCAAACGGCGGCTTTGGCCTTGGCTGCCCGACCCATGGACACACCGCTCGAAATCGATGTCACCACCGCCGCGCAACAGCTTGGCACCGGAGCCCTGCTGCTCGACGTCCGCGAACCGGACGAGGTCGCCACCTGCGCGGTGGCCGGCAGCCGGCACATCCCGATGCGCCAGATCCCCGACCACGCGGCCACCCTCCCCCGCGACCGGCCCATTTTGGTGATGTGCCACCACGGCGGCCGCAGCCTGCGGGTCACCCAGTTCCTGCGGGCCAACGGCTTCGCCAACGTCGCCAACGTGGCGGGCGGGATCGACGCCTGGGCGGAGCAAATCGACCCCGGTTTGGCCCGTTATTGAGGCGCTTGACTCCCGCCCCGGCTTTCAGTCACAAGTCTCCCCTCACTCCTCCAATCCATGGGCCAACAATTCAACAAGCACATCAAAAAGAAACGCCGCCTCGCTTACCACAAGCGTCGCAATGCCGCCATCAAGGCCAAGATCGCCAAGGCCAAGAAGTAAGGCTTTTGCTTCCGCCTTCGAACTGTAGCGGCGGTCTAGGACCGCCGTTTTCATTTTGCCGGCCCGGCGGTCATAGACCGCCGCTCCAGCCAATCCATGATCAAAGTCAGCCTCATCTCCCTCGGTTGCGCCAAGAATCTCGTCGATAGCGAGATCATGGTCGGCCACCTGCACCAGGCGGGCATGGCCGTCATCCCCGAGGCGGAGAAGGCCGACGTCGTCATCGTCAACACCTGCTCGTTCATCGACTCGTCCAAGGAGGAGTCCATCGGCCACATCCTCGAGGTCCACCAGAACCGCGGGATGAAGAAGCGCCGCAAGGAGCAGAAGCTCATCGTCGCCGGCTGCATGTCGCAGCGGTTCTCGAAGGACCTGTCCACCTCGCTCCACGACGAGGTGGACGCCTTCATCGGCCTCGACCAGATCACGAAGGTCGCCCCGATCATCGAGGGCATCTACGCCAAGGACCGGCCGAAGGACGAGGCGCCGGCCAACTTCATCGAGGGCAAGTCCACCTACATCCCGGACTACGACACGCCGCGCTTCCGGCTCACGCCGAAGCATTTTGCCTACATGAAGATCGCGGAGGGCTGCAACCACCCGTGCACCTTCTGCATCATCCCGCAGATCCGCGGCCGCCACCGCAGCCGCACCGTCGCCAGCGTCGTCGCCGAGGCCCGCCAGCTGGTCAAGGAGGGCGTCAAGGAGCTCAACCTCATCTCCCAGGACACGACATTCTTCGGCATGGACACCTGGGAGCAGCGCCCGAATCCCCGCACGCCGGTGGATTCCTCGCGCGGCACCGCCCTCACCACCCTTCTCCGCGAGCTCAACGCCATCGAGGGCGACTTCTGGATCCGCCTGCTCTACACGCACCCGGCCCACTGGAGCGACGAACTCATCAGGACCATCGCCGAGTGCCCGAAGGTCGCCCGCTACATCGACATCCCGCTGCAGCACATCAGCGACCACATGCTCGGCAAGATGCAGCGCGAGACGAGCGGCGACTACATCCGCGATCTCCTCAAGCGCATCCGCGCCGGCATCCCGGGCATCGCCATCCGCACCACCTTCATCGTCGGCTTCCCCGGCGAGACCGAGGCCGACGTTGCCGAACTCGCCGGTTTCATCCGGGAGACCAAGTTCGAGCGCCTCGGCGTCTTCCGTTACTCCCAGGAGGAAGGCACGCGCGGCGCCAAGATGCCCGACCAGATTCCCGCCAAGGTGAAGGAGGCCCGCTGGCACACCCTCATGGGCCTGCAGCGCCAGATCGCCGCCGAGGTCAGCAAGAGCTACGTCGGCAAGACCCTCAAGGTCCTCGTCGAGGAACCCGGCGTCGCCCGCGGCGAGGCCGACGCGCCGGACATCGACGGCCGTGTCTATGTGCCGCGCGACCTCCCGGTCGGCGAGTTCGTGGATGTCAAGATTACCGGCTACCAGGATTACGACCTGCTCGCCCTGCCGAAGGGCGAAAAGCCCGCTGAGTTCAAGGTCGCCAAGCAGGCGCAGTGAATCGATCCGCGGAATTATTCAGAAACCATGAAGCCAAGGATCTGATTCCTGGATTCCTGGCTTCTGAATAAGCCGATCATGTCCTGGCGAAGTTCTTCACGAACTTCCCGATGATGCCGTCGAAGGAGCCGTTGGTGAAGAACACCACGAGCTGCGGGCGCTCCGTTTCCTCGGCCACCTTGCCCTGGATGATGTCGAGCAACGCCGCGTGCGTCGCCGCCGTGTAGCCGTCCACGCCCTGCGTCGCGAGATGCTGGATGACCGCCTCCTCGTCGAACCTTTCCTCCGGTTTCAGCTTCTCCGGGCGCGCGATGGCGCCGAGATACACCTCGTCCGCCAGCGCCAGCGCCCGCATGAAGGCGGCCTGCAGGACCTTCGTCCGCGAGGTGTTGCTGCGCGGCTCGAAGGCCGCGTGGAGAATGTGGCCCGGGAAGCGCGCGCGGAACGACTGCAGCGTCTCCGCCAGCGCCGTCGGGTGGTGACCGAAATCCTCGATGACCTTCAGCTTCGCCGAGTTGACGAGCAGCTCCTGCCGGCGCTTCACGCCGCGGAACCTCGCCAGTGAATCGAGCTTCAGCCTCGTTGGGTCGTCCGGGAACAGCGCCAGCCCGGCCGCGAGCGCGGCCATGGCGGCGTTGCGGGCGTTGAAGAGGCCGGCGAGCGACCACTGCACCTCGGCCCAGGGCTTGCCCTGCCAGACGAGACGAAAGGTCGCGCCCTCCGCCGACTCGCGAAACCCGGCGATGCGCAGCTCGTGCCCCTCCCCCGTGCCGACCCGCACCACGCGGGTCCAGGCCAGCGGCCCGAGAGCGCGCAGGTTGTCATCATCGCCGTTGAGCACGATCCAGCCGTTGCGCGGCACGATGCGCGTGAGGTGGAAAAAGGTCCGTTGCACGTCCGCCAGATCGCGGAAGATGTCGGCGTGATCGAACTCGAGGTTGTTCAGCACCGCGATGTGCGGCGCATAGTGGATGAACTTGCTGCGCTTGTCGAAGAAGGCGCTGTCGTATTCGTCGCCCTCGATCACGAACGGGTCCGCCAGCGTGCCGAGGTGGTTGCCCACCGGCGGGTCGAGCGGCACGCCGCCGATCAGGAAGCCCGGGTCGCGGCCGTTCTCGCGCAGCAGGAAGGCCGTGAGCGAGGTCGTCGTGGTCTTCCCATGCGTGCCGGCCACGACGATGTTTTTGCGCACCGCCAGCACGGCATCGGCCAGGAAGGCCGGCAGTGAGGTGAAGGGAATAACGCGCGTGTCGAGCAGCCACTCGACCTCGGGGTTGCCGCGGGACATGGCGTTGCCCACGACCACGAGCTCGGGGGCCAGTTTTTCCAGGCGCACCGGATCGTAGCCCTCGTGCAGCGTGATGCCCGCCGCCGCCAGCACGGTGCTCATGGGCGGATACACGCCGGTGTCGGCCCCGAGCACCTCGTGCCCGGCGGCGCGCGCGAGCAACGCGGCGTTGCCCATCGCCGTCCCGCAGATGCCCATGAAATAGATTTTCATCTGAAAAGTCTCACCACAGATGAACACGGATGGGCGCAGATAAAGACCAAATTACCGTCTCCTGTCATCCTGAGCGAAGTGAAGGATCCATCGGCACAACCGCCTGCGGATATCGTGATGTATGCTTTGCTATGCTCAGCATGACAATGACGGGGAATGTTCATTGGCGAGCCCCACGCCAGCCTCGCGGCTTGCTGTCTAGTCTCAGAATGACAGGTCTTGGGCATTCCATCCGTGTTGATCTGTGCAATCCGCGGCCAAGAAAACTCAAAGCAGGCTCATCGGGTCAACATCGAGCACCTGGCTGACATCGTCCGGCCATTGGACCGTGGCCTGCAATTTCACCAGCTCGGGCACGACCTTCGAGGCCCGGGCGCAAAAATACCAGACTTGGAATCGATACTCGTCCTTCACCTTTTCAATGGGTGACGGGGTCGGCCCCCGGATCTCCACGGCGGCTCCCAGGGCCTTCTCCACCTGCTTCACCCAATGGTCGGCAAAGAACCGGATCTTCTCCGGGTTCGGTCCCCGGAAGAGGTGGTGGATAAGATGGCGATAGGGCGGATAGGCGAACTGCCTGCGCACCCCCAGCTCGGTCTCGGCGAAGCCATCGTAATCCGCGCGCTTGGCAAATTGGATGGCGTCGGCCTTGGGCGTGAAGGTCTGCACGACCACCTCCCCCGCGCGGTCGCCGCGCCCGGCCCGGCCGGCCACCTGCACGATCAGCTGGAATGTGCGCTCGTTGGCGCGGAAGTCCGGCACGTGCATCGAGAGGTCGGCGTCGATCAGGCCGACCAGCGTGACATTGGGGAAATCGAGTCCCTTGCCGATCATCTGCGTGCCGATGAGGATGTCGATCTTGCCGGCGCGGAAGTCCCCGAGGATCTGCCGGAACCGGTGCTTCTTCACCATCGTGTCGGTGTCCATGCGCTCGAGCCGCGCGCGCGGCAGCACGCGCCGCACCGCTTCCTCGACGCGCTGCGTGCCCAGCCCGCGCCAGCGGATGTCCGGCGCCGCGCACTTCGGGCACGCCGCCGGCGCCCCGCGCTGGTGGCCGCAGAGATGGCATTTCAAGGTCTCGTCGGCGCGGTGGTAGGTCATCGCCACGCTGCAATGCGGGCACTCCTCCACGTGGCCGCATTTCCGGCACTGCATGCTCGACGAGTAGCCGCGGCGGTTGATGAAGAGGATCGTCTGCTCCTTCCGCGCGAAACGCTGGTGCATGTGGTCCACCAGCAGCCGCGACAGCGTCACCAGCCCCCGCGACCGCATCGCCTCGATGCGCATGTCCACGATCTGGATGTCGGGCAGCTGCTTATCGTCCACGCGCTTGGTGAGCGTGTTGAGCCGGTATTTGCCGCCCTGCACGTTGGCGAAGGATTCGAGCGACGGCGTGGCCGAGCCGAGGAGGCAGACTGCCTGCGCGAGCTTGGCCCGGTAAACGGCCACATCGCGGCCGTGGTAGCGCGGCGTCTCGTCCTGCTTGTAAGCCGGCTCGTGCTCCTCATCGACGACAATGAGCCGCAGGTCCCGCACCGGGGCAAACACCGCCGAGCGGGCGCCGACCACGACCCGCGCCGCGCCCGAGGCCAGCGCCGTCCAGCCGTCGAGCCGCTCGCCCTCGCCGAGGTGGCTGTGCCAGACGACGGTCTTGTGCCCGGCGGCCTCGAAACGCCCGCGCAGCCGCGCCACGGTCTGCGGCGTGAGCGCGACCTCCGGCACGAGGTAGATGGCGCTGCCGCCGGCCGCGAGCACCTGCTCGACCGCGCGGAGATAGACCTCCGTCTTGCCCGAACCGGTGACACCGTGCAACAGATGCACGGCAAACTTCCCCTTGCCGAGGCTTTCGCCCACCGACGTCACGACGGCGGCCTGCTCGTCGTTGAGCTTGGGCGGTTGCGCCGGGACGACCTCGCCGCCGGACCAGTTGTCAGCGTAGGCCACACGCTCGACGTGGCGCGCCTCCTCGCGGATGAGCCCGGCCTTGAGCAGGGCGTTGACCACGGCCGCCGTGGTGCCAAGGCGCGAGAGCACCAGGGATTTCTTCTGCGGCCGGAACTGCTGCCGGAGGAAATCGTGGAGCTTCGCCTGCTTCGGCGCCTTCTTCGCCAGCGCCGCATGCTCGTCGGGCGACAGCGGGCGGGCGATCTCGAGGTATTTCTCGGTCTTGAGCCGCGCCCCCGTGCGCACCGCGGCCGGGATCATGGCCTCCAGCACGCCTTCCATGCGGGCGGCATAATATACGTGCATCCAGCGCGCCAGCTCGAGCAGGTCGGGCGTCAGCGCCGGATATTCGTGGAGGACGCCGCTCAGCGCCTTCAGCCGGGCCAGCGGCACGTCGGGCACCGTGTCCTTTTCGAGCACCAGCGCGAGGTGCGAGCGGTTCATGATGGGCACGCGCACCAGTGACCCCGCCCGCACGGCATCGCGCAGGGCCTCCGGCACGGAGTAGTGCAGGAGCTTGTCGAACCCGGCCAATGGCTGGACGCCCACGATCATCGTTTCAAGAGACTCCTGGTTGTCGGAGCTGGCAACGCGTTTTCGGTCAGAACGAAAGAAACCACAGAACACACCGAATGCACGGAAAACAGACCGGGCATTATCCTCTGAATCATTCTGTGTGTTCCGTGTATTCCGTGGTTACCCATCCGACCCCTAAATTCCCTTTGACAGGCCGAACCGGCCGGGCCGAAAGTCCCGCGGTGAGCGTCGAAACTTCCCGCGAAAAATTCCAAGCCTACCTGACCGAGCAGGGGCTGCGCGTGACCGACCAGCGGCTCGCCATCTTCAACGCGGCCTTCGCCCAGAAGGAGCACTTCACCGCTGAGCAGCTGCTCGATTGCGCGCGCCGGCTCGACGACTCCGTGTCGCGGGCGACCGTTTACCGCACCCTGCCCCTCATGACCGGGAGCCATATCCTGCGGGAGGTGGACATCGGCACCGGGGAAAAATTCTACCTGCCCGCCACCAGCGGCAACACGCAGGTCGCGCAGGTCGTGTGCGAGGACTGCTCCAAGATTTTCGAGATCAGCGCCCCGTTCATGGAGTGGTATGGCAGCACCGTCTCCCTCAAGCTCGGCCTCAAGCCCGTCTCGCAGCGCCTCCAGGTCAGCGCGCAGTGCATCGCCTACCGCTCCTCCGGCCGCTGCCCGAACCGCCGCCAGCCCTAGCCATGTCGCACAAGCCCAAGTCCGATCCCCAGTTTGAAATCGGCTTCTATGAGGCCGTCCACCGCCGCTGCCCGGATTATGTCGATGTCGTCGGCCTGCTCGGCGGGCTCTACACCAAGGTCGGTCGCATCGCCGACGGCCTGAAGATGGACCGCAAGCTGGTGCGCCTCGAGCCCGACAACCCCACGGCGCACTACAACCTCGCCTGCTCCCTCGCCCTCTGCAAGAAGCGCCCCGACGCGCTGAAATCCCTCCGCAAGGCCGTGTCGCTCGGCTACGACGACCTCGACTGGATGCAGCAGGACCCCGACCTCGAAACCCTCAAGGCCGATCCCGAGTTCCAGCAACTGCTGCGCAAGCTGAAGCCGCAGAGCTGAGGCGTTGATCTCATCTCAGCCCGAACACGAGCTGCAGCACGGTGTTGAGATCGGGGCCGATGGTGTAGCCGCCGCCCCGCGCGGGCTTGGCGAGTGACTTGCACCGGCTCGCGCGCAACTGGGCGCTGTCGGCCGACACGATCCGCGCCGTGCCGGAGCGCTGCCCGCCGAGTTCCGCCGCCGTGAGCGGCGTCCAGGCGAACGGCAGGCCGGTGGCGTTACACTCCACCTCCCAGCCCGCCACCAGCCCGTTGACCGGCTTCCGCAGCAGCGAGGGATAACGCGCGATGAAGTCCGGCGTGCGCGTGGTCGCCACGCGCACCTTCACCACGCCGCGCAGGCGGTCCACGTATTCCTGCACGTTGTCCACCCGCTGCCGGCGCAGCTCGCGCAGGAAATCATGCGGGTCGATGCCGAGCAGGTTCATGCCGTTGTAGGCGCCGTGCTCGTTCGGGCTGCCAAACTTCTTCCACGCATACCACGAGCCGAAGGTCTGCGTCGTCGCCACGAAGCCGATCTCGAAATGCAGGTGCGCGCGCTCCTTCGGGATGGCATAGCCGCCGGCGCTGCGGCCCATCGTGCCGAGGACGTGGCCGCGCTTGACGGGCAAACCCGGCCGGAGGCCGGGTTCCACCCGGGCGAGGTGCGCGTAAAGCGTGTAAACGGCGGGCGTCTGGTCGGGATGCTCCAGCACGACGTAACGCCCGTAAGCGCTGTGGCCGGCCACGGTGCTCACGTGGCGCACCACGCCGTCCATCGCCGCCGTGATCTTGTCCGTGGCCTCGCCCGCGCGGTCGCGGGCGACCGGCCGGATGTCGATGCCCTCGTGGAATTGCGCGCCGCTGCTGCGCACGCATCCGAACAGGCCGGACTCCTCGATGCCGGAGACCGTCGGTTGCACCCAGGCCGTGTAATCGCGCCCCTGCTCCCAGGCCCGGTTGGGCGTCGGCCAGCTGAACTCCAGGCGCTGCGCCCCCACGAACGGCGCGGCCAGCAGGATGAAGGCGAACAGCGCGGCTTTGGACACGGCGGTCACCGCCCCTTTTTCGCGATCGCGGCCGCCGTGCGCTTCAGGCGCTCGGCGATGGGCGGCAGTTCCTCGTTGGGCAGCTCGATGAAGATCAGCAGCCCGCCGTCGGCGATGGCCTGGTCAAGCCGGCGCGCCCCGACCGGCATGTCATTCAGCGCCAGCACCAGCCGTCCACCCAGATTGGCCGCGCTCAGCCGGTAGAGATCGCGCGCCGCCGCGGAATTGAACTGGAAGTAGAGGCACCAGCCCAGGTCCACCTTGGCGAACTCGACGTTGGCGATGTCGTATTCGACGAGCACCGGCTTGGGATTGATGTTCAGCGCCACCTTGCTGACGGGCAGCTGCACCGTCACGCCCGGCGTGCCCGGCCGGGCTTCCAGGAAGAAGCGGGCGACCAGCGGCTGGTCCAGCGGCGAGGGCTCGCTCGTCTGGCAGCCCGAGAAAAGGAAAAGCCCGCCCAAGAGCGCGATCAGGCGGAAAACCGTTGGTCCCACATTCCAGCCACCTTTCGGAGTGTAGGGGCGTCGCT
>JAEUGW010000036.1 GCA_016795565.1 Opitutaceae bacterium | reverse complement strand
GGGGGGTTGGGCCCCGCCGCCGATTGACGGGGGGGGTGCACTGACCGCCGCTACAGGAGAAGGGCAAGGGAGTATGAGGATAATCATCAGCGACGCCTCCCGGCGGCCATGCGGCGGTGGAAGAAACGGACGAGGGCCTCGAGGCGTTCCTCATCGGTGCGGACGGTGAGGCGGCTCAGGATGTTGGGGAAGAGGGAGTGGAAGGCGGCGTCGCGGGACTGCACCCATTCGGCGTGGGCGGCGCGTTGGGCGGCGGAGGCACCGTTGAGGTTGACCAGCCGGCCGGCGACGGGGTCGTAGGTGGTCAGGACGCGCTCAAAGGGCAGCGCGCGATCCCACGGGTCCTCCACGCGGAAGCCCATCGTCTGGTAGCGGCGCGAGAGCACGCTCCAACCCTCGGGCTCGAGGCGCGGAGGAAAATCACCGAGCCAGATCAGGATGCTGTGGCGCGGCGCGGCCTTGGCGAGCAGGCGCCAGGGGATGAAGGAATTTTCGATTTTCGATGGCAGAGGCCCTTCGGGCTGGACCCGATTTTCGATTGAAGGCACCGGCTGGCCCAGGAGTTGGGCCGCTGCGTGGAGGATTTGCCCCCGGCCGCGCACAGGCTCCTTGAGGGTATATCCAGCCTCGGAGGCATGGAGGAAGCCGACGCGGTCGCGGTTGACGGCGCCGAGCATCATGACGAGACCGGCGAGCTCGAGCAGGGCCTCGCGCTTGGACTGCGCGCCGGAGCCGAACTGCAGGCTGACGCTGTCCTCGAACAGGAGGAGCAGCGACACCTCGCGTTCCTCGATGAATTTCTTGCGGTAGGGCTCGCCGAGGCGGGCGGTGACGTTCCAGTCGATGTCGCGGATGTCGTCGCCGAAGGTGTATTTGACGACCTGGTCGAACTCCATGCCGCGGCCGCGGAAGGCGGAGCGGTATTCACCGCTGAGCACGTTCTCCACCGCGTGGCGCACGCGCCACTCCAGCTGGCGCAGGAGCGCGAGTTGGGAGGTGACGAGGGAGGCGGTGCTGTTGGCGGGAGCGGGCATCGTGGCGGGCGGCTCTTTCCTGTTTCTATTAATCTTTTCTCCTTCTCGTCCTGCAGTGGGCGCGTGAGGGAGAAAGATTAAGAGAAAGAGGAAAGAGAAAGATGCGTCAGGCCTTGGCCGGCACGGGGGTGCGGACGAGGACCTGATCGAGAATCTTGTCGGCGGTGAGGCCCTCGGCCTCGGCTTCATACGTGAGGCCGACGCGGTGGCGGAGGGCGTCGTGGAAGATTTCCTGCACGAGCGCGGGCGAGAGGTAGTCGGCGCCGCGGAGCCAGGCGAGGGCGCGGCCGGCCTGGAAGAGCGCCAGCGAGGCGCGGGGCGAGGCGCCGAAGTTGAGGAGGCGCTTGCTGGCGCCGCCCTCGGCTTGGGCGGCGAGTTCGCGCGAGCTGCGGACGAGCGCGAGGATGTAGGCCTGCACGGCGGGCGCGACATGGATGGCGTCAACCTGCGAGCGGAGCTCGAGGAGCTCGGCCCCGCTGGAGACGGCCTGGAGCGCGGGTTGCTTGGTGACCTGGCCCCAGCGCTCCATCATCAGGGATTCCTCGGTCGCGGTCGGGTAGTCCACGAGGAGTTTGAAGAGGAAGCGGTCGGTCTGGGCCTCGGGGAGCGGATAGGTGCCCTCCTGCTCGACGGGGTTCTGCGTGGCCATCACGAAAAACGGCTTGGGCAGGATGTGCGAGTTGCCGCCGATGGTGACCTGGCGCTCCTGCATGGCCTCGAGGAGGGCGGACTGAACCTTGGCCGGGGCGCGGTTGATCTCGTCGGCGAGCACGAGGTTGGCGAAGATCGGGCCCTTGTGGGTGGCGAAGCCGCCGTCCTTCGGCGAGAAGATCATCGTGCCGACGACGTCGCTCGGCAGCAGGTCGGGCGTGAACTGGATGCGCTCGAACTGGACGCCCATGGCGGTGCCGAGGGAGCGGATGAGGAGCGTCTTGGCGAGGCCGGGCATGCCCTCGAGGAGGACGTGGCCGTTGGCCAGCAGGGCGACCAGCAGGCGCTCGATGACGGCATCCTGGCCGATGACGGCCTGGCCGATTTCATTGCGGAGTTTCTGGGACCAAACGGGACCGGTGATCATAGGGGAGAGGAAGTGAAAGTGAGGGTGAAAGTGAAAGTGGGCAGAGGGCTCGTGACAAGTGACGAGTGGAGCGAGGATTAGACTGCGGAAGTGGCAGGGAGTTCACTGGTTAGTCACGAAAACGCGCCGGAATGCACAAAAAAAGGGGCGAAACCGGGAAGGGGTGCCGGGCGGCGAATTTGGCGTGTCTTTTGGGGCGTCTTTCTGGCTAAACCGAAACATGGCTGATTTTCCGGACCTTGTGGAAGCGCCGCTGCGGGCGCGATTTGTCTCCCTCGGCGTGCGGCCGGAGGAGGTGGATGAGCATTTTGTCCGCGGGGCGGGCGCGGGGGGTCAGAAGATCAACAAGACCTCGTCCACCGTCTGGCTGCGCCACCGGCCGACGGGGGTGGAGGTGCGCTGCCAGCGCGAGCGCAGCCAGTCGGTCAACCGGCTGCTCGCCTGGTCGGAGCTGGCCGACAAGCTGGCGTGGCGCCGGGCCGAGGCCGCCAACCGGAAGCAGGCGGAGCGGGAACTCGTCCGCCGGCAGACCCGCCAGAAATCCCGCGGCCAGAAGGCGCGGATGATCGAGGGCAAGAAGCACCGCGCGAAACACAAGTCGGCGCGCGGGCGGGTGAGCGGCGAGTGGTGAGATTCAGGCGCCTGCGACCGGCGGCGGGGCGATGACAGGCGGTGGCTCGGTGGCGGCCTTGAGCGCGGCGCGGAGTTTCCTGGCACCGCGGACCAGATAGAAGAGCGCGAGGCCGTGGAAGGCGACGGCCATCCAGTCCTGCACGAGCAGGTAGATGCCGGCATCAAGGGTGTAGAGCACGATGCCCGTCACAAAGGCCCAGAAGTGGCCTTTGCGAGCGAAGAAGCCGAGGGCCAGTATCGTCCCAATGGCCAGGGCATCGACGATGAAAGCGACGAGCTGGTATTCGCGGAACATGGCGTCGATCACCATGGTGAAACCGAGGCCGATGATGAACCCGGTGTCGCTGCCCGAGTGCAGCATGATCGTGTTGACCACCGAGAGGCCGCCGATCCACCAGAACCAGCTGGCGCCGCTCATAACGACCGGGTCGGCTTGGGCGACAAGGGTCTTGTTGACGATCGGTGCGTGTGACGGGGCGCTGCCGGAAGGAAGCGGGGTTTGGGCGGTGGTGAACGGGTTTTCAGCCATGGCGAAGTGTGGGGGTGCACCATCTCGAATGGCGGGCGGTGAACCGGCTGGCGAGCCGCGAGTGCGTCTTGCCGGCTTTTGGCCCGGCGACGACAGATCAACGGCGGGCAAAACCGAGCACAGTGATCACCACGCCGGCTACAAGCACGGCGTTGGCGAGCAGGCCGAGGTGGCGTTCGAGCCAGCCGGGCGGTTTCGCGAGTTCATCGCTCAGAAGGGCGTCGCCGGATTTCCGCTCGTCGATCCGGTGCTCCTTGCGCCGGGCGAGATCGCGGCGGGCCTGGGTGGCGAAGCCGCGCAGGACGACCCCGGCCATCACGAGGGAGACGCCGACGGCGAGCAGGGTTTCGTGATCGGGGAGCTTCACTCGATGGCCTCAATCTTCGCGCCCACGCGCACCGTGCCGCGCTTGGACTCGTTGATGAAGTTGGCGCCGAAATACACGGAGGACGGCTCGGCCGGGTCGCGGCGGAAGGTGGCGAGGGTGCGGAGTGGCTCCTTGCCGCGCACGCCGGTCAGCTGGTCGGTGGTCGTCATGATGCAGCGGTCGCTCTTGCCGGCCTGACGCAGCACGACGTCGCCAAGGCGGATGCGGGGCCACTCATCCTCGGCGAAGGCGGGGCAGCCGGCGATGACGAGGTTGGGGCGGAAGCGGTCCATTGGCACGGGCTCGCCGGCGTTGGCCGCGATGCGGGCGTTGAGGTCGGCGAGGGAGGCTTCGCTCGTGACGAGGATGGGGGCGCCGTCGGCGAAGCTGAAAATGTCACCCGGTTGCCCGGCCTTTTTCAGCACCGGGCGGCGAAATTTTTCGCCAATGCGGACGAGACGACACTTGAGCTGCAGCACAGTGCCGAGCCAGGCGGCTGCCGCGTCGCCGCAATCCTCGGCCAGCAGGCCCTCGCTTCTCCAGACGGCCACGGGGCGGAGCGACGCGGCCGGATCGGAAGCGGTTGCGATCTCAATGCGGCCGGCGCCCTCGGCGGAGAGGCTGAGCGTGGTGCTCGTGAGCGCGGTGCCGACCAGCGCCATGCGGGGGAACTGGCGTTGCGTCATGAATTTCCCGGCCTCGTCGATCACAAGGAAGCGCCGGTCGCCGGCGAAGCCTAGGGCGTCGATCTCCACCGCCGGCACGGCGACACCGCGGAGGGACTTCACGGGGTAGATGAACAGGCCGGAGACGTGCATGGGAAAACCGAGTAGCGAGTAGCGGGTAGTGAGTAGCGAGCAGAAAGTCAGGCGCGGCGGCTTGGTATCGAGCTACCCGCTACCCGCTACTCACTACTCGCTACTTTCCTCATGTAATTGACGAGGTAGAGCTGCTCGCCGCCCTGGGTGGCGAATTTCCTGGGGCGGGTGCCGTCGAGGCCGTAGCAGATGGAGAGCGTGTCGCCGGTGAACTTGTAGATGCTCGGGATGGTCTTGCCCGCGTTGGGGCCGATCATGCCGGCGAGGGTGAGGTGGCCCTCGGCGTCGAGCGTGTAGGTGCCTTGGTCGGCGGTGACGCCGCCGAAGCGCACGGCGTATTCGCCGCCGGTCAGCTCGATTTCCATCCGGTCGAGCATCATCTTCGGTGCCTCCTCGCCATCGAGTTCGGCATAGACGGGCTGCCAGCGGCCTTCGAGGGAATGACTCATGTTATCACGCCCGCTTGATGACGTCGCGGGGAGTGGTCTCGACGGTCGCGGGGTCGGCGAGTTCCTTCACGCCCTTGGCGCCGAGTTCGGAGAATTTGCGGGCGCCCGGCAGGAGCGTCTGCTCGAAGGAGCCGACGGCGGAGTTGTAGGACTTGTTCGCGGTCTCAAGACTGCGGCCGACCTTGTCGAGGTTGTCGGCGAAGCCGGCGATGCGGTCGTAGAGCTGGCGGCCGAGGTCGGCGATGACCTGCGCGTTGCGCGACACGTCTTCCTGGCGCCAGCCATAGGCCGTAGCCTTCAGCAGGGCGATGAGCGTGGCGGGCGTGGCGAGCAGGACTTTCTTCGCGATGGCGCGGTCGATGAGCGACGGGTCGCCCTGTAGCGCGCCGGAGAGGAACTGGTCGCCGGGGAGGAAGAGGACGACGAACTCGGGCGACGGCTGGAACTGCGCCCAGTAATCCTTGGCGCCGAGGGCGTCGATGTGGGAGCGGACCTTGGCGGCGTGCTCGGCGAGCTTGGCGGAGCGGACGTGGTCGTCGGAGGCGTTGACGGCCTCGCGGTAGGCGTCGTTCGGGGCCTTGGCGTCGATGACGATCTGCTGGCCGCCGGGAAGCCGGACGATGAGGTCGGGGCGGAAGCCGCCGGCGGACTGCTGCTCGGTGAAATCGCAGTAGCTCGACATGCCGGACATCTCGACGACGCGGCGGAGCTGGAGCTCACCCCAGGTGCCGGCGGTGGTGGTGGAGCGGAGGGCGGTGGTGAGCTTGGCGGCCTCGGCCTGGAGGGAGACCTGCGCGGTGCCGAGGGATTTGAGCTGTTCGGACAACTGGCCGTAGGCGCCGGCGCGGGCTTTTTCGATCTCGCCGATCTTGGCATCGACCTTCTCAAGGGAGTCCTTGAGCGGCTTGACCAGGGAGTCGATGGCCTGCTGGCGCTTGCCGAGTTCGTCGGCGGACTGCTGGTGGAGCTTGCCGAAGGTCTCGCGGGCGAGTTCGAGGAAAGACTGGTTGTTGGAGCGGAGGGCGTCGGCGGAGAGGGCAGAGAACTCGCTTTTCAGGCGGGTGTGCGCGTCCGTGAGCGCGGCGATTTTTTCGGCGGCTGCGGCGCGTTCCGCGGCGAGTTCATTTTCGATTTTCGATTTTTGATTTTCGATTTCCGCCAGACGGATGCGGGCAGCGGCGAGGTCCGCCTCCATGAGGCGGGCGCGCTCGGCGGTGGCGGCGGACCGGGACTGGGCGATGAACCAGCCCAGGGCGGCACCAATGACCAGGCCGACGAGGATGAAGAGGATTTCCATGGGACAGGGAGAGTGAAGCCCGCGGGCCGCGGTGAGTCGAGCCAACACCGGGGAAGATGCTGACAACGTGGTGTCAGCAGGCCAACCGCTTCGGGCGCTTGGTCATGATTTGTGGTTTACCCGGCTGCCTGAGTCTGGCCGATTGGCGTAGTCAGCCCCTTTTTCTCCGAACCGTGAACATGACCGCCGACGCCCTGTCCCGGGTTTCCCTTCGCGAGGTCCGCCCCGGCGACCTGCCTGTTTTCTTCGAGCACCAGAGCGATGCCGAAGGCGCGCGCATGGCCGCGTTTGTTTCGCGCGACCACGATGCGTTCATGGCCCACTGGGCGAAGATCATGGCCAACCCTGCCTGCGCCCTTCGCACCATACTCTCCGGCGGGAGTGTCGCGGGGAACATCGGGGCGTGGACCGACGGTGCCGAGCGCCTCGTTGGCTATTGGGTCGGGCGCGAGTTCTGGGGGCGCGGCGTCGCGAGCGCGGCGCTGGCGCAATTTCTCCATTGCGAAACCATCCGCCCGCTCACCGCCCGTGTCGCGAAACACAACGCCGCCTCGATCCGGGTGTTGCGGAAGGCCGGTTTCGCGGCGGCCGGCGAGGAGTCCTTTGAGCTGCCCAGCGGGGAGAGGAGCGGGGAGTTGCTCTTCAAGCTCGGAGGCCCAGCGGAGGGATGAGCCTCCGATAACTGCAGCCCCTCGATGCCTACCTGAGCGCGCCGAAGGAGATCTGGATGTCGGTGCCCTTGAGGCCGGGGCCGGCCTGCAGGACGCCGCCGTGGAGGCGGAGGATTTCGCGGGCGAGGAAGATGGAGAGGCGGCCCTCGTTGGGGGTTCCGCCCTGACCGGGCAGGGAGAGAATGCCGTCGAGCTCGAGACGTTTGCCCTCGATGGTGACGACGGCGGTGCGGAGGGAGCCGGTGCCGACGGTGCGCATGGCCAGCAGGAGCCCGGTGGTGCCCTCGTCCGGCCGGTTGGCGCCGAGGGCGACGCAGATGGCGGTGAAGGCGAAGCGCAGCAGGGCGGGGTCAACGGTGAGGACGAGCGATTCCTCGGAGAAGCGGGTGGTGACGCCGTTGGCGGTGGCGATCTCGCGCATCAGGGCGTTGAGCTCGACGGTCTGGGGGGTGGGGGCGGCGATTTCGCCGAGGATGCTGGCGTGTTCCGCCAGGAGCTGGAGCTTGGCCACCTCGGAAACGAGGGAGACCTCGGAGGCGAGGGCCGCCGGGTTCCCCGGGACGGGGGAAGCACTCTGGCGGGAGAGCAACTGGGCGAAGGTGACCAGCGAGACGAGGGGGTTGGAAAGCTCGTGACTGAGCGTGAGGCCGAGGTTCCTGAACAGGGCGCGGTGGTGTTGCTCCTGCTCGGCGCGGATGCGCTCGATCTCGGGGGCGGCTTCCTCCCAGTGGACCCAAACCCCGTCAATCTCGGGAGCCGGGCCGGCCGTGACGCGATAGCGGTGGGGCAGGCGGGCGGGTTGCACGATGGTTTTTTGCGCGTGGAGGGCCTCGCCCGCCACGGCGCGGACCTCGGCCGGGAGATCGGTGCCGGCCAACTCGGTCCGCGTGAGGATGCGCGAGCCGGGCAGGTATTTGGCGTGCAGGGTGGCGGCGGTGCCGAGGCGCGCGAGTTCCTCGAGTTGGGCCGAGCGCTCGAGGCAGCGCTCGAGCAGGCGGCCGTGGAGGACGGCGCGGAACTTGTCCACCTCGCGATAGGCGGCGCCGTCGGCGCGCGGGCCGAGGGCCATCCAGCCGAGGAGCTGACCCGAGGCGTGCAGGGGAATCAGGAGGCGGGTGCCCCAGCTGAGCAACTGCTGGCGGATGGGGGCGTCGAGGGCGGGATCATCCGGCCCGGACCACTGGGCGGTGTCGAGGGCCGCGGGATGGTCCTCGAGCCAGAGGGAGAGCGGGTGGCCGGCCTCGCAGCGGTGCGCGTCGTCGTCGGAGACGAAGGCGTCGAGGCACCGGAAGAAAAAGAGGACCTTGCCGGAGCGCAGGACATAGCGGCCGGCGCGGCGGAACTCATCGAGCAGCCGGGAGCGGTCGCCCAGGTGGTTGAGCGCGCTTTCCAGGAAATCCCATGACTCGATCGGCTCGGCGGCTGCCGCGGCGGGTTCGCGGGGAAAGGGCGACTGGCTGTGGCGCGAGCGCTCGAGGGTGGTCTGCAGCTGGGAGTTCTTGTCGGCGATTTCCTCGAGGAGGCCGACGGTTTCGGCGAGGCGGGTGCGGCTGTCGTCGTAGCTCAGGAAAATCCGGGCGGAGCGGTTCTGGCGGGCTTGCTCAAAGGGGAGGCTGTGCGGCTGGCCGACGAGGATCACGAGGGTGCCGGTGCCGCCGGTCAGGCGGGAGCGGGGATCATTGATGTCGGCGATCCAGACGCGGGCGCCGGGGCGCAGGAGATCGCGTTGCAAATCGGCGGGCCGGGCAAAGGTGACGGGCTCGCGCGGGTGGAGCTGGGTCTTCCAAGCGGCTTCGAGACCGGCGTCGGCCGTGGTCAGGATGAGGGTGGCGGGCATGGAAAAGTGATGCGGAAGGTAGCGCCGGGGCGCCCGATGTCAGGCACAATGATGGTGGCCTTGTGTTCGTGCAAGATATCCGCGCACACGGCCAGGCCGAGGCCCATGCCCTTCGTCTTGGTGGAGACAAAGGGATGGAACAGCCGGGCGCGCTGGTCGGCGGGGATGCCGGGGCCGTTGTCGCTGATCTCGAGGATGACGCTGCCGCCGGGGGAGCTGCGGGTGCGGAGCTCGACGCGGCGGTCGGTCTCCTGGAGCTCGAGCGCCTGAAACGCATTGATGAGGAGATTGATGATCACCTGCCGCATCGCGCTGGCGTCGGCCCAGATGGTGTCGGTCGTGGCGCCGTAGGTGGCGGCAAGATGGATGCGGGCCTCGGTGGCGCGGGTGAGCATGAGGTCGATCGTCTCCCGGGCGACGACATGCAGGGAGATGCGCTCCATCTGGTGGCGGCGCGGGTTGGAGAGGTCGAGCAGCTGCTGGGTGAGGCTGTCGATGCGGTCCACCTCGGCGGGGATGAGGACGTGGAAGCGGCGGCGGAACTCCGGGTCCTCGAAGCGCGTGGGCAGGAGGTGGGCGAAGGTCTTGATGGAGACGAGGGGGTTGCGGATCTCGTGGGCCAGGCTGGCCCCGAGCAAGCCAATGGTCGCGAGCTGCTCGGACTGGCGGGCCTGCCGGGTGAGGCGGGAGCGGGCCAGGATGTTGTCCATGAACTCGGCGATTTCCTGCACCTGCTGGACCTCGGGGTAGGTGAAGGGCCGGTGATTGACCTTGGTGCCGAGGACGAGGACCAGCGAGGGCGTGGGGCTGCCGCGCGGGGCGGTGACAGCCAGGCCGAGGTCAAACTCGGTGAGAAACTGGCGGAGGTCGATCAGGCCGGGCTCGGTGCGCCGGCGCTGGAGGCTTTCGGGGGTCGTCCACTCGGATTGGACGAGGGCCGGGTGGGCGGGGCGATCCTTGGTGAACTCGATGTCCCCGCCGACAAAGACCTCGCCGCTGTCGAACAGCAGCCGGGCGTAGCCGGCCTGGCTCCAGTCGCGCAGCAGTTCCTCGTAGGCGGTCACCAGCTTGTCCGGGCTGGGTTCGCTGCGGGCGGCCTCGGTCATGGCGCGGCGGAGCTGGGCGATGCTCTGCTCCGGCGTGAGGCGGAACCATTCGCGGGTCCTGCGCTCCAGCAGGAAGGCGAAAGTGCTGCCCGCAATGACGCTGAGGACGAGGCTGAGCGCCGGCGCCAGCAGGCCATGCAGGAGGAATTCGACCCCGAGGATGCCCAAGCTCAGCATGATCACGAGCAGGAGCCGCTGCACGACGGAGAGAAAAACCTGCCGGGCATCAAACACGCGGTGCACGGTGACAGCCCAGGCGGTGAGCCCGTAGAAAATGACGATGAGCAGCGGGGTTAACCGGGCCAGATATCGCAGGTCGAAATAATTGCCCGCCGCATTAAGGATAATTGCCAACAGGCAGGCGACGCCAGCATTGAGAATCAGGAATTGGATTTCGAGGCGGCGTATACCGGTTTGCATTCGCCATTGTCGGTAAGTCTGGGAAATCAAATGCAGGTAAAGCACCAGACTGATTGAAGTGTATATGTAATAGCCCGAACCTCGCAGCTCGGCACCCGGCCGCGACTCGGGCGGAATATAATATTTCGTGAAACAAAGGACAGCCAGTGCGCAACCTATGCCAAACCAGACTAACGCCTGGCCTTTGATCTGATGGCCACGAATTTCAGTCGTCAGAATCGATTCCTTCATGCTCCAGATCAAAAACGGGAAAAATGCGCCTACTGCAGAGGCCGCCCTGATCCAAGGGATCGGATTCGCGCCTTCACCTGCCTGAAGCAGCGCACCTGCGCGCATGGCCATGAAAACACAATAGAGCCAGCTCGCGTTGATCAGAGAAAAGGCGAGAAAAGCTCTATTAGTCAATCGATGCGGATTTGCCCAATATACGGACGCACCAATGCCGAGCGTGAGGATTGCTGCAGCGAGTATCAGCTCGGGCATGCTTTTTCTAAGACGAGAGTTGTGTTGCTGCCGGAGAGGCCGTGGGAATTGATGATGGCGACGCGCGGGTGGAGACGGCGCAGCTGGGTGGAGAGATTCAGCGGGCAATTGGGATCGGGGGTCTCCCAGTTGAGCGTGGGCGGAAGCAATCCATGGATGAGAGTGAGGACCGTGCTGGCGGTCTGTATGGCGCCGGAGGCCCCCAGCGCCGTGCCCACCGCGCCCTTGATGGAGGTGACCGGAACCTCGGGTAGCTCGGGGCCAAAGAGCTTCTTGATGGCGTAGGCCTCGTGGGCGTCGATCTGCTTGTGGCCGGGGCCCCAGGCATTGATATAGCCCACCTCATCAGGCCGACGGCACGCGTTGGCGAGGGCTTGGATCATGGATCCACGGAGGCCGGAGCCAGCCCGGATGTCGGGATCATTGGCGTAGCCGTAACCGGTGATCCAGGCGAGGGCGGGTCGGGGGCTGCTTTCCGGCTCAAGGACGAAGATCGCCGCGCCTTCGCCAATCACGCCGGTGGAGCGCCAGAGATCAAACGGGCGGCACGATTTGGCCGGCAGCTCATCGTTGGCGGGATTGAGCTCGGCCGCATTGAATTCGAGCAAGGGGTGAAAGGACAGCGGGGCCTCGCTGCCTCCCGTGAGGGCGAAGTCCGACTGGCCGGTGGCGATCAGATCGGCGGCCTGGCCGATGGCATCGAGGCCGGAACAGCAGGAGCTTTGCAGGGAGAACATGCGCACCGGCACACCCAAATACTCGGCGATCTTGCCCGGCACATTCACCGACGAAGCTTCATAGATGGTGCTGGGCATCGAATAGCGTGCACCCTTCTTGGCCACGATCTGCACGCCCCGGCTGATCTTGTCGATGTCCATGATCGAGGTGCCGGTGACAATGGTGGGGTTCAGTTTCTCCGCCTCATGCGGAGCCAGGCCGGCGTCCTGCAAGGCCAGGATTGTGGCCGCCAGTCCGAATTGGGTGTGCCGCGACAGGCGCTTGGCATTCTCCTCCGGGGCATAGTCCTTCAGGTCAAAACCGAGGACTTCGGCACCGATGAACGGTCCGGCGGCCGGATCGAACCGCGTGATGGCGCGCACGCGGCTGACGGATTCGTTGATGCCGCGGAAGAAAGCCTCGCGGCCGATGCCGGCCGGGGTGACCGGGCCCATCCCAGTGATCTTAACGCGACGGCGCATGGGCGGTGAGTAGAAGGAAAATCGACGGGGCGCTATGCAAAGGCAGAAAAAGAGAGGGGATGCTGGGGCAATCGGTGACTGCCGAGGGCAGCCCGTTATCACCGACTGACGGAGGGTTGGCGGGCAATGAATGCAACGGCAAGCCTTGGCAGGGCAAAAGAGATTTGCGCCATAGCGGATGCGAACGCACAATCGCGTGACCATGACCGCACAGGATTTCGAAGCACGGATAGTAGCCTGGGCCGGAGCGCAGTCTGATGTCGAAGCTCTCGTGCAGATCGGTTCTCGGGTTCAGCCGGGTGCGCAAATTGACTCGTGGTCTGATTGGGATTACCAACTCATCGTTCGCACGCCTGCCAAATACCACAACCGTGATTGGCCGGCGCAGATCGCTCCCTGCTGGTCGGCGCACTTCGAGCGCACCGAACGAGCCGTCACGAAACTCAGTGCTGTATTTGCCGACGGCTGGGAAGCCGACTTCGTGCTGCTCTCCGCTTGGCAGATGAAACTGGTGTGCTTTGCCATGCGGCACCCACAGGCGCAGGGCTGGTTTCCAGGGGCATTGCGCCGGGGAATCTGCAATTTCCGGTTGATCGCAGGACCCGGCCACCGGGTGGTGCTCGGCGGCTCCGCCTGGGAACAACGCTACGCCGCACTGAGTGGGCCGTGGCCTACGCCCGGTTTTGTCGCGGATGATTTCCAGCGGCACACGGCGGCCTTCTGGCGACATGCTGTTTGGGTCGCAAAGAAGATTTTGCGGGGCGAGTTGCGCGCGGCCATGCGCTGGTCGCAGGTTGAGTTGCGCAACCACGTCTATGTCTTGCTGGCGGAGGAGGCGCGGTTGGCCGGGCGCGAGCCTCGGCCGGAGGCCCGCAAGGCGGAGAAATGGCTCGACGAAAGGCGGCTGAATCAAACGGCGATTAGCACCAGTCTTGATCAACGAAGTCTGGCGCGGGCGCTGCTGGCCGAGTTGACGCTGTTTGAGGAGGTGTGCCGCAGTGTCGCCGAGAGCCGGGGGTTTGCGCAGCAGGATTATTCGGCGGTGGCCGCGTGGCTGCGGGCCGAGCTGGCCAAACTTACTGGCTAGGGCGCGGTCCACTTCAGCGGGGCGCGAGCGGAAAATCCAGGGTGAAGACCGTGCCGCCGCCGGGATTGGCCTCGACCCTCATCTCGGCCTGGTGCGCGGCGGCGATGTGGCGGCAGATGGTCAGGCCGAGGCCCGTGCCGTGGGGCTTGGTGGATTCAACCGGTTTTTTCAGGATCACCGCCATGACTTCCGGGGGCAGGCCGGTGCCGTTGTCAGTGATGGTCAGGTGGGCGCGTCCTTCCGCCGTGCGGATGGCGATGACAACGCGGGTCGCCCCGGCTTCCAGCGCGTTCTTGATGAGATTCTGCAGGAGGCGGGTGATTTCATAGCGGACGCCCGTGACCGCGGCATCCTTCGCGCCCACGACCTCGATGCGGGGCGAGTCGAAGAAGAGCACGGCGCGCGTCTCCTCGGCGACGGCGTGGAGGCTGAAGGTGTCGCCCTGGCCTTGGTGGCGCGCGCTCTGGCGCCAGGATTCCGCGAGATGGAGGCAGAACGAGGAGCAGTTTTCCAACCGCTCGGTGTAATGGACAATGCGCTGCAGCGCGGGGGTGCCGGCACCGAGGCGGCGCACCTCGTCCAGCAGCATGTTGGTGTAGCCGATCGTGACGACGAGGGGGTTGCAGATATCGTGCACCATCTCGGCGGCGGCCTGACCGTAGCCGACCTGCATCTGGTGTTTCTTCTGCTCGCGTTTGACCGACTCATACATGTCGCCGAGGTGCTTGAGCAGGGCGGTGCGCTTCTGGCGTTCCTGGGCCTCGGCCGCGTGGCGGCGCACGGCGGCCAGCAGCACATCCACGTCAAAGGGCTTCTTGAGATACTCGTTCGCGCCGAGGCTGATTGCCGCCTGGGCGGAGGCGAGGGCGCCGTAGCCGGTCATCATGATCACGGCGGCATCGGCATCGATGCGGCGGAATTCCTCCAGGCCTTGGATGCCGTTTTTTTGCGGCATCCGGATATCCATGATGACCACGGCAAAGGATTCGGACTTGGCGAGGGCGAGGCCGCGATCCACCCGGTCCACGGCGTGCACTTCGAACTCGTCTTGCAGGAGATAGCTCATGCTTTCCCGCGGCCCCAATTCGTCATCAATGACCAAGACCTTGGGTCGAGCGGAGGTGGAGGCTGCTTGGGCCGGGGCAGGGCTGGGGGCGTCGAGCATGGTGAAATTTCAGCCACGCTGGGGGTGGCGGCTGGCTTTGGCAATGCGAAGCTTGGCGCGGGACGGCCGAGAGCACCGCCCGCTTGTCAAATATCTGTTATTTTGCGGCCATGCCGCGGGAGAAGAGCTCGGTGATCACGTCTTCGAGGGGCACGTCCTGGATCGTGATGTCGTCCACGGCGCCGAGGCTGAGGATTTGCTGGAAAACAGCCGTCACATGCTCGCTGGGGACGTGAAGGAGAATCTCGCCGTCCTCGCAGACCTTGCACTCGCCGTGGAGGGGTTTCCAGTTTGCCGGGAAGGCGCCGTCGCGGGGTTTGAACTTGATGATGCGCTGCCGGGCGCCGGCGCCGGTGATGCGCGCAAGGGCGCCGTCGTAGATCTTCTTGCCGTGGTCGATGACGATGACCCGCTCGCAGAGCGAGGAGATGTCGGCCATGTAGTGGCTGGTGAGGAGGATGGTCGTCTTGGTGCGGCGGTTGTAGTCGCGGAGAAATTCACGGACCTTCTTCTGTGACACGACATCGAGGCCGATGGTGGGTTCGTCGAGGAAAAGGACGCGGGGGCGGTGGAGCAGGGCGGCGATGAGCTCCATCTTCATGCGCTCGCCGAGGGAGAGCTCGCGGACCATGACGTTGAGCTTAGCGCGGACGTCGAGGAGGTCGACGAGCTCGTCGAGGGTGGCCTTGAACTGGTCCTGCGGCAGGCCGTAGATGGCGCGGAGAAGGTAGAACGACTCGATGGCGGGCAGATCCCACCAGAGCTGGTTTTTCTGGCCGAGCACGAGGGCGAAGAGGCGGCGGTAGGCGTTCTCGCGCTTCGTGGGGTCGAAGCCCGCGACGCGCGCCGTGCCGCCCGTCGGATAGATGAGGCCGGAGAGCATCTTGAGCGTGGTGGTCTTGCCAGCGCCGTTGGGTCCGAGGAAGCCGACGAGTTCGCCTTCCGCGATGGAGAAGCTGATGTCGTCGGCCGCGCGGGTTTCCTCGAATTCGCGGTGGAACAGGCCCCTCACACCGCCCCAGAAACCGGGCTTTTTCTTATAGGTGCGGAAGACGCGCGTGAGGTTTTCGACTTCGATCATTCGGGGAGAGGAGACAGGAGTAAGAATCCGGAATCCAGAAGAAAGCAATCGGGGGTAACACCGTGCAGCCGAGGATGTTTTTTTGGAGGGTCGGTCTCCTGACCGACCGCGGCCGGTCAGGAGACCGGCCCTCCAAGGACGGCGGTCATAGACCGCCGCTACAGGGATTGCACCGGGGCGTCGGCGGCAGCAGATTGATCGGGGCATAATGCCCCTCCTACAGCTTATGAATCCCCGACTTCCCGTCATCGACCTGCACCGCCACCTCGACGGCAACATGCGGCTCACGACCATCCTCGAGCTCGCCAAGCAACACGGCATCCGGCTGCCGGCCGACACGCCCGAGGGCCTGCGGCCCCATGTGCAGGTCATGTCCACGGTGCCCGACCTGCTGGCCTTCCTGGCGAAGTTCGAATGGATGATCGCCGTGCTGGCCGACCCCGCCGCCTGCCGCCGCATCGCCCGCGAGAATGTCGAGGACGCCAAGGCCGAAGGCATCGACTACCTGGAATTGCGCTTCAGCCCGTGGTTCATGGCCACGGCCCACCGGCTCGATGTGGCGAAGGTGGTCGAGGCCGTCGTCGAGGGCGCGGCCGAGGGCAGCCGGGCGACGGGGGTGAAGGTGAAGCTCATCGGCATCCTCAGCCGGACCTTCGGCGCCGAGGTTTGCATGAATGAGCTCGGGGCCCTGCTCACGCACCGCCAGCACCTGGTGGCGCTCGATCTGGCCGGGGACGAGAAGAACTATCCCGCGGAGCTGTTCGTGGAGCATTTCAAGCGCGGGCGGGATGCCGGCTGGGCGATCACGGTGCATGCGGGCGAGGCGGGCGGCGCGCAGAGCGTGTGGTCGGCGCTGCAGAAGCTCGGGGCCACGCGCATCGGGCATGGCGTGCGGGCCGTGGACGACCCGAAGCTGATGGAATACCTGGCGGAGCACCGCATCGGCATCGAGGCCAACCTCACGAGCAACGTGCAGACCAACACGGTGCCGAGCCTGGCGGCGCACCCGCTGCGACAGTTTCTCGCCCGCGGCCTGCTCGCGACGATCAACACCGACGACCCCAGCATCAGCGGGATCGATCTGCGCCACGAGTTGGAAATAGCCGCTCCGGCCGCGGGGCTGACACCCGCGCAGGTCAAGCAGGCGCAGCGCAACGCCCTCGAGATCGCGTTCCTCACGCCGACGGAGAAGGCGGCGCTGTTGGCGTCAGTCCGGCAGGCAGGTTAGGGGGTGCGGGCGGCAGATCCTTGCGCGAAGGCAGCCGCGCGGGCCTTGCGCTGGCATGGCAGGATGCAAACACGCCCTATCGAGGCTCGCCTAATAGTCTGACGGGCAGGGCGCACCGGCCCGGTGCGCCGCGGCGGAGCGGGCCGCTCCGCCCTACCGCCGGCAGCGCGACGTCGGCCTATTGCGCGAGACTCAGTCGCTCCCTTGCGCGAAGGGATGCCGCGAATCGATGGCGATCTTTTCGATCTCGGCGTGAAGATTCACCAACTGCCTTCGCAGGCGGAGCTCGGTATCGCCAAGAGGCTGCGAGCTGTGATCCAGCGTGAGGATGCATTGCGCCAAGCCGGCGCGGATTTGCTCGGCCTCCTTTGGTAACAAGCCTGTCGGAGAGGTGTTCATGGTTGAGCGGGGCGGATGATAGTGGATGGCGCCGGAATAATCCATAGGGTGCGTGCCTGAGCTGGCTGGGGCAATTCCGCAGGCCTCCAACAGGCTGAGTTGGCTCGATTCCCGATGCGGTCGTGCTCGATTCGGCGTGCGCAAGGGGTGCGAATGGCCTAGCCCTTGGCCGTGAAATTTTGCCCGATCGCGTGCCTTTGGCTCATCCTCACCGCCACCGGTGTGGCGCAGAATGTCGTCGTCAACCTGCTGGCGCCGGTCGAGGCCGCGACGCCGGGCGGCGAGGTGCGGGTGGACCTCGTGATTCTCAATCCGACGCCGACGGAGGTCATCTTCGAGACGCCGATGACGCTCAGCGGCACGCTGAGCAGCGAGCGGCGCAGCTGGCCGGTGCAATTGCGCGGACAGGCCGGCGGCGGCGCGTTGGTCGAGGCGCGCGGCTTTTCCTACCGGTCGTTCATTTTCACGGTGCCCGCCGAGGCGCGCGGGCGGCTGGTGTTGGATCTGGAGCAGCCGCAGCCGGCGCGCGCGCTCATCGAGGTCAAGGCGGCGGCGGACCCCGGCCGCGAGCGGCACATCGCCTCGGCGCCGCTGAGCTCCAGCCTGCCCGGGCAGCCGGCGGAAGCGGCCATCCAGCGGAGTTTCGCCGGGCGTTTCAGTCCGCACGAGCCGGTGTATTTCATCTACGGGCCGGATGCGCCCGGCGCGAAGTTCCAGTTCAGCTTCAAGTATCGGGTGCTTGGGCAGAAAGCCCGGCTGGGTGATGAGCTGCCGGCCCTGCGCGGGCTCTATGCCGGATTCACCCAGCGGTCGTTATGGGACATCGATGCGGACTCGAGCCCGTTCTACGACAGCAGCTACATGCCGGAGCTGATGTATGAGTCGCAATCGTTCGTGAGCCCGGGGGATGGGGGAGGCTTCCGGCTGCTCGGCTATCAGGCTGGCGTGCGGCACGAGTCGAACGGCCAGCAGGGGCCGGAGTCACGCAGCCTGAACATCGCGTATATCCGGCCGGCATTTTCCTTCGGGCGGCTCGACGGCTGGAACCTGCTGCTGCTGCCGCGCATCTTCGACTACATCACGGACCTGGAGGACAACCCGGACATCAAGAATTACCGGGGCAATGTGGAACTCGCGGTCGTCATCGGACGCAATGACCGCGGCGCGCTCGCGTTGACGGGGCGAGCCGGCCGAGGTTTCCACAAGGGCAGCCTGCAGGCCGACCTGACGATCCCGGTGAAGTTCGACCTGATGTTCGATTTCGCGACCTACCTGCTCATCCAATACTGGAACGGCTACGGCGAGAGCCTGCGCAGCTACAACCAGCGCACGGAGACGGTGCGCGCGGGGTTTTCGCTGGTGCGGTAGGTCAGTTTTGCAGGGGCGTGGCTTGACCACGCCCGGGCGCGGACGAGCCGCGCCCCTACATCAGCCGTGCCCGAGCTTGCGGTAGTCGAGGATCGTGTGGCTGATGCTGCCGCCCTCGATGCACTTGAGGTCGGTGAGCAGCTCGGGCGGGGAGACATCCTCGCCGTCGCACCAGACCAGCTTGTGGCGGCCGTCGGCGTCGGGCGGCGTGAACAAGCCGGGCACGAAGAAATGCGCCGGCACGGTCCGCTTCATCCCGGTGTCGGGATGGCAGGGGAAGGGGAAGTTGATATTATGGACGGTGAAGCTGCGCGGGGGTGTCGCGGGCAGCAACTCGCCGGCGAGGCGCGCGGCGTGGGCGGCGGAGTGCTGGAGCGTGGAGGTCAGCTCCTCGCCCTGCGGGCCGCCGTGCTCCTTGAGGCTGTAGTAAACGCCCTCGGAAACATCCTGGGAAAACGCCATGGCGGGCAGGCCGTGCAAGGCACCCTCAAGCGCGGCGGAGACGGTGCCGCTGGCGATGATGAAGCCGAGCGTGCAGTTGAAGCCGACGTTGATGCCGCTGACGACGGCATCCACCCTCGTGGGCAACAGGTGCGCGATGGCGATGTTGACGCAATCGGAGGGCGTGCCGTCCACGGTCCAGGTGGGGCAGCCGAAGCCGTGTTCGGCGGCGGCGGATTGCACGGTGCGGTGGCGGGTCTTGGAGGCGCCGGTCCAGCTTTGCTCCGTGAGGGGAGCCACAACGTAGAGCTCGTGTCCGGCCTCCTTCAGGGCGTGGACGAGGGCGTGAAAAAAGACCGAGTTGATGCCGTCGTCGTTGGTGACGAGAAGTTTCATGGAGGTGGCGACATGAAGATACGCAAAGGCCGGAAAAGGAAGCGCGAAGAACTGTGACCCAGCCGTTCGGCCAGGCAGGGTGAGTCGTCCGCGGCGAGTCGTGGGAGCGGCTTCGCCGCCGGTCTGCGCTTCTGGGCCTCGAGCTCAGCCTCGCGGCCTTGCGGCTGAGGTGGACCTTGCCGGAGCGCTCGTCGATGCCGACCGGAGGCGTGGCCGGAAAATCAGATTGCCTGAGGCGGCGCGACCCCGAATATGCTGCTCAGCCGGTTGGAGTCTAAATCAGGCCTTCCTTCCTCACCCATGACAAAACGCATCCTGTTCGCCGTGCTGATAGCCGTCTCATCGGGCAACTTCCTGGGGGCGCAGATTACGTTCACGGTGCAGGCCACCGCCAACAGCACGGGATACGGCTACACGGATGGTCTCAACTACACCTTTGTGTTCCAGACCGGGGGCAGCTATCCGAACGCGAGCACACTGTCTGCCAACAGCGTTTTCCTGGGCACGGACAACTTGTGGATTGAAGAGGAGTTATCGGAAAATTCTCTGTTCCTCGGTGTCACCGGCACCGGTTTGCAGGGGACATTTGCGCGTTCGGCTTCACCTTACAGCTATGTCGGGAATGAATCGGGTGGGCGATTGATCCTGCGAGTCGGTCGTGATTACGGGGCATCCGGAAATATCGGCCTGAGCGCACTCGATAGCACCATGTTGAGCGGGATTAATTTCAACATCCCCGACGTGCTCCTGTCCTCGCCGGCATTTTCCGGATTTTTTTCCGATCCGGTCGGCTACTGGGCGTCCCATGTCGGCAACTATCTGCCGGTTGACTCGGGTAGAACGCTTTGGTTGGAGGATACAAGCGACGTTGTGATCATGGATTTCACTCCCACATCGGTAACCGTGGCAGCCGTGCCTGAGCCGACGACGGTGGCGCTGGGGCTGGGCGTTGCGGTGTTGGGTTTGGCGCTGGTTCGCCGCCGACGCGTCCGATCGGGCGTGTCGTAAGGCGAGAAGAAGCCACCCGCCCGAACCAAAGCTTCGGCACTCAAGCGACCGGGCAAAACAAAAGCCGCGACTTGCGTCGCGGCTTGAGGGGGAGGGGAAACGCGCCCGGAGGTCGCGTGCCACCTTACTGGGCGGCGGGGGCCTCGGCGGCGGGAGCGGGAGCGGCTTCGCCGCCGGCCTGCTTCTGGGCCTCGAGCTCGGCCATCGCGGCCTTGCGGCTGAGACGGACCTTGCCGGAGCGCTCGTCGATGCCGACGCACTTCACCGTGATGGAGTCGCCAACCTTGACGACGTCCTCCGTGCGGCGCACGCGGAAGTCGGCCAGCTCGGAGATGTGGACGAGGCCTTCCTTGCCCGGGAGGCACTCGACGAAGGCGCCGAACTCCTTGGTGCCGGTGACGCGGCCGGTGTAGATCTTGCCGATCTCGATCTGGGAGCCGCCGCCGCAAAGGGCGTCGATTTCCTGCACGGCGCGGTTCATGGCGTCGGCATTGTTCGAGTAGATGAAGACCTTGCCCGAGTCGTCCTCGGCGATGTCGATCTGCGCACCGGTCGTCTCGGTGATGCGGCGGATGGTCTTGCCGCCGGGCCCGATGAGCAGGCCGATCTTCTCGGGGTCGATCTGGATCGTCTGGATGCGCGGGGCATATTGGCTGAGGTCCTTGCGCGGGGCGGGGAGCGACGCGAGCATGACCTTGAGGATCTCGATGCGGGCCTCGCGGCACTGCATGATGGCCTTCTTGGCGATCTCGAAGGGCAGGCCGTTGATCTTGAGGTCCAGCTGGAAGCCCGTGATGCCCTTGGTGGTGCCGGCGACCTTGAAGTCCATGTCGCCGAAGTGATCCTCTTCACCGAGGATGTCGGTGATCGTGACCCACTTCTTGATGGAGCCGTCGGCGTTGTTCTCGGTCATGAGGCCGCAGGAGATGCCGGCGACGGGGGCGATGATCGGCACGCCGGCGTCCATGAGGGCGAGGCAGCCGCCGCAGATCGAGGCCATCGAGGTCGAGCCGTTGGAGGCCATGATCTCGGAGACGACGCGGATCGAGTAGGGGAAGACGTCCTCGGGCGGGAGGATCGGCACGAGCGAGCGCTCGGCGAGCGCGCCGTGGCCGATTTCGCGGCGGCCGGGGCCGATGAAGCGGCCGGCCTCGCCGACGGAGAACGGCGGGAAGTTGTAGTGAAGGATGAACGACTTGGAGGTCGCGCCGCCGGTGAGGCCGTCCATGTCCTGGGCTTCCTTGGTCGGCCCGAGGGTGACGAGGGCGATGTTCTGGGTGTCGCCGCGCTGGAACATGGCGGAACCATGCACGCGGGGCAGCACGCCGACCTGGGCGCTGAGCGGGCGGAGGGCGGTCTCGCCGCGGTGGTCGGAGCGGGTGCCCTTGGCGAGCACGGTCGAGCGGTAGGCCTTGTATTGCAGGTCCTCGAAGACGACGTTCAGGTCCACGTCGGTGAACTTGTCGGCGCCGAGTTCGGCGGTGAGGGCGGCCTTGGCCTCCTCCTTGAGGGCCTTCACGTTGGCGGAGCGGACGTTCTTCTCGTAGCCGAAGATGGCGGCGGAAACGCGCTCGGCGGGGACGACGCGCTCGATGATGGCGCGGGCCTCGGGGGTGGCGCCCACGAGCTTGAAGGTGGCCTTCGGCTTGCCGGCGAGCTTCTGCAGCTCCTTGATCGCGGCGATGATCGGCTGGATGGCGCCGTGGCCAAACTCGAGGGCGGCGATGAACTTGTCCTCCGGGATCTGGTCGGCGGAACCCTCGATCATCAGCATGTCCTTCTCGTTGCCGACGTAGATGAGGTCGAGCGACGAGCTGAACATCTGCTCGATGGTCGGGTTGGCGACGAACTGGTCGTCAATGAGGGCGACGCGGACGCAGCCGATCGGCCCGTTCCACGGGATGTCGGAGATGGCGAGGGCGGCGCTGGCGCCGTTGACCATGGCGATGTCGGAGTCGTTGACGAGGTCGGCCGACATGAGCTGGCCGATGATCTGCACCTCATTGAGGAAGCCCTCGGGGAAGAGCGGGCGGCAGGGGCGGTCGCAGAGGCGGGAGATGAGTATCTCGCGCTCGGAGGGGCGGCCCTCGCGCTTGAAGTAGCCGCCCGGGAAGCGGCCGGCCGCGGCGTATTTGTCGCGGTAGTCGCAGGTCAGGGGGAAGAAGTCCTGGCCGGGGCGCATGGTTTGCGCGGCGCAGGCGGTGACCATGACGTTGGTCTCGCCGACGGTGACGAAGACGGCGCCGCCCGCGAGGTTGGCGATGGAGCCGGTGGAGAACTTCAGGTTCAGGCCGGCGACGGATACATTGTGTTTCTGATTCATTTTCGAATTCGGGTTCGGATGCGCCACGCCGGCCGGATTGCCGGAACGTCGCGCGGGGTTCGGATGATTTTGCCGTTTTCGGGCCCCCTGGAATCAGCGCCTGGGAAATTTCGGATTGCGGGCCCGGCTTCGGCCGGGGCGGCAAGCGGAAACGTCCCTTGGCTGCTGCTTCGTGGAGGCTTGAACAAAAGGCGGCCCGTCGGTGGGCCGCCTTTTGCGAAAGCGGGTTACTTGCGGAGGCTGAGCTTCTGGAGAAGCTCGTTGTATTTGGCCAGGTCCTCGCTCTTGACGTAATCAAGGAGCTTGCGGCGGCGGCTGGCCATTTGGAGGAGGCCGCGGCGGCTGTGGAAATCCTTGCGATGCGTGCGCAGGTGCTCGGTCAGGTGATTGATCCGGGCGGTGAGCAGCGCGATCTGGACGTCGCTGGAGCCGGTGTCCTTCTCGTGGGTTTTATACTGGGCGATGACTTCTGACTTAACGGGTTGTGACATGGTTTATGTGGTTGATAACGCGGTCTTTGGTGGAGCTTTCGCTCCGTGCCACCCGCTGGTGAGGGCCGGCGGCACCGTTAGTGTCCGGTTGCCCGGACTGACCGTGGTGGGAATCTGCGACCAGCAGACTCTCACTAACGAAGGGGCCATTAACTAAACCGGGCCCCCCTCCTGCAAGAGAAATATTGCCGGAGGCATTCCGGGCCAGACTGTCTCACCCTGCCTGCGCGCCAGGCCCTTGAGCTCGGAGCAGCCGGGGATGTGGGATCATCGCCTTCAAATTTCCCAATTTTCAACCAACAGTCCGGTAACACGGCCAAACTCCCGCACGTTGCGCGTGACCACTGTCGCGCCAAGGCGCAGGGCCTGCGCGGCGATCAGCGTGTCGAAAGGTCCGATGCCTTGGCCGCGCGATTCGAGTTGATGGCGCAGAGTGGCGTAGCGCCGGGCATCTTCCCGGGTGAATGACTCGACGGTGAGAAGTTGCTCCAGGGATTGCAGTTTCCGGCGCTGGGCGGTGTTGCCGCCCTTGATCACGCCAAATTCCCGTTCGGCCAAAACGATGACCGACAGGCGCAGCTCTTCCCTCACAAAAGCCGCCTGCATTCGGGATACCAAGCCCGAGTTCATCCCGCGCATGTAGGCCGAGACCGCGTTGGTGTCGGGCAGGTAAAGCATCGCGGTCAGTCGCGAGGGATGTCCTTGGCGGCGTGCGGCGGCACATCAGCCAGATCGGGGCAGGAGCCGGCGAGGGCGAAAAACTTCAGCCGGCGCTCCTCGGCGTCGGCCCGGAGGGGCTCCAACAGGACGCCGCGGGCCGTGCGGGAGACCTTGACCTCGGCGCCGGGCAGGCGGAATGCCTTGGGCAGGCGCACCGCCTGGGAGCCGCCATGCTGGAAGAGCCGGGCCTTGGTGAATGCGCTCATGTAGCTACGTGTAGCTACGTCGGGGAAACCGTCAAGCCGGCACTCACCCCGACCGCAACGCCAGGCCCTTGATGTCCGCGCAGCCGGGGAGCTGACGGAGCTTCTCCACGATGGCGTCCTTGTGCAGGAAGAGCTCGTTGCGGACGACGGCGTGGGAGACGAGGACGACGAGCAGTTTTTTCTCCATCACGAGCGGGTGGGAGTAGGCGGCGTTGGCGACGCCGACGAGCTCGGCCCATTTCGCGCGGATGCTGTGCTCAAGCGAATCGTGACTGATGCGGTGTTTGACCAGCAGCTCGTCAATGAGGGAGGTCAGCTCCGAGGCCTTGCGGTTCCGGGCGCGGCTGGTGTCCTCCGGCAGGTCGCGGAGGCCGGCGATGAGATTCTCCACCGCGCGGGAAAATTCCTTGGGCTCGGACTGGGACATCGTGGGGGAATGTGGAACGCGGGAAGAGCTGGAACAGGAAATTCCTGATTTCCTGAGTTCCATATTGGGATTCAGGTTGTCCCGGTCTGCCGGTCGTAGAGCGACTTGTAGAGCGTGTTGCCCGCGTAGAGGGAGGTGTGGTCGCCTTGGGCGACAATCTCGCCCTTGTCGAACACAAGGATCATGGAGGCGTCGCGGATGGTGCTGAAGCGGTGGGCGATGATGAGCACGGTCTTGCCGGTGACGAGCCGGCGCAGGGCGTCCTGCACGGCGGCCTCGCTGTCGGAGTCGAGCGCGCTGGTGGCCTCGTCGAGGATGAGGATGGGTGCGTGGCGGAGGAAGGCGCGCGCGATGGCGATGCGCTGCTTCTGGCCGCCGGAGAGCAGGGCGCCGCGCTCGCCCACCATCGTGTCGTAGCCCTGCGGCAGCTGCTCGATGAATTCGTGGGCGTGGGCCAGCCGGGCGGCGGCGATGATCTCCTCGCGCGACGGTGCCGCGGCCCCGAGGGCGAGGTTGTTAAAGATGGTGTCGTTGAAGAGGACGGGCTCCTGCGAGACGAGGGCGATGTTGCGGCGCAGGTCGGCGAGTTTCATCGCGCGCACATCGGTGCCGTCAATGGTAACGGCGCCGGCGCCGGCCTCGTAGAAGCGCGGCACGAGGTTGGCGAAGGTGCTCTTGCCGGCGCCGCTCGGGCCGACCAGCGCGCAGACCGTGCCGGCGGGGATGACGACATTGACGCCTTTCAGCGCGGGCGAGTCGCCGTAGGCGAAGTTGACGCCGTGAAACGCGATGTCGCCGCGGAGCTTCGTGACGGGCACCGGGTTGGCCGGATCGGTGATGGTGAGCGGCTGGTCGAGGACGTATTCGAGGCGCTGGAGCGAGGCGGCGCCGCGGTTCATCTCGCTGTTGAGGTAGCCGAGTTTCTTGATCGGCTCATAACAGAGATAGAGGGCGGTGATGATGGAGAGAAAGGTCTCCAGCTTCACGCCGGCATAGTAGGCGAAGATCAGGGTGGCCGCGATGCCGAAGGCGGAGATCAGCTCGATGGCGGGGGTGAGGGCCTGCGCGTATTTCACGACCTTCATCTGCGCGACGATGAGGAGGTTGGTGGCGCGGCCGAAACGCTCGGTCTCGCGCTGCTCCAGGCCGAAGGCCCGCACCTCGCGCGCCGCGGCGAGGTTTTCGTTCAACTGGGCGGAGACGTCGCCGAGCTGGTCCTGGACCTGGCGGGCGCGGTGCACGACCTTCTTGCCGACGTAGTGCACGGGCAGCACGGCCAGCGGCACGATGGCGAGGCAGACCAGCACGGTCAGGGCGCCGTCGGTGGCGAAGGCCTGCCAGATGAGGAAGCCGAGGGCGCCGAGCAGGGCCATGGGCTGCTTGACGCCGTCGTTGGCGATGAGGGACAGGGTCGATTGCAGTTGCGAGCTGTCGGCGATGCCGCGGGACAACAGGTCGCCGCTGGACTCGCGCTGGAGGAACGAGAGCGGCAGCACCTGCAGCTTGCGGAAATAGTCGAGGCGCACGGCTTCGAGGATGCGCACGCCCGTCAGCTGGGTGTAATAACTGTTGAGGAAGCTGCTGACGGCGCGGAGCAGGAAGAGCATGGGCACGGTCGCGGCAATGAGGACGACGTCGGCCATGGGCATGGCGTGCGGCGCCGCCTGGTCGAAGATCACCGGGAACACATACTTGATCAGCATGGGCAGGCCCAGGCCGTTGGTGGCGCCAAAGAGCAGTCCGTAGCCGATGGCCGCGATCAGCGTGCCGCGGTTCGACTTCAGGTAGCGCAGGTAGGGGCGGAAGCGGCGGAGCATGGGCGGCGGACGAGAATCCTGAATTCAGAATCCAGAAGCCAGAAGGAAAACACCGCCAAGGCCGCCTGGCGGCGGACGCCCTCAATCTTTCGCGGCGCGCACGTCCAGGGCGTCGCGGAGCCCGTCGCCGAGGAAGTTGAGGGAGAAGAGCGTCAGGGAGAAGATGCCGCCGGGGAAGACGAGCAGCCACCAGAACTCCTCCATCTTCTCGGCACCGTCCTTGATGAGCGTGCCCCAGGAGCTCATCGGCGGCTGGACGCCGAGGCCGAGGAAGCTGAGGAAGGCCTCGAGCAGCATCACGGCCGGGATCGTGAGCGTGGCGTAGACGATGATGGGGCCGAGGGCGTTGGGCAGGAGGTGGCGGAAGATGATGCGCGCATGGCCGTAGCCGAGGGCCTGCGCCGCCTCGATGAACTCCATCTTCTTCAGCGTCATGACCTGGCCGCGGACGATGCGCGCCATGGTCAGCCACTCGACCGCGCCGATGGCGACAAAGAGCAGGATGATGTTCCGGCCGAAGAACACCATGAGCAGGATGACAAAGATGGTGAACGGCAGCGCGTAGATGATGTCCACGAGCCGCATCATGACGGCGTCGGCCTTGCCGCCGACGTAGCCGGCGACCGCGCCGTAGATGACGCCGATGGTCAGTGCGACCAGGGTGGCGCAGAGGCCGACGCCAATCGAAATGCGGCCGCCGTAGAGCAGGCGCACCAGCAGGTCGCGCCCGAGGGTGTCGGTGCCGAGCCAGTGGGCGGCGGAGGGCGGCGTGGCGCCGAGGTCGAGGTTTTGCTCCTGGTAGGTGGCGCGCAGGAACCACGGACCGGCGATGCAAAGCACCGCCAGCACGAGCAACATGAGGCCGCCGGCCACGGCCAGGCGGTTCTTCCGCAAGCGGTGCCAAGCGTCGCGCGCGGGGGACGAGCCGCGCTCAAGATCAGCGGATACGGCTGAAGGTTCTTTAACCACGGATGACACGGATTCTATCAGATGAAATTGCGATGCCGGTCATCCAGAGACTAGACAGCAAGCCGCGAGGCTGGCGTGGGACTCGCCAATGAACATTCCGAGTCATTGTCATGCTGAGCGTAGCGAAGCATCCATCACGATATCCGCAGGCGGTTGTGCTGATGGATTCTTCGCTGCGCTCAGAATGACAAAAGGGGGTGATGGTTTGGTTATCCGTGATCATCCGGGAAATCCGTGGTGAAAAAATCCGCTCATTCGAACTTTAGCTTCGGATTGAGCCACACCTGCGCGATATCGACGATCAGGTTACAGACGACGATCAGGGTCGCGTAGAGGATGACCGTGCCGAGGATCAGCGTGTAGTCCCGGCTGAAGGCGGAGATGACAAACTGCCGCCCGAGGCCGGGGATCTGGAAGACGGTCTCGATGACGAACGAGCCGGTGAGGATGCCGGCGACGGCGGGGCCGAGAAAGGCCACGACGGGCAGCAGCCCGCCGCGCAGGGCATGGCGCAGGACGATGCGGGCCTCCGAGGCGCCTTTCGCGCGGGCGGTGCGGATGTAGTCCTGGCCGAGCACCTCCAGCATGCCGCCGCGCGTCATCCGCATGATGTAGGCGGCGTAAGCCAGCCCCAGGGTCAGGGCGGGCAGCACGCGATCAATTCCTTCATACCAGCCGGAGACATTGACCCACTGCAGATAGACGCCGAACAGCAGCGCGAAGAGCGGCCCGCCGACATAGACGGGCACGCAGATGCCGATCATGCCGATGACGCTGCAGGCATAGTCGAGCCAGCTGTTGCGGCGCACGGCGGCGAGCACGCCCAGCGGCAGGCCGACCGCCAGCGCCACCAACAGGGCCCAGCCGCCGAGCTCGAGCGACACGGGCAGGGTCTGGCCAATGATCTCGTTGACCGACCGGTTGGTGTATTTGAACGACGGGCCGAGGTCTCCCCGGGCCACCTGGCCGAGATAGTTCACGTATTGCCGCCAGAGGGGCTGATCGAGGCCGTAGTGCGCCTCGATGTTCCGGAGGATCTCGGGCGGGAGCGCCTTCTCCGAGGTGAAGGGCCCGCCGGGGACGAAACGCACCATGAAGAACGTCGCCGTGATGATCACGAGCAGGACCGGGATGGTCTGCAGCAGGCGGCGGGCGATGAAGCGGAACATGGGAGCGCGCGGAGAATCCAGAATTCAGAATCCAGAAGCCAGAAGGAAAAACAAACTCCGGGTTGCGGCCCGGGGTGGGGGAGGCGGAGCTTACTTGGCGGCCTGCTTCAGCATCGCGTCGCGGCGGGCCTTGAACTCGTTGCCCGGTTTCCACTCGGGCCAGGTGTCGCCGTTGGCGATGCGCCAGCCGACCTGGAGCAGGAACACGGTGTCCTGCGCTGCGCCCTCGAAGGTCCAGTCGGGCTGCACCTCGTCGGTGACCTTGTGGTAGCGGTTGGCGATGTAGTCGGAGACGTGCCGCTCGGCGAAGTCGGCGGGCTGGCCGATGTAGGTGCGGCCGTTCTTCGGGTAGTAGGAAGGCACGCCGACCTTCGCGAACTCGAAGTGGTCGCTGCGGTAGTAGGAGCCGTTCTCGGGTCGCGCCTCGGGCTTCATCACGCGGCCCTGGGCGGCGACGGCGGCGCCGATGTCGTCGATGGTGGAGGCGCCGTAGCCGATGGTGGCCATGTCGCTGGTGGGGCCGAACTGGTTGGCGCCGTCCATGTTGATGTTCGCCAGGGTCTTCGCCAGCGGGTAGAGCGGATCCTGCGCATAGTAGCGCGAGCCGAGGAGGCCTTTTTCCTCCGCCGTGACGGAGAGAAACAGGATGCTGCGCTTGGGGCGCTGCTCGGCGGGGAGTTCGGTGAAGGCGCGGGCGAGCTCGAGGAGGACGCCGACGCCGGCGGCGTTGTCGGCGGCACCGTTGAAAATCTGGTCACCCGGCAGGCGCGGGTCGCGGCCGAGGTGGTCCCAGTGGGCGGTGTAGATCAGATATTCGTCGCGCAGCTTCGGGTAGGCCCCGGGGAGGAGGGCGACGACGTTGCGCGAGGCGACGGGGCGGAGGGCGTTGTCCACCGTGAAGGAGGCCTTCGCGCCGAGCGTGAGGGGTTGAAAGTCGGGGCGCAGGGCGGCGGCCTTGGCGCGGTCATAGTCCTTGCCCGAGGCGGTGAAGAGCCGGCGGGCGGCGTCGAGCGTGAGCCAGCCCTGCAGGGCGACGTGGTCGGCGTTCAGGCCGGGGGTGCTGATCTCGAAGTTCTCGCGCGTCCAGCTGTTGACCACCACGGCAAACGGGTAGGCGGCCGGCGTCGTCTCGTGGACGATGAGGCAGGCGGCGGCGCCCTTGGCGGCGGCGATCTCGTATTTGTAGGTCCAGCGGCCGTAGTAGGTCATGGCCTTGCCCTTGAACATGGCGTCATCAAGCGTGCCGTCGGCCTTGGTGACCGGCGGGTCGTTGATGAGCATGACGACCGTCTTGCCGCGGACGTCCACGCCCTTGTAGTCGTCCCAGCCATACTCCGGGGCGACGATGCCATAGCCGACGAAGACGACCTCGGTATCCCTGGCCGCGACGTGCGGGGTGAGACGGCTGGAGGGGCCGATGAAGTCGTTGATGTTTTCCAAGGTGAGCGTGCGGCCGTCGATGGTGAAGGCGAGCGTGGGCGTGGAGGTGATGCCGACGAGCGGGGCGTTCTGGATGTAGGTGCCGTCAGGGTTGCCCGGCGCGAGGCCGAGCTTCTTGAACTCGCTGACGAGGTAGGCGACGGTCTTCTCCTCGCCAGGCGAGCCCGGGGCGCGGCCCTCGAATTCGTCCGAGGAAAGAATCTTGGTGTGTGCGAGGATGCGCGCGGCGGAGATGGCGGGAACCGGGTCCGCGGCGATCGCGGAGGCCGCGATCCCGGCGAGGATGACGGTCAGCAACTTGAATTTCATAGGGGAATGCTCGAATGTGCGAGGTGTCCGCCACGGGGCGAGAGCGGAGTTGCCAAGCCGGCTATTCGACGGACACGCCGCGATAAAACCGCGTCCACAGCCGGTCGGCCCGCCAGTTTTTCACGCGCGGGGCGACGAGGAAGTTCTGCGCGTTGAAATAAAGCGGGATGAGCGGCATGGCTTCGATCAGGAGCTTGTCGGCCGCAGGCCAGTCGCTGGCGGCGACGAGCCGGTCGAAGCCGGCGTCGTGCCAGTGCGGGTAGTTGCCGGGGTTGCCGGTGGTCAGCTGGGTGAGCAGGTCGGCGGCGCTGTCGTAGTCGGGGATGGCCGTCATGAACGCCATCGCGTAGTCCCCGCCGGCGAGCGCGGCGAGGTGCGTGCGCGCCTCGCGTTGGGCCAGGGCGACTTCGATGCCGAGTTCGCGGCGCCATCGCTGCTGGACGGCTTCGAGCACGGGGCTGTTGACCCAGGTGGCCAGCTCGAGGCGGGGAAAACCGCGGCCGCCCGGGAAACCGGCGGCGGCGAGCAGGCGGCGGGCCTCGTCGGTGTCTTCCGCGAGGCGAGCGGTCGGCGTGAAATCGCCGAGGCCGGCGGGCACGAAGTTGAAGGCGGGCTGGCCGGTGAGGACCACCTTTTCCACCAGCGTTTGGCGGTCGAGGGCCAGCGCGAGGGCGCGGCGGACGCGGGCGTCGTCGAGCGGCGGACGGGTGGTGTTGAGCGCAATGTAACGGGTTTCCGAAAGCGGCACGGAGCGGAGCGGGGAAGGCTGCTCCGCCCGGTAGCCGGCGAGCTTGGTGAAGGGCACGGCCATCGTCACGTCGAGCTGGCCGGCGCGGAAGGCGCGTTCCTCGGTGTCGCCATTGTCCATCGCAAGGAAGCGGATGCCGTCGAGTTTCACGTTGGCCGCGTCCCAATAGTGCGGGCTTTTCCGGACGCTGATGTGCTGGTTGGGCTTCCAGTCGATGAGAATGAACGGGCCGTTGCTCAGTCGCGTGGTCGCGTTCTCCGGGCCGATCTGCTGACAACCAACATTGTCTCGATGGCGAGGGATCCACGATCCACTGGCCACTATCGAGAGGAAATCAGCGTTGGGCTCCTCAAGGGTGATCACCAAAGTGTGCTTATCTGGTGTGGCTATGCCGACTTCGATGATGCTGCTTAGCTTGCCTTCATAAAAGGCCTTGGCGTTTTTGATTGGAAAGAAAAGCGATGCCTTGGGTGCGGCGCGCATCGGAAGGAGAGCCTCAAAGTAGGATGCTTGAAAATCATAGGTGGTGACCGGATCACCGTTCGACCATTTTGCGTTGGCGCGCAGATGAAAGGTGTAGATGAGGCCGTCGGGCGAAACCTCGTAACGCTCGGCCGCACCCGGCAGCGGCGCGCCGCCGTCGGGGTTGGGCACGAGCAGGCCTTCGCCGAGGGCGCGGATGATGAAGAATTCGTCGGGCAGCGTGGCGAGCTGCGGGTCGAGGGTGGCCGGTTCGTTGCGCTGGCTGATGCGCAGGATCTTTTCCGCCGGGGCGGCGGACGCCGCGCGCTTCGAGCAGCCGGAACTTATGGCCATATAAAAGCCCAAAAAGCACAAAAGGGCGCGACGCCCAAAATCCGTCATTCTGAGCGCAGCGAAGAATCCAGTGGCATGTCTGCTGGCGCTCATCGTGATGGATCCTTCGCTTCGCTCAGGATGACAGGAGAAAACTACTTCCCGGCCTCCAGCCAGACATAGCGGAAGTCAGAATGGTCGGTCGGCGTGGGCTGCCAGCCTTTCACGGCGGGGTGGAGGAAATAGACGTGGGTGTTGAAGTAGAGGGGGATGATCGGCGCGGATTCGAGGACGAGGGCCTCGGCCTGGGCGAGCACGGCGGCGCGGGCCGCCGGGTCGGCCATCGTGTTGGCGCGGTTGGAGAGCGCGTCGTAGGCCGGGTCGGACCAGCCGGTGTGGTTGTTGCCGGAGTCGCTGCGCCAGAGGTCGAGGAAGGTCGTGGCGTCGAGGTAGTCGGCGGTCCAGCTGCCGAGGAGGACCTGGTAGTCGCCGGCGCGGCGGCTGGCGAAGACGCTCTTGTATTCCTGGTTCACGAGGCGCACGTCGAGGCCGAGGTCGCGGTGCCACATCTGCTGGATGGCCTCGGCGACGAGGCGGAGGATCTCGGAATTGTTGTAGAGGATCTCGATGGGCGGCAGGCCGGCACCGTCGGCGTGGCCGGCGTCGGCGAGGAGCTGGCGCGCGGCGGCGAGGTTGTAGATCTGGCCGGCGGGCGGCGTGTAACCTTGGAGCAGCGGAGGAACAAAGGTCGGCGCGGGGGTCCGGCCGCCGGGGAGGATTTTGCCCGCGATGGTGTCGCGATCGACGGCGAGGGCGAGGGCGCGGCGGATGCGGGCGTCTTGCAGCGGGGCCTTGCGGACATTCAGGCGGAAGAAATAGGTCTCCATCTGGCGGTCGATGCGGAGCGCGGGATTTTTCTCGCGCTGGGCCGGCTGCACCTTGGAGAGGGGCAGCGCGTAGGTGATGTGGAGCTGGCCGGAGCGGAAGGCGCGTTCCTCGGCGTCGATGCTGTCGGTGGGGTAGAGGTGGACGGCGTTCAGGCGCACCCGATCGCGATCGTAATAGGTCGGGGATTTCTCGACGACAACGCGCTGCTGGGTGGCCCATTCCTTGAGCACGAACGGCCCGCTGGAGACGAGCTTGCCGGGGCGGGTCCAGGGCGTGCCGCGCCGGTAAGGATCGCCGACGGCGGCGATGGCGCGCACGTTGACCGGGCGCCAGCAGGAGTTGAGCAAGGCCTGGAGGAAATAGGGAGCGGGGTGGGTGAGCGCGACGACCAGCGTGCGGGCATCGCGGGCCACGGCGCCGACAGTGGAGAAGTCCGTGTTCCGGCCCTTGTGAAACGATTCCGCGCCCCGCAGGAGGTAGAGGAAGTAGGCGTAGTCCGCGCCGAGCGAGGGCGTGAGGATGCGTTTCCACGAGTCCACACAGTCCTGCGCGGTGAGGGGCGTGCCGTCGCTCCACTTCGCGTCGGGGCGGAGGTGGAACGTGTAAGTCAGGCCGTCGGCGGATATGTCCCAGCTCGCGGCGAGCGCGGGCACCGGGGCAAGGGTGCCGGGTTCAAAGCTCACCAGGGGATCGAACATCGTCTGCACCAGCTTGGCTTCGCCGAGTCCGGTGACCGTGTGCGGGTCGAGGTCGGAGGGCTCGGAGCCGATGCTCAGGTGGAGGATACCTTCGCGGTTGCCGCGCTCGACGAGGGTCTCGCGCTTCTTGCAACCGGAATTTATGGCCACAAAAAGGCACAAAAGGGTGCAAAGAAATACTCCGGATACAGGGCGGCTCCGGAATGTTTTCAAACCCACTAAGCATCCCTTCCCTGTCATTCTGAGCGCAGCGAAGAATCCAGTTGGATTATCGCCTCCGCTGCCGAGCGCCGCAAATTCTGATGGATTCTTCACTGCGTTCAGAATGACAAACCGGGTTTGGAGACACTCTCTGGTGGTCCGATTTTTGTGCATTTTCGTGCCTCTTCTTGGCTAAACTTTCCGGATCAGGGCCACGGCGTGGGCGGCGATGGCCCGGCCGCGGCCGATGTCGTCGGAGCCCTCGTTGGTCGTTGCCTTCACGCCGATGGCGTTCACGGGCAGCCCGCTGGATTTCGCGAGCGCGGCCTTCATCTCGGCGAGGCGCGGGGCGATCCTGGGTTGCTCGGCGATGAGCGTGGCGTCGATGTTCACCGGGGCCCAGCCACCCTCGCGCAAGGCGGCGACGACGCGCTGGAGCAGCACCTGCGAGTCGGCGTTCTTGTAGGCGGGGTCGGTGTTCGGGAACTGATGGCCGATGTCGGGCAGGCCGGCGGCGCCGAGCAACGCGTCGCAGATGGCGTGGGTCAGCGCATCGGCATCGGAGTGGCCCTTGAGACCGAACGGCGCGTCGAATTTCACGCCGCCCAGCACGAGCGGCCGGCCCGCCGCCGTGCGGTGGATGTCGTAGCCGTGGCCGATGCGAAACATAGGAGTGAAGGTGAAAGTGAGGGTGAAAGGGGAGACTGCGGCACCGATCATACTGAGTGCAGCGAAGCAGCGGTGTTAGCTGACAAGGGAAAAGTGCGGGTCGCGGAGCATGCGGTTGAGCACGACGATCATTTTGCGCATGACCGCAGTGAGGCAGACCTTGGCCGGTTTGCCGCTCTCGCGGAGGCGTTGGTAGAAC
>JAEUGW010000034.1 GCA_016795565.1 Opitutaceae bacterium | reverse complement strand
GTTCTACCAACGCCTCCGCGAGAGCGGCAAACCGGCCAAGGTCTGCCTCACTGCGGTCATGCGCAAAATGATCGTCGTGCTCAACCGCATGCTCCGCGACCCGCACTTTTCCCTTGTCAGCTAACACCGCTGCTTCGCTGCGCTCAGCATGACAATGGCTTGGAATGTTCATTGGCGAATCCCACGCAAGTCTCGCGGCTTGCTGTCTAGTCTCAGAATGACAGGCAAATTAGAGTTTCCCTATTGTCGGAGATTTCCGCGCCGTGGCGAGCACGGCTTGGGTCAATTCGAGATCAGCTCCGGCCAGCGGCAGCCGGGGCGGCCGGACATGCGGCGTGCCCCGCCCCATCTCGGCCTGCACCCATTTGATGTGTTGCACGAATTTCGGGACCGTATCGAGGCGCAGCAAGGGCAGGAACCATTCGTAGAGGGCCGCAGCACGAACCTTGTCGCCCCGGCTGGCATAGTCGAACAGGGCCACCGACTCCGCGGGAAAGGCGTTCACCAGGCCGGCCACCCAGCCGGTGGCGCCCGCATACACGCCCTCGACGATGGCATCATCCATGCCGACCAGAATCCTCAGCCGCTGGCCGACGGCGGCGCGGATGGCCGTCACCCGGCGGACATCGCCGCTGGACTCCTTCACCGCATGCAGATTGGCGTGGTCGCGCGCCAGCTCGGCGATCTGGTCGGGGAGAAAGTCGGTTTTGTAGGCGGGCGGGTTGTTGTAGAGCATGCACGAGCGCCGGGTCGCCGCGATGACCGCGTCGACATGGGCCTTCATCTCGCGCCAATCGGAGGCGTAAACATAGGGTGGCAGCACCATCAGACCCCGGGCACCGGCCGCTTCGGCCGCCCGGGCCATCGCCACGGCCTCCGCCGTGCTGAGCGACGCGATGCCCAGCACCACCGGTGCGCGGTCGCCCACGGCGGCGACGGCGGTGCGCACGAGGGCGATCTTCTCGTCAAAGCTGAGCGTCTGGGCCTCGCCGAGCGAACCGCAGCACACGATGCCGGTGCAACCGCTGTCGATCATCCACCGGCAATGCGCCGCAAACGCGTCGTGATCGACCGACAGGTCGGCTTTCAGGTTGGTGGTGACAGCGGGGAGGACGCCTTGCCAGTTCATGGGATGCTTTGGGGTTGGAATTTTTTTGTAGGGGCGGCGCTCGACGCCGCCCGCGGGCGTCCACAAGGGACGCCCCTACATCAGGCGAAACGATTGGGGTTAAGGAGGCTCAGGTCCACCGAGGGCTTCCGGCCGGACAGCACTTCGGCGATGAGCAGGCCGGAGATGGGCGCGAGGGTGAGGCCGAGCATGGCGTGGCCGCTCGCGGTGGAGAGATTGGCGTAGCGGCCGAGCCGCCCGATGTAGGGCATGCCGTCGGGCGAGACCGGGCGGTAGCCGAACCACGGCTTGATACCGGCGAAATCCGCGTCGGTCAGCTCCGGCAGGAAGGCCTTGGCGCCGTCGATGATCTGCTGGACCCGCTCGGAGCGGACCAGGTCGTTGTGGCCCGCGATCTCCATCGTGCCGCCGAAGCGCAGCGTGTCGCCCATCGGCGTCACGGCCACGCGGCGTTCGGTGAGGATCATGGGTTTCGTCAGGCGCAGGCGCGGCCGGTCCATGGTCAGGCTGTAACCCTTGCCCGCCTGCATCGGGAGGCGCAGCTCCAGGCCCTGCAGCATGGCCGGGGACCACGAGCCGCCGGTCAGCACATATTCATCGGCCAGATGGTCCCCGCCGGTCGTCGCCACGCCCGTGACCCGGCCGCCGGCGGCGCGCCACCCATACACGCTGGTGTTCCAGCAGAACTTCACGCCCATCTCCTTGAGCAGGGTGGTCAATGTCGGGATCAGCCGCCGGGGCGAGACATGCGCATCGATGGGAAAATAGATCGCGCCCGCCACCTGCAGCTTCGCGCCCGGCTCGAGCGCGGCGACCTGAGCCGCGTCCAGCACGCGCGCCTCGACCCCGACCTCGTTGCACAGCGCCGCGAGCCCGGCGCTGTAGTGGTCGAGCGTCGCCTGCGTCTGGCACAGGTTCAGCAGCCCTTCCTGCTTCAGCTCGAAGGCATCGCCGGTGATGTCCGCCAGCTCCACCACGAGCTTCCGGCTGGCGAGGCAGAGGTCGCGCAACACCGGCGCGGAGCGGCGCCGGTGCGCCTCCGTGCAATGCCGCGCAAACAGCCAGCCCCAGCGGATCAGGTCGCTGTCGAGCCGCGGCTTGATGTAGAACGGACTGCGCGAGCTCAGCATCCACTTCAGCCCCTTCCACACCATGCCCGGCGCGGAGATGGGTTCCACGTGGCTGGGCGAGATGTAGCCCGCGCTGCCATGCGCGCAGGAGTCGGCGCCCTCGGCGTTGCGCTCGATGACGGTGACCCGCCAGCCCTCGCGGGCCAGGTAATAGGCGCAGCTGAGGCCCATTACCCCGCCGCCGCAGATGATGACTGATTTGGATTGGCGCATGGGATCAGCGAATGTCCGTGGGAGCGTGCTTGCACGCGACATGCCGACAGTCGCGACCAAGGTCGCTCCCACATGGATGGAAAAATTGCGGAAGCCGGGACTTCATCGGATGCCCCAGGCGAAGGGATCGGCCGGGTCGATCAGCAGCGTCGCCTCCGCCGTCACGTGGGCCGTGCCGGTGATCGTCGGGACGATCTTGTCACCCTGCTTGCGATATTTCGCCCGGAAGGTGCTGCCGACGATGCTCTCCTGCACCCACTCGGCGCCGGGGGCCAGTTTGCCCTCGGCGGCGAGGCACGCGAGCTTGGCGCTCGTGCCGGTGCCGCAGGGCGAGCGATCGTAGGCCAGCCCCGGGCACAACACGAAGCTCCGGCTGTTGACGCCCGGCGTGGGCGAAGGCCCGAACAGCTCGACGTGGTCCACCTCGGGGAAGCCGGAGTCGTTGACCGCCTGGCGGACGCGCGAGCAGTAGGCGGTCAGCTGCGCGACATTGGCGAGCTCGAGCTTCTGCTCGTGCTGCTCGATGAGGCAGAACCAGTTGCCGCCCCAGGCGATGTCGCAGGGCACGTTGCCGATGCCCGGCAGGTAGAGCTCGAGGTCGCGCTCCTTCCGATAGCTCGGCACGTTGTCGAAGGTGACCTCGCCGTTGGCGCCGAGGACGGCGGCGATGTAGCCCGCGGGCGTGTCGAGCTTCACCGGGCCGGGCTGGATCCGGCCCAGGTGCGCCAGCGCCACGACGACCCCGATCGTGCCGTGCCCGCACATGCCGAGGTAATCGACATTGTTGAAGAAGATGACGCCGAAGTGGCAGGCCTTGTCGTAGGGCTCCACCACGAGCGCGCCGACGTAGACGTCGGACCCGCGCGGCTCGCCCACGATGGCGGTGCGGAAGGCGTCGTGCTTCTCACGGAAGAGCTTCACCCGCTCGCTGAGCGGCCCGTTGCCCAGCTCCGGCCCGCCGGCGAGGACCACGCGGGTCGGCTCGCCGCCCGTGTGCGTGTCGAGGATCCTGATGGATTGGAAGGCGGGCATGGCGGGCTGTCACCATCGCCGCCCCGCCGGCCGGAGAAAAGCCAAATGTAAGGAGCCTACGCCCTCGAAGACCGCCATGAGCCGCGTGCGGGAGCGCACGCCGAGTTTGCGGTAGGCGCTGCTCAGCTGGTTTTTGATCGTGCCCAGGGACTTTCCCTGCGCCCGGGCGATTTCGCCGTTGGATAGTCCGCGCGTCAGCAACGCCACCACGGCGGCCTCCGCCCGGCTGAGCTGCACCGCGCCATTAGGATGACTCTTCAACATAAGATTGGGGAGTTGTTTTTAACCACTGATGCATCGCCTAACGGCTCTGCTACTTGGTGCGCTCCGCCTAATCGGCTTCGCATGGGGTTTCGGGGGTCGGCTAATCGCCGACCGGTAGGGCGCGTTGTTCCTAACGCGCCGCGACGGCTTGGGACAAGCCGCCCTGCCTAATCTCAACGTGGCGATTAGCCACGCCTCCGAACCTAAACCATAGCCGATTAGGCGAAGGGGATTTCCAAGCGTAGCCGGTAGGCGAAGCATCCGTGGTTAAACCCTCCGAGGTTTGCAGGTTTGAAGACACGGATCACCGCAGCGCCGCCATCAGGCGCATCCGCGAAGACAAGCCGAACTTCCGCAGGCAGGCGCTCACCTGATGCTTCACCGTCGGCTCGGCCTTGCCGAGGAACCGGGCGATCTCCTTGTTGCTGTAGCCTGCGCAGACATAAGAGAGCACGTGTTGCTCGGCCGGAGTGAGCGGCGCCGGGATGGGTGGCGCGCTCACCGGGCGGGGCAGCAGGCAGTAGCGTTCGGCGAACATTGTCTGTGCCTCAGGCCTTTGGCAACGGTAGGTTAAATTCCTTCAGGAGTTCGATGATCCCGGTCTGGACGTCAGCGGAGGCGGTGAGCGGATTGAGCCCGAGTTGCCGCACCTTGCCGTCCGGTGCGATGATCACGACGCAGGGGATGCCTTGCACCGCATAATCGTCGTTGAAGACTTTCTGCGTCGAGAAGGCGATGTCCCAGGTCATCTCGTGCTTCTTTTTGAACTCGGCCGTGAGCGCGTATTCCTTTTCCGGCTGGTCCTTCACGTCGATCGGTTTCGCTTCGAGATTGTGCACTTTTCCCTGCAGGCTCGTCACCCCGAGGAACACCACGGGCGAGCCGGCAAAATGGGCGACCTCCTCGCGCACTCGCGGGAAAGAAGCGATGCACGGCCCGCACCACGTCGCCCAGAAGTCGAGCACGACCACCTTGCCGCGCAGATCGGACAGCTTCTTCAATCCGTCACGGCTCGACCACGCAAAGTCGATTTCCGGCGCCGGATGGTTGCGCACGGCGTCCACCTTCGCCTTATGCTCGGCCATTTCGGCCGCCCGCTTGGCTTTCGCCTCCGGCGTCAACTGGGCCAGAAACCTGTTTGCATTCGCGGCCGCCTTCGTCCCCGGGTATTTTTCCTGCACCGCCCTCGCCTGGGCTTGGGCCCCGGCTTCGTCCCGAAGCACCCACAGAGTGACGGCGGCGCGTTGCAGCGCGATGGCTGCCTGGGCTTCCGGCTGGCCCGCATACTTGACCGCCAGGGCGTCAAGCTCGGCCATACTCAACTCGCCGAAATCTCCCGGGCTGGTCGCGAGCTTCGCCATGACCCGGGCTTTGATCCCGTTGATATCCGCTTGATATAGCGGCGGCGACTCCGGCTCGTCAGCCGCGAACAAGGTGGCCGCGGCCGATAGGGCGAAAATCGAAACCAGGCGAAGGCAGGTTTTCATGAACGAAAGCGCTTAGAATTTCTTGCGCAGCGTGAGCGTGTAGCGCGCCAGCCGGGGATCGCCGTAGGTGCTGATGCCTTGAAGGAATCCTGAAGCATAAGATTCCGAGGCCGCCGTGCCGGCGAAGAGGGGCGGCATGGTATTGAGGAAATTCTGCACGCCGAGCGTCACCCGCGTGTAGCTGAGATAGCGGCGCCAGCCGGTGGACTGGGCGCCGAAATCGTAGCCGGCATAAAGATCATGATAAACCTGGCTGGGCACCCTGGTCGTGCGCTGGTTGAGGAGCACGGCCGCGATGGTCGCGGCGGTCGAATTTGCGGAATAGTTAAGGTAGGAATCGTAGTATTGCATGTTCCAGCCGGCGGACCAGCGGCCCCGCTTCCAATCCAAGCCCGCATTGCCGCGCCGACGAAGCGCCTGGAGGCAGCCGACCCCGTTGACAAATGGAGCACTGGGCACCAACTGGCGGGCGGACTTTAACTGATAAGTCGCCATCAAGTAAGGACGCAGGTTGCCGAACGAGCCAAGCTGCTTCTCATAATCCATCTGGATGTCGATCGCTTCCACCTCGCGCTTCGCGATGTTATACGAACGAAAGCCGCCCAGCGCGGTAATCCTGCCACCCGTGTAACCCAGCTCCCGGTCGGCGTCGGTGAGCGGGGCGCGGGTCACGAGGCCCGGGACGACATCCTCGAGATCCAATTCCTGCTGCAGGGTGAGGGAGCTGATTTCATCCCGTTTGCGGATTTGCGTGTAGTCCACCGAGAGCCGGAAGCCCGGCAGGAAACGCGGGGTCAAAATCACCCCTGCGGAAAGATTCTTGGAGTATTCGGGATTCAGGTCAGGATTCCCGCCTACGGGAAGCGAAATGATTCCGGTGGCGGCGGACACGTTGCCGCGCTTGGGATCGACGACGGTCACGGCCTGGTTCAGGATAGTAGGATTCGTGAGCTGGCCCAGGGTGGGTGGGAGAAAGCCGGTGCCCCAACTCGCGCGCAGGGCGATGTCTTTCGTGGGCGAATATTTGAATCCGACCAGGCAGCTGGTGGCATCAAGCTTGCGAATCCGATAGGGAAAGTGCGTCGTGGGGATCGGACCGTCGGCGCCGACCACCGCCATGCCGCCACTGCTCAACCCTTTGGAACGGTAGGTGTCGTAGCGGACGGAAGCTTGAAAATCCAGCGCGCGCAGGAGCGTGTTGCTCTTCTCGGAAAACACCGGCACGCGCGCCTCGAGGTAGGCCGCACCCTGGTTGGTGTTCACGCGCGGAAACCAGGTGAAGGTGCTGGGCACGGTCGTGGGCGTTTCCGTGATGACCGACGGCTGGGCCTCCTGCCGCCAGTCCACGCTCATCGCGACGTTGATCGGGCCAGCCGGCAGTTCCCAGACCGGGCCCGCCGCACGCAGCGTGGCTTCCTGCCCGAGCGTGGTGAAATCGGAAATCCGGGCCGGCTTAGGCATCAGGTAAGGAGTATAGTTAAGGGGATAGGCGTTGAGATCCTTCAACACGTCCACCGCACCCGTGGACAGGGCCGTCGTGTAGGAGATGAGCGGCCCTGTTCCGTCCGGATCGCCCACAATATTGCTCACCGCGGTAGAGAGGTAGCGGGACCGGTTAAAGGTATAGTCGGCGCCCAAGGTCCAGTTGCGCGGCAGCCGCACCACTACGCCCGCGGCGAGACGCGCGCTGTCGTTCTCCGTGGAGTTCACGTAGGACAGGTTTGTGATGGGGTAGGCCACGAGGACGGCGGTCGTGAACGGGTTGTTCGGCGCCGTCGCGGCCAGAGTGGTCGAGGTCGGTGCGACCGAGATGACCGAACCCCGGCCAAGATTCATGAGCGAGGAGGCGTCGACGTAGGCCTCGACGTTGGCGCCAAACTTGTGGCGGCCGCCGAGCGTCCAGCTCTTGACCTGCGGGTTCGAGAGCAGGCTCGAGAGTCCTCCGGACGCCAGGGAGTTCGGGAGATCCAGGTTGTAGGTGCCCGCTGCCGCCACGAGGCCGGCGGCGTTGTCCGAGCTGATGCCGGCATAGCCAACCGGCACATGCGTGTAGGGCGACCTCAGCGTCGTGCCGCCATACTGCGGCTTAAGGACCAGGTTGGCCGCCACGCTGTTGCGGAGGTTGCTCGTGTAGCCCGTGGGCGGAGTCACGGTGGCTCCGTAGAAAGCGGCCGGGTTGTTCGCCAGTTGGAGCGCGCGGGTCCGGGGAATGATATCGCGATCCTGCACCAGGAGCGACGTGCCGTCCGTATAGCTCAGGGCGACGGTGAGAAAGGTCCGGCCGCCCTGCAGGGAGAAACTGCCGTTGATATCCACCCGCTGCACGGAGGCGTCGGTGTCGAAGGTGTTGGCGTAGGACAGGGTCGCCTCGACGCCGGAATAGTCCTTGCGGGTGATGATGTTGATCACGCCGCCGGTGGCGCCGCCACCGTAGATACCGGAGGCCGTCGAAGGCAGGATCTCAATGCGCTCGATCATGGCGAGCGGGATGCCGTTGAGATCTCCCTGTGCGGACCCTACGCCGCCACCCGTGGTGGACTGGGCCGGAAGCCGGCGACCATCCACCAAAATGAGGGTCTGGTTCGAGCCGAGACCGCGCAGGTTGATTGAGCTGGTGTTGATGGAGCCGGTTAAGGGTCCCGTGAGGGTGGTGGCGCCGGGGTTGTTCATCGGCAACCGCGTGCGGAAAAATTCGTCCAGATTGGCGACGTTGGCTTGCTCGATCTGGTCGTGACTGAAGACCACGTAAGGCTGGACGTCGTCGCGGGAGCGCGGGATGTCGGCGTTGATGCTCTTCGAGCCGAAGACCTCGAACTTGTCCAACACCAGCTTGCCGTCTTCAACCTTGCCTTGGCTTGTTGGGGTGGCCGCTTCCTCCTGCGCCACCCTTGGGGCGTTTGGGCTGTCGTCCCTCCGCACGGACAGGGCACCCGTCTTCTCGTCCTGCACGGCGACGAGGCCGGAGTCCTTCAGCATCCAGTCGAGCGCGTCGCGGGCGGCGAACTCGCCCTTCACCGGCGCGGTGCGCACGCCGCCGACTTTCTCGGCGGAGAAGAAGAACTGCGCCCCCGCCTGCTCGGCGAAGGCCTTCAGCGTGGCCTCGGCCTTGCCGGCCGGGATGTCGAAGCTGCGTTTCGCGGCCTGGGCCGACGCGGTGAGCCAGGAACACGACAGGAGGACCAAAAGCGCCGGCAGGGCGCGGGGATGAAGGAGACGGAACAGTGACGTCATGGGAGGCAGGGCGGGGTGTGGGGTGGAACACGGGCGTGTTCCTTCATCCACCAAGACTGCGGCGCTGTTGTTTTCCGTTACTTTGCGGTGAGAAAATATTCGAAGGTGGAACCCGGCCTTCGGACGAGTTGATTGGAATAAAGCAATCGCAAGGCAAACCTGGCCGGAGGCCAGGTTCCACCACTGTCATGCGCCTCACCGCGCGATCCGCAGCACGGTCTCCCGGTCGCCGGTCGCCTCGGCCCGCACGTCGACCCCGGCCTCAAGCAGGCGCGTGAAGCCGTCGAGGTTGTCCGCACGGAAGACGCCCGTGATGCGGCGGCCGCCCAACGCGCGGTCACCGATGACCAACTGGCGCCGGTTGTAGCGGTTGAAGGCGGTCACGACCTCGTCGAGTGGCGTGTCGTTGAAGACCAACTGCGTGGACTGCCACGCGAGCGAACGCTCGACCTCGGCTGGGGCGACGGCGGCGACCCGGGCCTGCGAGGACGCATCGACCACTGCGGCCAGGTTGACGATCACGCACTGGCCGGCGGCGAGCACGCCCTCCCCTTCCGCCGTGCCCGACCCGCCGTCAGACGCGGGCGCGGGCGGCAGCAGCGAGACGCCGCGGGCGCTGTCGTTCACCCGCACTCTGCCCTCGGTCACAAGGACCTCGACGGCGGTGGCGCCGAGACGGACGTTGAAGGCGGTTCCGACCGCGCGGACGGTGATGGGGCCCGCGGTGACGAAGAAGGGCCGGTGGGGATTCTTGGCGACCGTGAACAGGGCCTCGCCCGCCACCAGGCGGACGCGGCGCTCGCCGGGCGTGTAATCGGTCTCGATGCGGCTGTCGCCGTTCAGCATGGCGACGGAGCCGTCGGGCAGGCGGACTTCGCGGGAAGTGCTGGCGATCACCCGGTAGTTGCCCGCCGCGGCCGGCTCGGGACGGAACCAGGCGAAATAACCGAACGCCAGCGCCGCAGCGGTGGCGAGGAGCCCGCCGGCCAGGACCGCAAGGCGGTGTCGGCGCGACTGGCGGGCCTGGGCGCGCGCGACGACAGCATCAGCCGCGGCGGACAGCACCGGCGCGGGCGCGAGGCGGTCGAGGCTCCGCCAGCCGGCGGCGATGCGCGCGAACTCCCCGCGGTGCCGCGGATCGGCGGACCAGGCGGCGAAGGCGGCCATTTCGGCCGGCGTCAGACCCCGGTCGCGGCGGATCACCCACGCGGCGGCCTCTTGGGCGATGTCGGGAAAAATTTCAGCGGGACGAGTCATGGGAGGAGGTGACGCCATGGGCGCGCAGAAAGTCGGCGCAACGCCGGGCACCCTTGACGGCGAGGTTCTCGACGGTGTGCTCGGCGATGCCGAGGAGCCCGGCGATTTCCTTCTGGGAGTAGCCCTTGATCTTGCGGAGGAGGATCACTTCGCGCTGGCGTTCGGGGAGGGTATTGATGGCTTCGGTGAGCAGGGCCAGTTCCTGGGCGTGGCAGAGGGATTCGATGGTGCCCCGCTCTTCCATCAAGACCGGGAGATCGGCGTTTTCCGTTATCGCCACATGGTCGGTGCGGGCGCGGAAGGAAAAGAAATCGCGCACGGCGTTGCGGGCGATGGCGAAGAGGAGAGGCTTGGTGGCGCGGATGCGGTCGCCCGCCTTGGCACGGAGCAGGCGGAGGTAGGTCTCCTGGGCGGCATCGTCGGCATCGGCGGGGCAAGGCAGGGATTTGCGGAGGTAGGCGCGGAGGGAATGGTCATGGGGCTGCACCTCCCGGGCGAACCACTGGGCATGGTTCGCGTCGGGACCGGAGCCGGGAGCGCCGGCAACGGCAGGATCGGGGTGAGGCTGGCTCAAGGCGAAGGAGACCGCAGGCAGTGAGCCCTGCGAGCGGTGCAAAATCAAGCCCCAGCCGGGCACGACCGCCGCGGCGGAAACTTTTCCTGTAAAAATGCGCTTTCGCATAACGGAAAGCAGCGCGCACCCAGTCTGGGAGCTGTCCGGGAGGCACACGGCCATGAGTAGCTTGACCACGCCAGGCAAAAAGGCCGACCCCGCGCGCGGGCCGGCCTTGCCTTCAGGGACGGAAGGATCTCCAGCCGGAACTATGCAGTTGGGAAATGTGGGAGCGAGCCTGTTCGCGACTTTTTGGGCGATGTCGCGAGCAAGCTCGCTCCCACAGTCAGGCACTGAAAGGTGAACGGAACCTCGATGGCAATGCAGGAGGGCTCCTATTATCAGACAGCTGGTTATCTGTGGCTGAAGGAGTCCTACTGCATCGTTCCGACTCAGACGGCGCTGTCGCCGCGCTCGTCGGTGCGGATGCGGATGACATCCTCCAACGGGCAGACGAATATCTTGCCGTCGCCGATCTTGCCGGTCTTGGCGGCGCCGATGACGGCGCCGATGACCTTGGCCACGAGTTCGTCGGCCACGGCGACCTCGATCTTCACCTTGGGCAGGAAGTCCACGGTGTATTCGCTGCCGCGGTAGATCTCGGTGTGCCCCTTCTGGCGGCCGTAGCCCTTGACCTCGGTGACGGTCATGCCCTCGATGCCCACGGCGCCGAGCGCTTCTTTGACGGCGTCCAGCTTGAACGGTTTGATGATGGCGATGATGAGTTTCATGTTGGGTGAGAGTTGAGGGGTTAGCCGATGTAGCCTTCCTCGCCGTGTTCGGTGATGTCCAGGCCCTGCGCCTCGACTTCCGGCGCGACCTTCAGGCCGATGACGGCCTTGACGAGGTAGGCGATGAGCGTGGTGGCGACCACGCTCCAGAGGATGGTGAGGCCGACGGCCTTGAGCTGGGCGGCGAGCAGGCCGTCCTTGAGCGGGCCGACCGCCGCGTTGACGGCCGGGTCGGCGAAGACGCCGGTGAGGATGGCTCCCATGGTGCCACCGACGCCGTGGACGCCGAAGGTGTCGAGCGCGTCATCGTAGCCGAGCTTCCGCTTCAGGTAAGCCACGGCCAGATACGGCACGAGGCCGGCCAGGGTGCCCATGATGACCGCCGAGGTCGCCGTGACAAAGCCGGCGGCCGGCGTGATGACCACGAGGCCCGCCACGATGCCCGAGCAGAAGCCGAGCACGCTGGGCTTGCCGCGGGTGACCCATTCGACGAGGGCCCAGACAAAGCCGGCGATCGCAGCGGCGAACGTGGTGGTGACAAAGGCATTGGAGGCGATGGCGTCGGCGCCGAGCGCGGAGCCCGCGTTGAAGCCATACCAGCCGACCCAGAGCATGCCGGTGCCGACCATGCAGAGCACCAGGGAGTGCGGCGGCATCGGCTCCTTGCCGAAGCCGAGGCGCTTGCCGAGGATGAGGCAGAGCACCAGCGCGGACCAGCCCGAGGTCATGTGCACCACGGTGCCGCCGGCGAAGTCGATCGCCTTGATGCCGGCGGCGGGATTGAGCGGGCCGCACATGAAGCCGGTCGTGGACCAGACCATGTGGGCGAAGGGGAAATACACCGCGAACATCCAGATCGCGACGAACACCAGCACAGCGAGGAACTTCATGCGCTCGGCGATGGCGCCGATGATGAGGGCCGGGGTGATGATGGCGAAGGACAGCTGGAACATGGCCCACATCGAGTCGCTGATCCAGTGGTAGCCCGCGCCGACGGCGCCGGGGTTGACCCCCTGGAACAGCGCATGGGTGAAGTCGCCGATGATGGCGTTGCCCGCGCCGAAGGAGAGGCTGTATCCGACCGCCCACCAGAGGATGGTGACCAGTCCGGCGATGCCCAGGCACTGCGCCAGCACCGAGAGCACGTTTTTCCGGCGGACCAAGCCGCCGTAGAACAGCGCCAGGCCGGGCAGCGTCATGAAGAGCACCAGCGCGGTGCTGGTCATCTGCCAGGCATTGTGGCCCGGACCGGGGCCGGGAATCTTGGAGGCGACATCCGGCGTGCGCGCGGTGTTGTTGACGTAAGCCTCGAGGTCCGCGAGACGCTGCTCGACGGTGGGCGCGGGCGGGGCGGCCGGCGCCTCCTGGGCGAGGCCGGTGAGTGCCGTCAGCCAGCCAAGGCCGAGCAGGGCGACGAGACGCAGGGTGCGGTGCAGGTCATTTTTCATGGTCAAACCGCTTTGAGCAGGAGCAATGCCAGTCCCGAAATCCGTTTTTCCGCCCGTGACATAAGCGAAACAAGGCGGCGGCCGCCGCGGAGCCCGAAAACAAAAAGCCGGCCCGGAGGCCGGCGGGAAAGCGCCAGGGACGGCGGGCCTCAGACGGCCGCGTCGCCGTGCTCGTCGGTGCGGATGCGGACGACGTCGTCCACCGGGGATACGAACACCTTGCCGTCGCCGATCTTGCCGGTCTTGGCCGCCCCGACGATGGCGGTGACGACCTTGTCCTTGATGTCGTCGGAGACGACGATCTCGATCTTCACCTTGGGGAGGAAGTCCACGGTGTATTCGCTGCCGCGGTAGATCTCGGTGTGGCCCTTCTGGCGGCCGAAGCCCTTGACCTCGGTGACCGTCATGCCTTCGACTCCGGCGTTGGTCAGCGCTTCCTTAACGGCTTCGAGTTTGAACGGCTTGATGATGGCGGTGATGAGTTTCATGCGAGATAAAGGATATGGTGGATAGATTCGGCAAATGGACAACTAGGGCAAGCTTACATCCGTTGCCAATTCAGAAGCCAGGAAGCCAAGACTCGGGCGGGATACTGAGCCATCCCAGTCAATTCCTGAGTTTTTGGCTTCTGAATAATCCGACCTTAGAGCCTATCCGAATACCGGCTTGTCCTGTAGCGGCGGTCTATGACCGCCGAACGATCACCTCCCCGCGCTCGACGGCGGTCACAGACCGCCGCTACAGAAAACCAGGCTGCCGGGAATAGGTTATTCGGATAGACTGTTACTGCGGCGGGATGACCGTCTGGATGTGCAGCTCCTTGAGCTGCTTCGCCGTGACCGGCGTCGGGCTCTGGGCCATGAGGTCCTGGGCCTTCTGGGTCTTCGGGAAGGCGATGACGTCGCGGATGCTCGTCGTGCCGCAGAGCAGCGCGCACATGCGGTCGAGGCCGAAGGCGATGCCGCCATGCGGCGGGGCGCCATACTTGAAGGCGTTGAGCATGTAGCCGAAGCGGCTCTCAACCACGTCGGCCGGGATCTTCAGCACATCCTTGAACACCTTTTCCTGCACCGCGGGCTGGTGGATGCGGATCGAGCCGCCGCCGAGTTCCATGCCGTTCAGGACGACGTCGTAATGCTGGCCGCGGACGGCCTTCGGGTCGGTGTCGAGCAGGCCCGTGTCCTCGACGACCGGCGCCGTGAACGGGTGGTGCGTGGCCGCGTAGCTCCCCTTCTCCTCGTCGTAGGACATGAGCGGGAAATCGACGACCCACAGGAAATTCCACTGGTCGGCGCGCAGGGCAAGCTTGCCGCGCTTCACGAGCAGCTGGGCGCAATCGAGCCGGGCGCGGCCGAGGATGGCGCAGGCGCGCTCCCACGGGGCGGCGGCGAAGAAGATGAGGTCGCCATTCTCGATGTTGAGGCGCTTGGTCAACTCGGCCTTCTCGGCGTCGGTGAAGAACTTCACGATCGGCGACTTCCACTCGCCGTTCTCGACCTTGATGAAGGCGAGGCCCTTCGCGCCGAGCGACTTCGCGACTTCCTCGAGGGCGGTGATCTCGCCCTGCGTGACGTCGGCGAGGCCCTTCGCGTTGAACGCCTTCACGGAGCCGTGCGCGGCGACCGTCGAGGCAAACACCTTGAAGTTGGACGTCTTGAACAGGTCGCTGAAGTCCACGAGCTCCATCGCGAAGCGCGTGTCGGGCTTGTCCACACCGTAGCGGTTCATCGCATCCTTGTAGGCCAGGCGCGGGAACGGCGTGGGCAGGTCGTGGTTGAGCACGTCCTTCCAGACCTTCTTCAGCATGCCCTCGAAGAGCGCGTAGATGCCCTCGCGGTCGATGAAGGACACCTCGACATCGATCTGGGTGAACTCCATCTGGCGGTCGGCGCGCAGGTCCTCGTCGCGGAAGCAGCGGGCGATCTGGAAATATTTCTCCACGCCCGCGACCATGAGGATCTGCTTGAACTGCTGGGGCGACTGCGAGAGCGCGTAGAACTGGCCGGCGTGGATGCGCGACGGCACGAGGTATTCGCGCGCGCCCTCGGGCGTGCTCTTGAACAGGGCCGGCGTCTCGACCTCGTAGAAGCCTTGGGAGTCGAAGTAGTCGCGGACGGACTTCGTCGCGCGGTGGCGCACGGCGAGGTTTTTGCGCATCTTCGGGCGGCGCAGGTCGAGGTAACGGTAGGTCAGGCGCAGGTCCTCGTTGACCTTGTCGCCGCCGACGTCGGTCAGCGGGAACGGCGGGGTCTCGGCCAGGTTATGCACCGTGAGCTCAGTCGCATCGATCTCGATCTCACCGGTGGGCAGGTTTCGGTTCACCATGGCGTCCGGGCGGTTCTCGACCTTGCCCACGATGCCGATGACGGACTCGTCCTTGAGCTGCGCAGCCTCCGCGCGGAGGTTGGAGTCGAACTTCACCTGGGTGACGCCCTCGCGGTCGCGGAGGTCGACGAAGATGATGCCGCCGTGGTCGCGGACGGAATCAACCCAGCCGGCGAGCGAGACGGTGGCGCCGAGGTTGGCCTTGGTGAGTTGGGCGCAGTGATGGGTGCGTTTCATAGGGACGGAACGCCCAACCAAACGCCCCGCCCCACCCCGGAGCAACCAGATTTTGGCCTCCTATGACACAGGGGCTGGCGTAAACGAAACCAAACCGGGCGTGCGTGGAGCCTATCCGAATAACGGCCTGTCCTGTAGCGGCGGTCTATGACCGCCGAACGATCACCCCACCACGCTCGACGGCGGTCATAGACCGCCGCTACAGAAAACCAAGCTGTCGGGGATAGGATATTCGGATAGGCTCTTAGCCGGAACGATGCAGTCGAAGCAGCGCATGAGCGTGTTTCCCAGCGGTGCAGTGAGCCAAATCCAACTGCAATGCAGTAGGAAATCTCCATGTGACGCAGAAGTTTAGCCCACGCAGTCGGCG